>JAIXLP010000028.1:87094-96262 GCA_026954015.1 Burkholderiales bacterium | reverse complement strand
TCCTCCTTCATGGCGGCCACCAGCATGGTGCCCGTGACGGCGCGGCCCAGCGGCGTGGTGTTGAAGTAGGCGATGCCGCCGGTGCTGATGTGGAAGGCGCCGGACTGGATGGCGGCGATGCCCTCGTGCGCCAGTTGCGTGCGGCAGTCGATCAGGCGCGCTGCTTCCGCGCCATATTCCATGGCCTTGCGCGGGATGGCCTCGTAATCCTGCTCGTCGGGCTGGCCCAGGTTGGCCGTGTAGGCGTAGGGCGTGGCGCCCTTTTTCTTCATCCAGCGCAGCGCCGCGCTGGTGTCCAGGCCGCCCGAGAAGGCGATGCCGACCTTCTGGCCGACGGGGAGGTTTTGCAGGATGGTTGCCATGGAATTTCTTTCAAAAATGAGAGCTGCTGGCGCTTGCCCGGTAAGCGCTCAAGGCCTGAAAGGCCAGTGATTTCAGCCGAAGTGGCAAATGTAGTGGTAGGCCTCGGTCACGCGGATGTCGAAGCTGGAATCGGCGGGAACGCTGAAGCGCTCGCCCGGGCCGGAGGGCAGCCAGGCGTCCGTGCCTGCCAGGCGGTATTCGCAGCCACCGGCCACGCATTCCATCACCTCGGGCGCGCCGGTCTTGAAGGTCAGCGTGGCGGGCAGCACCACGCCCACGGATTTTTTCGTGCCGTCGGCCAGGGTGATGCCGTGGCTCACGCACTTGCCCTCGAAATACACGTTCGCCCGGGTGGTGACGGACACGCCGTCGAGTTGTTCGGTGGTCATGGGAATAGGCAGGAGCAGGTCAAACGCGGGATTTTAGGCGACCGGCCCGGCCCCCGCCGCGCGCCGCGCGGCAAAGCGGCGGGCAAAAAAAGAGGAGGGCCCTGCCGGGCCCTCCAGGAGCTGCGCTGCGTCGCCTCAGCGGTCGTAGGGATTGTTGTTGTAATACTGATGCGGGTGGCGGCGGCGGTAGTAGGGGTCGCCCTCGTAGCCGTACTCGATGATGGTCACGCCCGGTTGCGGCGGGGCCGCGTAGGGCGAGGTGACCACGCCGGGCTGCACATAGCCGCCGTAGGGCACGGGGCCGTTCACGGGCTGCACCTGCACGTTGATGTAGCGGCCCGGGTCGGTGGCCGTCTGCGTGGTGTACTGCCGCCCGGCGTATTCGTACACCACGTTGTAGCCCACGGTGCGGTTCTCGTAGTAGGTCTCGGTGCCGCAGCGCTGCACGGTTTCGTACTGCGGCTGGCCCTGGCCCTCGATGTGGTTGCCCAGCACGGCTCCGCCGATCACGCCGATGGCCGTGGCCGCGGCGCGGCCGCTGCCCTTGCCGATGGCGTTGCCCGCCGCGCCGCCGGCGATGGCGCCCAGCACCGCGCCGCCGCCCGAATTGCGCTGGCCGGTGTACACGGTCTCGTTGGTGCACACCTGGCGCGGCGTGGCCACCTGCTGCACGATGGGCGTGGCCGAGAGCACGCGCGCCTGTTCCTGGGCATGGGACAGCGCCGCCGTGGCAGCCAGGACCGAGAAGGCAATCGCTTTTTTCATCATGGACGGTTTCCTATAAAGCCGGTGCGCTCTTAACGCGCCGTATGGGGAAAAAGTTTATCGGCCCCCTGCTGCGCGCGCGCTCTGCGCGGGTAAAGATGCGTAAACAAATGTGCGGTTTCCTACGCTTTGGCCCATTCGGCCCACAGCGCCGCATCAAAGCCCACCGTGGCGCGCGGCGGCCCGCCCTGCGGCCACTCGGCCACGGGGCGCTTGATGACGCTGGGGTGGGCCTGCATCAGCGCCATGGCGCTGGCCGCGTCCTGCACGCGCGCCTGCTCGCCCGGCGGCAGCTTGCGCCAGGTGGTGCCGCGGCGGTTGAGCAGCGCCTCCCAGCCCAGTTGCCCGACCCACAGGGCCAGGTGCTCGGGCGGCACGCCCTGCTTGCCGAAATCGTGGAACGTGTACTCCAGGCCCTGGGCCGCCAGCCAGGCCCGGGCCTTGCGCACCGTATCGCAATGTGCAATGCCAAACAATGTCAGGGGTGTGTGTTTCATGGCGTGCATGATGCGCCAGAACGGGCCTGCGCGACAATCGCGCTCCGTATGCAAAGCAAAATCCACACCCTGGAAGGCTGGCTTGCCCACTGCGAGCGCCTGCACCCCCAAACCATCGCCCTGGGCCTGGAGCGCGTGGCCGAGGTCGCGCGCCGCATGGCGCTGCGCCTGCAGTGCCCCGTGATCACCGTGGCGGGTACCAACGGCAAGGGCTCCACCTGCGCCATCATCGAGGCCGTGGCCCTGCAGGCCGGCTACCGCACCGGCGTGTACTCCTCGCCGCACCTGGTGCATTTCCAGGAGCGCTGCCGCATCCACGGCGAGATCGTGGCCCCCGAGAGCCTGCTGGAGCACTTCGAGGCCGTGGAGCAGGCGCGCACCGCGGGTGGCGAGGAGGTGCCGCTCACCTACTTCGAGTTCACCACCCTGGCCATCCTGCGCCTGATGAGCCACAGCCTGCTGGACCTGGCCATCCTGGAAGTGGGCCTGGGTGGGCGGCTGGATGCGACCAACATCATCGACGCCGACTGCGCCGTGATCACCAGCATCGACCTGGATCACATGGAGTTCCTCGGCCCGGACCGCGAGAGCATCGGCCGCGAGAAGGCCGGCATCATGCGCACGGGCCGCCCCGTGGTGGTGAGCGACCCCATGCCGCCGCAGAGCGTCATCGACCATGCGCGCGAGATCGGTGCCGAGATCTGGCGCTTCGGGCAGGACTTCAACTACGCGGGCGACCGCCAGCAGTGGAGCTGGGCGGGCCGCGGGCGGCGCTACGCGGGCCTGGCGTACCCGGCGCTGCGCGGCGCCAACCAGCTCGTCAACGCCGCAGGTGCGCTGGCCGCCCTGGTGGCGCTGCGCGAGCGCGTGCCGGTCACGGCGCAGGCCGTGCGCAACGGCCTGGCCATGGTGGACCTGCCGGGGCGCTTCCAGGTGGTGCCGGGCCAGCCGGCGCTGGTGCTCGACGTGGCGCACAACCCCCATTCCGTGGCCGCGCTCACGGCCAACCTGGACGCCATGGGCTACTTTCCGGTCACGCATGCCGTGTTCGGCGCCATGGCCGACAAGGACCTGGCGCCCATGTTCGAGCGCATCGCGCCCATCGTGGACCGCTGGTACTTCACCGACCTGCCCACGCCGCGCGCCGCCACGGCCGCGAGCCTCGCCGAGCGCTGGACTGCCCTGCCACGGGCCGGTGCGGGTGCGCGCAGCGCCACCTGCAGCACCCACCCCAGCCCGGTCGAGGCCCTGCAGGCCGCCATGGCGCAGGCGAACCCCGCTGATAGAATCATCGTCTTTGGCTCCTTCCATACGGTGGGCGGCGTGCTACAGGGCGGCATACCGCGGTTGCAGGCCAAGCACCTGGCCTGACACCGGTTCCATTCAAGTCCATGGCTTTTTTCACGTTACGCTGGCCCGGCCAGAAGGGTCAGGACAGCAAGGCCAAGGGGGGCCGCGCTGCGCGCGCGGCGCCGGCCGAGAGCATCGAGGTCATGCGCCGGCGTGCGCGCCACCGGCTGATCGGCGCCGCCGTGCTGGTGCTGCTGGGCGTGGTGGGCTTTCCCGTGCTGTTCGACTCCCAGCCCCGGCCGATCCCGGTCGACATTCCCATCGAAATCCCCGACCGCGAGCGCGTGGCCGCCTTGCCGGCACCCGCGCCAGCAGCACCTGCACCTGCCGCCCAGGCCCCTGAAGCGGCGCCACCCGAGGCCGCGGCGCACGCGGCCAGCAGCGAGCGGGCCGCCGCCCCGGCGCCCGCGCCCGCGCCGGCCTCGGCGCCTGCGCGCCCGGCGGCCGCGCCGGCCTTCGTGCCGTCCTCGGCGCCTGCGGCGCAGCGCACCGAAGCGCGCCCTGCAGCCGAACCGCGCAATCCCGAGCCGCGGGGCGCCGAACCGCGTGCGGCCGAGCCGGTGCGCCGCGATGCCGAGGCCGAGGCTGCGCGCGCGCGCGCCCTGCTCGAAGGCCGCAGCGCCGACAAGCCCGCAGCGGCGGTGGCGCCGGCGGCAGGCCGCTATATCGTGCAGATCGGCGCCTACGCCGAGGTCGAGAAGGCGCGCGAGGTGCGTCTCAAGCTCGAACGCGCCGGGATCAAGACCTACACCCAGGTGGTCGAGACGCCCCAGGGCAAGCGCATCCGTGTGCGCGTGGGCCCCTTCGAGGGGCATGCCGAGGCCGACAAGGCGGCGGCGCGCATCAAGGCACTGAGCCTGCCGGTGTCCGTGCTGCAGCTCTGACGCGTGGCCTACCATGGCAACCCTGGACTGGATCTTCGCCGCCGTGCTGCTGGCCTCCATGCTGCTGGGGGCCTGGCGCGGCCTGGTCTACGAGGTGCTCTCGCTGCTGGCCTGGGTGGCCGCATTCATGCTGGCCCAATGGCTGGCCCTGGATGCCGCGGCGCTGCTGCCGCTGCAGGAACAGTCGGAGACGCTGCGCTATGCGGCCGGCTTCATCACCGTGTTCCTGGTGGCGGTGTTCGCCTGCAGCTTCCTGGCCTGGCTGGGCAAGAAGCTGGCCGAGGCTCTGGGCCTGCGGCCCGTGGACCGCGTGCTGGGGGCCGTGTTCGGCGCCCTGCGCGGGGTGCTGGTGCTTTTGGTGGCGGTATTCATCGCCGGGCTGACCCAACTGGACCGGGCGCCCTGGTGGCAGGAGGCGCGCAGCGCCGTCCTGCTCTCTGAGTGGGTCAAGAATGACCTGCGGCCGCTGCTGCCGCAGGACCTGGGCAGTTATTGGCCCGCCTAGCGGGCCTTCTGGATGGAAAGCAACTCTTATGTGTGGAATCGTCGGCGTCGTCAGCCGCGCCCCTGTCAATCAACTGATTTATGACGCCCTGCTGCTGCTGCAGCACCGCGGCCAGGATGCCGCCGGCATCGTCACCCAGGAAGGGCGCAAGTTCTTCATGCACAAGGCCAAGGGCATGGTGCGCGACGTGTTCCGCACGCGCAACATGCGCGCGCTGCCCGGCAGCGTGGGCCTGGGCCAGGTGCGCTACCCCACGGCCGGCAACGCCGCCAGCGAGGAGGAGGCGCAGCCCTTCTACGTGAACGCGCCGTTCGGCATCGTCATGGTGCACAACGGCAACCTCACCAACGCGCGGCAGTTGCGCGCCGAGCTGGCCGACACCGACCACCGCCACACCAATACCGAGAGCGACTCCGAGGTGCTGCTCAACGTGCTGGCACACGAGCTGGCGCGCGCCAGCAGCGGCGCGCCGCTGCGCAGTGCGGACGTGTTTGCCGCCGTGCGCGCCGTGCACGGGCGCATCAAGGGCTCGTATGCGGTGATCGCGCTCATCGCCGGCTACGGCCTGCTGGCCTTCCGCGACCCCTTCGGCATCCGCCCGCTGTGCATGGGCCATGGCAGCGACGGCAGCACCATGCTGGCGAGCGAGTCCGTGGCGCTGGAGGGCACGGGCCATGTGCTGGACCGCGACATCGCTCCGGGCGAGGCGGTGTTCGTGCACACCGACGGGCGCGTGGAGACGCAGCAGTGCGCCGAGCACGCGCAGTTGCACCCCTGCATCTTCGAGTACGTCTACCTCGCGCGGCCCGATTCGGTGATGGACGGCATCTCGGTCTACCAGGCGCGCCTGAACATGGGCGAGACGCTGGCCAAGCGCGTGATCTCCACCGTGCCGCCGAGCGAGATCGACACCATCATCCCGGTGCCCGAATCGAGCCGCCCCAGCGCCATGCAGCTCGCGCACAAGCTCGGCATCCCGTACCGCGAGGGCTTCGTGAAGAACCGCTACGTGGGCCGCACCTTCATCATGCCGGGGCAGGGCGTGCGCAAGAAGTCCGTGCGCCAGAAGCTCAACGCCATCAGCAGCGAGTTCAAGGGCCGGCGCGTGCTGCTGGTGGACGACTCCATCGTGCGCGGCACCACCTCCAAGGAGATCGTGCAGATGGCGCGCGACGCCGGCGCCACCAAGGTGTACCTCGCCTCCGCCGCACCGCCGGTGCGCTACCCCAACGTCTACGGCATCGACATGCCCACGCGCTCCGAGCTCATCGCGCACGGCCGCACGGTCGAGGAGATCCGCGAGTGGATCGGCGCCGACGCGCTGATCTACCAGGACGTGCAGGCCATGAAGCAGGCCGTGGGCAAGGTCAACCCGCAGGTGCATGGCTTCGAGGCCTCGTGCTTCGACGGCGTCTACATCACGGGCGACATCTCCGAGGCGCAGGTCACCGCCCTGAACGAGGGCCGCAACCGCGGCGGCGAGGACGAGGCCGACACCTCGCGCCTGGCGCTGCCCAACAGCTCGGATGCGCCGGACGCCTGAACCGGGCGGCGGCGCTGCACCGTAGCAAAAAAGTGAGCACCTCGCGCTTGTCCACATTGATTTTCAGCATCAAAATCATCTGAAATCCCCTGCATTCAAGCGCCACCAGCTATCGTTTTTGAATTGAAAGCCGCACCGTGACCGAACCGACCCTGCCCCCGGGCCTGCATCCCGACACGCTCGCCGTGCGCGAGGCCGTCGCACGCAGCCAATGGGGCGAACACAGCGAGGCGCTGTACCTGACCAGCAGCTTCGTGCAGAGCGACAGCGCCAGCGCCGCGCGGCGCTTTGCCAACCAGGAAGAGGGCTACACCTACAGCCGCACGGGCAACCCCACGGTCACCAGCTTCGAGCGCCGCCTGGCCGCCATGGAAGGCACGGAATGCGCCGTGGCCACCACCACCGGCATGGCGGCCATCCTGCTCGTGGCGCTGACCATGCTCAAGGCGGGCGACCACGTGGTGTGCTCGCAATCCATGTTCGGCTCCACCATCCGGCTGCTGGGCACCGAGATGGCGCGCTTCGGCGTGGAGACCAGCTTCGTCGCGCAGACCGACGTGGCCGCCTGGCAGGCCGCCCTGCGCCCCAACACCCGGCTGCTGTTCGCCGAGACGCCGACCAACCCGCTCACCGACCTGTGCGACATCGCCGCGCTCGCCGACCTGGCGCACCGCCATGGCGCGCTGCTGGCCGTGGACAACAGCTTCGCCTCGCCCGTGCTGCAGCGCCCGGCGCAGTTCGGCGCCGACCTGGTCGTGCACTCCGGCACCAAGCTGCTCGACGGCCAGGGCCGCGTCATGGCCGGGGCCGTGTGCGGCTCGCTGGCCCTGGTGGACAAGGTCATGGGCACCTTTCTGCGCAGCGGCGGGCTCAACCTCGCGCCGTTCAACGCCTGGGTGGTGCTCAAGGGCCTGGAGACCCTGGCCCTGCGCGTGAGGGCGCAAAGCGCCGCGGCGCTGGAGCTGGCGCGCTGGCTGGAGGCCCATCCCCAGGTGGCGCGCGTGTACTACCCCGGCCTGACCAGCCACCCCCAGCACCAGCTCGCCATGCGCCAGCAAAACGGCCTGGGCGGCCCGGTGCTGTCCTTCGACGTGGCGGGGCAGGGCGCCGAGGCCCTGCGCGCCCATGCCTTCCACGTCATCGACAGCACGCGCGTGTGCTCCATCACCGCCAACCTGGGCGACGTCAAGACCACCATCACCCATCCGGCCAGCACCTCGCACGGCCGCCTCACGGAAGAACAGCGCCAGGCGGCCGGCATCGGCCAGGGCCTGGTGCGCGTCTCCGTGGGCCTCGAACACCTGGGCGACCTGCAGACCGACCTCGCCCGCGGACTGGATACCCTGCCATGACCACCACCAAAATACGCACCCGATTCGCCCCATCGCCCACGGGCTTCATCCACCTGGGCAACATCCGCTCGGCGCTCTACCCCTGGGCCTTTGCGCGCGCCCACGGCGGCGACTTCATCCTGCGCATCGAGGACACCGACCAGGAGCGCTCCACCCAGGCGGCCGTGGACGTGATCCTCGAAGGCATGGCCTGGCTGCAGCTCGACATCGACGAAGGCCCGTACTACCAGATGCAGCGCATGGACCGCTACAAGGCCGTGCTGGCGCAGTTGCAGGCGAGCGGCCATGTCTACCCCTGCTACATGAGCGTGCAGGAGCTCGACGCGCTGCGCGAGCGCCAGACCGCGAACAAGGAAAAGCCCCGCTACGACGGCACCTGGCGCCCCGAGCCCGGCAAGCAGCTCCCGCCCGTGCCCGCCGGCGTGCAGCCCGTGCTGCGTTTCAAGACGCCCCAGGGCGGCGTGGTCGGCTGGGACGACCAGTGCAAGGGCCGCATCGAGTTCCAGAACAGCGAGCTCGACGACCTGGTGATCGCCCGCCCCGACGGCACGCCCACCTACAACTTCTGCGTCTGCGTGGACGACATGGACATGGGCATCACCCACGTCATCCGCGGCGACGACCACGTGAACAACACGCCGCGCCAGATCCACATCTTCGAGGCCCTGGGGGCCCAGGTGCCCGTGTTTGCCCACCTGCCCACGGTGCTCAACGAGCAGGGCGAGAAGATGAGCAAGCGCCACGGCGCCAAGCCCGTGACCTGGTACCGCGACGCGGGCTACCTGCCCGACGCCATGGTCAACTACCTCGCGCGCCTGGGCTGGAGCCACGGCGACGACGAAATCTTCAGCCGCGCGCAGTTCCTGGAATGGTTCAACCTCGACCACCTGGGCAAGAGCGCCGGCCAGTTCGACGAGGCCAAGCTGCGCTGGGTCAACGCCCAGCACCTCAAGGCCCTGGACGACGCAGCCCTGGCCGCGCTGGTCACGCCCTTCGTGGTCCAGGCCGGCGTGCCGGCCGCCGACCTCGACGCGCGCCTGCCGCGCCTGTGCGCGCTGTTCAAGGACCGCTGCGACACCCTGGTCGACCTGGCCGCCTGGATCCGCCTGTTCTACGTGGACGCCATCGAGCGCAACGCCGCCGACCTGGCCCAGCACGTGACGCCCGCGGCCGAACCCCTGCTGGAGGCCTTTGCCGGCGCCATCGCCACGGTGCAGTGGAGCAAGGAGGCCATTGCCGCGGCCCTCAAGGACGTGCTCAAGGCCCAGGGCGCCAAGATGCCGCAACTGGCCATGCCCGTGCGCGTGCTCACGCTGGGCACGGCGCACACGCCCTCGGTCGATGCGGTGCTGGAACTGCTCGGACGCGAAAAAATCCTCGCACGTTTGAAAACACGCTGAAAATCTGTCTATAATGCGAGGCTCAGGTGATGACGGCAGTGAAGTGATTCACAGCCCGAATCCAAGGGGGGTATAGCTCAGCTGGGAGAGCGCTTGCATGGCATGCAAGAGGTCAGCGGT
>JAIXLP010000028.1:0-87084 GCA_026954015.1 Burkholderiales bacterium | reverse complement strand
GGGGGGTATAGCTCAGCTGGGAGAGCGCTTGCATGGCATGCAAGAGGTCAGCGGTTCGATCCCGCTTACCTCCACCAATTTTGTGAGGGGCAATCCCCCATCTACTCGATCACCCAGCATGAGCGTAATTCCGTGGGTACGGGTGTCTGCGTCGTGCGCGAGTGGACTGTAACGATTGAATCGGGAGTAGTCCGCCGTGTGGGATCGAAGTGCTTGCGCTTCACCGGTTCGGGCTGCTCGTTGTACCCGCGGATGAGCGCATGCTCGTGCAAACCAGCGCGCCAACCATATGCCTCTGCACGCGCACAACTGGTTGACGGGCAACGCTGTCTGCGAGTGCCCCGGCAAGAATAGTGGTGGAGAGGAGGAGGATCGAACTCCCGACCTCCGCATTGCGAACGCGGCGCTCTCCCAGCTGAGCTACCCCCCCACGAAGAGGCGCTATTCTAGCGCACTTCAGGCCTGCTCCGATTCGGTTTTGCGGCGGTTGCTCGCTGTCCGTTTCGATGGCAGCGGTGTCTCATGGATTGCCCGCAATTCAGGGTTTACGTGGGCGTCGTTGCCTCGTTGGTGAAGTCGAGTAGATCAGGCTATCTGATGCAGGCCACGCGCCTGCGGCCTCTCAACCGCTCTGGATTTTCAGGCGTATGCGCGTCACCTCGCGCCCGCTCGTGCGCAGCGCAGCTTCAAACGCGGGGATCATCTGGCGCAGCTTGCTCGCCGCCGCGTTGCCGCGCACCAGCAGGCACCACTCGCCGCCGTCGATCGGCCCGGCGCGCACCAGCGCGCGCAGCGGCGGGGGCATCAGCGGCTGCAGCAGCGCCAGGCGTTCGCTCGATTCGCGGGTGAGCGCGGCAAGGCGCGCCAGCGTGGGCGATTCCTCGCTTGCTTGCTGCAGCGCAATGGCGTAGTGGCGGCGCGTCATGGTGCGGGCTATCGTACGCTGCGCATCGCGCGCCCGACAGTAAAATGCGCCGTTTGGCCACACTTGCAATGGCAGGTGTCGGCCCGCATTTGGTGAGCTGTCCCACAAACAACTGCACATGAAATCGCGCCTTCACGCCCAAGGCGGCGTTGCAAGTCCTCGTGATGGCTTCGGCCATTGCTGCGGTTTGCGCCTTGCCCTGAGCGTGCATGCATCCATTTCATTTTGTGCGGCTGGTTGCGGAACAGCACACTGGATCCGTTTCACCTAGAACAGGGATGTGATCGCCCTGTGGCCGCGAGGCCGCAGCGGTGGTCTGCTTCGCATGGCGACCAACTTTTTCACCAAGATCATCGGCAGCCGCAACGACCGGTTGCTCAAGCAGTACCGCAAGACGGTGAAGCGCATCAATGCGATGGAGGCGGACTACGAGAAGTTGAGCGAGGACGCGCTGCGGGGCAAGACGCAGGAGTTCCGCGAGCGCGTCGCCAAGGGCGAGACGCTGGACGACCTGCTGCCCGAGGCCTTCGCCGTCGTGCGCGAGGGCTCCAAGCGCGTGATGAAGATGCGCCACTTCGACGTTCAGCTCATCGGCGGCATCGCGCTGCACGAGGGCAAGATCGCCGAGATGCGCACCGGCGAGGGCAAGACGCTCACCGCCACGCTGGCGGTCTACCTCAATGCACTGGCGGGCAAGGGCGTGCACGTGGTGACGGTGAACGACTACCTCGCCAGCCGCGACGCGCAGTGGATGGGCCGGCTGTACAACTACCTGGGCCTTACCGTGGGCATCAACCTGCCCAACCTGCCGCGCGAGCAGAAGCAGGCCGCGTACAACGCCGACATCACCTACGGCACGAACAACGAATACGGCTTCGACTACCTGCGCGACAACATGGTCTACGAGACGCACGACCGGGTGCAGCGCAAGCTGAACTACGCGATCGTCGACGAGGTGGACTCCATCCTGATCGACGAGGCGCGCACGCCGCTCATCATCAGCGGGCAGGCCGAGGACCACACGGCGCTGTACATCGCGATGGACAAGGTGGTGCCGCTGCTCAAGCGCCAGGAGGGCGAGGCCAACGTGCGCACCGGCGAGGGCGTGATCACGCCGGGCGACTTCACCGTCGATGAAAAGCAGCGCCAGGTGACGCTGACCGAGCAGGGCTTCGAGAACGCCGAGCGCATCCTGACGAGCCAGGGGCTGATCGCGGACGGGCAGTCGCTCTACGCGGCGTCCAACATCTCGCTCGTGCACCACCTGTACGCGGCGCTGCGCGCGCACCACCTGTTCCACCGCGACGAGCACTACGTGGTGCAGGACGGCGAGGTGGTGATCGTCGACGAGTTCACCGGCCGGCTGATGTCCGGGCGGCGCTGGAGCGAGGGCCTGCACCAGGCGGTGGAGGCCAAGGAGGGCGTGAAGATCCAGGCCGAGAACCAGACGCTCGCCTCGATCACCTTCCAGAACTACTTCCGGCTCTACACCAAGCTCGCGGGCATGACCGGCACGGCCGACACCGAAGCGTATGAGTTCCAGGACATCTACGGGCTGGAGACCGTCATCATCCCGCCCAACAAGCCCAGCCGCCGCGACGACCAGCTCGACCGCGTGTACAAGACCACGCGCGAGAAGTACGAGGCGGCGATCGCCGACATCCGCGAGTGCCATGAGAAGGGCCAGCCGGTGCTGGTGGGCACCTCGTCGATCGAGAACTCCGAGATCATCGACGGCCTGCTGAACAAGGCCGGGCTCCCGCACCAGGTGCTCAATGCCAAGCAGCACGAGCGCGAGGCGGACATCGTCGCGCAGGCCGGCGCGCCCGGCATGATCACGATCGCCACCAACATGGCGGGGCGCGGCACCGATATCGTGCTCGGCGGCAACGTGGAGAAGGCCGTCGCGGCGCTCGAAGCCGACGAGACGCTGTCCGCGTCGGAGAAGGAGCGCAAGATCGCCGAGCTGCGCGCGCGGTGGAAGGCGGACAACGAGAAGGTGGTGGCGCTGGGCGGCCTGCGCATCATCGCCACCGAGCGCCACGAGAGCCGGCGCATCGACAACCAGTTGCGTGGCCGTTCGGGCCGCCAGGGCGACCCCGGGTCGTCGCGCTTCTACCTGAGCCTGGACGACCCGCTGATGCGCATCTTCGCGGGCGACCGCGTGAAGTCCATCATGGAGCGCCTGAAGATGCCCGACGGCGAGGCGATCGAGGCGGGCATGGTCTCGCGCAGCATCGAGAGCGCGCAGCGCAAGGTCGAGAGTCGCAACTTCGACATGCGCAAGCAGCTACTCGAATACGACGATGTGGCCAACGAGCAGCGCAAGGTGATCTACGAGCAGCGCAACGAGATCCTCGACACCACGGACCTCTCCAGCATGATCGACGGCATGCGCGAGTCGGCGCTCACCGACCTGGTGCGGCAGTACGTGCCCGCCGAGTCGGTGGAAGAGCAGTGGAATCTGCCGGGGCTGGAAAAGGACCTGCGCGCCAACTGGCAGATCGATCTGCCGCTGCAAAAGGACGTGGAAACGTCGGAAGTGCTGGGCGACGAGGACATCGTCGAGCAGGTGCTCAAGGTGGCCAAGGACGCGTTCGACGCCAAGGTGGCGCTCGTCGGCGCGGACAACTTCCACCAGTTCGAGCGTGCTGTGCTGCTGCAGAGCATGGACACGAGCTGGCGCGACCACCTCACCGCGCTCGACTACCTGCGTCAGGGCATCCATCTGCGCAGCTACGCGCAGGTGCAGCCCAAGCAGGAATACAAGCGCGAATCGTTCGAGATGTTCGGCCAGTTGCTCAACCGCATCCGCGACGACGTCACGCGCGTGATGATGACGGTGCAGGTGCAGTCGCCCGCGCAGGTCGATGAGGCCGCAGAAGCGGTGAATGCGCGCAACGAGGCCATCCGCAACGTGACCTACAGCGCGCCGAGCGAGACCGGCGAGGCGCAGGTGACCGCCGCCGCCAGTGCCGCGGCTGCCAGTGCGGGCGCTGCCGGTGCCGTGCCGCGCGTCGGGCGCAACGACCCCTGCCCCTGCGGCAGCGGCAAGAAATACAAGCACTGCCACGGCAAGCTGGTCTGATCGCAGCACGCCGTCTTCAGGAGGAGAGAACCCATGTCCGTGAATCTCGCGGCGCCGCAGGCGTCGGATCTGCATCCCGTGGCGGGTGTGCGCATCGGCGTGGCCGAGGCGGGCGTGCGCAAGGCGGGCCGCAAGGACCTCACGGTGCTGCTGCTCGACGCGGGCGCGGCCGTCGCGGGCGTGTTCACGCAAAACCGCTTCTGCGCCGCGCCGGTGCAGGTCTGCCGCGAACACCTCGCGGCGGGCGACGTGCGCGCGCTCGTCATCAACACCGGCGTGGCCAATGCCGGCACCGGCGCGCAGGGGCTGGCCGATGCGCGCGCCACCTGCGCCGCGCTGGCGACGCACCTGCGCCTCACGCCAGAGCAGGTGCTGCCGTTTTCCACCGGCGTCATCATGGAGCCGCTGCCGGTCGATCGCATCGTCGCGGGCCTGCCCGCCGCGGTGGCCGATGCGCGCGCCGACCACTGGCTGCGCGCGGCGCAGGCCATCATGACGACCGACACCGTGCCCAAGGCGGCCAGCACGCGGGTGATGATCGCCGGCACGCCGGTGCACGTGAGCGGCATCGCCAAGGGCGCGGGCATGATCCACCCGAACATGGCTACCATGCTGGGCTTCGTCGCCACCGACGCGGCGGTCGATCCGGCGCTGCTGCGCCAAGCGGTGCGCGAGCTGGCCGATGCCTCGTTCAACCGCGTGACGGTCGACGGCGACACCTCCACCAACGATTCGTTCATCCTGATCGCCACCGGCAAGGCCGGGCATGCGCCGATCACGTCGCTCGCCAGCAGCGAGGGCCAGGCGCTGATGGCCGCGCTGCGCGCCGTGGCGCAGCAGCTCGCCCAGGCCATCGTGCGCGACGGCGAGGGCGCGACCAAGTTCATCACGGTGCGCGTGGAGCAGGGCGCCACTGCCAACGAGTGCCTCAAGGTGGCCTATGCGATCGCGCATTCGCCGCTCGTGAAGACCGCGTTCTTCGCGAGCGACCCCAACCTCGGGCGCATCCTCGCCGCCGTGGGCTACGCGGGCATTGCCGATCTGGACCAGACCCGCATCGAGCTGTATCTGGACGACGTGCACGTCGCCACGTGCGGCGGACGCCACCCCGCGTACCGCGAGGCGGACGGCCAGCGCGTGATGGCGCAGCCCGAAATCACGGTGCGCGTGCAACTGGGCCGGGGCGATGCCGCCGAGACCGTCTGGACCTGCGACCTGAGCCACGACTACGTCTCGATCAACGCCGACTATCGTTCCTGAAATAATAGCTGTCCGCGCTTTCCTGGCAAGCGCTACAGGCTGAAATGACTGATAAACTGGACTTGCTCATCGCGCGCGCCGACCAGCTTCTGGCGCGCATCGAATCCATCCTGCCCGAGGCGCTGCGTGCGCCCGACTGGGGTGCGGCGATTGCCTGGCGCTACCGCCGCCGCGCGCGCGGCGGCAGCGCGCTGGAGCCGGTGCACCACGTGGCCGCGCTGCAGCTTGACGACCTCAAGGAGATTGAGCCGCAGAAGGAAAAGGTCCGTCGCAACACCGAGCAGTTCGTCGCGGGCAAGCCCGCGAACAACGTGCTGCTCACGGGCGCGCGCGGCACAGGCAAATCCTCGCTCATCAAGGCCTGCCTCAACACCTACGCCCCGCAGGGCCTGCGCCTCATCGAGGTGGACAAGAGTGACCTCACCGACCTGCCCGACATCGTCGAGGTGGTGGCCGAGCGGCCCGAGAAATTCATCATCTTCTGCGACGACCTGAGCTTCGACGAGGGCGAGCCTGGCTACAAGGCGCTCAAGTCCATCCTCGACGGCTCGGTGGCCGCGGCCACGCCCAACGTGCTCATCTACGCCACGAGCAACCGGCGCCACCTGTTGCCCGAGTACATGAAGGAAAACCTCAGCTACCAGCACACCGAGGATGGCGAGCTGCACCCCGGCGAGGTGGTCGAGGAGAAGATTTCGCTTTCCGAGCGCTTCGGCCTGTGGGTGAGCTTCTACCCCTTCGGGCAGGAGGAATACCTCGCCATCGTCGCGCAGTGGCTGCGCCACTTCGGCGCGCCGGCGCAGGCGATCGAGGCGGCGCGGCCCGACGCGCTCTTGTGGGCGCTGGAGCGCGGCTCGCGCAGTGGCCGCGTGGCGTGGCAGTTCGCGCGCGACTACGCGGGTCGGCAGGCGCAGTGACGCGCCCCTACACCGAGGTGGCCGTGGGCATCGTGCTCGATGCCGAGGGCCGCATGCTGCTGAGCACCCGCCCGCCGGGCAAGGCCTACGCGGGGTACTGGGAATTCCCCGGCGGCAAGATCGAGGCGGGCGAGAGTGTCGCGCAGGCGCTGCGCCGCGAGCTGCAGGAAGAACTGGGCATCACCATCGCCGCGGCGCATCCGTGGAAAGTGACCGAGCATGACTACCCGCACGCGCTCGTGCGCCTGCACTGGTGCAAGGTTTATGAGTGGCAGGGCGCGCTGGAGATGCGCGAGGGCCAGCAGATGGCCTGGCAGAGCTGGCCCCCCATGGTGCGCCCGCTGCTGCCGGGGGCGTTCCCGGTGCTGGAAGCGCTGGCGCGCGAGCGCGGCCTGCCGTTTGACGCGGCGGCGCTGGGCGGCTGATGCGCGGCGGTTCAGGGCATGCGCTTCGGGTCGCCGTATTCGGCGTCGTCGGGTGGCGCTGCGCTCGGGACGCGAAAGTCCTCCGCGGCCCAGGCGCCAAGGTCGATCTGCTTGCAACGCGCGCTGCAAAACGGCCGGTAGCGGTTGGCCGGGGCGAACAGGCTGGGCTGGCCGCAGGTGGGGCAGGGCACGGTGACGGCGGCGGACGGGGGGTGTTCAGGCGTTGGGGTCATATGCAAACCAGAAAAATATCGTTGGTCGCGGTGCGCGTGCGCGGGACAATCGTAGCCCCGTCCGGGGCGCTTGAACCATGAAGTACTGGCTGCTGATTTTTCTGATCTGGTGCACCGGCGCGTTGGCGGCGCAGCCCTTGCTCACTTCCGATACGCTGGAGCCGCTGCTCACCGAACCGCAGGTGCGCATCGTGGACATCCGCGACGCGCAGAGCTTTGCGGGCGGCCACATCGAAGGCGCGCAGAACGCGCCGTACAACGAATGGCTCGGGCCACCCGAGAATTTCGGCATCCTGCCGCCCGCGCAGGACATGGTGGCGCTGGTGCAGCGCCTGGGCCTCACGCCCGACAGCCACGCGGTCATCGTCTCGGCGGGCAGCGACGGCACCGACTTTGGCGCCGCGGCGCGCGTGTACTGGATGCTCAAGTCGCTCGGGGTGCGCGAGCTTTCCATCCTTGACGGCGGCATGCAGGCGTGGGATTTCGATGGCATGAGCGCGACGAAAACCGCGACGCCGGTCGCCCGCACGGACTGGGCGCCCAGCTTCAGCCCGCGCTGGATGACGACGCGCGAGCAGATGCTTGAACACGTGCACAAGCACGACGCGGTGCTGCTGGACGTGCGCCCCGAGAATTTCTACCTCGGCCAGTTCAAGGCGCCGATGGCGCTGATGGCGGGCACCATACCCGGCGCGATCGAGCAGGACTTCACCCGCTGGGTGCAGAACGGCTCGGCCAATTTCGTCGGCCCCGACCAGGCGCGCACGCTCGCCACCGAGATCAAGCGCCAGGGCGACGAAGACATCGTCACCTTCTGCAATACCGGCGTGTGGTCGGCGCTCGTGTGGTTCGGCATGCATGAAATCGTCGGCATGAAGCATGTCACGATCTACCCCGGCTCGATGGTGGACTGGGTGCAGGCGCCCGCCATGCCGCCCATGCTCAACGCACCGAGCCGCGGCACGCGGATCCTGCAGGCGTTCACCGAAGCCTGGAAGAATCTGCGCAAATGAAACGCCTTCCCCTGGCCGCACTGATGGCGGCATTCTTCGCCTGGCTGCTCTGGAGCGTGTCGATGCGCCAGGCGCTGCTCTACGTCGTTGGCATCGGCCTGGGCGTGGCGCTCGCCGGCCAGCGCTTTGGCTTTACCACCGCGTGGCGCATCCTGGTCGAGGACAAGAACCCGAGCGGCGTCTTCGGCCAGTTGCTCGCCTTCGGGCTGGCGGCCCTGCTGTGCATGCCGCTGCTCGGGCACTACCCCGAGCTGACGGCGGCGCTCGGCCCGCCGAGCGTGAGCCTGCTCGTGGGCGCGTTCGTCTTCGGCCTGTGCATGCAGGTGGCCGATGGCTGCGGCAGCGGCGTGTTCTACAAGGCGGGCATGGGCATACCGCTGAACACCGCGATCCTGCCGCTGTTTGCGATCGGCAGCTTTCTTGGCAGCTGGCACCTGGGCTGGTGGCTGGACCTGGGCCGCGCCGAGCCCGTGGGCTTCGTCACCGCCTGGGGCTGGCAGACGGCGCTGGGCGCGACGCTGGTGGCGCTGATCGTGATCGGCGTGGCCGTCACCGCCTACACGCGCCGCTACCACCGCGCGCGCGGCGAGGCGGCGCCGTCGCCGTTCGCGCGCAAGTGGATCATCGGCGCGGTGCTGATCGCCATCTTCGCGGCGCTGAACCTGCTCATCGCGGGCCAGCCCTGGGGCATCGTCTATGGCCCCGGCCTGTGGGGCGCGAAGGCGGCACACGCGATGGGCATGATCGACCCGGCGCAGAACTGGTTCTGGAGCCAGCCGGGCAACGCCGCGCTGCTGCAGCAGACGGTGCTGCTCGACGTGACGACGATCACCAACATCGGCATCCTCGCCGGAGCGCTCTGGGTGGGTGCGGGCAAGACCACGGCGCACAAGGCGATGACGGGCCGGCAGTGGGCGGTGGCGCTGCTGGCGGGCCTGCTGCTGGGCTACAGCTCGCGCCTGGCGTTTGGCTGCAACATCGGCGCGATGTTCTCGGGCATCTCCACCGGCTCGATCCACGGCTGGATCTGGGCGCCGATGGCGTTCGCCGGAACGATCTTCGGCCTGCGCATCCGCAGGCGGCTGGGTTATTGAGGCAGGGCGATGAATTCCACGGCGCTACGCACAGTGTTCTGGGTGCTCCTGGCCGCCTTCATGGCGTGGGACTGGGTGGCCTCGCCACCCGTGGACCTGCGCTGGGAGCAGGCGCCGATCGCGGCCGGCTCCGGCCAGGCGGTGCATGGCGGGCACTGCTCCATGCCCGACTGACGCGGGCAGCGTCAGGCGGCGTCGCTGCCGCCGAGCAGCTGCTTGAGCTCGCCTGATTCGTACATCTCCATCATGATGTCGGCGCCGCCGACGAGCTCGCCCTTCACGTAGAGCTGCGGGATCGTCGGCCAGTTGCTGTATTCCTTCACGCCCTGGCGGATTTCGTCGTCCTCCAGCACGTTCACCGTGGCGAGCGTGTCCAGATCGACCCCCAGCGCCTTGAGGATCTGCACCGCGCGGCCCGAGAAGCCGCACATCGGGAAATGGGCGTCGCCCTTCATGAAAAGCAGGATGTCGTTGTTCTTGACCAGTTGGTCGATGCGTTGCTGGACGTCGCTCATTTGAATACTCCTGGAACATTCCCTTGCAAGGGGTAGGGTGGGGATTATTTCACTGCCCGAACGGGTCGCGGGCGCCCGTCGGCATAGACCCGCCGCTGCAACGGGCTATGCCCGCAAGGTCGTTGCGGCTTTGCACCTGTGTGAATCCGGCCGCCTGCAGCAGCGCGCGCACCGCGTTCGCCTGGTCGTGGCCGTGCTCCAGCAGCAGCCAGCCGCCCGCTGCCAGGTGCGCGGGCGCCTGCCGCGTGATCGCGCGGATCGCATCCAGCCCGTCGGGGCCGCTCACGAGCGCCATGCGCGGCTCGTGGCGCAGCGCGCCCAGATGCGGGTCGCCCTCGGCGATGTAGGGCGGGTTGCTCACGATCAGGTCGAAGCGCTCTTCAACGCCCGCAAGCCACTCGCCGTGGCGCGTGTCGACCGCCAGGCCCAGCCGCTCGGCGTTGGCGCGTGCGACGGCAAGCGCCTCGACGCTCGCATCGATCGCGATGAGCCGCGCGTCGGGTCGCCGCGCCTTCAGCGCCAGCGCGACCGCGCCGCTGCCCGTGCCCAGATCGGCGATGCGCGGCGTGGTGAGTGGCGCCGCCAGCGCCAGCGCCCAATCGACCAGCGTCTCGGTGTCCGCGCGCGGATCGAGCACGCGCGCGTCCACCGCCAGATCGAGCCCGTGGAACGCACGGTGCCCCGTGAGGTAGGCCACCGGTTCGCCCTGCGCGCGGCGCTGGCACAGCGCGGCGTAGCGTGCCTGCGCGCCCGCGGGCAGCGCGTCCGTGTCGTGCGCGATCAGCCACGCGCGGTCATGCGGCGAGCGCTCGAGCGCGTGCAGCAGCAGCATCTGCGCGTCGATGCGTGCAAGGCCGTCGTGCTGCGCTTCGGAAAGCGCGTGGCGGATGGTCGAGATGTTCATCAATACCATAGCTACCCGCGCTTGATGGATGCGCGCTGGAGCCCGATTTTCATCATCAATAGTGGCGGTCGGCCCGTGCGCCGCTCTGCCCTCAGCGGATGAGCGGCGCGTGCCGCGCACCCGGCGTCAAACCCCCTCCAGCTCCGCCAGCAGCTCCGCCTCGCGCGCCTGCTGCAGCGCCTGCAGCACTTCGCCGAGATCTCCGTCCATCACCGCCTGCAGCTTGTACAGCGTGAGGTTGATGCGGTGGTCGGTAAGCCGTCCCTGCGGGAAGTTGTAGGTGCGGATGCGGTCGGATCGGTCGCCGCTGCCGATCAGGCCCTTGCGCAGGGCCGCCTCCTTCGCGGCGCGCTCGCTGCGCTCTTTCTCCTGCAACCGCGCCTGCAGCACGCGCAGCGCCTGTGCCTTGTTCGCGTGCTGGCTGCGCCCGTCCTGGCATTCGGCCACGATACCCGTGGGCAGGTGCACCACGCGCACCGCCGAGTCGGTCTTGTTGATGTGCTGCCCGCCCGCGCCGCTGGCGCGGAAGGTGTCGATGCGCAGCTCGGCCGGGTTCAGGGTGATCGCCTCGTGCTCGTCGGGCTCGGGCATGACGGCGACGGTGCAGGCGCTGGTGTGGATGCGGCCCTGCGTCTCGGTGACGGGCACGCGCTGCACGCGGTGGCCGCCCGATTCAAAACGCAGGCTGCCGAACACGTGCTCGCCCTCCACGCGCAGCACCACCTCCTTGTAGCCGCCCAGCTCGCTCTCGTGTGCGCTCATCACCTCCACGCGCCAGCCCGCGCTGGCCGCGTAGCGTGTGTACATGCGCGCCAGATCGGCCGCGAACAGTGCCGATTCGTCCCCGCCCGTGCCCGCGCGGATTTCGAGGAAGGCGTTGCGCGCATCCTGAGGGTCGCGCGGCAGCAGCAGGCGCTGCAGTTCGGCTTCCAGCTCCGAGAGTTCCGCCTCGCACGCGGCGATCTCCTCGCGCGCCATCTCGGCCATGTCGGCGTCACCCATCATCTCGCGCGCCGCGAGCAGATCACGACTGCGCTGCTGCCAGCGCGCCCAGCGCTGCGCCACCGCCGCCACCTCGGTGTGCTCGCGTGACAGCGCCATGAACCGCGCCATGTCGGCCATGACGTCGGGCTGGGCGAGCAGGAAATCAAGCTCGCCCAGGCGGGCAGCCTGGCGCTCGAGCTCGTGCAGGAGGGAGTCACGCATCATGGGGGCGTGGATTGTGGCACGATGAAAAAAGCCGGTTGGAGACAACCGGCTTTGGGTAGCGGAGCGGGCTCAGTGCGTCATCTACCCCAGCATTCCGTCACGATTGCGCCCGAGGTTACTCCCGCCGCTCCCCGCAGACCCGTGTTGGACAGGGTGTAGTTGCCGCATTTGTCGCCGGCCTGCGCACCTTTTGGAGTCGCGGTGAGGGTGAACGTGGCTCCGTCGGCTGACGCGACCGATATGTCGTAGCGGTCATTCGGCACGCTCTTGAGCGCCGCAGGAAATGCAGCTGTGAGTGGATAGGTGCCCGTGGCGGTTGCCGCGCGTTCCATCCATTGTTGCGCCTGCAGCAATCCCGCCCGCGCTTCGGCCCGGTGCCCGCGGCGCACGTATTCCGCGTAGCTTGGGTAGGCGATCGCTGAGAGGATGGCCACTACGGCGACCACGACCATCAGTTCGATCAGCGTGAAGCCGCGTTGCGTCCGTGTCGTTCCTGTCATGGTTGTTCCCATTGTCATTTCACCTGCCGCCAGCTGGGGCGCAGTGATTGTTCCGGCATCCGTGCCAAGGTCTCCTTGTTGTTTTTCGTATCGATGTCGAGCACCTTGTTGCCCTGGGTGATCAAGGTGTGTGATCCCTTGGAGACCGCGATGCGTGATACGCCCAAATCCGAGGCGTTGTACAGACCGTCGTGGTTCTTGTCCACGAGCTGTACCGAGGGGCGCTTGCCGTCCATGATATTGATCAGTGTGCGGAATTGGCGCTCTTCGTCGACCGTGCTGGACTCACAGCTCTCGACGTCGGGATCGACGTCGGAGCCCCGCGCGGGCACCTGCGAATACACCGCAAGAATGTTGGTGCCGTCGTAGAACTCTATGGGCTTGAGCAGTCGCTCGCCCACGGCGGGCAGGTCGAGGTACCAACCGTTGTGGTTGGCCCAGGTTGCTTGTGTAAGTGCATCGACCACATCCACGGTGTCGGAGGTTGCGTCCACCGCATTGATCGTCTGTTTCGCCAGTTTGGCGGTGGTAACGCCCTTGCCCAGCGCGGTAGGCGCCGGGATGAGTTCCGCACAGGAACCGGCCTCTCCCGGATGCACTTCCAGGCGCTTGCCGATACCGGGCACCGGGTCGCGGTAACGGTAGCGAGTATTGTCCAGCACCGAATACAGCGTCTGCACATTGGCGTCGTTTTCGTCCGCCTTGGTAACGTTGCGGCCGGTGCCGAACGCCACCATCATGCCGCCGACCGCGATCGGACCGCATCCACTCACGGTCTTCATCCTGTCGTTGGCGCGTACCGTTGGAGGTGCCGTGATTGGTTGCACGAGGGTGCGGGCGCTGCCCAGCGATGCCGAGCCCTCGGCGGTAAACAATGGCACACCGCCGAACGCCACACCCCAGTCGCTGTCGTTCATGCTGGTGAGGTCGAATTTCCACATGTTCCCGAGGTTGTCACCGGCATACGCAATATCCGGGCGCCCGTCGCCGTTGAGGTCGACCAGGCGCGGCGCAGACAGGCCGTTGTCCTTGGCATTGCCCGTACCAGGGGCGTCCGACGTTGTTGGAATGCGCTTGAGCTCCTTGCTGCCGTCCAGATACTGGATCAGCAGAACCGGGCGTTGGTTGGCGCTGTTGTAGCCGTTGGGCACGACGGCCGCCCAGCGGTCGTTGTTCATGCGCGTGATCTGCGTCGTGCGCATGGCGTTGCTCTCGTCGAGTACCGGGCGCGCGGTGATGTAGCCTATATCCTTATCTTCTGCCACCGCCGTATTGCACGCAGCCTGTTGTGCGCCGGTCATGGTGGCGCAGTTGGGGGCTGCCTCAGTGCCGCGCGTGCGATCCAGTACCACGAGCTTGTTCGCATTCGTACTGCTGAACCCAGGCAGACCTCCAGCGGAGTCGGCGCTCTCGGGGTTGGTCACGTCCAGCACGAAGTAGCCTTTGCCGCCCGCGCCCATCGCGCCCACCAGGTAGGTGCGCCAGTTGGGCGCGTACGTCGGGTCGGATGGATCACCGACTCCGAGGTCGACGTCTCCAGTCATCGGTGATCCGTCCACAAAGAACCGGTGGTGCTGGTTGTACACGGGGTCGGTCAGCAGCGGCAGGCTGGCAATCACGCCACGCGGTGCGTAGGCGATCCGTTCCGTACCATCCACTGCGGAGAAGCCGTGCAGCATGCCATCGTTGCCACCGACATAAATCATCGGTGTGCGGCTCTTGCGCTCCAGCGTAAAGGCGCTGTAACCCTTGAGCGGGTAATTGCTCGCTGGCGCGCCGGTGTACCAGACGACCGAATTGATGACGTCACCCTGGCGGCTCTTGCGTTCCCGGAATGGTTTGGACACCGTGTAGCCTGACGTGTCAGAGCCTTCCAGCGTGCGGTCGCCGCGGATGTAGTTCAGCCGGTTTTCCGCGTTGGTTGCGACGGTCACGGTCGTATCGCCGGGATCCTTGCCCAGCAATGCGTTCTGCGCAGTGCTCAGGTAGCTTCCGTCGCTCGCCCATTTGAATTGCACGCCGCCCTTGTCCTTGGATGTGACCCACTCGTCACTCCAGCTCAGGATCAGCCGGTTGGTGATGCTGAAGGAGGGGTCGTCCAGCCTGTCCGCAGTGTTTTTGCCGCCCCAGGTCACTGTTGGCTCCGTGGTGCCGTCGGTTTTCACCGTTTCCGCGGTCACGAAACCTTTCCAGGCGTTCTTGGGCTCATAGTTGCCGGTGAACTTGCCGACGTCCGTGCGCGAGATGTTCGAGCCGCTGGTGGCGGTTGAAGTCAGTTCTGGCTCGACCAGTTTGTTGATCTGCTCGACGATGTCGCGGAAGGCCTTTTCCATGTCTTCGGCCTTGTTGACTGCGTAGAAGCGGCCGCGGCCGTTGAGCGCAGCGTGCCAGAGATCCAGCGCGCGCCTATTTTCGTTATTCATGACAGGCCATGTTCTGGTGCCGGTGACGAAGTCCGGGAAGCTGCCGTCGTAGCCGAACGGGACCTGTTCTGTCGGCGCGTTGATGTTTGATGCGCCAGGCCAGGTGGTCGCGTCGCTGCTTGCACCGATGGCGAACGTCACCATGTGAGGCCAGTTGGCCGGGTTGTAGCGCGGGTTCCAGAAACGCTCAAGGATGGCGGGGTTGCCCGCTGTGTCGTTACCAAAATTCTCGACCGTTGGAGCATTCAGGTATTCGGTGTTCGGTTGCATCGTGCCGGTCAGGCCGCTGGTTTGCAGCGGGTCGGCCCAACTGTGGAAGGCCCAGTCGGCCAGTGTGTCTGCACCCTCGTCGCTGTAGAGCTTGTTGTAGGGGCGAGCGGCGGCGTTGGTGCTGCCATAGACGGTTCCGTCGGGCAAGGTTTTGTTCTTGGTGTTGTCGTCTCGCGAGCCGCCACTGGGGCTGCTGTTCCAGCGCCCGTCGGTCATCATGATGTGGTAGTTGCGCCTGCAGGCAAGATAGGGCTCGCCGACGCTGCCGGGCACGCTGGCCCAGGGGCTGTTCACGCCCAGTGGTTGGCGCATATAGCTGTCCGCCTGCGAGAACATCCAGTGAGACGGCGTATTGCCGTTGGCTTTCAGTTTGTCGACGAAGCTCAGGAAATCCGCGCGGTGCGTGCTGTCCAGCACCTTCATCGAATTCACGCCGCTGGTGGTGCTGTCCACGCTGGTGGCGCCTGCGTATGTGGATTTGACGGGCCCAACCCCGGGGGAGTTGCCGTTGTTCCACATTGCCTGCCATGCAAGCCGGATCTTCCCGTCGGGCAGCAAGTCCTTGTCGTTGAAAACCTGGTTGAGCGAATATTTGAGGATGTTGATGCGCGGTGCCTTGGGATCCCAGGTTCCATCGGGCTTGGGTTCCTTGATGCTGGTGTCGCCGCTTGAGCTGCTGTTGAGTCTGTAGGCCATACTGCCCGAGTCGTCGATAGACACGATGACGTTAGGCGCGACGTAGGGGCGCACGGTGCCCGGCGGTGCCTGTACCAGGTCGATGGCCCAGACGGCGTGGGGCGCGAGCGCGGCGCTCGCGGCGAGCGCCACCAGCGTGGCGCGAAAGCGGGGGGGCGTAGGGTGGTACATGGTGGGCTCCTCCTCGAATCGATATACGGTGTTTCGCCTGGCTTGGAAGGTGGAGCGCGCGTGCGATGGCTGCGCGCTCGTCGCCAAGTCAGTCCTTGAGCTTTTGTTGGGCGTAGGTTTGTTGTAGCACCACGAGCGTCGACGGCTTGCGCCCGTATGCGAGGGCGGTGATGCGGTAGACCACGTTGGGCGTGAGGTTCAGGGGCAGCAGGTTGGGGGGCGAATCCGGAACCAGCCCGGAGTTTTTGCTGCTCTCGTCGTAGGGCAGTACCTCGATCCAGTACCAGCCGCCTCTATCGGCCGCGCTGGTGTCGACGAGGATGGGGTTGAGCGGGCCGCCTGCGGTGGTGTTCGTTGCCCCGGTGTATTGACCGTAGCGTGCCCCGACCGGGGTACCGGTGACAGGCGTCATCTGCTCGAGGGTGGGGCCTTTGGCAGCGTCGTGGTTGTTCCAGAAATCCTGCTTGTCAGCACGTTTGGCGCACACGCCGTCCTGGCACTTGGTGATGGGGGCAACAGAGCTGAGCCCCCCCAGCAGGGGGCCGATGTCCTTGGCCTCCAGAGGGAACTGGACGGTGGTGAAGCGGCAAATCTTTCCGCCGCTCGGGTCGGGGCTGGGTGGCGTGCAGACGCTGCCGTCGGCCTTTTCACCGCGGATATCCAGCTCGGCGTCCTGCAGCAGCGCTTGCGCGGCTTCGAAGGCGCGTTGGTAGTCGGCGTCATTGCCCACCACCAGTTCATTGAACAGCGCCGTGCGCGCGGCCCACAGTGCTAGCAGCATCGAGAGCATCACGAAGACGATGACCACGAACAGCGCGACACCGCGCTCGCGCTTTGCCGGGTGATGGGAGGTACGAGGTGCCATGGTGTTTTCTCTTCAGAGCACGGAGCCTATCGCGCCCTGGCTGCGCAACTGGAAGACGTTGCGAAACACGATATGCATGCGCCGCGCGCGCACGCCAGTGAGCGTGGTCATGTTCACCGCGGTGATGCCGTCGCAATCGAGGTAGCTACTGCCTGCGGGCATGTCGATGGGCTCGGTACCATAGAGCACCAGGCAGACCTGTACGGCCTGCACCCGGCTCCAGTCACTGCCGACCGCGGCCGCGCTGACGTACTGGAGCTTGGGATCCCCGGGTGCGCTGTTGTCCTGCAGGAGGTAGCGCACCTGGAAATTCGCTACGTTCTGGACGATGGGTTGGGGTGCGGCGGCGGTGTCGTTGCCGCCGCAGCGCAGCTCGCTGCCGCTGAGTGCGAACAGGTTCTCGATGCGTTCATCGGTGTTGGCATCTGCCGGGCCACCCAGGCAGTTGCGCGACAGCGCTTGATCAATGGCGGCACCGTAGACCGGCTCCTTGTAACGCCGGTAGCCCACGTCAAGCGTGGTGTCGGTTCCTCCGAGCGTGTCTGTGGCTGGCGTGAACGGCAGCCCTCCGCCGGAGGCTTCCGCGACGGTCTCGAACGCGACCGGCGCAATTTCCGGGTCGGCGGCTGCCGCACCGGTCGAGTCCAGGTTGAGGTAAAGCGACCCTGCCTGACGTACCTGCAGGCCGATAACGCGCATGGCATAGGCGGCTTGCTGCTGAATTTCGCTTGCATCGCTGACTGTGCCCGACACACCGCGCGAGACCATCAGCGCGCCCATGGCCACCGCGACGACGAGCAGCCCGATGGCCAGGCCCACCATCAATTCGATCAATGTCACACCACGTTGCGTGTGCGCGCGGTGTTTCGTGGTTGGCCGGGGGGCGGTAGCGTCGCTAAAGTTGCGGTTGCGCAGTGCTGTGTTTTGGGCAGTCACCGTCATGCTCCAGGGCAAAAATATTGGAAGACACCGCCGCTTTCATACGGAGCACAGCGTGCGGCGATGGGGAGATATTGCAACTGGCAATTTCGGCCGGACGGACAGGTTGCGTCCGTTGCCGCCGCTCCCGCGCTCAGGCTGCCGTCGGCCGCGCGGACCTGCGTCGCGTCGGTATTCGCGCGGTCCGTGGCGATGAGATCGTCGCGTTCATTCTCGCGCCAGCTGACCATGACGCCGAGCAGCCGCCGATTGCCCGTTGCTGCATTCTCACTGCTGGCCTCAAAAATGTTGGCCTGCCCGAGCGGAAGCGTGTTGGTGACCGCCTGCTTCCATGTCCGAAGATCGTAAGCAGCCAATTCCGTGCGCGTGCACAGGTTGGTGGCGCAGTCCTTGCCGGTGGGTGGCGTGCTCGCGAACGCCGAGACATAGGCGCCAGGATCGGCCAGTGCGTTCGGACTGGTGCGTATGCGCTCACCCAGATCTTCGATGAGCCGGATGGCCTGTGCGCGGCGCACGGTGGTTTGCGTGTCCGCGAGCGTGCGCATTTGCACACCCAGGATACCCAGAATGCCCAAGGCGGTGACGACGACGGCGATCAGCGATTCGATCAGCGTGATGCCGTGCTGGCGGTGAGCGGAGGATGGGGTTGTTGGCATGGTGGTGTTCAGCACGGTGGAGTGGTGGTGATATGGACGCGACCGCCAGCGCTCGTGCAGACGCCGCGCGCGGCAGGATCACTGACGCTTTTGCCTGCGGGCACCACGCTGAATCCCGGGAATGCGCCGTCAACCAATCCCCACCGGTTGAACTTGATGCTCGCAACGCTCGTGGACCGGGTGATTTCCACTTTTGCCGGGGCGTCGAAACGCTGGAGTACCGGCTCGGTTGCACCGCAGGTACCGTTACCGTTGGTGTCTTCGCAGACAAACCAGCCGCAATCCCAGTTGTCTGCGCCTGTGGCGGTAGTACAGCCATTGGTGTTATTGGGAAGTTTCTGCAGCGCCACGTTCCCACCGCGCTTGATGGCTTCGGAGCGTGCGAAATAGATCGTGTCCTTGAGCTGTTCGCTGGTTTGCGATGATTGCCAGCGCTCCATCAAGGAACTGAAGCTGGGTGCGGCCAGTGACATCAATACAGCCAGAATGGCGATCGTGATCAAGAGCTCGACAGCAGTGAACCCTCGGCAAGGCCGCGGGCGGGCTGTCGGTGGCGGAGGCGTGCGCCGGGTGTGGGCTAGAGGGCGGTACGGCATGCGCCGATACTAGGCGCACCGGTTCGGGAATGCCGCTTGTAAGTGGATGTATGGCTGGAAACGAGCGATGAACGGTGCGCTTCGGGGCCGAGCGGAGCTGGATGTTGCTCCCGGGTGGGTGCTGGAAGGCCGGAGAATGCGCTAGCGCGAATCGCTGTTCTTGCGCAGAAAGAGGCGTTGGATCGAATGCGCCGTCTGGCTGCGCCCTTCCGCATCCCCCGCGTGCAGTTCCGTCATCGCCCCATGCAGCATCTTCTGCGTGATGCCCCGGCTCAAGGCTTCGAGCACGGCCTCGATGTCCTCGCCCTTGGCCAGGCGTTTGCGCGCGCGGGCGAGTTCGAGGGCGCGCCATTCGTCGGCCTGCGCATTGAGCTGGCGGATCAGCGGCACCACGCCGCCTTCGGGGTCGCGCTGGTCGAGCCAGTGCATGAAGCTTTGCACGCCCGCGTCGACGATGGCTTCGGCCTGCGTGACGGCGGCCTCGCGCTGGGCCTGGCCGGTCTGCACCACGCTTGCGAGGTCGTCCACGGTGTAGAGGTAGACGTCGGGCAGTTGCTTCACTTCGGGCTCGATGTCGCGCGGCACGGCCAGATCGACCATGAAGATGGGGCGGTGGCGGCGTTTTTTCAGCGCGCGCTCGACCGCGCCCAGGCCGATGATGGGCAGGGTGCTGGCGGTGCTGCTCACCACCGCGTCGAATTCGTGCAGGTGCTCGGGCAGGTCAGCAAGGGGCATCACGCTCGCGCCCAGGCGCTTGGCGACTCTTTCGCCGCGCTCCATCGTGCGGTTGGCGATGGTCATCTGGCGCGGATTTCTGGCGGCGAAGTGCGTGGCGCACAGTTCCACCATGTCGCCCGCGCCGACGAAGAGCACGCGGATCTGGCCCAGGTCTTCGAAGAGCTGGCCCGCCAGGCGCACTGCGGCGGCGGCCATGCTGATGCTGTGCGCGCCGATGTCGGTGCTGGAGCGCACCTCCTTGGCAACGGCGAAGCTGCGCTGAAACAGCTGGTTGAGCGTGGTGCCGAGTGCGCCTGCGCCCTCGGCGGCGCGCACCGCGTTCTTCATCTGGCCGAGGATTTGCGCCTCTCCCAGCACCATGGAATCGAGCCCGCTGGCGACGCGAAACGCATGGCGCGCGGCGTCGTCGCCCTGCAGCAGGTAGGCGTGCGGGCGCAGCAGCGCGGGGCTCACGCCACCGTTGGCGGCAAGCCAGTTGAGCGTGTGTTCCAGCGCCACCTGGTCGGCGGCGCAATACACCTCGGTGCGGTTGCAGGTGGATAGGATGGCGCTTTCGACCGCGGGGTGGCGGTTGCCCGCGACGGTGAACGACTGGCGCAGGCCCTGCAGCGTGGGCGCGATCTGGTCGAGCGCGAACGCGAAACGGCCCCGCAGATCCAGTGGAGCCGTATGGTGGTTGATGCCCAACGCCCAGACTGCCATGGGGTGCGATTATAAAATTGATATCGCGAGCGTGCCCATGCCGTTCTTGACCGCCATCAACCACCTGCTGAATTTCCTGGCGCCCGCCCTGGTGGTGGCGCTGCTGCTGGTGGCGACGAGCCATGTTTTCATGCGAAAACTGGCCCAACCGCGCGGCTGGCTTGCGCCGATAGCTCTGCTTTTTGTGGTGGGTTGTGCGGTGCTGGCACTGGGCGTGGCGCTGCTGGGCAGCGACGGGCGCATGCTGACCTACACCGCGCTGGTGCTGGTGTGCGCCAGCGTGCGGTGGGTGGAACTGAGAGCCTGGCGCTGATCAACCCGCCGGGCAGAATGCATCCACCCGGTCGGTGATGATGCCGTCGGTGCCCAGGGCGATCAGGCGCTCGGCGGTGGGCGTGTCGTTGACGGTGTAGCTCAGCATGCGCAGGCCGGCGGCGCGGGCGGCGGCGACGGTGGTGGCGTTCCAGAGTGCGTGGTTGCAGACGACGGCGCTGCACCCGAGTTTGCGTGCAAGGTCGAGCCACGCTGGGTCGGGCTGGTCGAGCAGCAGGCCGCGCGGCAGCAGTGGCGCGGCTTCTTGCGCGCCGGTGAGCGCCTGCGGGTCGAACGAGGTGAGCAGCGGCGGCACGCGCTGGCCGTGCCAGAGCCGGCTCGCCAGCGCCGCGACGGCGCGACCGGTGGCGAGCGCGGTGCCGGGCGTGGGCTTGATCTCGATGTTCAGGTGTAGGCCGTTGGCGATGCACCAGCGGGCGACGAGCGCGAGCGTGGGCAGCGGCTCGCCGGCGTAGGCGCGCGAGTGCCAGCTGCCGGCGTCCAGCTGCGAGAGCGCGGTCCACGGCTGTTCGCCCGCGTTGCCCTGGCCGGTGGTGGTGCGCGCAAGCTCGGTGTCGTGCATCAGCAATACCACGCCGTCGCTGGAGAGCTTGGCGTCGCATTCGAACATGCGCCAGCCGTGCTGCGCGCCCAGGCGAAAAGCCGCCAGGGTGTTTTCGGGCGCGAGCTTGCCCGCGCCGCGGTGCGCGATCCAGAAGGGGTAAGGCCAGGGGGTGGGGGCGTTCACAGCGGTTCTCCAAACTTGAGCAGGTTGCCGTGCGGGTCTGTCACGTACAGCTCGCGCATGCCCCAGGCGCGCTCGGCGGGTGCGGGCAGCGCCAGGCCGCGGCGGGCGAAGTCGGCGTACAGGGCGCGCGTGTCGCCGCGCACGTAGCACGAGGTCTGCTCGGCGATGGCGCGGTCGGGGCAACGCCAGAAGTGGATTTCGCAGCCGTCGCGGGCGACGATGAGGTAGTCGCCGGTGCGCAGCTGTTCGGCAAAGCCCAGCCGCTGGGCGTAGAAGGCGGCGCTCTCGGCGATGTCGAGCGAGGCCAGCACGGGCACGGTGGAGCGGATCAAGGAGGCAGCCGGTGAATTCATGGTCAAATCGGGCTCCAGCGTCCACCCATCAAGCGCATGCAGCTATCAAAAAAGGATTTTCGTCAGCCTTCGATGCGCTGCCCTGTGGCCTGGTCGAAGCCGTGCACGCGGTCTTCCAGCGGCAGGACGTGCAGTGTCTGGCCGAGCGCGGGTGGGGTTTCCGTCTCCTGCATGCGCACGATCATGCCCTGGCCCTGGGCGCCGCCCAGGCGGCCGTGGATGAGGCGCTCGGCGCCCAGCATTTCCACGGTTTCCACCAGCACTTCCCAGCCGCCGGAATCCGCCACGCGCAGATGCTCGGGGCGTATGCCCAGCAGCACGCCTTCGCGCACGCCCTGCACATCCTTGAGCAGGTTCATGGGTGGCGCGCCGATGAAGCTCGCGACGAAGGTGGTGGCAGGGCGGTGGTAGACCTCCTCGGGCGTGCCGAACTGCTCCATGCGGCCGGCGTTCATGACGATCATGCGCTGGGCGAGCGTCATCGCCTCGACCTGGTCGTGCGTGACGAACAGGCTGGTGATGCCCAGCTCGCGGTGGAGTTTTTCGATTTCCAGCCGGGTCTGCGCGCGCAGCTTGGCGTCCAGGTTGGACAGCGGCTCGTCGAACAGGAAGACCTGCGGCTGGCGCACGATGGCGCGGCCCATGGCCACGCGCTGGCGCTGCCCGCCCGAGAGCTCGCGCGGCTTGCGCGCGAGCAGCCCGCCCAGCTCGAGGATCTTGGCCGCCTTGTCCACGCGCTGGCGGATTTCGTCGATCGGCACCTTCTTGATCTTCAGGCCATAGGCCATGTTGTCGAACACGCTCATGTGCGGGTAGAGCGCGTAGTTCTGGAACACCATGGCGATGTCGCGCGCGGCCGGCTCCAGGTCGTTCACCACGCGCTCGCCGATGCGGATGGTGCCCTCGGTGATCTCCTCCAGCCCCGCCACCATGCGCAGCAGCGTGGATTTGCCGCAGCCCGAGGGGCCGACGATGACGACGAACTCGCCGTCCGTGACGTCGGCCGTCACGCCGTGGATGACCTGGTTGGCCCTGGGGCCGATGCCGTAGCGCTTGACGACCTGGTTGAATGCGATGGCTGCCATTATTTTTCCGTGTCCACGAGGCCCTTGACGAACCATTTCTGCATCAGGATGACCACCACGGCCGGAGGCACCATGGCCAGGATGGCGGTCGCCATGACGATGTTCCAGTCCACCGCCGCCTCGCCGCCGGCGAGCATGCGCTTGATGCCGATGACCACCGGGTACATGTCCTCGCTGGTGGTCATCAGGAGCGGCCACAGGTACTGGTTCCAGCCGTAGATGAACTGGATCACGAACAGCGCGGCGATGGAGGTGCGCGACAGCGGCACCAGGATGTCCTTGAAGAAGCGCAGCGGCCCGGCGCCGTCGATGCGCGCGGCCTCGGTCAGCTCGTCGGGCACGGTGAGGAAGAACTGGCGGAACAGGAAGGTGGCCGTGGCCGATGCGATCAGCGGCAGCGACAGGCCGGCGTAGCTGTTGAGCAGGCCCAGGTCGGCCACCACCTTGTAGGTGGGCAGGATGCGCACCTCCACCGGCAGCATCAGCGTCACGAAGATGGCCCAGAAGCACAGCATCCTGAAGCGAAAGCGGAAGTACACGATGGCGAACGCCGACAGCAGCGAGATCGCGATCTTGCCCACGGTGATGAAGATGGCGACGACGAAGCTCACCCACATCATGCGCACCACGGTGGTGTTGGAGCCGAGCTTGCCCGAGCCCAGGAGCGCGTCGCGGTAGTTCTCCCACATGTGGCCGCCGGGCAGCAGCGGCATCGGCGATTGCACGATGGCCTCGGCGGTGTGGGTCGAGGCGACGAGCGCCAGATAGAGCGGAAACGCGACGATGCAGACCCCGAGGATCAGCACGGCGTGCGACAGGAAGACGAGCCAGGGGTTGCGGTCGACCATGGTCAGTACTGCACTTTTTTCTCGACGTAGCGGAACTGCAGCACGGTGAGCGCGATGACGATCAGCATCAGGATGACCGATTGCGCCGCCGATCCGCCCAGGTCGAGCGCCTTGAACCCGTCCTGGTAGACCTTGTAGACCAGGATCATCGTGGACTGGCCCGGGCCGCCCTGGGTGGCCGCGTCGATGATGCCGAAGGTGTCGAAGAAGGCATAGACGACGTTGATCACCAGCAGGAAGAAGGTGGTGGGCGAGAGCAGCGGCAGCTGGATGTTCCAGAAGCGCCGCCAGGGGCCGGCGCCGTCGATGGAAGCGGCCTCGATCAGGGCTCGGGGGATCGACTGCAGCCCCGCGAGGAAGAAGAGGAAGTTGTAGGAAATCTGCTTCCAGACCGATGCGAGCACGATCAGCGCCATCGCCTGGTTGTCGTTCATCAGGTGGTCCCACTGGTAGCCCAGCCTGCCCAGCGCGTAGGCGGCGACGCCGATCGAGGGCGAGAACAGGAACAGCCACAGCACGCCCGCGATCACCGGCGCCACGGCGTAGGGCACGATCAGCAGCGTCTTGTAGACCACGGCGAAGCGCACGATGCGGTCGGCAAAGATCGCCAGCGCCAGCGCCAGCACGATGCCGATGCCCGCCACCAGCACCGAGAACAGGGCGGTGCGCTGGAAGGAATTCAGGTAGGAGGGGTCGTCGAGCAGGTTGCGGAAGTTTTCCAGCCCGGCCCATTCGATGCTGGTGCCGAAGGCGTCTTCCATCTGGAACGATTGCAGCACCGCCTGGGCGGCGGGCCAGAAAAAGAAGACGCCGACGATGGCCAGCTGCGGCAGCAGCAGTGCCCACGGCAGCCAGGTGGAGCGAAAACGAACCCGTTTTTCCATGGCGGATACAAACGAAAAAGCCGCCTGCGTGCAGCAGGCGGCGGGCGCGGGGGCCGTTGCCGGCCCCGCGCGCCTGGGTTATTTCTTGTAGGACTTCTCGAATTTCGCCAGCAGTTCGTTGCCTCGCGTGACGATGGCGTCGAGTGCTTCCCTGGCTGTCTTCTTGCCGCTCCAGATCTGCTCGGTTTCTTCGTCCTCTATCGTGCGGATCTGCACGTAGTTGCCCAGGCGGATGCCGCGCGAGTTGTCCGTCACCTTGCGCACCATCTGGTTCACGGCCACGTCGGTGCCGGGGTGCTTTTCATAGAAACCGGCAGCATTGGTCAGGTTGTAGGCGGCGGTGGTGATCGGCAGATAGCCGGTGCGCTGGTGGCTGGCAGCCTGCACCTTGGTGTCGGAGAGGAATTGGAAGAACTTGGCCACGCCTTTGTATTCCGCGGGCTTCTTGCCGGACATGACCCACAGCGAGGCGCCACCGATCACGGTGTTTTGCGGCGCGCCCTTCACGTCGGGATAGTAGGGCAGGGTGGAGATGCCGTAGGCGAACTTGGCGTTCTTCGAGACGTTGCCGTAGAAACCGGAGGACGTCTGGATCATGGCGCATTCACCCGAAACGAACGAGGCTTCGGCGTTGCTGTTGCGGCCGCGGTAGACGAATTCGCCATCCTTGGCGAGCCTGGCCAAGTTTTCGAAGTGACGCACGTGCACGGGCGAATTCATCTTCAGGCGTGCCTTGTAGCCTTCGGCGTCCAGGCCGTTCTTGTGGGTGGCGAACTCCACGTTGTGCCAGGTCGAGAACGATTCGAGCTGTGTCCAGCCCATCCACGCGAGCGTCATCGGGCAGGCGTGTCCGCTGGCCTTGAGTTTTTTCGTGGCTTCGAACACTTCGGGCCAGGTGGTCGGGGCCTTGTCGGGATCGAGCCCGGCCTTCCTGAATGCATCTTTGTTGTAGTAGAAGACCGTGGTCGAGCTGTTGAACGGGAAGCTCAGCATCTGCCCGTTGGGCGCCGTGTAGTAGGCCGCGACGGCGGGAATGTAGCCGCTGGGGTCGAATGCGACGCCCGCGTCCTTCATCACCTTGGCCACTGGCACCGTCACGCCCTTGCTCGCCATCATCGTGGCGGTGCCGACCTCGAACACCTGCAGGATGTGGGGAGTGGTGCCCGAGCGGAAGGCCGCGATCGCGGCGGTCATGCTTTCGGGGTAGGTGCCCTTGAAGACGGGCACCACCTTGTAGTCCTGCTGGCTCGCGTTGAACTGCTTGGCCAGGTCGTTGACCCACTCGTTGTTCACGGCGGTCATCGAGTGCCACCACTGGATTTCGATCTGCGCCTGCGCCGCCAGGGTAGTGGCAAGAAGAGAGGCAGCCAGGGCCAGGTGTCTGAATTTCATGAAGCGACCTTGTGTTGATGGAAGGAACCGGAATGCCTGCAGGCGCGCGCATTCCATGACGGACAGCGCGTTTTTTCCCACAGCGCAATGCCCTGCACAACCGGGTTTACCCGCCGGGCAATGACAGCACACGATTGTGACAGCGCCGTGTCCCTGCGGGCATCGCATAGGTGACCGAAAATCGCGGGCCCGGCACGTATTTTTTGTGCGATGCACAATCACGCACCCGCGGCCCGTTTTTCCGCCCGGCCGCAGGCCCCACCACCGGAACCGACACCCATGCCCAAGACATCTCTGGATAAAAGCAAGATCAAGTTTCTGCTGCTCGAAGGTATCCACCAGTGCGCGGTCGACGCACTGCACGCGGCCGACTACACCAATGTGGAGCTGCTGCCGCGCGCGCTCGAAGGGCAGGAGTTGCTCGACAAGATCGCCGACGCGCACTTTCTCGGCATCCGCTCGCGCACGCAGCTCACCGCCGACGTGCTCGCGCACGCGCACAAGCTCGTGGCCGTCGGGTGCTTTTGCATCGGCACCAACCAGGTGGACCTGAACGCCGCGCGCGAACGCGGCATCGCGGTGTTCAACGCGCCGTACTCCAACACCCGCTCGGTGGCCGAGCTGGTGCTGGCCGAGGCCATCCTGCTGCTGCGCGGCATCCCCGAGAAGAACGCGGCCGCGCACCGCGGCGGCTGGCTCAAGAGCGCCGAGGGCTCGCACGAGGCGCGCGGCAAGACGCTGGGCATCGTCGGCTACGGCGCGATCGGCTCGCAGCTATCCGTCCTGGCCGAGAGCCTGGGCATGCACGTGATCTTCCACGACATCGTCGCCAAGCTGCCGCTGGGCAACGCGCACCAGGTCGAATCGCTGCAGGCGCTGCTCGCGCAAAGCGACATCGTGAGCCTGCACGTGCCGCAGACGCCGTCCACGAAATGGATGATGGGCGAGCCCGAAATCGCCGCGATGAAGCCGGGCGCCATTCTCATCAACGCCTCGCGCGGCACCGTGGTGCGCATCGAGCCGCTGGCGCAGGCGATCAGGGAGCAGCGCCTCGTCGGCGCCGCCGTGGACGTGTTTCCGGTCGAGCCCAAGAGCAACAAGGACGAGTTCGTCTCGCCGCTGCGCGGGCTGGACAACGTGATCCTGACGCCGCACATCGGCGGCTCGACGCTGGAGGCGCAAGCCAACATCGGCGTGGAAGTGGCGGCCAAGCTCATCACCTACAGCGACACCGGCGCGAGCACTTCGTCGGTGAACCTGCCCGAGGTGGGGCTGCCCGCGCACCCCGGCAAGCACCGGCTGCTGCACATCCACCGCAACGTGCCGGGCGTGATGTCCGAGATCAACCGCATCCTGTCGGACGGCGCGGTGAACATTTCCGCCCAGTTCCTGCAGACGCGCGACAACGTGGGCTACGTGGTCGTTGACCTGGATGCGCGCTCGTCCGACATGGCGCTGGAAAAGCTCGCCAAGGTGCCGGGCACGATCCGCACGCGCGTGCTGTTCTGACGACGCGCCATGGCGAGCGACTGTGCGCTGTGCAGGGGCGATGGCGGCGCGCTTGTCTGGCGCGGCGAGCGGCTGCGCGTGATCCATGCGCACGAGCCGCACTTCCCGGCGTTCTACCGTGTGGTCTGGAACGCGCATGCCGCCGAATTCACCGACCTTGCGCCGCACGAGCGCGCGCACTGCATGCAGGCCGTGGCGCTCGTGGAGCAGGTGCTGCGCGAGCAGCTCACGCCGGCCAAGATCAACCTCGCGGCGCTGGGCAACGTGGTGCCCCACCTGCACTGGCACGTGATCGCGCGCTTCGACTGGGACAGCCACTTTCCCGCCCCGGTCTGGGACGCGCCGCGGCGCGCGCAAGACACTGCGCGCATTGCGGCCTTGGCGGCGCGCCAGCCGCTGGTGCATGATGACCTGTGCGCGCGGCTCGGAGCCTGGGCTGGCGCGCCATCGTTACGATAGCTGCCGACGCTTGCCAGTCCAGGGTTTGCAGCGTATTTGACGTTCAAAATGGGAAACTGAACCATCATGGCTGAGCAGATCAACGGCACGCCCGTGCCCACCGCCATCACCCTGCACGAAGCGTCGCGCGCGCTGGAGATCGCGTTCTCCAGCGGCGAGCGCTTTCGCATCCCGTTCGAGCTGATGCGCGTGTATTCTCCCTCGGCCGAGGTCAGCGGCCACGGCCCCGGGCAGGAGGTGCTGCAGACCGGCAAGCGCGAAGTCACCGTGACCGAGATCGAACCCATGGGCAACTACGCGGTGCGCCCCACGTTCTCCGACGGGCACAACAGCGGCATCTTCACCTGGAGCTACCTCTACAAGCTCGGGCACGAACAGGACGCGCTGTGGAGCAACTACCTGCAGCGCCTGGAGGCCGCGGGCGCGACGCGCGACACGCCGATGCGCTCGGCGCACAAGGGCACCAGCATCACCAAGAAGCGCACGCCCGTGCCCGCCGACGAGAACTGCGGCGAAGACGGCTGCAGTTGCGGCGGCTGAATTCAACCTAATAGCGACAGATTCCCGAGGGAATCGGCAGGGTGATGCCTGCCCGCGTGGCCACCTGCCCTACGATCGTGCCATGAGCACGACGCATTTCGGTTTCCAGACGGTGGATGAGCGCGAAAAGGCGCGCAGGGTGCGTGGCGTGTTCGATTCGGTCGCGCCGCGCTACGACCTGATGAATGACCTCATGTCGGGCGGCCTGCACCGGCTCTGGAAGGCATACACCGTGATGGTGGCCAACCTGCGCGAGGGCGACCGCGTGCTGGACGTGGCCGGTGGCACGGGCGACCTGGCGCTGGCGTTCTCGAAGAAGGTGGGTGCAAGCGGCACTGTGGTGCACACCGACATCAACGAGGCCATGCTGCGCACCGGGCGCGAGCGGCTGCTGGACAAGGGCATCGTGCTGCCCACGCTGGTCTGCGACGCCGAGCGCCTGCCGTTCCCCGACGGTTGCTTTGATCTGGTCAGCGTGGCATTCGGCCTGCGCAACATGACGCACAAGGACAAGGCGATCGCCGAAATGGCGCGCGTGCTCAAGCCTCGCGGGCGGCTCCTGGTGCTGGAGTTTTCCCGCGTGGCGGCGCCGCTGCGCAAGGCCTACGACCTGTACTCCTTCCAGGTGCTGCCGCGCCTGGGGCAGTGGGTGGCGGGGGATGCAGACAGTTACCGTTATCTGGCCGAATCCATACGCAAACACCCCGGCCAGGAGGAACTAAAGGCGCTGATGCAACACCATGGTTTTGGGCATGTGGATTACCACAACATGACCGGCGGCGTGGTGGCCCTGCACGTCGGGGTCAAGTGCTGAGGCAGGTCGCCGAAATAGGGTGAGCGGTCATTGTCATTGGAGAGGAAAGACATGAAAAATCTGTGGTCCGTGGTGCTGGTGACGCTGCTCACGCTGGTGTACGCCGACGCGGAGGCCGCGCGCCTCGGGGGAGGGCGCGGCATCGGTCGCCAGTCGGCCAACGTCACGCAGCGTGAAGCGCCGCGCGCACCGGCTGCGGCGCCCAACGCGGGCCAGAACGCGGCCAACAACGCCAACGCGGCCAAATCCGCGAATGCCGCCAATGCGGCGGCCGCAGGCGCGGCGCGCAAGCCTTGGGCCGGCATGCTTGGCGGCCTGGCGGCGGGCCTGGGGCTGGCGTGGCTTGCCAGTTCTCTCGGGCTGGGCGCCGAATTCGGGCAGTTCCTGTTGATCGCGCTGTTGGTGCTCGTGGGCATCGCGGTGCTGCGCATGCTGGCGCGCCCGCGCGCGCAGGGGGCTGCCGCGCGGCCGTTCGCATTCCAGGGTGCGGGCAGCGGGACGGACGTGCCCAATGCGCGCATGCCGCGCGCGTACAACCCGGCCAAGGTGGGCAACGACGCTTCGGCGCGCCCGTGGGAAGACACCTCGATGGCGTTCGATGCCACCGCCGCCGGGTCGGGCGTGGCGATAGGCTCGGCGCTTGCCGGGGCGCAGGGCTGGGGCATTCCGGAAGGCTTTGACACCGCGGGCTTCCTCGAGGCGGCCAAGCGCAACTTCACGACGCTGCAGGCCGCCTGGGATCGTTCCGACATGGTGACGCTGCGCGCCATGATGACGGACGCCATGCTCGACGAAGTGCGCGCGCAGCTGCACGAGCGCGAGCTGCAGCGTGGCGAGGCCCAGCCTAACCAGACCGATGTACTGATGCTGGAGGCGCAGTTGCTCGGCATCGAGGACCTGGACGGGGAGTACATGGCCAGCGTCGAGTTCTCCGGCATGATCCGCGAGGAAGCGTCGGCAGGCCCCAATCCGTTCCGCGAGGTCTGGAACATGACCAAGCCCAAGGACGGCAAGAGCGGATGGCTGGTCGCGGGGCTGCAGGCCTTGCAGTAAGCCGCGCCCTGTTCGGGGAATAATCGGGAACCATGACGACACGGTTCCCGTTTTCTTTTGTGCGTGACCTTGCGGGGCGCTTGCCGCACCCGCCCGAGGCGCCTGACTGGTTGGTGCGCGGCACGCAGCACCGGCTGGTGTTGCTGGCCAACCATGTGCTGATGCAGGAGCCGCAGGCCATGGAGCGGCTCGCGCGCCAGCGTGGGCGCGTGGCGCGCGTGCAGTGGCGCGCGTTCCACATGGCCGTGCAGGTCACGCCCGCGGGCATGCTCGACCGTGCGGCAGAGGGCGCCGTGCCCGATCTGAACGTGGAGCTCACCGAGCCGTCGCCGCTGGCGCTCGCGCGCGGCGCGCTCACGGGCGCGCGCCCGGCGATCCGCATCGACGGCGACGTGCAGCTCGCGGGCGACATCCACTGGCTCGCAGAGAACCTGCGCTGGGACGTGGAAGACGACCTCGCGCGGCTCGTTGGCGACGTGCCGGCGCACACGGTGTGCGCCACGGCGCGCCGCGTGCGCGATGCGTTGGGGCGCTTCGCCGGCGCCCGCCGCGCCGCGCCCGCGTCGAACCACGCGTCCCCATGAGCCGGTTCTTTCGCGGTGTCGCCATCGTCTGGGTGGCGCTGCGCCATGGGCTCGACGAACTGGTGCTGTCGGGCTTTTCGCGGCCGTGGATCCGCGCGCTGGCGCGCCTGCTGACGCTGGGGCGGCGCTTCGACGCGCCGCGCGGCCAGCGCCTGCGCGAGGCGCTCGAGGAGCTCGGGCCCATCTTCGTGAAGTTCGGCCAGGTGCTCTCCACCCGGCGCGACCTGATGCCGCCCGACATCGCCGACGAGCTCGCGCTGCTGCAGGACCGCGTGCCGCCGTTCGACCCGGCGATCGCGGTGGCGACGATAGAACGCTCGTTCAAGAAGCCGCTCGACGAGATTTTCGTGACGTTCGACCGCACGCCCGTGGCGAGCGCGTCGATTGCGCAGGTGCACTTCGCGGTGCTGCGCGACCGCGAGGGGCGTGAGCGCGAGGTGGCCGTGAAGGTACTGCGCCCCGGCATGCTCGCGGCGATCGAAAAAGACCTCGCGCTCATGCGCATGGTGGCGGGCTGGGTCAGCCGCCTGTCAGCCGACGGCCGGCGCCTCAAGCCCCGCGAGGTGGTGCGCGAGTTCGACAACTACCTGCACGACGAGCTTGACCTGGTACGCGAGGCGGCCAATTGCGCGCAACTGCGGCGCAACATGGCGGGGCTCGACCTGGTGCTGATCCCCGAGGTGTTCTGGGACTGGTGCCACAGTGACGTGCTCGTGATGGAGCGCATGCAGGGCGTGCCGATCAGCCAGATCGACGTGCTGCGCGACGCGGGCGTGGACATACCGCGGCTCGCGCGCGATGGCGTGACGATCTTCTTCACCCAGGTGTTTCGCGACGGGTTCTTCCACGCCGACATGCATCCGGGCAACATCATGGTGAGCACCGCGCCGGAGACCTTCGGGCGCTACATCTCGCTGGACTTCGGCATCGTCGGCTCGCTCACCGCGGTGGACAAGGAGTACCTGGCGCAGAACTTCACTGCGTTTTTCCGCCGCGACTACAAGCGCGTGGCCGAGCTGCACATCGAAAGCGGCTGGGTGCCCAGGGATACGCGCGTGAACGAGCTGGAAGGCGCGATCCGCGCGGTCTGCGAGCCGTACTTCGACCGCCCGCTCAAGGAGATTTCGCTCGGCATGGTGCTGCTGCGGCTGTTCCAGACCTCGCGGCGCTTTCACGTGGAAATCCAGCCGCAGCTCGTGCTGCTGCAAAAGACGCTGCTCAACATCGAGGGCCTCGGGCGCCAGCTCGACCCCGAGCTGGACCTGTGGAGCACCGCCAAGCCCTTCCTCGAAAAATGGATGCTTGAGCAGCTTGGCCCCAAGCGGTTATGGCGCGAGCTGCGCGCCGAGGCACCGCACTACGCCAAGATGCTGCCCGAGCTGCCGCGCCTGCTGCACGGCTACCTGAGCCGCTCGCCGCGCGAGGAATCGCTCGAGCTCAGGCAGTTGCTGGCGGAGCAGCGGCGCACCAACCGCCTGCTGCAGGGGCTGCTCTACGCCGGGCTGGGGTTCGTGCTCGGGCTGATCGTGGTGCAGCTCATCATCCGCATCGGGGTGTTGTAAATACCGCGCATCGCGGTGCGCGCTGCCATCGGCGGGGGCGCTTGACCAGATAATCCGCGTCATTTTTCTTCAAACGCCTGTCAACACGCGGGGTCAGCCCATGCTCGTGAGCTTCATCGTCCTGTACCTGCTGGCGTCCATCGTCATCGGCCTGCTGGCCGCGCGGCGCGTGCACAACACGGCCGACTACGCGGTCGCGGGGCGCAGCCTGCCGCTGGCGGTCGTCGTCGCCACCACGTTCGCCACCTGGTTCGGCTCCGAGACGGTGCTGGGTGCGCCGGCGCAGTTCGTCAAGGAGGGCCTGCACGGCACGGTGGAAGACCCCTTCGGCGCGGGGCTGTGCCTGGTGCTCGTGGGCCTGTTCTTCGCGCGCAAGCTCTACGCGATGCACATCATCACGATCGGCGACTACTACCGGCGCCGCTTCGGGCGCGTGGTGGAGGTGCTGTGCTCGCTCATCATCATCCTGAGCTACCTGGGCTGGGTGGCGGCGCAGATCACGGCGCTCGGGCTGGTGTTCAGCATCTTGAGCGAGGGCGCGATCACGCTGTCCTGGGGCATGGTGATCGGCACGGTGATCGTGCTCGTGTACACGCTCTACGGCGGCATGTGGTCGGTGGCGCTCACGGACTTTGTGCAAATGATCGTCATCGTCGCGGGGCTGCTCGCCATCGCCTGGTATGCCGCGGACATCGCGGGCGGCGCCGAGCGCGTGATGTCGTATGCGGCGAGCGAAGGCAAGCTGCGCTTTCTGCCGACGGGCGGCACCAAGGAGTGGGTCTTCTTTTTCGCCGCGGCCATCACCATGATGCTGGGCTCGATTCCGCAGCAGGACGTGTTCCAGCGCGTGATGTCGTCCAACAACGCTGATACGGCCCGCAGCGGCCCGGTGATCGGCGGGTTGCTGTACATCGCCTTTGCCTTCGTGCCGATGTTCGTCGTGATGGCGGCGTTGCTGGTGCTGCCGGGCACGGCCGCGCTGCTCGAAGACGACCCGCAGAAGGTGCTGCCCACGCTGGTGCTCACGCACATGCCGGTGCTGCTGCAGGTGGCGTTCTTCGGCGCGCTGCTTTCGGCCATCATGTCCACCGCCTCGGCCACGCTGCTCGCGCCGGCCACCACCTTCGTGGAGAACATCCTGCGCAACCTCAAGCCCGGCATGAGCGACCAGCAGACGCTCAAGGCCATGCGCGTGAGTGTGCTGGTATTCACCTTCTGCGTGCTGGTCTATTCGATCACGATGGAAGGCTCGTCCATCTACGAGCTCGTCTCGGGCGCTTACCAGGTACCGCTTGTGGGCGCGTTCGTGCCATTGCTGCTGGGCGTGTACTGGAAGCGCGCCACCACGCAGGGCGCGCTGCTGGCGGTAGTGATGGGCATGGGCGTCTGGCTCTGGTTCGTCGCGAGCCCGGTGCTCAACGAGGCGTTTCCGCAGCAGCTCGCCGGGCTCATCGCGGCGTTTGCCGGGATGATCGGCGGCTCGCTCCTGCCGCAGTTCATCGCCGACGAAAAAGGGCGCACGCGCGTGTACGAGACCGCAGCCGCGTAGCGCGACGTGGCGCCTGGGCGGCGCCGCCGCGCTACCTATAATCCCAGGTTTTGCGGAAGTTTGCGCCCCCGAAATGCCGATTTATTCCTACCGCTGCAGCACCTGCGGCCACGCCCGCGACGTGTTGCAGAAGATGTCCGATGCGCCGCTCACGCAGTGCCCCGCGTGCGGCGCGCAAACCTTCACCAAGCAGGTGACCGCGGCGGGCTTTCAGCTCAAGGGCACGGGCTGGTATGCCACGGATTTCAGCGGTCGCAAGAGCAGCACGGGTGCGGACGCCGCCCCGGCGCCGGCCGACGCACCCAAGACCACCCCTGAAACTGCAAAAACAGAAGCGCCTGCCGCAGCACCGGCAAGCGCTACAGCCTCTTCAGGCGCCTGAAAGGCAAGGTTCTGATGGCCGCATTGCGCAAGTGGCTGTTCACCGGCCTGCTGGTGATCGTGCCGGTGGTCATCACCGCCTGGGTGCTGTCCTGGGTGGTGGGCCTGCTCGACCAGACGCTGGAGATCCTGCCCGGCGCCTGGCAGCCGGACAAGCTGCTCGGGTTCCACATTCCAGGGTTCGGCGTGCTGCTCACGCTGGTGGTGCTGCTCGTCGTCGGCGCGCTCGCGGGCAACTTCGCGGGGCGGCGCCTCGTGGCGCTGGGCGATGCGCTGGTGAGCCGCATCCCCGTCGTGCGCTCGATCTATTCCAGCGTCAAGCAGGTCTCGGATACGCTGTTTTCCGAAAGTGGCAATGCGTTTCGCACCGCCGTGCTCGTGCAATGGCCGCGCGACGGCGTGTGGACGGTAGCCTTCGTCACCGGCACGCCCAGCGGCGAGGTGGCGGGGTATCTGCGCGACGAATTCGTGAGCGTATACGTGCCCACGACGCCCAACCCCACGAGCGGTTATTTCATACTGGTGCGCAAGAGCGACTGCGTCGAGCTTGAAATGAGCATCGACGCCGCGCTCAAGTACATCGTCTCGATGGGGGTCGTGGCGCCGCCCGATCCCATGGCTCTCGAAAGCGAGAGCAGGCTCTGACCCCAAGGCGTCCCGCGTGGGCGCAGGAAGTATCCCCATGGCCATGCGTTCCCACTACTGCGGTCTCGTGACCGAAGCCCTGATGGGCCAAACCGTCACCCTGTGCGGCTGGGTGAACCGCCGCCGCGACCACGGCGGCGTGATCTTCATCGACCTGCGCGACCGCGAAGGCTACGTGCAGGTGGTCTGCGACCCCGACCGCCCCGAGATGTTCAAAGTGGCCGAGGACATCCGCAACGAGTTTTGCATTCAGATCAAGGGCTTGGTGCGTGCCCGCCCTGAGGGCACGACCAACGACAAGCTCAAAAGCGGCCAGATCGAAGTGCTGTGCCATGAGCTGACGGTGCTCAACGCCTCGGTCACGCCCCCGTTCCAGTTGGACGATGACAACCTGTCGGAAAACGTGCGCCTGACCCACCGCGTGATTGACCTGCGCCGCCCCGCCATGCAGCGCAACATGATGCTGCGCTACAAAACGGCCATCCAAGTGCGCAACTTCCTGGATAAAGAAGGCTTTATCGACATCGAAACGCCCATGCTGGGCAAATCCACCCCCGAAGGCGCACGGGATTATCTGGTGCCCAGCCGCGTGCATGACGGCCAATTTTTTGCCTTGCCGCAATCGCCCCAGCTGTACAAACAGATGCTGATGGTGGCCGGCTATGACCGCTACTACCAAATTACCAAGTGCTTCCGCGACGAAGACTTGCGCGCCGACCGCCAGCCCGAGTTCACGCAGATCGACTGCGAGACCTCGTTCCTGAACGAGGAAGAGATCCGCGCCATCTTCCAGCGCATGATCAAGGAAGTGTTCCAGCAGCAGCTCGGCGTCGACCTGGGCGAGTTCCCCGTGATGAAGTACGCCGAGGCCATGCACCGCTTCGGCTCGGACAAGCCCGACCTGCGCGTCAAGCTCGAATTCACCGAGCTGACCGACGTGATGGCCGACGTGGACTTCAAGGTGTTCTCCGCCCCCGCGACGACGCCGGGCGGGCGCGTGGTGGCCCTGCGCGTGCCGGGCGGCGCGCAGATCTCGCGCGGGGAGATCGATGGCTACACCGACTTCGTGAAGATCTACGGCGCCAAGGGCCTGGCCTGGATCAAGGTCAACGAAGCGGCCAAGGGCAGGGACGGCCTGCAGTCGCCCATCGTCAAGAACCTGCATGACGCAGCGATCGCTGAAGTCCTCAGGCGCACCGGTGCGCAGGACGGCGACGTGATCTTCTTCGGCGCCGACAAGGCCAAGATCGTCAACGACAGCATCGGCGCGCTGCGCCTGAAGGTGGGCCTGGGCGAATTCGGCCGCCAGCACGGCCTGTTCGAGAATCGTTGGGCGCCGCTGTGGGTGGTGGACTTCCCGATGTTCGAGCACGACGACGAGGAAGACCGCTGGGTGGCGGTGCACCATCCGTTCACCTCGCCCAAGGACGGCCACGAGAACCTCATGGAAACCGACCCCGGCGCCTGCCTGTCCAAGGCCTACGACATGGTGCTCAACGGCTGGGAGCTCGGCGGTGGCTCGGTGCGTATCCACCGCGCCGACGTGCAGAGCAAGGTGTTCTCCGCGCTCAAGATCGGCCCCGAGGAAGCGCGCGCCAAGTTCGGCTACCTGCTCGACGCGCTGCAGTACGGCGCGCCCCCGCACGGCGGCCTGGCCTTCGGGCTGGATCGGCTCATCACCTTGATGACCGGCGCCGAATCGATCCGCGACGTGATCGCCTTCCCCAAGACCCAGCGCGCGCAGGATCTGCTCACGCAGGCGCCTTCGCTGGTGGACGAGAAGCAGCTGCGCGAGCTGCACATTCGGTTGCGCAACCTGGCGCCAGCGCAGTAAGCGAAGCGGCGCATGGTCCGCCGAATGGCGAAGATGGCCATTCGCGCCCTTGGTACGGAGAAGCCATGCGAATTACCGCCGCCGAAGCCAAGAACCGCTTTGGCTATTACCTCAGCCAAGCCGAGCGTGAGCCCGTGCACGTGCGCAAGAACGAGCGGGTGGCGGGCGTCATCATTTCCGCAGCGCGCTATGCCGAACACTTGCCGCACTGGAGCAGCAAAAAACGTTGGCGCAGCGCAAGCGCGAGTTCAACGAGACGTACGAGGATTGGATCGACGAGCAGAACACCCACCATGAAGCGCATGGCTTGTGGTGCAACGGACTGGTGGGGGATGCTGACTCCATCGGCGAGGGTGATGACCCACTGATTGCGCGCCAGTGTTGCGGCAGCAGCGGCTGCGCCATGCGGCACACCTGCATGCCCGTGCCTGTACCCCTACGAACTGGGCGAAGTGTCCAAGAATGGATTGACGATGCGCAACCGCTGTTCAAACACATGTCCAGCCTGCATGTCTTCCGAAAACAGCACCTCGCAATCCGCTTCGAGTGCGCTAGCGACGATTTGTGCGTCAAAGTGCGAGAGCGAATGGCGCTGCGCCAGCTCCAACGCATGCCGCACGGTCTGCGCACCGACGAGAACCACGTCCAGCCGGTCGATCAGGTCGGCAATCACTTCCCCGGCCTGCTGCGGCGTGAAGTCGAGCTTGCGCCGCATGACGTTGGCGATTTCGCCCAGCACCTGCACTGAAATCGTGGCTGACGCATCAAGCAGCGCGACGGCTGCCGCTTTTTTCACTGGCTCCTGGCCCAGCGCGTAAATCAAGACATTGCTGTCGAGAAACGCCTTGGGCATGGCCTCAGCGCGCGTTGGCTTCGTCGCGGTCGAAGCGGTAGCCGGACAGGTCGGCCTGGTAGCGGGCGTAGAACGCGCCTGCATCCTGCTTCGCGGCCTGCTGCGCAGCGGGCTTGGCGTGCCGGGCGGCCAGGAACTCCGCGAAATGCAGCACCTCGCTGGCCGCCTGCTGGGGCAGCGACAGGGCCTTGTCGTAGATGCGGGTGGCGAGGTTCATGGATGCGCGCTTGAAAAAGGTGGTGGAATGGGGTGGATTTTAGTCACTGGCCGAAATCCGCAAGGCTTCGGTGGCAAGCGCCAGCACCAGGCGGTTGCGGGCAATGGACGATGCACGGGTCGTGCGGGCTTCTGCGGCGGGGCTGGCGCTGAGGATGAGCAGGCGGCCCTGGGCCAGCGGCTCGCGTTCTTCGGCGGTGGGGCGCCAGGCGCGGTCTGCGGGCAGGTGGCGGGCCAGCAGTTTGACGGCGTGGCCCTGGCGGCGCAGCAGGGAGCGCAGCACCTGCTGCTCCAGCGGGGAATGAAAGCCACTGATGAGCACGCGACCCGCGCTGGCCCATTGCGGCACGCGATCCAGCGTTTCGATGAAGACATGGCCGGGGCATTGGCGCGAGGCGATGAAGCCCAGCAGCGGCTCGGCCAGCAAGGCGGCGTTGCCGATGCCGACGAGGCGCTGCGCCACGTCAGCGGGGATGTGCGGGGCGAGGTGTGGCGGCAGGGGGATGAACGCAGGTTTCATGGCGGTTATCCGTCATACCCGTCCAGATTTGACAGGAACAGCTCAAACTCATCGCGCTGGATGGTGGGCGCAAGTTGGTCGCGGGCCGTTTTGTCGATGGCTTTGCGTGCATCTACCGCGCTTTTCAAGCCGCCGGATGAAATCCAGTCGGTGTTCCATAGCCGGGTACTTTCTTCAACCACCAGTTTGCAGAGAGCTTCGTCGTAGTCAATGTACTTGCTGATCGGCAGCGTCACGCGCTGCAACCAAAGCTGCATGTGGCCGGTATTCGGGAGTTTGCTGAACTTCTTCTGAATACGCTGCACCGTGGCAACCTTCTCGGCGTCATCTTCCATCTTTTCCAGAAGCAGGCTGAGTATTGCGGCAGATACGGCATAGGTGCGCGGGTTTCGCCAGGCGATGTCCACCGTGATGGCGATCATTGGCATCAGGCTGTCTTGCTGGAGTGTCGCTTTCATCAGCCGCTTTTGGTAGTCGCCCAATGCGCGCGCGAGACTGCCGGAGTTGGGGTAGCTGTTGGCGTGGTCGTGGATGAGCAGCAGGTGCTTTTGTAAATCCCGCTCGCGTTGCTTGCGGCTCATCCATGCCATCTTGTCGTTCTTGATGGATGAGCGCACCACGTCCGCGCTTGCACGGGTCTTTGATGGGTTGAGCTTCAGACCAAGGCTGGCGGTAATTTCGGTGATGGCCTTGATGATGGCATCGCCATCCTGCGGGTTATTGACGAACACCCTGTAGTCGTCCCGATAGCGAAGGATGTGGAAATCCGAGATGTCCTCCTGCGTCAGAATTTTTGACAGTTCCAGGTCGGTGAAGCCAAGCACCATCTCTGCGATGAAATCCATCAGCACGGAACCCTGAGGTATGCCGTTGGTCTGGCCGTGGCGCATGTCCTGGATGTGGTTATCGATGACATTGCCAATCAGTGTTGCGTCTGTGCGTTTTGCCTTTGCCACAGGCTTGGTGTGCAAGACCCAGGCAATGGAGTGCGTGTAAATCGCGCCGTAGCAGTCGGTGATGTCGGTTTCCAGCACATGGTCGTAGTCCAGCGAAAGCGCGATGGCGCGTTGCTCCACTTGCTGCCACCACTGCGAGACCTGCTCCGCACGATCCGTTTGCTCCGTGGTTGAAGCAACGGGCAGGCTCAGGCAGCGGATGTTTGGATTTTTGGCGAAGGACTGGAACCGGTCGCGGATGAACGCCCATTGCGCCTCATCCGTGATCACATGCACCAGCGAAACGTACAGCGCAGGGTGAATCAACTGGAATGGCCGCCATGCGTACCGGCCATCCTTGTTGTGCAGGATGGTGTGGTTCACATCATCGTGGTCACGCACCTCTTTCATCTTGGCCATGCTGGACAGCTTTTTGTCGGTCAGAACTTGATCCACTCCATTCAGCAACGCCTGAAAGGCGATGTAGGGCGGTAGTTCCAAGTTGCAATAGTTTTCGGCCTTCAGCAAGAACGCGCGTGCCTCTTGATGGGAAAGATCAAGAATGGATTTACGGATGGCGGCGGCAGGTTGCTGCGCTGTTGGCGCAGGGTTCATTCGTCGTCGCTCGTGCCGCCCATGCGGTATTTGACTTCAAAGTTGAGCAGAAAATCTTGCTGCTCTACAGATAGACCAAGCTCTGAGTAGATGACCCTGTCAATTTCATCAATGACATCTTTGGACAGCCTCGGGTAGAACTCCTCATACACGAGTTGACCAGTTGATTTCGATGTCTTTTCCTTCGTTTCCTTGTGTTTGCGATAACTCTTCATCAGGTCGGATGACAGACCGATGAGATTTTTCCTCGCATCAGTCGATAGCTTCTTCGGAGAAACAGGGAAAGATCTAAGGTCGACCGGATTCAAGTCGCGCCCATTCGTGGTCAGCATGAAATTCCAGTAGAACAGCGTACTACTGAGCAAGCTGACGGCGATGTCACGCTCGTCTTTTGAGTCGAAATAGAGATACGCCTCACGGCTTGAGACGGATGGTTTCCCGTTAAGAATGAACTGTGGCTGAAAGGTCGTGAATATCTTCCAATACCGACCACCTCCGATACGGTAAAAAATCTTGTGATCTGACCGACTTGTAAAAACTTCTGCTAAAGTTCCGAGTTTTGACATGATTTTTGGTATTGCTTCGACCTCAAGCTCTGATGAAATCTTGGGCATGATGTAATTACGAAGACGATCGCCTGCATGGAGATATTCAGTTGTATTAAACAAGTGAGCACGAAACTCTGAAGGCCATTTTCTTAACGACGTTGAAAATGTATGGCAACGATTAACATGAGACTTGTGGCTTATGGCAATCGTCAGCAGAACCTCTGCGCCGCTGAAAAGCTTTGATGGACGCTCCGCGTAGTTGCTGAACCAAGTCGCGGACGACTGTTCCGAGATTACATCCTGAACATCACTCATCCGCTGCGTGCATACGATGCTTACCGGGACAATCATTCCGAAGTGAGATGCAGGCGATAACAACTCAAACGACTTCTCAATGCAGAACGCCCAAAGATTTCCACATGCGGCAGTTTCGAGATTTCTAATCGAATATTCTTCTCTGACTTTGCTGTATTCGATGTAAGGTGGATTTCCGATGACCACATCGAATCCGCCCTCCCGCATCACGCCGTAAAACTGCGCGAACCAGTGAAATGGCTGGTGACTGGCACGCCAGTCGGCAAACGCCTTCGTCTTGTCCGGGTCGATGCCGTAGTCGCGTGCCAAGTATTTGTCCAGTTCCAGATTCAAGCTGCCCAGCCTGCTGCGCAGCGCCTGCTTGTCCGCTGTGGTCACTTTGCCGCCATGGACGATCTGCTGTTCGCGGAAGCGGGTGAACAGATCGGCCAGGTCGGCAATGTCGGCCTTGATGCTGGCTTTGCGCTGCTGGTCGCTCGCGAGGTCGCCCGATGCGTCGAACTGCGCTTCGGTGGCGTAGCCCACCAGCGTATTGCCCGCGCGGATGTTGAAGTCGATGTCCGGCAGCGGCTCCAGTTGCTGGCCCTTGTCCACCTGCGAGACGAGTTTGAGGAACAGGCGCAGCTTACAAATCTCGACCGCCTCGGCCATGATGTCCACGCCGAACAGGTTGTGCAGGATGATGCTTTTGTAGATGTAGTAGCGGCGCGAGGGGTGTTTGCCGACCTCAGCCAGCACTTTTTCAAAATCCGCTTCGGCGGGCTTGCCCAGTTTTTTGGCGTCTTCGACGAAGCTGTCCATGCGGTCGAGGCAGGCTTCGTACAGCGGCTCCAGAATGCCGAGCGCGGCGAACAAAAATGCGCCCGAGCCGCACGTAGGGTCGAGGATGGTGATGCCGTTGCGGAATTTCTCGTTCGATTTTTCGGGCACCCGGCCCACGATGGCTTGCCACACGGCGCGCAGCAGTTGCGGGCCGGTGCTGGTGTCGATCACGTCCTGCATGAACTGGCGGATGTCCAGGTTCAGCGTGATGAGGTCGTCGGCGGATTGCACTTCGCCGTTGGCCAGCTTGCTGCGCACGGCCAGGCAGCGGCTGCGCCTATCGACATATTCGCGCCAGGTTTCCGTCGGCAGGGTGCCGCGCTCGCCGGTGGCGGTGGTGAATGTGGCTTCGCCCAGGTTGTAGCGGCGCTCGAACATGCGGGCCTTGGCGTCGTGCATGCCGGTTTGCACAAAATCAGGCAGGGCGCTTTCGGGCACGGGCTGGCCGCTGGCGTCGATGACGCCGGTTTTCATGGCGGGGTAGATGTAGCGGTCTGGCTCGGTTTGCAGCAGCTTCCACACCGATGATTCGCCCTCAAACGCCACCTTGCAACGCTCGCGCGCCTGCCCCAGCAGGTGGGGGATGACGGTGTTCTTGCTGATGTATTCGGTGATGTCTTCCTTGGTGTAGTACGCGCCCATCTGCTTTTGGTTGATGTACTTCTCGAAGATGTAGCCCAGCACGTCGGGGTTGATCTCAGTGCCGGTTTTGAGCGGGCGGTCGTCCAGGTGCCAGTCCCAGGCGTCGAAGAAGGCGAACAGCTTTTCAAAGGCTTCGTCGGGCACGTCGATGCCCTGGTTGTTGGCCTCCAGCTCGTGCACATCGAACAGGCCGCCGTTCAGATAGGGGATGTTGCTGCCGATGAGGTCGTTGAGCGCCGCGCTGCGCGGCTGGGGCTGGCCCAGCCCTTCGTGGAACAGGCGGCGCAGAAACTGGCGGTAGAAGCTGTGGAAGTGGCCCTTGCCCCGCGTCTGCTGCACCTGGGCCATGCGGTGTTGCAGGTAGTTGTCGTCGCCGTCCAGAAAGCCTTTTTTCTGGATGAAATAGACGAACATCAGCCGGTTGAGCATGAGGGATGCGTACCAGGCGCGGTCTGCCGTCTGGTTCAGGCCGGTAATGAAGGCGGCGAAGGCGTCGTGCTGGGCCTTGAATTTGTCGTAGAAAGTCTTCGATACCCGGTCGCGGTCGAAGGCTTTGCGCAGGCCAGTGACCACGTCGGTCAGGGTGATGGCTTCTTCTTCCTCCAGCGACCAGACGATTTGCGAGAGCTTTTGGCGCAGGGCTTCGCCGCTTTGGCCCTGGTGCCAGGTGTGGGTGCGCGTGCTGGTGGGCTGGCCGGGTGCACGCAGCACCCACAGCCAGGTGAGGGTGGTTTCGCCTGCGTCGGCAAACACCAGCAGGTGTTCGTGCGCGATCTTGCGGGTTTCTTGCTCAATCTTCAGCAGCACGGGGCGAGGCGGGATGCGGCCTTGCGCATCAGGCGAGCAGCGCAGCACGGCCACGCCGCGCTTGTGGGCGATGGGGGTGAGGATGAAGTCTTGCCCGCTGGCACTGATGGACTGGGCTTTCAGCGTGGGCTGATCCCAGCCCAGTTCGTTGAACAGTTGCGGCAGCTTGAACTGGGCCAGCAGGTGCTGAAAGCGGGTGGTGTCGAGATTCATATGAAATTGGCCTCCAGCGCCCGTCCATCAAGCGCAAGCAGCTATAGAAAAGTGATTTTTGGAGTGAATAGCCACCGCGCTAGGCCAGACCCAGCGAGCAGATGAGGCTGGGTTCGCGCTGCTGGTCTTGGTCGTCCACCAGGCACAGGCGGCCGTCTCCGCGCAGGGCAAAGACGAGGTCGATCAGGTCGTGGTCGCTGATGCCTGCCTTCAACTGGCGGTTGAGCGTGTCGGTGGCGCTTTGGGTGAGCGGGTAGCGGTAGATGTCTTCCAGCGCCTTCTCAACGCGGCGGATGTGTTCGTCGGTGATGAACAGGTCGCGTGTGCTGCCCTGCCGTTCGCGCCAGCGTTTGATGCGCTCGTAGGTCTTGAAGCGTGCGCCACTGGGGCGGCCCAGTGCGCCGCCGGTGGACTTTTCTTCTTCGGCAATGTGCGCCATGCCCTGCTGGGTGAGAGCGTGGTGCTGCTCGGTGCGCGGCAGCGCGGGCGTGTCGGCTGCGCAGGCGGCGGCTTTGAGGATGGTGAGCTGCGATTGGGTGACTGCCTGGCCGTTTTCGTCCATCCAGGCCAGCGCGTCGTTGCCTTGGCCGGTGCGCAGATAGACCAGTACGCCTTTTGGCGCGGCGGGCGTAGCCGTGTGCGCCTTGGTGGCATAGACCACGTTGGGCAGGTTTTCGATGGTGGCGGCGAGCGATGGGTCGGCGTCGGTGGCGTTCTTCCAGATTTGCCAGGCGTAGGAGGCCAGATCGACTTCGGTGTCGCCGTCGTCGTCAAGGATACCGCTCTTCTCGGTGTAGAGGTCGCGGATCAGGCCATCGGCGGCGTCGCTGGTGTCATCGCCGGTTTCATCGTCGAAGAAGGTTTCGTCGGAGCCAACGACTGCGGCGTTTTCTACCAGGCGCTGTTTGACGCGGGCACGCAGGTTGATGAGGCGCTCCACGCCATCGGCGGGCACGAAGGAGTAGCAGAGGATGGTGCTGGACTGCTGGCCGATGCGATCCACCCGGCCCGCACGCTGGATGAGGCGGATGATGGCCCAGGGCAGGTCGTAGTTGACGATGATGTGCGCGTCTTGCAGGTTCTGGCCTTCGGAGAGCACGTCGGTGGCGATGAGCACGCGCAGTTCGTCGGCCTTCTTGACCTGCTCGCGCTTGTCGTTGGATTGGGGCGAGAAGCGCCAGGCCAGCGCCGTGGGGTCGGCGCTTTGGCCGGTGGCCTCGGCCACGTGTGTGATGCCGTGCGCGGCCAACTGGGCGTGGAGGTAGCGGGCGGTGTCGGCAAACTGGGTGAAGACGAGCAGCTTGTCTTTGGGGTGCTGGTGCTCGATCAGGTCGATCAGCGCGGCCAGCTTGGCATCGGCCTGCGGCAGCCAGGGGCCGCAGGCGCGCAGCACGCCAAGCAGGGCTTGGGCATCGGCCAGCAAATCCTTGGCAAGCGCTTTCTTGAACAGCGCGCCGGGCAGCCACTTGAAGCGGGTTTTCAACGGGCCGCTGTAGGCGTCATACGCATCTGCTGCGCGGGCGCGGTAGTCGGCTTCGGTGCGCAGGCCGTTGCTGGTGGCGGCATCGGCTTCTTCATCGCCTTCATCGTCGGCGAGCAGGCCGTCGGGGTCTTCGTCGTAGTGACGGGTGTCCAGCAGTTCCGCGCCCTGGGTGCCCAGCGGGATGTCCAGTCCGCTTTCGATGGCATGCAGGACGATGAAGTTGCGCAGGATGTGCCGCTCTATGGACAGGATGAAGGCCGGTCCGGCGCTTTCCAGTCGCTTGAACAGGTTGGTGCGGCAAAAGCCCATGAGCCGCGTGCCTGCGCGCGACAGGCCATCGATGATTTTGGTTTGTTGGGCGGTGGCAGGCACCTTGGGCTTTGGGGCAACGTAGTTGCCCAGGCCGTAGCGGGGCAATTGCAACTCGTTGATGGTGCTGACCACGACATCGCTGTAGAAACGTGCGTAGGGGTCTGCCGGGTTGGCGTCGTCGATGGCGAAGCCCAGGCTCTTGGGCACACGCCGAGGGAAGTAGGACTTTTGGCCATCGGCAAATTGCAGGTATTTGCCGCGCTCGTCCTCCTGGGCGTAGTTCTGCATGATGAAGCCGCGCGTGCGGCGCACCATGTACAGGCGCATCAGCTCGCGCCAGTCGTCGGGGATGTCGCTTTTCTCGAATGCGGCCAGCGTGCGCACGCCGCATTGGTGGCGGCGGATGAATTCATGCTCGCCGCCCAGTTCTTTCAGCAGGTGCTCGGGGCGCAGGCCCAGGTCAAGGTCTTCGCCCAGGAACAGGCCCAGTTGCGCCGAAAGATCGAGATAGGTCTTGTTGTACGGCGTGGCCGAGAGCAGGACGGTGAGGCTTTCATTGCGCGCGATGTAGTCGCGGATGACCTTCCAGCGCTTGCCCTCTTTGTTGCGCAGGTTGTGTGATTCGTCGATCAGTACCAGGCGGTAGCGACGGGTGTGTTCCGGTAGTTCACGGGTGACCCTGGACAGCGGCAGTACCTTGGCGTGCAGCTGGTAACGGTACGCATAGTCTTCCCACATCGACACCAGATTTTTGGGGCAGAGGATGAGGGTTTCGGTGTGGTAGTCGTCCTCGAAGACTTTTGCCAGAGCCGTGGCCATCATGGACTTGCCCAGGCCCACCACGTCGCCGATCAGCACGCCGCCACGTTTGTTGAGGTGGTGCGCGGCAATCTTGACGGCGGCGGCCTGAAAGTCGAACAGCGTGCCGTTGAAGATGGCCGGAATGCGAAATTCCGACAGACCTGCGCGCGCCTCCTGCGCGAGGTGCCAGGCCATCTTCAGATAGACGTGGTAGGGCGGCAGCAGGCGCTCGCCCGCCCAGCTCTCGTCAATGATGGCGGCGAGTTCTTTGGATATGTCGGTGCACCAGCGGTCGTTCCAGCGGTCATCGAACCAGGCGGCCAGCTTGTGGCAGGCGTCGTGCTCCAGCACATCGACGTTGAGCTCGCCCTGTTTGGACAGGCCAGCGAGCGTGAGGTTGGAACTGCCGAGAAAACCCGTGATGGGGTTGTTGGGGAACTGCGGCGTGTGCAGCAGGTACAGCTTGGCGTGCAGTGGGTGGCGCAGATAGACCTTGACGGTCAGCTTCTGCGCGTGGATTTGCGCCGAGAGGTGGCGCAGCGCGGCTTCGTCGCTGTTGGACGGCGCGCCAAATGTCAGTTGCTGGCGGAATTCCTCGGCGATGCGGCGCCTATCGCGCTGCGCGGTCTGGTTGTCGAGCGCGGATTCATCGTCGTGCGAGCGCAGCGTCTGCCGCAGTTCCTCGCTGGGCGAAACGTGCATGCCCACCAATAGGCGGCATATATCGCCCCCCCCCGGAATTTATCTACGCAATCGGCAAGATGCCCCCACCCTCGCAAATTGAAATAGCCGACGCAGAAGTCGGCGCGCTGGGCGACATGGAGTGTTTCCCGCAAGGTGGGCAACAGCGCTTGTTGGATGTTGTCGAAAATTCTTGGCATATTCCCTCGGTGATTCATGGCGGCGCTTCACGATCATAGAAGCAGGCCATGTGGGCAAACCATGCTGCGGGGGCTCCACTCCTCGCGCGTTGCACAATCGCAAGGTTCTTGGCGCCTTGGTGCGCCTTCGTACGGAACGAACATGCCCGAGCGCAGGTGTCACGGAAAGGGAAGTTCCCACGAAAACCAGTGCACACACCCAGTTCGCGGGCACGGTCGCCCACGTCGCGGCGGGCGCGAGCAACCTCGGCATGAAGCCGGGCGTGCAGGCCAGCGTCCTGACTTGGGCCTCCAGCATCATCTCGGCGTGCTCGCCTGATCGGTCGTTACCCTATCGAAAGTAGAGCTGCCAGCGCTTGTGCAGCAAGGGCTGGAGGCCGAAAATACTCTTGAAATCCAGGCGGGGCGGGTATGCGCCCGCCGCCGTTTGCCGCATGATGCGCGGTGATGTTTTTCTGCCGGGAGGTGGCGATGCAAAGCGAACATGAACCGCCAGTGGATTTCGCGCTGGCCCGCCAGGCGTCCGGCCTGACGCTGGGTTCGCTGTTCGCGCTGTGCGTGCGCACCGGGGGGCAGCGCGTCGCGGTGGAGGAGGGCGGCAGGCGGCTGAGCTATGCCGAGCTGGACGAGCGTACGAACCGTCTGTGCCACGCCTTGAGCGCGCGCGGCATCCGGCGCGGTGATCGCGTGGCCGTGCTGGCGCAAAACTGCACCGAGTACGTGGAAATCCTCGTCGCGGCCGCCAAGCTCGGCGTGATCGCCGCGTGCCAGAACTGGCGGCTGTCGGACGCGGAACTGCGCCACTGCCTCACGCTCGTGAGCCCGCGCCTGATCTTCGTTTCGCAGCGCCACGCCGGCATCGCCGCGCGCTACGCCGACGTGGCGCCCAGCCTGTGTTTTGGCACCGATTACGAGGCGCTGCTGGCGGGTGCGAGCAGCGCGCCCGTGCCCGACGAGTGCGACCCCGAAGACGGCCTCGTCATCCTCTACACCAGCGGCACCACGGGCCTGCCCAAGGGCGCGCTCATCAGCCAGCGCGCCGAGATCGCCCGCGCGCAGAACCAGATGATCGACCTGCCCAACACGCGCGACGAGCACTTCGTCGCCTGGGCGCCGCTGTTCCACATGGTCTCGACCGACACGGTCTACATGACGCTGATCCAGGGCGGCAAGGTCATCGTCACCGACGGGTTCGATGCGCCTGCCCTGGCCGAGATCGCGGTGCGCGAGCGCCTGGGGCGCTTCACGCTCATGCCCGGCATGATCGCGCCGTTCCTCGACGCGGTGCGCGCGCTCGGCCGGCCCGTGGCCGGCATGCGCTGGGTGGGTGTGATGGCTGATCTCGTGCCGCGCGAGCAGATCGCCGAGGTCACGCGCCTCGTTGGCGCGCCTTACCTGAACACCTTCGGCTCCACCGAGACCGGCCTGCCGCCGGCCACGCGCCACGCCATCGCGGTGGGCGAGGTGCCGACGAGCCTGGACAAGCTCCAGAGCAGCTTCTGCCGCATCAAGCTCGTCGACCCCCATGACCACGAGGTGCCCGACGGCGAGCCGGGCGAGCTGGCGATCCGCGCGCCCACGCTCTTTTCCGGCTACTGGAACAACCCCAAGGCCAACGCCGAGGATTTCCGCGGCGGGTGGTTCCACATGGGCGACGTGTTCGTGCGCAACCCCGACGGGTCGCTCTCCTTCGTGGACCGGCGCAAGTACCTCATCAAGTCAGGCGGCGAGAACATCTACCCGGCCGAGATCGAGCGCGTGCTGCTGACCGAGCCGCGCGTGGCCGATGCCGTGGTCATCCGCAGGCCCGACGCGCGCTGGGGCGAGGTGCCCGTGGCCTATGTGGTGCGCAAGGATGAAACGCTCACGGCGCAAGACCTGACCACGCTGTGCCGCGAGCACATCGCGGGGTACAAGGTACCCAAGGCGGTGCATTTCGTCGCCGATGAATTTCTGCCGCGCAGCACCACCGGCAAGATCATGCGGCACGAGCTGGAAAAGCGGGTGGGCGAGGCGGCCTGAGAGGAGCCCGATCGGGTGGGGTTGCAAAATCAGCGGGGCGTTCTGAACACCCCTTGCTTTTGGAGATTTTGAATGGATAAGCCGCTTTCGAAGTCGCAGGCACTCGCCGCGAAGGTGATGTATGCGACGCTTTGCCTGTTGCGCGACAAGAAGGCGCCGACCCACGGAAGTCAGTTGCTCGATGAGGTTGGTGAGCAACTGTCCATGGACGACTGGGCGCGTGAAATCATGGAGAGCAACGGGCTGCCGCGCTGGCGGATGTATGCCCACTTTTTCTCGGTGGACGCGGTCAAGGCGGGCTATCTGACCAAGAGCAAGGGGATGTGGGCACTGACCCCAGACGGAGTGAAGGCGCTTGATCTGGGCGAGCGGGAATATTTTTTGAAGGCGCAGCAGGGCTACCGCGCTTGGAAAGCAACGCAGGTCGCACAGGCGGGTGCGAAAGCTGCAGGTGTTTCCGCTGTTTTGGAAGATGTCGAGGACGCACCACCCGAAGTGCGCCTGCAGGACATTCAGCGTGAGGTGCAGATCGGACTGGCCGCGGAGATTCTGGAAAACATCAAGGCGTGCACACCTACATACTTCGAGCGTCTTGTGGTCCAGCTACTGATCACCATGGGCTACGGCGGCAGCCGCGAGGAAGCGGGCCGTGCGGTGGGGCGCAGCGGTGACGGCGGTATCGACGGTGTGATCAACGAGGACCGGCTTGGGCTTGATGCAATCTACCTACAGGCCAAACGCTGGAGCAACGGCACGGTGGGCAGGCCGGAGATTCAGCAGTTTGTCGGTGCACTTGCGGGGCGGCGCGCGAGCAAAGGTGTGTTCATCACGACATCGCATTTTTCGCAGGAGGCCAAGGACTACGCCGCCGCCAGCACCTACAAGGTGGTGCTGATCGATGGCGAGCGGCTTGCCAATCTGATGATCGAGCACGGCCTCGGAGTTTCGGTGGTGGCGACCTACCAGCTCAAGCGCGTGGATACCGACTTCTTCCTTGAAGAGTAGGGTGCCAGTCGCGCGCTACCATGGTGTGCATGAGCGCGCCGCACGCCGAACCTTCGCTGCTTCCCGCCGATACCCAGGGCATCCTGGATCTGGCGGTGCATTCGATGTTCCAGCTCTTTTCGAGCCTGAGCGAAGGCATGTTCCTGATCGACCTGAGCGGGCGCATCGTCTGGGTGAACGAGGGCTACCGGCGCTTTCTGCCGGCGCTGGGGCTGGCGTCGGTGGACGATTTCGTCGGCCGCATGGTCGAGGAGGTGATCCCCAACACGCAGATGCGCCGCGTGCTGGAGACCGGGCAGCCGGTGCTGATCGATCTGCTCACCAACCGCGCGGGCACCTTCGTCGTGAGCCGGCTGCCGCTGCTGGGCGAGGGCGGCGCGGTGATCGGCGCGATCGGCATGGTGCTGTTCGACCAGCCGGAGACGACGCTGCAGCCCTTGATCGCCAAGTTCGCGCGGCTGCAGCGCGACCTGGACGACGCGCGGCGCGAGCTCGCGAGCCAGCGCAGCGCGCGCGTGGCGGGTGGGCGGCACGCCAAGTACACGCTGGCGAGCTTCATCGGCACCAGCGCGGCGGCGGTGGATGTCAAGCGCCGCGCGCGCCGCGCCGCGCAGTCGAGCAGCCCGGTGCTGCTGCTGGGCGAGACGGGCACGGGCAAGGAGCTGCTCGCGCACGGCATCCACGCCGCGTCGCCGCGCGCCGGCGGGCCGTTCGTGAGCGTGAACATCGCCGCCGTGCCCGATACGCTGCTGGAGGCGGAGTTCTTCGGCGTCGCCCCCGGCGCGTTCACCGGCGCCGACCGGCGCGGGCGTGAGGGCAAGTTCCAGCTGGCCGACGGCGGCACGCTGTTTCTCGACGAGATCGGCGACATGCCGCTGCCGCTGCAGGCCAAGCTGCTGCGCGCGCTGCAGGAGGGCGAGATCGAGCCACTGGGCAGCAACCGGCTCATTCCCTTCGACGCGCGCATCGTCGCCGCCACCAGCCGCGACCTGGCGGCGCTGGTGCGCGCGGGCTCGTTTCGTGAAGACCTGTTCTACCGTCTCAACGTGCTGCCGATCCGCGTGCCGCCGCTGCGCGAGCGCCGCGAGGACATCGCCGCGCTCGTCGAGGTGCTGGGCGAGGACCTGGCGCAGCGCAGCGCCAGCGTGCAGCCCGAACTGCTGCCCGATGCAATGGCGCTGCTCGCGGCGCAAAGCTGGCGCGGCAACATCCGCGAGCTGCGCAACGTGCTCGAACAGGCGGTGCTGCGCAGCGATTCGCTGGCGATCGACGCGGGGCAGCTCGCGGCGGTGCTGCGCGAGTCGGGGGTGGAGCCCGCGACACCCTCGGCGGCGGCGCCAGAACGCGGCGCGGTGGAGGGCGACCCGCGGTTGCTGCGCCCGCTCGCAGAGCAGGTGCGCGAGCTCGAACACCGCGCAATTGCCGCAGCACTGGCAGCGCACCGTGGCAACAAACTGGCGGTGGCGCGCCGGCTCGGCATCTCCCGCGCAACACTTTATGCGCGCATGGCTGAATTGATTGAATCATAGACAGTTGACCAAAAACAAGACATTCAATTGTCTGAATATCATCCAAACTCGCGGGTTCGCGGCCCGTTTTCCCATGGTCGCATTTGGGCACGGCTCGTGCTAGCTTCACCACATCTTTTCAGGAGACTCCTCATGCAACGTCGCTCGCTCGTCGCGCTCGCCGCGCTTTCCGCCGCTGTCAGCCTGCCGGCTTTCAGCCAGTCCAGAGAAATCCGCATTGCCCACATCTACAGCAAGACCGGCTTGCTGGAAGCCTATGGCAAGCAGACCCAGACCGGCCTGATGATGGGCCTGAGCTACGCCACCGGCGGCACCATGGAGGTGGCGGGCAAGAAGATCGTGGTGATCGAGAAGGACGACCAGGGCAAGCCCGACCTGGGCAAGAGCCTGCTGGCCGCCGCCTATGCCGACGACAAGGTCGACCTGGCCGTGGGGCCGACGTCCTCGGGCGTGGCGCTGGCCATGCTGCCGGTGGCCGAGGAGTACAAGAAGATCCTGCTGGTCGAGCCGGCCGTGGCTGACTCGATCACCGGCGACAAGTGGAACAGGTACATCTTCCGCACCGGCCGCAACTCCAGCCAGGACGCCATCAGCAACGCCGCGGCGATGGACAGGGACGGCGTCTCCATCGTGACGCTGGCGCAGGACTACGCCTTCGGCCGCGACGGCGTCACGGCGTTCAAGCAGGCGCTCAAGCACGCCCGGATCGTGCACGAGGAATACCTGCCGCAGACCACCACCGACTTCACCGCCGGCATCCAGCGCGCGGTGGATGCGCTGAAGGACAAGCCCGGCCGCAAGGCCATCGAGGTGATCTGGGCCGGCGGCACGCCGCCCTTTGCCGCCCTGGCCGCGCAGGACCTGAAGAAGCGCTACGGCATCGAGGTGTTCACCGGCGGCAACATCCTGCCGGCCATGGCCAGCTACAAGAACTTCCCGGGCATGGAAGGCGCCACGTACTACTACTTCGGCATCCCGAAGAACCCGGTGAACGACGCCATGGTCGCGGCGCACTACAAGGAGTTCAAGACGCCGCCCGACTTCTTCACCGCCGGCGGCTTCTCGGCGGCCATGGCCATCGTCACGGCGCTCAGGAAGACGGGCGGCGACACCAACACCAACAAGCTCATCAAGACCATGGAGGGCATGAGCTTCGACACGCCCAAGGGCAAGATGACCTTCCGCAAGGAAGACCACCAGGCGATGCAGAGCATGTACCACTTCCGCATCAAGAACGACCCGGCGTTTGCCTGGGGCGTGCCCGAGCTGGTGCACGAGATCAAGCCCGAAGAGATGCAGATCCCGATCCGCAACAAGCGCTGATCGAAAATCTCTCGTTTTGATAGCTGCCAGCGCTTGCCAGTCAAGCGCTGGCGGCATTTTTGCCTGAAATGCTGGAGACCCGGGATCTGACCATCCGCTTTGGCGGCCATGTGGCCGTCAACGCGGTGACGTGCGGCTTCAAGCCGGGCACGCTCACGGCCATCGTGGGGCCCAACGGCGCGGGCAAGACGACCTACTTCAACCTGATCTCGGGCCAGCTCAAGGCGAGCAGCGGCAGCGTGCATCTGGATGGGCGCGACCTGAGCCGTCTGAGCGCGTCCGAGCGCGCGCGCGCCGGGCTGGGGCGGGCGTTCCAGCTCACCAATCTGTTTCCCAACCTGCCGGTGCTGGAGAACGTGCGCCTGGCGGTGCAGGCGATGCGCGCGGGCGGGCACCGGCACGGCATGAACCTGTGGAGCATCTGGAGCGACCACCGCGAACTGACCGCGCGCGCCGAGGACATCCTGCGCGCCGTGGCGCTGTGGGAGCGACGCGCCGATGCGGCCGCGAGCCTGCCGCACGGCGACCAGCGCAAGCTGGAGGTGGCGCTGTTGATGGCGCTTCAGCCGCAGGTCTACATGTTTGACGAGCCCACGGCGGGCATGAGCCACGACGAGGCGCCGGTGATCCTGAACCTGATCCGCGAACTGAAGAAGGACAGAGCCAAGACCATCCTGCTCGTGGAGCACAAGATGGACGTGGTACGCGAACTGGCGGACCGCATCATCGTGCTGACCAACGGCCAGCTCGTGGCCGATGGCGACCCGGCCGAGGTGATCGCCTCGCCCGTGGTGCAGCAGGCCTATCTGGGCGTGAGCGACGAGAAGGAGGCGGCGGCATGAACGGCCCGCTGCTTGAACTCGCTGGCGTGCACACGCACATCGGGGCGTACCACATCCTGCATGGCGTCGATCTGGTGGTGCCGCGCGGGCAGGTGGCGCTGCTGCTGGGGCGCAACGGCGCGGGCAAGACGACGACGCTGCGCACCATCATGGGCCTGTGGCGCGCCTCGCAGGGGCGCATCGCGTTCAACGGGCAGGACGTGACGCACCTCGATACGCCGCGCATCGCGCAACTGAACATCGCCTACGTGCCCGAGAACATGGGCATCTTCGCCGACCTGACGGTGAAGGAGAACCTGCTGCTGGCCGCGCGCGGCGCGGGCACGGCGGCGCAGATGGATGGCGAGCGGCTGGCGTGGATCTTCGGCATGTTCCCGGCGGTGGAGCAGTTCTGGAACCACCCCGCGGGCAAGCTCAGCGGCGGGCAGAAGCAGATGGTGGCGGTGGCGCGCGCCATCGTGGAGCCGCGCGACCTGCTCATCGTCGACGAGCCGAGCAAGGGCCTGGCGCCCGCCATCATCAACAACATGATCGCCGCGTTTGGGCAGCTCAAGGCGCGCGGCGTGACCATCCTGCTCGTGGAGCAGAACCTGCACTTCGCGCAGTCGCTGGGCGACACGGTGGCGGTGATGGACAACGGCCGCGTGGTGCATGCGGGCGCCATGGCCGAGCTGGCGCAGGACGCCGCGCTGCAGCAGCGTCTGCTGGGGTTGGCGCTGTGAAAATCTGCAAGCCAAATCGGTCTCTGGCGCTTGCTGGACAAGCGCGAGCAGCTCTTGATTCAGGAGTTTCGGCATGAACTGGCGAGAGCTCGACTACAAGCCCCTGGCGCTCGTGCCGCTGCTGGCGCTGGTGGTGCTGCCGCTGATCGGCTCGCCCTCGACCTGGCTCACGCTCACGGTGGCGGGGCTGGCCATGGGCATGATCATCTTCATCATCGCCTCGGGCCTCACGCTGATCTTCGGCCTCATGGACGTGCTCAACTTCGGCCACGGCGTGTTCATCGCGCTGGGCGCGTTCGTGGCCACCAGCGTGCTCGGCAGCATGGCCGACTGGACGGGCTCGGGCGAGCTCTGGCGCAACCTGGTGGCGGTGCTGCCCGCGATGGTTGCGGCCATGCTGGTGGCGGGCGCGGTGGGCATCGCGTTCGAGCGCTTCCTCGTTCGCCCGGTCTATGGCAACCACCTCAAGCAGATCCTCATCACCATGGGCGGCGCCATCATCGGCGAGGAACTCATCAAGGTGGTCTGGGGGCCGCAGCAGATTCCGCTGCCGCTGCCCGCGGGCATGCAGGGTTCGTGGTTCATCGGCGACGCGGGGGTGGAGAAGTACCGCGTGGTGGCGGTGGTCGTCGGGCTGGTGGTGTTCGCTGCCCTGGCCTGGGTGCTGGCGCGCACCAAGGTGGGCCTGCTCATCCGCGCCGGCGTGCAGGACCGCGAGATGGTGGAGGCGCTGGGCTACCGCATCCGGCGTCTGTTCATCGGCGTGTTCGTCATCGGCTGCGCGCTCGCGGGCCTGGGCGGCGTGATGTGGGGGCTGTACCAGCAGAACGTGGTGCCGCAGATGGGCGGACAGGTGCTGATCCTGATCTTCATCGTGCTCATCATCGGCGGGCTGGGCTCTACCTCCGGCGCGCTGATCGGTGCGCTGCTCGTGGGGCTGATGGCCAACTACACGGGCTTTCTCGTGCCCAAGGTGGCGCTGTTTTCCAACATTGCGCTGATGGTCGCGATCCTGCTGTGGCGCCCGCAGGGCGTGTACGCGGTGGGCAACCGCTGAGGGGGCAGGCATGTTCAACCGTCTTCTTTCCGCCGACCTGCCGCGCAGCCGCACGCTCACGGTGATCCTCGTCGTGATCTTCCTCGGGCTGCTGTTCGCGCCCTTCGTCTTTCCGGGGGTGAAGGCGCTCAACGTCGCGGCCAAGGTGCTGATCTTCACGGTGCTGGTGGCGAGCTTTGACCTGCTGCTGGGCTACACCGGCATCGTGAGCTTCGCGCACACCATGTTCTTCGGCATCGGCGCCTACGGCATCGCGATCGCCACCACGCGCATGGGGCCGACGTGGGCGGCGCTGGCCGTGGGCCTGCTTGCGGCGCTGGCGGTGTCCTTCGTGCTGGCGCTCGTCATCGGCCTCTTTTCGCTGCGGGTGCGGGCGATCTTCTTCGCCATGATCACGCTGGCGGTGGCGGCGGCGTTTCAGACGCTGGCCTCGCAGCTGTCGGATTTCACGGGCGGCGAGGATGGCCTGTCGTTCAAGATTCCCGAGTTCCTCTCGCCGAGCTTCGAGCCCTTCGAGAACCCGTTTCTCGGCGTGGACATCGACGGCAAGATCTTCTGCTACTACCTGCTCTTCGCGCTCGCCGTGGTGCTGGTGCTGGCGATGCTGCGCGTGGTCAATTCGCCGTTCGGGCGCGTGCTGCAGGCCATCCGCGAAAACGAATTCCGCGCCGAGGCCATCGGCTACCGCGTCGTCGTCTACCGCACGCTCTCCAGCGTGATCTCGGCGCTGTTCGCCACGCTCGCGGGCTGCATGCTCGCGCTCTGGCTGCGCTACAACGGGCCGGAGACCTCGCTCTCGTTCGAGATCATGGTGGACGTGCTGCTCATCGTCGTGATCGGCGGCATGGGCACGATCTACGGCGCAGCCATCGGCGCCGTGCTCTTCATGGTGGCGCAAAGCTATCTGCAGGACCTGCTGCGCCTGGCCAGCGAAGCCGCCGCCGGCCTGCCGTGGCTCGCCGCGCTGTTCTCGCCCGACCGCTGGCTGCTGTGGCTGGGGCTGCTGTTCGTGCTGTCGGTCTACTACTTTCCCACCGGTGTGGTGGGACGGCTGCGCGGCGCGCGCTGAGATGTTTCCTGCCTGAGAGGGGCTGTCGTCATGGTGTCCTGTGTTTCGCGCTACGTGCAGTGCGCCGGTTACGAAATCCACCTGATGGACTGGGGAGAGGCTGATGCGCCCGCGGTCGTGGCCTGGCACGGGCTGGCGCGCACCGGGCGCGACATGGACGACCTGGCCGGGCACCTTGCGGGCCGTGGCTTTCGGGTGCTCTGCCCCGACACGCTGGGCCGGGGCCTGAGCCAATGGAGCCGCGCGCCCGACGAGGAGTATTGCCTTGCGTTCTACGAGCGCATCGCGCGGGAGCTCCTGGACGCGCTCGGCGTGCGGCAGGTGCGCTGGATCGGCACCTCGATGGGCGGCGCGATCGGCATGGTCGCGGCCGTGGGGGCGCTGGCCGGGCGCATCACGCACCTCGCGCTCAACGACATCGCGCCCCAACTGGCGGACGCCGCCATCGCGCGCATCCGCGCCTACGCGGGCCGGCCTCCGGCGTTCGACACCGTGGGCGAGCTGGAAGCGTTCTTTCGCCAGGTCTATGCGCCCTACGGCTGGTTGAGTGATGAGCAATGGCGGCGCCTGACCGAAACCTCCACCCGGCGCCTGCCCGACGGGCGCGTGACGCCGCACTACGACCCGGCCATGGTGCGCCAGTTCGTCGTGCACGAGCATGACTACGCGCTGTGGGACGTGTACGACCGGCTCGATATTCCCGTGCTCTGCCTGCACGGCGAGCAGTCCGACCTCGTGCTGCCCGAAACGATCGCCGCGATGAAGACGCGCGGCCCCGGCGCGAAGGGCCTGCTGCAGGTGATCGAGGTGCCGGGCTGCGGGCATGCGCCGGCGCTCAATGTGGCTGAGCAGTATGCGTGGGTGGAAGGTTTCTTTCGGCGCTGAGCCCTCGAGCGCACAGCTGTCGCGGGAAATTTGCGACGTCGAGATTGAAGATTGACCGGTAATCCTCCTGAAATACACCGCTGCGAGAAGTAGGGTTTTGTCGCCGCGACCACCGCTGTTTCGAGGTGATACCGAAGGCCATGTTTTTTGGGGCATGGTGCTCACGACGAACTACAGGCAGCCCTCGCCGTGCAGCTTGGACAATGGTCACGATGCGACCCGTCGCTGTCGGCACAAGCGTTGAGCAGGCGCGCAGGCGTAGGCGCCGACACAGACATTTCGCCTGAGTTCACTGCTGATGGCCCTGGGGCTGCGTCCCAGCAGTTGCGCCATGCAGCCGCATACCCCGGTTCTGCTGGTTCAGCGACACCAGTGTCTTCTTTTTCTTGGCTGCAAGTGCGCATGCGTCGATCTCATGTGCCTACATGACCCTTGGTGAGGGTGTTGCACTTCGCTTTTGAGACCGCCCCGAGTAAGGGTGTTGCACTTCGCTTTTGAGATCGCCCTTCTATAAACGGTTGCCATACGTAACATATGCGATATATTATCTGCACATGAATTTTTGGAGTGATATGTGAGAGACAAACGTGGAAAGTTCGTCGAACTTGCTACCAACAGGGTGAGTAGAACGATCAAGCACATCCGACTTATCGGCAACCTATCCAATCGTTCAGCGTACGAATACTCCGATGAGGATGTGAAGAAGATCGCCAAGACTTTGCAGCGCGAGCTTGACCTGATGAAGCTGCGTTTTGCTGGGGGCAATCAGAGCGATGACGGTGAATTCATTCTGTAACACGCCACAGGGGAAGCAGATGCAGCTACGTTTCAGGCAGCTCGGCGACGGTGAAATGGATCGTGATCCTACTCAGCGAGACCAGTTCAATAACGAAGAAGTTGTGCTGGTGGATGCATTGGTTCGCGAATCGCTTCAGAACAGCCTCGACGCGGCCGCAGGGGAAATCGTTCGAGTTCGTTTTTCGCTTCACAGACCGGACGGCGCCGGCCGGGAACGCCTGCTCGCGCAGTTTGAACTGGAACAGCTGTGTAAGCGCCTCCGCGCATGCGCGATCGACCCTGATTCCATTGCACTTGCTGACCCGAAGCTGCTTGTCATTGAAGACTTTGGGACGACCGGCCTCACTGGTAGCTGGAACAGCATGGACAAGGAGCCGTTCAGTGACTTCTGGCGAAGGATGGGGAAGTCCCACAAGGCGGGCAGATCACTCGGCCGCTGGGGTCTCGGCAAACTGGTGTTCTCCAGTTCTTCCGAGGCACGGATTTTTTTTGGCCTGACTGTTCGCGAGACCGACCCGGAGCGACCGCTGCTCATGGGTCAGGCGGTGCTGACGACACACGAACTGGGGGGGGAGAGGTTCGATTCACACGGGTTCTATTGCGAACTCAGTGAGACCGGCATGCAACTGCCGATCACCGATGTAGATGAAGTGCGAAGATTTGCTGCCGCGTGCGGCGTGTCCCGTACGCACGAGCCTGGTCTTTCCATCATCGTCCCATTCGTCACCGAGACGATTACCGAGCAGAGGATTGTCCAAGCCGTCCTTCGCAACTACTTTTTCCCGATCTTGCTCGGAAGGCTTGTTGTTACGGTTGGTACCGTGACGATTGATGCCGATGGCTTTGCGGGGCTTTCCCGTGCTCAGGGGGGAGCCCGCTTTGCAAACGGCGCACTCGCACAGTTCATTCGCACGATGCGATCGGTTCGAAAAAATGAGCTCACTCCACTTGTCCTGTCATCGACATGGGTAAGCACCGGCATGACTGCAGCTCTCGACGACCATTCAAAGTCACTTCGAGAGCGTTACCAGGCGGGTGAGTGCGTTTGCGTGCGTGCGCCCCTTTTGCTCAAGCAGAAGAATGGGACGGAACTGCCCACGAAGTTCGATCTGTTTCTCCAGAAGGCCAGCGATGACGGCGACACGCTCTTCGTGCGTGACACTATCGTGCTGCCTGCAGAGTCGAAGTATTTCCGGGGCTATCGCACCTTGGCGGCTTTGGTTGCCGACGACAAGCCGATCTGCACATTTCTCGGTGATGCCGAGAACCCAGCACACACCAGCTGGTCAGCTAGCGCGGAGAAGGTCACCGCAAAGTGGCGCAACCCTTCGGCGCGGCTGAAGGAAATCCGAGGAGCGTTGCAACAGTTTCATGATGAGATCGTCTCATCCATGGAGACGGTCGACCCCAACGCCTTGATCGACTTCTTCTCTGCCAAGGCTGAAAGTGGTACCCGCGGCGTGCGCCCACGGGGTCCGGTGGTGCGTCCGCCCAATCCGAATCCTCCACCGCCTGAAGAGAAGGCATATCGCCTCATCCGCCTCAAGGGTGGCTTCGCGATTCGTGGTGGGGCGATCCTCAGTCAGGAACAGCTGCCGTTGACTATTCGCGTCAGAGCTGCTTACGACGTGTTGAGAGGGAATCCTTTCTCCAAGTACGATCCGCTGGACTTTGACTTCTCGAAAGACGAGCTGGAAGTCAAGGCGACTGGTGCCAATACGGCGGCACAGAGTCCGAATGCCTTGGTCATCAAGGCGAACAGCTGCGACTTTGAAGTGACGGTAAGTGGCTTCGATGTTCGCCGCGATCTCATCATTGACGCTTCGAGGCAGTAATGGGTTTCCGCATCAATTCGACCGGTCGCAAGCGCATCCATCGTGAGCATGTCCGAATCCGGCTCAATGAGGCAGGGGCGAGCCAACCACCGACGTTCACTGCTGACATCCAGCTGCCTGCTGACCTGAGGCTGGATCCATCCGCAAAGATCTACGTTGAGCCGTACGTGAAGAGCTCGTCCATGCGCTTCGATTTCGGCACGGTTGGCCAGATAACTCCGCCAGCTAACTGCGTGCTGTCGGACATTGACGCCGGAGCAGCGGTGCTGTTTCGTGTGAAAGTCGTCGACGAAACGGAAGAGATCGGCCGCATTCTTGCGTCGGCCAACGGTATCCGGCCGGAGAATGACGCTGATGGGGACGACAGACGACCATTGCTGCCGGTGCGAAGCGCCAACCTGGGTGAGGAGATCTGGCGGCTCGATGTGGATAAGGATGCTGGGCCGACCCTCGTCGTCAACAGTCGGGTGCCTGATCTGATCGAAGCCTTGAAGCGTGATGTCTATCTTCAGGGGGCCATTTACCCCGAGGTCGTGTGGCGCTTGGTTCGTGAGGTCTTCGGGCGCGACAACGACTCCGAAGAGGACGGACACTGGGTTATGGACTGGAAGGCTTGGATTGCGTCGCAGCTTGGCAGGGAGATAGCAGAATATGAGGTAGAAGATGCTGAGGCTTTGGAATTGCTTGCAGACGAAGTTGCAGCTTCATTCGCCAGCAAGAATCGCTTCGTAAGCACCCTGATTGCCACACGCCAGCACGCTGGCTAACCTGATTGGAGGGAGAACAACATGTCGGCCGTTCGCGTACTGAATGCCGAAGGTCTTGTGAAGTTCATGGGGTACTTGGCCGAGCTTCGAGTCACGCCGTCCAAAGCTCCGCCGTTTGAACTTCTGACCGACGGCCGATACTCAGATCCGTTTGATCCGCCAGTGACGATTGAGCAGCAATCTTTCAACTCCGCGTATGAGATCGGTGCTTACATCATCAAGGCCTTCGAGCGCTGTGAAGATCGCTTGATCTCAAGGAATTACGGGCTCTGGTCGTGGCTTGCACTCTTCTATTTCGACCAGTTGTGCAAGCCGGATGATTCCGGTAATCGCAAGCCTCTCGAAGACGCCGTATATGTACTCGAAGAGCGTTTCAGCTTTCGTCGCTACTATCGACACGGGATCCGTACTCCGTGGATGGCTGTCAAGGAGCACGGAGAGCACGCCAAGGTTCTGCTACTCACCAGCGGCAAGGGAACGAGGACCGACATCAACGAACAGCTTGGTGCATACCAGCACCTCTTTGCCAACAGGACAATCATCGCATCTGCATATGTGATGTACTTCGATCCGGCGCAGCAAAAGCCACGGCGAGGAGCGGGCGGCAAGGGCGGTGGATCAGCACGGCGGCTCGCAAGCATCGCTCGCCAACTTGAGCTGACGTATGACCTGCAAGAGTGCACTCCCTCGGAGTTCTTGGCACTGTTGCCTAAGGAATTCCATGGTTGGGTCGGACGGGCGTCTGTCCCCCGGCTGAGTGAATCACCCAGGGTTTGAACTGTCCCTGATAAATCGGGGAGTTTGCCATGCAGCCATCAGGCTACCCATCTCTGTTGGTAGTCCACCAGACTAGGGCAATGATTTCGCCCGAATCTATTACTGCGGAAAGTAGAGCTATGCGGCAATAGCCAGCCGCTGCTTCAGCGTGATGCCGTCCACAAGGCCATGTTTGGGTGTTCAGGTGTAGCGCCACTTCCATGGCTTGGCGAACTCGCGGAGTCAACGGTCCGCCCGACTTCGTAACGATAGTAGGCTTGGCTGATCTGGGAAAGCTTCGCAGGCAACCCAGTCGAAAATCTTCGCTGCTGTACAGCCTCCTTCTCAGGGGCGTTAGCTGTCATCAAACCGCGACCTCTGGGTGCCCGGTTTCGGGATTGATATCCACTCCCCCTGTCAGGTTGTTTTCGATGCGTTGCCTTGAAATCGCAGCATGGACAAGCTCGGCAATCCGTCTTGCGAGAAGTGGCGGAACCGCATTGCCGATCTGGACGTATTGCTGCGTCCTGCTGCCAAGAAACAGGTAGTCGTCGGGAAAGGTCTGCAACCGGGCAGCCTCGCGCACCGTGAGGCTTCGACATTGCAGCGGGTCGTAGTGGATGTAGTAGTGGCCGTCCTTTGAAATGTGACTTGTGATGGTTGTTGATGGTTCTTCCGCAATCTGAACCCTGAACCGGTCGCTGAAGGCGCCGCTTTTCCAGTTGCGATGATCCGGGTGCAGCATCGCCGGGAACTTTGATGCTTCAGGACTCACCATGCAAATTTGACCATGCACGGACGCGAACAGATAGCGGGCGAGATCGGCGGCCATGTGGGAGCGTGTTTCGTGTTGCGCGACGGCAAGGAGTTGGGGGTTTTCCAGCCATTGCAGCAGACTTTCTCTGCTGCTTCCGTAGTTCAGCGGTAATGCCGTGGAACTTCGGTTGACCGGTGCTTGTGTCTGCAACCGTGTTGCTACATGGACAAATGCATGCTGCAGGCGCTCCTGTCCTGGGCATTGAGCCAATCGTCTGGCAGCGGCGCCCACTATTTCCAGCCAACGTGCGGGATCGTCATGCTCACGACTCAATCCACTTCGCAGCGCAGGAAGATTTCCGATGGCTTCCCTGACGGTGGTGTGTTTTCCTTGCACACGGATGCGAGCGCGAGAGGCGCCGGATGCGAGGTCTTTGCGGATGCCGATGATGATCACTCGATGCCGACGCTGTGGCACGCCGAAGTCTTCTGCATGCACGATGAAATCACTGGCTTCGTGAGGCGTGCGCAGGCTTGCGGTCGTGCCTTCAACGTGAATGGCGTGCAGGCTGTAAAGATCGCTTTCCCCGGAACCCAGGGAGCCGAGCTCATCCATGAGCATGTCGAACACGAGGCGCTGTTCAACTCTGGAAGAAAGAATTCCCTTGACGTTCTCCATCACGAATGCTGCAGGCCGGAGGCGGTTCAGGACTGACAGGTATTCTCGAAACAGATAATGACGGTGATCGTTTTCGGGAACGTAGTCTGCTTTTCCTCTCACGCGAACGCGTCCGATCAGCGAATACGCTTGGCAGGGGGGGCCACCGATCAGGATCGTGTCGTCCAGCCTTTTGGGCATTTTCCGGATGGCGTTCTCAATGGCGCCGGATGCCGCCGCCGTCCCGAGCTCCAGGCAGCGTGCCTCTTCGCTGGCACGTTTCCACCCTCGTGCATCGATTTCCTGCCAGCCTGGCAGAGCGGTGAGGCCCGCATGAAAATCGAGAAATGAACGGGGAAGCGCACCGTGCTCGGCGGCGTACTTGCGCAGGAAGGATCGAAGTTGCAGGGTCCGGTGCGCTGAGGCTTCCTTCTCGATGGAAACCTGCAGCTGAAACGGTGCACGTCCGTTCGTGTACAGCGATGTGAAACCTTCGTTCAGCCCGCCAGGGCCTGCAAACAGGTCAATGACTCCGAAAATCGCCGACAAGAAGTTCTCCTGCTGCCTGCCTGTAGGGGTATGGTAGGCGAATCCGCATTGTGACTTGTGCGGGATGCGATATGACAGATATTGTTGACCCGGCCATTCGCTCGCGCATGATGGCCGGAATTCGGGGCAAGGATACCAGGCCGGAATTGCAGTTGCGCCTTGCACTGCATGCGCTTGGTCTTCGCTATCGCCTTCATGTGAAAGGATTGCCAGGTCGGCCTGACCTGGTTTTTCCGAAGCATCGGGCCGTCATCTTTGTGCATGGGTGCTTCTGGCATAGACATCAAGGATGCAGGTATGCGGCAACGCCTCAGACGCGCGCTCGATTCTGGCAAGCGAAGTTCGAACGCAATCTCGAGCGTGACGCTTTTGTTTTTGGTGAGTTGCAGCGCGCAGGGTGGCGAATTGGACTTGTATGGGAGTGCGCTTTGCGCAAGGACGAGCATGTCGAAAAAGCAGTTGCTCGCGTGGTCAATTGGCTGCAGGGACATGAGCCGTTTCTGGAAATTGGCATGCCAGCATCTGCCGCTGCTTCCTAGTCCAGCGACGCGCTCCAACGATCGCCCCAGCCGCGCTGGCGCGTGTCGTCCAGCGTGCGCCGGTCGCGCTTGGTGGGGCGGCCGTGTTGCAGGGCCTGCGCGGGCTCGGGCGCCAGGCGCCGCTGCTCGGCGCTCTGGCTGCGCGCCAGCAGGCTGTCAGCCGTTTCTTCGTAGAGCAGTTGCGCCACCGGCGCCGGGCCGCGCATCGTGCTCAGCGCCCGCACCACCACGGTGCGTGCCACCACGCCCTGGCGCAGCGCCACCGTGTCGCCCACGTGCAGCTCGCGCGCGGGCTTGGTGGCCGTGCCGTTCACCTGCACGCGGCCCTTGTCGATCTCCTGCACTGCCAGGCTGCGCGTCTTGTAGAAGCGCGCGCACCAGAGCCATTTGTCGATGCGCATCGCGTCGAGGGGGGCGGCCATGTTCTATGGTTTGAGTAGCTGCTCGCGCTTGCTGGACAAGCGCTAGAGGCTGATTTTGCCTGTAACTTCCGTGACGGGCCAGCCGCTCAGGTGCTGCTGCGCGATGCGCGAGAGCGCGGTGATCCAGGCGTTGCTGTCGTTCAGGCACGGGATGTAGCGAAACGCCGTGCCGCCCGCGTGCACAAAGGCTTCCCGCACCTCCTGGTTGATCTCCTGCAGCGTCTCCAGGCAGTCGCTCGCGAAGCCGGGGCAGATCACGTCCACGCTGCGCGTGCCCTGCCGGGCGAGCGCGACGAGCGTGGGTTCGGTGTAGGGCTGCAGCCAGCGCGCGCGGCCAAAACGCGACTGGAAGGTGAGCTGGTACTGGTCGGCGGTGAGGCCGAGCGCGCGCGCCAGCAGTTCGGCGGTGGCGCGGCACTGCCCGGCATAGGGGTCGCCCAGGCGCACGTTGCGCTCGGGAATGCCGTGAAAGCTCATGATGAGCTTGTCGGCCCGCCCGCCCTCGCGCTGCCAGTGCGCGCGCACGCTCTGCGCCAGCGCGGCGATGTAGTCGGGGTGGTCGTGGTAGTGGCTCACGAAGCGCAGCTCGGGCAGGTGGCGCGTGCGCGCCATCCAGGCCGTCACGTCGTCCAACACGCTGGCGGTGGTGGTGGCCGAATACTGCGGGTACAGCGGCAGCACGAGGATGCGCTCGGTGCCCGCGTCGGCCAGCGCCTGCAGTTCGCGCGCGATCGACGGCTCGCCGTAGCGCATCGCGGGCGCCACCGGCACCGACAGGCCCGCCTGCGCCAGCCAGCCGCGCAGCATCGTCGCCTGTTTTTGCGTCCACAGCAGCAGCGGCGAGCCTTCGGGTGTCCAGATGGTGCGGTACTTGGCCGCCGACCTGGCCGGGCGGGTGCGCAGGATGATCCCGTGCAGGATGGGCCACCACGCCGCGCGCGGGATCTCGACCACGCGCGGGTCGCCAAGGAATTGCGCCAGGTAGCGGCGCAGCGCGGGGGCGGTAGGCGCTTCGGGCGTGCCCAGATTGCACAGCAGGATGGCGGTGGTGGGGGCGCGCTCGGTCATTGGCTGGATTGTCGCAGGCTATGCTCACTGTCCATGAGCAGTCTCGACGTGGCGCGCATCCGCGCCATCAGCCTCGATCTGGACGACACGCTCTGGCCCGTCTGGCCGGTGATCGCGCGTGCGGAAGAGGCGCTGTGCGCGTGGCTTGCGCAGCACGCACCGCGCACCGCCGCGCGCTTTCCCGATGGCACGGCACTGCGCGCGCCGCTCAAGCGGCTGTGGAGCGAGCGGCCCGACTTGCGCGTGGACCTCGGTGCGCTGCGGCGCGAATCGCTGCGGCTGGCGCTGCAGGCGTCGGGCGATGACCCGCATCTGGCCGAGGCGGGCTATGCCTGCTTTTACGCCGCGCGCCAGCGGGTGGAACTGTTCGGCGACGCGCTCGCGGCGCTCGAATTTCTGGCGGCGCGCTACCCGGTGGTGGCGGTGACGAACGGCAATGCCGACGTGGATGCCGCCGGGGTGGGGCGGTTCTTTCGCGCGCACCTGGGCGCGGCACGCTTGGGCTTTGCCAAGCCGGACGCGCGTATCTTCCATGCCGCCGCGGACGCCGCGGGCGTCGCGCCCGCGACGGTGCTGCATGTGGGCGACGACGCGCTGCTGGACGTGCGCGGCGCGCTCGACGCGGGGTTGCAGGCGGCGTGGGTCAACCGGGGCGCGGCACCGTGGCCCGAGGATGTGCCGCCGCCGCATGCGGCGGTGCCGGATTTGCGCGCGCTGTGCGCCCTGTTGGGTCAGGTGGCGTCGGGCTGATGCGCGGGCGCCGCGCGCTGGAACGCGGGCAGTTGCCCACAGGCCGCATCCACGGCGCTGATGAGCGGCCAGCGGCTCATGTCCACGTTGAAGCGCCGGGCGCTCGATACCTGCGGGATCAGGTAGCAGTCGGCCAGACCGGGCTGGCCGCCGAAGCTGAAATCGCCGCGCGCCGTGTCCTTGGCAAGAAATTGCTCGTAGGCGTCGAATCCCGAGCTGATCCATTCGCCGCACCAGCGGTCGATGGCGGCCTTGTCGGCGCCGAACTGGTGCTTGAGGTATTGCAGGATGCGCCGGTTGTTGATCGGATGGATGTCACAGCCAACGATGGCGGCGAGCGCGCGCACGTGGGTGCGCTGCCGCGGGTCGGTGGGCAGCAGGGGCGGCATGGGGTGGGTTTCTTCCAGCCATTCGATGATCGCGGGCGACTGCGTGAGCACCGTGCCGTCATCGAGCACCAGTGCGGGCACGAGCGCCTGCGGGTTCACCTTGTGGAAGTCGCCGCGCAGGTGTTCCTCGTGGAAGAGGTCGACGGCCACGTACTCGGCCTGTACACCCTTGAGTTCGAGCGCGATGCGCGTGCGGTGCGAGGTGCCGCTGCGAAAGTAGTTGTAGAGCTGCATGGCCGCGCCTTCAGAGCGTGCGCGCGGGCAGCACCTGGCCGCGGCATTCGCCGAAGCCGATGCGCGCGTGGCCGGGCTTTTCGCACCAGCCGCGCAGCACCACCGCGTCGCCGTCTTCCAGGAAGGTGCGCGTTTCACCGCCCGGCAGTTGGAGCGCGTTCTTGCCGCCCGTGGTCAGCTCCAGCAGCGCGCCGGCCTGGTCCAGCGTGGGGCCGGAGAGCGTGCCCGTGCCCAGCAGGTCGCCGCTCTGCAGGTTGCAGCCGTTCACGCTGTGGTGCGCCACCATCTGCGCCAGCGTCCAGTAGGCGTGGCGGTAGCTCGTCTGGCAGATCACGGCCTCAGCCTTGGCGTCCTTGGCGCGCATGGCCGGGGTCTGCAGGCCGACGGAGAGCTGGATGTCGAAGGCACCGGCCGCGCGGTTGCGCTCGCTGTCCAGATAGGGCAGCGGCTGCGGGTCTTCGGCGGGGCGCGTGAACGCGGTGCGGTAGGGCGCGAGCGCCTCCAGCGTCACCACCCAGGGCGAGATCGTGGTGGCGAAGTTCTTCGCGAGGAAGGGGCCGAGCGGCTGGTATTCCCAGGCCTGGATGTCGCGCGCCGACCAGTCGTTGAGCAGGCAGATGCCGAACACGTGGTCTTCGGCTTCAAGCATCGTCACCGCCTCGCCCAGCGCGCTGGACTGGCCGAGGAACACGCCCAGCTCCAGCTCGATGTCCAGGCGTTTGCTCGCGCCCAGCACCGGCGCGCTGGCGTCGGGCGCCTTGATCTGGCCGCAGGGCCGCGCGAAGTTGGTGCCCGAGATCACCACGCTGGAGGCGCGGCCGTGGTAGCCGATGGGCACCCACTTGTAGTTGGGCATCAGGGGGTTGTCGGGGCGGAACAGCCGCCCGACGTTGGTCGCGTGGTAGATGGAGGTGTAGAAGTCGGTGTAGTCGCCGATGCGCGCGGGCAGTTCGTACTCCACCTGCGCCTGCGGCACGAGGCAGATCTGCACCACGGCCTGCTCGTGCGTCCCCTCGCGCAGCGCGCGCGAGAGCGCCAGGCGCAGCGCGCTCCAGTGCGCGGGGCCGAGCGCCATCAGCGCGTTGAGCGTGCCCTGGCTGCCGGCGGCCAGTGCCTCGGCGGCGCGGCCGCTGAAGGGCCGGGCCTGGGCGAGTTCGGCCAGGTCCACGATCTGGTCGCCGATCGCCACGCCGCCGCGCAGCGGCTCGGTGCTGCCCCGGCGGCGAAACACCGCGAACGGCAGGTTCTGGATCGGGAAATCGGTGCCCGCCGCGTGGGCGGAGGCGACCCAGCTGCGCAGCGCGGGGTCGTGGGTTTCGTTCAGTGTGGTCATGTGGGTCCTCGGCGGAAATCGGTTGTGGTTGTCCGGCAAGCTTAGCAGCGCTGCGCGGCCATGCGCGGTGGGGCATTGAAGGCCCTGGCGGCTATCAGGCCGGTTGCGATGCGGGCGAGCGCACGGCGGGCGGCGCGGTGAGCCGCAGCCAGGCGCAAGCGCCGTACAGCAGGGCAAGCAGTGCCAGCGTCGCCACCTTGGGGGCGATTTCGTGCAGCGACGCGCCCATGCCGTTGAGCTGCACGAACATCAGCACCGCGGTGGTGGAGGGAATGAGCTGGGCCAGCGCCACCATGAGCGGCGGCATCGCAAGGAAGGGCCAGGACAGCCCGGAAAGAAAGAACACCGGGATCGACGTGCCCGCCAGGATCTGCATGCTGCGCTCGTGCCGCTCGAAGAGCGAGCCCACCAGCAAGCCTAGCGCCGAGACGCTGGCGGCAAAGAGCGGCACACACAAGAGCAGCCCCCAGAGGTTGCCGCCGCGCGGGTAGTCCTGAAACCAGAAGACGAAGCCGAAGAAGAACCCGCTCATCAGGCTGCCCAGCAGCGTGAATGCGCTCCAGGTGCCCAGAAAGGCGCGGTGCGACATGCGCCAGGGGCCGCGCTCGCGCTTGAGGCCCATGAACATCGCCACGCCGAAGAGCAGCGTGGCCTGCAGGATGATGGAGGCCACGCCCGGCACGACGTAGCTGCCGTAACCGTTGTCCGGGTTGAAGAGCGCGCGCTGCTGCACCGTCACCTGCCCGACGTGGGCGACGTGCGCGAGTGGCTGGACGATCTCCGCCATCGCGCCGCCAATGGCGCCGCGCAGCGCCTCGCCGATGAAGCGCGCGCGCACCAGGTAGGCACCCTTCAGATCCACGCTCACGCCGCCAGGCTGGCCCTTGAGCACGCTCGCCTGCAGGCCGCTGGCGACGACGATCACGCCGTCGACGTCGTCGGCCCGGAGCAGCTGCTGTGCCTCGGCGATGGAATCGACCTGCGTGGCGATGCGCACCACGCGCGTGGCGTCCAAGTTGCGCAGCAGGCTGCGGCTCAGCGGCGAGTGGTCGAGATCGACCGCGGCCACGGGGATCTTCACCACCGTCTGGATGGAATAGGCCGAGGGGTAGTAGAAGCCATAGAGCACCACGGCTGCCACGGCGGTGAGCACGATGGGGCGGTTGATGACCACGGTGTGCAGCGTGTGCATGAAGCTGCCCAACCAGCCCTCGGGCGTAGGCGTGGCCTGCAGCGGCACCGCTCGCGCGCCCGAGCGCGCCAGCCGCGCGAGGCCCCAGACCGCCACGGCAAGCGGCACCGCGACGAAGGCGAGCAGGATGGCCAGCGGCACGGCGCTGCTGGCAAGGGGCGAATCCATCACCCACTGCTGCTCCTGGATCTGCACGTAGCTGGTGCTGGGCAGCACCGCGGACCAGGCGCGCACGAAGAGCGGGCTGCCGTTGATGGTGAGCGTGGCGCCGGCGAACGACAGGCCTGAGCCGAGGTAGAAGGCGGAGACCGAGAGGGCGGTGTCCAGATCCTTGAGCAGCGCGACCAGCATGGCCGAGAGCGCACCCACGCCGGCGTAGAAGACGAACTGCACCGCAAGCAGGTAGGCGAGCGAACCCGCGACGTGCCAGCCGCGCATGCCCGCCAGGTACAGCGTGAAGGCCACGCCCCAGAGCCAGAACACCAGCACGTAGGGCAGGAGCTTGCCCAGCAGCGCCGCGAAGGTGCGCCCGCCGCAGTCGGCTATCCAGCGGGCGAGCGTGCCGTCCGCCCATTCACGACCCACCGCATACACCGCCGCGCAGCCCAGCAGCATGGCCAGCACCAGCGGTGTGGCGAGTGTTTCCAGGAACAGCTCGAAGCTCGCCTGCGGGTTGCCGACGACGCTGACCTGCACCTTGGGTGGATGAAACCCGGCCAGATGGGCCAGCTCCTTGAGCCGGGGCGGGGCCAGCGCCTGCTGCATGGCCGTCTGCGCCGCGTCCGCGGCTTGCGAGGCCACGGTCTGAAATGCGGCGTTGAAGTAGACGATGACTGCGTCGTCCTCGTGCCGCGCGTGGTGCTCTTCCAGGCCGGGCGGCAGATAGACCACGGCGTAGGCCCGGTCGGCGCGCATCAGCGTCATGGCGTCGGGCAATGCCACCGGGCTGGCGGTGATCTGCAGCTTGGGCGTGGCCTGCAGCGCGCGCACAAGGGCGCGGCTGAGCGCCGAGTGGTCGGCGTCGACGACGGCGACGGGCACTTGGTTGAAGCTGCCGGGGCGAAACATCACCGCCAGCGTGACGATGGCGACGAGCGGCAGGCCGATGAGCAGGAAGAGATCCCAGCGGCTGCGCGCCAACAGCGCAAGCTCACGGCGCAGCGACGCGCCGAGCGCCGCGAAGCAGCCTAGTCTTGCGGCCACGCGAACAGCACGCTCATGCCCGGGCGCAGACCCTCGACGGGCTGCACCGGCAGCGCGCGCACCTCAAAACTCTTGACGTCGTAGCCGCTGGACTGGCGCGTGGCACGCCAGGTGGCGAAGTCGCCCTGGGCGCGGATGTGGCTCACCTTGAAGGCCACGTTCTCCAGCCCGAGCGCGGGGATGCTGCCCTTGAGCTCCTTGCCGACGGCCAGCGCCCCGTACTGGTCTTCGCGCACGCTGAAGGCCACCCAGAGCCTGGAAAGGTCCACCAGCGTGATCGCGGGCACGCCCGGCAGCACGATTTCGCCGGGGTGGGCAAAGACCTTGTCCACCTCGCCTGCGGCGGGCGCGAGCAGCTGCAGCTCGGCGCTGATCGACTGGGCGCCGCGCACGCGCGCCTGCGCGCCCTCGACCTGGCTGGCCGCCACCTTCTTGTCCTCGGCGCGCGTGCCTTCCAGCGCCTTCAGGTATTGCTGCTGCGCGGCGCGGGCGGCTTCCTCGCTCGCCTTTTGCGCGGCCACGGCGTCGTCGCGCCGCTGCTCGGAGATGACCTCCTGGGTGAACAGGTTCTGCATGCGCCGCGCCGTCACGGCGGCGAGATCGGCCTGCGCCTGCGCGCTTTGCCACGTGGCCTTGAGCGAGGCGATGTCCTGGTGGCGCGCGCCCGCGTCGGTGCGTTCGCGCAGCGCCTGGGCGCTCGCAAGCGACGCCAGCGCCTGGTCCTCCTGCGCGGCGATCTCGGGGTTGGCCAGGCGCGCAAGGAGCTGCCCGGCCTGCACGGTCTCGCCCTCGTGCACCAGCACTTGCAGCACGCGCCCCGTCATGCGCGTGGCGGCGTTGATCTGGCTGGTGTCGACCATGCCCTGGATCTGCTGCGGCACGGGGCGCATGGCCTGCTTCAGGCCCCAGGCGATGAAGGCGAGGAACGCGACGAAAACGAAGAACGCGGCCACGGCGCGCAGGATGCGCCGTGACGTGGGGGGCAGGGTGGAGTCGCTCATGGCGTGGTGAGCTGCTGGTCCGCGCGCAGCAGGTAGTCCTCGAAAGATGCGCCCTGGCCGCTGGCAAGCAGCAGCGAAGCGAGCGCGAGATCGTATTTGTAGGCCGCGGCGGCGCGTTCGGTGCGCGCCTGCGCGAGCGCGTTGCGCGCGTCGATCAGTTCGCTGGCCGTGCCCACACCCTCGCGAAACGCGATTTCCTGCCCGCGCAGCGACTCCTGCGCGGCGGCGATGCTGGAGGCGAGCGAGAGGAACTCGCGCCGCGCCGCCTCGGTGGTTTGCCAGCTCTGGTGGATGCCGGTCTGGATCTGCGTCCATGTCTCGCGCGTCGCGGCCTCGGCGGCCTCCTGCCGCGCGAGTGCGGCGGCTTCGCGGCTGCCGCTGTCGGCCTGGGGCCAGAGCGTGTAGCGCATGCCTATGCCGACGATCCAGTCCGGCTCGGTGATCAGTTCGCGGCGGCGGTTGAGGTTGACGCTGCCGAAGGCATAGGCGGTGGGGCGCCTGGCGGCGGCGGCCACGGCTGTGCCCTGGCGCGCGGCCTCTTCGAGCGCGCGGTTCTGGCGCAGCAGCGGGTGCTGATCCTGCGCGGCGTCGAGGAAGCGCTCGACCGGCGCGAGCGGTGCGCTGTGCACGAAGAGCGCATTGGTGGGCGCAATGGGCTGCGCGCTGCGCAGCAGGTGCTGCAGCGTCTGGACGGCGGCGGCATGTTCGCCCTCGGCGCGGTCCACCGCGCGCTGCGCGCTGTCGCGCGCCACGACCACCTGCAGCACGCGTGCCTGGCTCAACTGCCCCTGCGCCTGCATCGCGCGCGTATTGCTCAGGTGCTGCTCAAAGCCCGCGAGCGTTTCGCGCGCCACCTGCAGCGTCTGCGTGGTGAGCACCTGCGCGAAATAGGCTCGCGCCAGTGCGAAGCGCAGGCCCTCACGCACGCTGTCGGTCTGCGCCTGCGCCGCCTGTGCGCCCGAACGCGCCGCGGCCTGCGAGGCATCGATCGCACCGCCGGTGTACAGCGGCACCACGGTGCTCAGTGTCGCGTGCAGCAGGCTGCGGCGCGACTGCACGCCGATGGCATCCGGTATGGGCGCAAACATGTCGGGCAGCGCCGCCTCGACGCGATCGATCACGGGGCCCACGGCGGCGCCCGGCACGCCGGGCACGCCCGCGCCGGCGATGCCGCCGAGCACATCGCCCGCGGCACTTTGCGCGCGCTCGCGCAGGTTGCCCAGCGAGACGTTGACCGTCTTCTGGTAGCGCAGTCCCTGCACGTCCAGGTGCACGCGCGGCAGCGCCAGCGCCTTCAGCGCCTCCGCCTGGTCACGCGCCGCGTCGGCGCTGCGTCCCGCGCCCAGCAGCGCATCCGAACGCTCGGTGAGCAACAGTACCGACTCGGCAAAACTCAGCGCGGTCGGCGCGGCAGGCGTGGGAGCACCTTGTGCGTGCACGGCCAGCGCTGCCACGCAGCCGAGCAGCGCGAGCGAGGATCGGGAGCGGGTGAAAACCGTCATGGGGTAGGGAGTGTAGAAGCTGGCAGCGCCGGTCCTTGCAGGCCGCGACAATCGGCGTCATGAATGTGCCTGCATCGGCGCCCGTGGGCGACGCGGCGTGCGCCGGGTTGCCGCCCGCGCGGCGCGGCCTGGTTTTTGCCGTCATCGCGCTGGCGCTGATGATGATGTCGATCGACGCCACCATCGTCGCCACCGCGCTGCACGCGCTGGCCGAAGACCTGGGCGCGCCGATGAACTGGACGGGCTGGACCATCACCGCCTACTGGTTCGGCTACGTGGTGATGCTGCCGGTGAGCGGGCGTCTGGCGGAGCGGCTGGGCAACCGGCGCGTGTTTCTCGCGTCCACGCTGGCATTCGCGGCCGCGTCGCTCGCCTGCGCGCTGGCCACCAACATCTACTGGCTGGTGCTGTTTCGCGCGCTGCAGGCGATCGGCGGCGCGGGGCTCACGCCCGCGGCCACGGGCATCGTCGTCGCGCGGTTCGGCGCTTCGCGCGACCGGGTGCTGGGTCTCTTCGGCGCGGTGTTTTCCGTGGGCTCGCTCATCGGGCCGGTGCTGGGCGGGCTGTTCGTCACGTATGCGGGCTGGCGCGACGTGTTCTTCGTCAACGTGCCGATCGGGCTTGCGATGGCGCTGGCGGGCGGCTGGCTCATCCCGCGCGACCGCCACGAAGATCGCCTGCGCCGCAGCATGGATGCGCTGGGCATGCTGCTTGCCGGGGTGTCGGTGCTGGCGGGCATGCTGGCTGCGAGCGTGCTGGGGGATGCGGGTTCGCGCGTGCTCTCGTGGCAGTTTCTCGCGCCGCTGGCGCTGGCGCTCGGCTGTGGCTGGGCATTCTTTCGGCACATCGGCCGCGTGGCTGAGCCCTTCTTGCCGCCGCGCCTGATCCACGGGCGCGGGTTCGCGGCGACGAATCTGCTCAACGCGACCTATGGCGGCATGGTGACGGGCGCGATCACGCTCGTGCCGCTGTACGCTGCCACGCGCTACGGCCTTGATGCGCTCGACGCGGGAACGCTATTGATTCCGCAAAGCGCGGTCGCGCTCGTGCTCGCGCCGCTGGCCGCGTGGGCGCTGCGCGCCACGGGCTACCGCTGGCCGTTCTACGTGGGCGGGCTGCTGGGCGCGGTGGGGCTGCTGCTGCTGGCGCTGACGCCGCGCTTCGGGCTCTCGCCCTGGGCGTGGCTTGCGCTGGCCACGCTGTTCACCGGCGCGGGCGCGGGCATCATGGGGCCCGCAAGCCGCAACGCCGCGCTGCAGCTCGTGCCCGAGCGCGCCGCGACGATGTCGGCGCTGCGCGCTACCGCGCAGGAGCTGGGGGTGATCGTCGTGCTGGCCATCATCACCTCGGTGATGGCCACCTCGACCGAGCCGGACGCGGTACTGGCCACGAGCTACGCGGCGCTGGTGCTGCTGTCGCTTGCGATGCTGCCGGTGATCGCGCGCGTGCCCGAGCACCGGGGCGCGTGGTAGGTGTGTGGTGGGTGCGGCGGGAGTACGCTGCGCCTTGCGCGAACCTTGCCATGCCCACATCCATCCAGGCCGGTAACGGCCACACGCGCCGACGTCTCCTGGGCGCTGCCGCCAGCGCCTCGCTGCTCTGCGCCTGCGCGCGCCTGCCGCCGCAGGTACGGCGCGCGCTGGCCCAGCCTCTGCCGCGCCCCGCGTCGCTGAGCGAGATCAAGCACGTGGTGCTGATGCTGCAGGAAAACCGCTCGTTCGACCACTACTTCGGCACGCTCGCGGGCGTGCGCGGCTTCGGCGACCCGCGGGCGCTGCGCCTGGCCAGCGGCCTGAGCGTGTTCCATCAGCCCGACCCGGAGCACCCCGATGGCTACCTGCTGCCGTTCCACCTGGACACGCGCGCGAGCAGCGCACAGAAAATTCCCTCGACGAGCCATTCGTGGCCAATGCAGCATGCGGCGTGCAACGGCGGGCGGATGGACCGCTGGATTACCGCGCACCGCCGCGTGGACCCGCGCACCGCGCCCTATGTGATGGGGTACTACACGCGCGCCGACATTCCGTTGCAGTTCGCGCTGGCCGAGGCGTTCACGGTCTGCGATGCGTACCACAGCGCGGTGCTCGGCCCCACCTGGCCCAATCGCATGATGTGGATGACCGGCACCATCGACCCCGAGGGCCGCGGCGGCGGGCCCATTACCCGCAACGTGGCGCCGCGCGGCGGCTACCGCTGGATCACGTATGCCGAGCGCCTGCAGGCCGCGGGTGTGCCGTGGAAGGTCTACCAGCAGCGCGACAACTACGGCTGCAACGTGCTGGAGCGCTTTGCGGCGTTCCAGCAGGCGCTGCCCGGCTCGCCGCTGCACCAGCGTGCCATGGTGCGCGGCGCGGCCGATGCGTTTGAAGAGGACGCGCGCAACGACCGCCTGCCCGCGGTCTCGTGGCTCATTCCGACGAGCCACGAATCCGAGCACCCGGACTTCATGCCCGCCGCCGGGGCTGCGTTCGTCGCCCGCGCCATTGAGGCGGTGGCGTCCAACCCGGCGGTCTGGGCCAGCACCGTGATCATCCTGGCCTACGATGAAAACGACGGCCTGTTCGACCACGTGCCGCCGCCGCTGCCGCCCGCGGGCACACCGGGGGAGTTCGTCGATGGCGTGCCCATCGGCGCGGGCTTTCGCGTGCCCTGCATCATCGTCTCGCCGTGGACGGCGGGCGGCTGGGTCTGCAGCGAGCCGTTCGACCACACCTCGGTGCTGCGTTTTCTCGAAGTGTTTACCGGCGTGCGCGAGCCCAACATCAGCGACTGGCGCCGCGCCACGTTTGGCGACCTGACCTCGGCGCTGCGCCTGGGCGAGCGCGTGCAGCCGTGGCCCCGCCTGCCCGACGCCCGCGCGGCGCTGCGCGAGGCCGAGCGGCAGGTGGCCACCTTGCCGACGCCCGAGCCGCCGGGGGCAGGCCAGCAGCCGCCCCGGCAGGAGCGCGGCGCGCGCCGCAGGGTGGGGCGTGGTTAGGGCGACGCTGAACAAAAATCCCTCGCGCGCGTCGCATCCCTGCCCGGGGCGGTCTGCGGCATTGCAAATGCTCGCCATGGCTACGGCCATGTCTGCGCTTTGCGTCCTGCATCCCATCCCCACGCAGGGCGCGCCACATCGCGGGGACTTGTTCAGCGTTGCCCTGAATGCGACTGCCGCTCTCGCTACCATGCACCGCATGCCCCGTTCCGCTTCACTGCAACAGATCGCGCGCCGTCTCGGGCGGCAGCTCGACGGTCTCGCCTGGTCCACGCCCAGCCATGTGTACAACCCGCTCGTCTATGCGTGGGACGGCTACGCGCAGTTCGTGCGGCGCTTCGGCCCGGGCCGGGGCAGGGTGCTCATCGTCGGCATGAATCCCGGCCCCTGGGGCATGGCGCAGACGGGCGTGCCGTTCGGCAACGTGAGTGCGGTGCGCGACTGGTTGCATATCGACACGAAGCTTGCACGCGCGTTGCCCGAGCAGCACCCCAGGTACCCCATCCTCGGCATGGCGTGCGCGCGCGACGAAGGCAGCGGCAAGCGGCTATGGGGCTGGGCCGCGCAGCGCGTGGGCACGCCCGAGGCGTTCTTCGAGCGCTTTTTCACCTGGAATTACTGCCCGCTGCTGTTTCTGGGCGAGGGGCACAACCTCATCCCCTCCGCGCTCAGCGCGGCGGAGCAGCGGCAGATACAGGGGCCGTGCGATGCGGCGCTCGAACACGCGATCGCGCTGCTCGCGCCGCAGGCCATCGTCGCGCTGGGGCGCTACGCGCAGCAGCGCGTGCAGTCCGTGGTGGGCGATGCGGTGGCGGTGCACTACCTGCTGCATCCCAGCCCCGCAAACCCCACGGCCAACCGCCGCTGGTCCGAGTTCGCCGAGGAGGTGCTGGGGCCGTGGCTACCCCCGGCACAAAGGCGACCGGGCTCGGGCGCCTGAGCGGCGTGCCCGGTCGGGGCTACTTTTCGATCGGCAGCCCGGCGGTCTGCCAGGCCTGGAAGCCGCCGTCGAGGTGCGCGACATTGGTGTAGCCCATCGCCTGCAGCGTACGCACGGCGAGCGCGGAGCGCCCGCCCGAGGCGCAGTGCAGGATGGTGCGCCGGTCGGGATGCAACCCCTCCTTGTGCGCCGTGCAGCCGGGGTCGGCATGGAATTCGAGCATGCCACGCGATGCGTGCACCGCGCCGGGTATGCGCCCGGCGGTGAGCTCGGGGGCGTCGCGGACGTCGACGAGGACGGCTTCGCCACGGCGCAGTTCCTCGGCGACCTGCGCCGGGCTCAGATTCTGGATGGCGGATTTGGCGCTTTGCACCAGTTCGGCGGCTGAGATGGTCATGATCGTTCCTCGTTCAGGGTGCGAGGGCGCCCCCGCCAAGGGTGGCGCCACAACGCCGGGGTGGGGGATACGGCAAGAGGGCAGGCGCTGCGGCTTCATGCTACGTCGCGGGCCGAGGGATGAGCAAGACCGTCGGGCGTGATTTACGTTTGCTTTCGGGTCGGGTCGACCTAAATTCCGGGCGTGCGATACACCACCCAGAACAGCCACACCGTGGCCGCAATGGTGGCGAGCGCCCAGACGCGCATCACGACGGCCAACGTGGCGAGCGGCGCGTAGCGCGTGCCGCGCAGGTCGCGGCGGCGGATCAGCTCGACGAGCAGCGCGTGGCCGTGAAAGGGCGTCCAGAAGAGCGAAGGCGTGCCGATGCGTCCGGACATGTCCGGGTCGATGCCGTGCAGGGCGACGTGCAGCCGGTACAGCAGCACCGCCCAGCCGCCGTAGAGCAGCACGGTCACGAGGACGGTGGTGGCGAGCATGCCGCTGCCGCGGTGCTGGTCAGCGCGACGCTGAACACGTCCCTCGCGCGCGTCGCAATCCCCGCCTGGGGCGGTCTGCGGCGTTGCAAATGCGCGCCATGGCCACCGCCATGTCTGCGCTTTGCGCCTTGCATCCCATCCCCATGCAGGGTGCGCCACATCGCGGGGACCTGTCCAGCGTCGCCTCAGCTCTTCTTTTGCACCAGCTTGATGACGCTGGAGAAGTCTTCCGGCCCGTGCCCCGCGAGGCTGTGCGCGGCATACAGCGCGCGCGCCAGGCCACCCAGGGGCGTCGCGGCGCGCACGGCGGTGGCGGCCTCCTGCGCCAGGCCCAGGTCCTTGAGCATCAGGTCGGTGCCGAAGCCGCCCGCGTAGCCCTTGCTCGCCGGGGCGTTCTCGTGCACGCCGGGGTAGGGGTTGTATTTTTCGAGCGCCCAGTTGCCGCCCGAGCTGCGGCGCATGATCTCGGAGAGCACCTTGGGGTCGAGCCCGTTGGCCACGCCCAGCGCAATCGCTTCGCTGGTGCCTATCATCAGGATGCCCAGCAGCATGTTGTTGCAGATCTTGGCGGTCTGGCCCGCGCCGACGGCGCCGGCGTGGAAGATGTTGGCGCCCATTTTTTCGAGCACCGGGCGCGCGCGTTCCAGGTCGGCATCGCTGCCGCCGACCATGAAGGTGAGCGTGCCCGCCACCGCGCCGCCCACGCCGCCCGAGACCGGCGCGTCGATGAAGGCCAGGCCCGCGGCCTGCGCCGCCTTGGCCACCTTCTGGCTCGTGGCGGCGGCAATGGTGGAGCTGTCGATCACCAGCGTGCCCTTGGCGATGTGCGCGAGCAGCCCGCCCTGGCCGTCACGGCCCAGGTACAGGCCGTCCACGTGATGGCTGGCGGGCAGCATGCTGATGACGACTTCGGCGCCCTTGACTGCCGCCTCGCTGCTGGCGGCAATCGCCACGCCCGCGGCCTTGGCGGCCTCGCACGCGGCGGGGACGAGGTCGAAGGCCTGCACGTTGTGCCCGGCCTTGTGCAGGTTGATGGCCATGGGGCCGCCCATGTGGCCCAGGCCGATGAAGGCGATTTGCATGTCGTGTCTCCTGAAGTTTGGTGGTTAAAAGTGGCTCCGGCCCTTGTCTGGCAAGCGCTGACAGCTATCGTTAACGTATGGCGTCGGGCGCGTCGCCGTCAAGCATGCGCCGCCCGACGATGACGCGCATGATCTCGTTCGTGCCCTCCAGGATCTGGTGCACGCGCGCGTCGCGCAGGAGGCGCTCCAGCGGAAAGTCGCGCAGGTAGCCGTAGCCGCCGTGCAGCTGCAGCGCCTCGTTGATGACGTTGAAGCACGCATCGGTGGCAAAGCGCTTGGCCATGGCGCAGTAGGTGGTGGCGTCCCGCGCGCCGGCGTCGAGCTTGCTTGCCGCCAGGCGCACCATCTGGCGCGCGGCGACGAGTTCGGTGGCCATGTCGGCCAGCTTGAACTGCAGCGCCTGAAAGCCCGCGAGCGGCTTGCCGAACTGCTTGCGCTCCTGGATGTAGCGCTGCGCGTGCGCAAGCGCCCCCTGCGCCGCGCCGACCGAGCAGGTGGCGATGTTGATGCGCCCGCCGTCCAGCCCCTTCATCGCGATCTTGAAGCCTTCGCCCTCGCGGCCCAGCAGGTGATTGGCGGGCAGGCGCACATTGTCGAAGCTGATCTGGCGCGTGGGCTGGCTGTTCCAGCCCATCTTGTGTTCCTTCTTGCCGTAGCTGATGCCGGGCAGCTGCGCGGGCACGGCAAAGGCGCTGATGCCGCCCGCGCCCGCGTCGCCCGTGCGCGCCATGAGCACGAGCACGTCGGTGGAGCCCGCGCCGCTGATGAAGGCCTTGCCGCCGTTGATCACGTATTCGCTGCCCTGCAGCTCGGCGCGCGTCTTGATGCTGGCCGCGTCCGAGCCGCTGCCCGGTTCGGTCAGGCAGTAGCTGGCGAGCTTGTGGCCGCTCGTGAGCTGCGGCCCCCATTCATCGCGCACTTCATCGGTTGCCCAGGTGCCGAGCATCCAGGTGGCCATGTTGTGGATGGAAATGAAGGCCGTGGTGGAAGGATCGACCGCCGCGAGTTCCTCGAAGACGAGCGTGGTGTCGAGCCGCGGCAGCGCCAAGCCCCCGGCGCTCTCGGGCGCGTACAGGCCGCAAAAGCCCAGCTCGCCGGCCTTGGCTATCGCCTCGCGCGGGAAGATGGCTTCCTCGTCCCACCGTGCCGCGTGCGGCGCGAATTCGGCCTGCGCGAACTGGCGGGCGCTCTCGGCGAAGGCGCGCTGGTCGTCGCTGAGTTCAAAGTCCATGGGCAGCCGTCTCCTGTTGATTCATGAGCTGCTCGCGCTTGGCTGGCAAGCGCTGGAGCCGGTTTTGACTCCCTCCCTGTGCGGGGAGGGAGTGGCAGGGGCTTACTTCAGGCTGATCGTCGTGTTCATCTCGTGGTACTCGTCTTCCTCGAACCAGCGCTCGATCACGGTCTTGGTCTGCGTGTAGAACAGCACGACCTGCTTGCCGTAGGGGCCCAGGTCGCCGAGCTTGGAGCCACGGCTGCCGGTGAACGAGAACAGCGAGACGGGCACCGGCACAGGCAGGTTGATGCCGACCTGACCGACGTCGATGTTCTCCTTGAAGAAGCGTGCCGAGGCGCCCGAGCGCGTGAAGATCGCCGTGCCGTTGCCGTTGGGGTTGGCGTTGATGAACTCCACCGCCTGCTCCAGGCTGTCGGCCTGCACGATGCACAGCACCGGGCCGAAGATTTCCTGGTCGTAGATGCTCATGCCGGGCTTCACATTGCTGAACACGGTCGGGCCGACGAAGTTGCCCTTTTCATAGCCCGTGATCGCGGGCTTGCGGCCGTCGAGTTCGAGCTTGGCGCCTTCCTTGATGCCGCGCTCGATCAGGCCTTCCACGCGGTCACGCGCGGCGCAGGTGATCAGGGGACCGAGGTCGGTGCCGTCGGCCGTGCCGACGTTCACCTTGAGCGCCTTGGCGCGGGCGACGACGTCGGGAATCCACTTCTGCGCTTCACCCACGAGCACCATGACCGAGATGGCCATGCAGCGCTGGCCGGCGGCGCCGAACGAGGCGCCGATGAGCGCGTTCAGGGCCTGTTCCTTGTTCGCATCGGGCATGACCACGGCGTGGTTCTTCGCGCCCATCATGCACTGCACGCGCTTGCCCGCCAGGCTCGCGCGGTGGTAGACGTGCGTGCCGACCTTGGTCGAGCCGACGAAGGAGATGGCCTTGATGTCCGGGTGGTCGCAGATGCCGTTGACCGTGTCGGCCGTGCCGTGCACCACGTTGAGCACGCCGGGCGGGATGCCGGCTTCGAGCGCCAGTTCGCACAGGCGCATGGTCACCATCGGGTCCTGCTGCGAGGGTTTGAGCACGAAGGTGTTGCCCGTGGCGATCGCCATCGGGAACATCCACAGCGGGATCATCGCCGGGAAGTTGAACGGGGTGATGCCCGCGCACACGCCCAGCGGCTGCAGCAGCGTGTAGGTGTCCACGCCGTGCGCGATGTTCTCGCCCATTTCACCGAGCTGCAGGTTGCCCACGTTGGCCGCGTGCTCGACGATCTCCAGGCCGCGGAACACATCACCCTCGGCGTCGGGCAGCGTCTTGCCCTGCTCGGCCGTGAGGATGGCGGCCAGTTCCTTCATGTGCTCGCGAATGAGCTGCTGGTACTTCAGGAACACGCGGGCGCGGGTCATGATCGGCGTCTTGCGCCAGGTCTTGAAGGCCTTCTTGGCGCTGGCGACGGCGGCGTTCAACTCATCGGGCGTGGTCTCGGGCACGCGGGCCAGCACCTGCTGCGTCGCGGGGTTGATGACGTCGTGCCACTGCGTGGTCTTGGATTCGACGAGCTTGCCGTCGATGAGCAGCTTGACGGTGGGGGCGAGTACGCCCTGCGAGGTGGATGCGTCCATGGCGCGTGTCTCCTGTGAAGGTCGGTGAAAAAAAGCATGCCTATCGTAGTTGTGCAAATTTGAATATGCAATAGACAATAGTGCACTTTGTCTTTGCAAATTTGCACATGAAAAAGCCCTCCGTGCTCGACTGGGACAACCTGCGCTACTTCCTCGAGCTGGCGCGCACCGGCACGCTCGCGGCCGCCGCGCGCCGCGCCGGGGTGGAGCACACCACGGTGGCGCGGCGCATCCAGCAACTGGAAAAACGCATCGGCGCGCCGCTCTTTGTGCGCGAGGCGTCCGGCCACCGGCTGACCGAGGCGGGGCGCCAGCTCCTGCCCTCGGTCGAGGCGATGGAGACCGCGGTGCTGGGCGTGGAGCGTGCGGCCCCGGCCAACGCCTCGGCCGGTGGGCCGGCCGGGCTGGTGCGCGTGGGCGCGACCGAGGGCTTCGGCACGCTGATCCTCGCGCCGCACCTGGCACGGCTCACGCAGCAGTACCCGCACCTGTCGATCGACCTGCTGGCGGTGCCGCGCATGCTGCACCTTTCCCGGCGCGAGGCGGATATCGTGATCTCTCTGGAGCGCCCGCAACGCGGTTCCGTCGTCGTCACGCGCCTGACCGACTACACGCTGCTGCTCTACGGCGAGCGCGAATACCTCGCACGCCACGCGCTCATCACGCGGCGCGAAGACCTGCGCGCGCACGAGTTCATCAACTACGTGGACGACCTGCTGTTCACCAAGGAACTGCAGTTCCTCGACGACGTGTTTCCGCCCGCGCGCTTCACGCTGCGCTCCACCAGCATCATGGCGCAGTACCAGGCGGTGCGCGCGGGCGCGGGCCTGGCGGTGCTGCCCGCGTTCGTCGCCGACCGCGACACGCAGCTCGCGCGCGTGCTGCCGGGCGAGCTGCGCTTTACCCGCACCTTCTGGATGAGCATGCCGGCCGAGGGCAAGCACCAGGCGCGCATCCAGGCGGTGTGGGCGTTCCTGAAGGAGGCGGCGCAGGCCGAGGCGGTGCGCCTGCTGCCGTGACCGGGTGGGCCGCGCCTGTCAACGCTGGCGCATGGGGCGCAATCACCGCGCTGTTCCGGCCTTGGCGCCCGTCGCGAAGGCTTGAGCCGGGGCGTTTGCCAGCTATGCTTGTCCGCTTCGCGCCGCACCGTCTGCCGATGCCCTGGTCTTCGTCCTCCTCGTCCCTTCGCCGCTTGCTCTCGCACTGGTTGCCGGCGGTGGCCGTGGCGCTGCTCGGCAGTCTGGGGACCTGGGCCGTGTGGAGCTACCAGCAGGGCTTGCGCCAGGAGCTCGTGCAGGAACGCTTCGCGGCGAAGTCGCAGGCCTTCCTCGACGCGCTGCGCCGGCATGTGGATGCGCAGGTGGATCTGCTTTCCGGCCTGCGGGCGCTGCTCAGCGTGAACCCGAATCTGAGCCGGCGCGATTTCGAGTGGGCCGTGAACCAGCTGGATATCGTGCGCACACACCCGAGCGTGGCGCATGCGGATTTCGTGCGCGCCGTGCCCGCGGCGCAGTTGCAGGCGTTCGAAACGCAGGCCCGCGGCGACGGGCATCTGAGCGGCCGCTCGCCCGAGCGCTACGTCGTGCACCCGGCGCGCACGCTGCCCGAGTATTTCGTTGTCGATTTCGTCTGGCCCGTGGCGGGCAACGAAGACCAGCTGGGGCTGGAGCTGCACGCGCAGCCGTCCAACCTGGAGGCGTTCGCGCGCGCGCGGCGCACCGGGCAGCTCGCCGCGTCCGCGCCCACGGAGCAGCCCTATGGCGTCGGCGTGACGCTGCGCCTGCCGGTGTTCGACCATGCCAACGACGGCGACATGCAGACCGGCTTCATCGGCACGGTCGCGCTCACGCTGCGCCTGTCCTCGGTCGTCGAGGTGCTGCGCGCGAACGGGCAGCTCAAGGGTCTGTCGCTGACCCTGGACGACGCCGGGCTGGTCGCGGCCACCTGGAAGGTGCCCACGCAGCCGCTGGCGGCGTATGGCGACGCAGCCTGGGATGCGCGCACGGGCCGCGAGACCATCCTGCCGCTGGGTGGGCGGCGCTGGCAGGCGCGGCTCATGCCGGGGGATGAGCTGCTCTCGGCCACCGAGCGTTCGCGCCCGGCAGCGGCCGCGTCGATCGCCGCGCTCGTCACCGTGCTGCTCACCGCGCTCGTGGCCTTGCTGTCGCTGCGCCGGCTGCAGGCGCAGGCAGCGGCCCAGGCGGCGCACCTGGCGCAGCAAAGCAGCGACGAGCGCTTTCGGGCGGTGTTCAACCAGGCGGCGGTGGGCATTGTGCAGTTCGATTCGGTCACGGGACGGGTGCAGCGCGCCAACCGGCGTTTTTGCGAGATGCTCGGGCGCACCGAGGCCGCGCTGCGGCAGGCCAGTGCCAGTGACTACACCGACCCGCGCGACCTCGCGGCCAGCCGCGCGTCGCTGCGCAAGCTGGTCTCGGGCGCCGTCCCCGAGGTGCGCGAGGAACAGCGCTACCTGCGCGCGGACGGCAGCGTGCTGTGGACGGACGTGGCGGTGACGCTGCTGCACGTGGTGGGCGCGGATGCGCCTTCGCACCTCATGGTGGTGCAGGACATCACGGAGCGCAAGCACATGCAGGAGACGCTGGCGCGCAGCGAGCGGCACCTGCGCGACATCCTCAACCACATGCCCGTGGGCGTTGCGCAGGTCGAGGGCGGGCGCGTGATGTTCCTCAACGAGCGCTTCGTGCAGATTTGCGGCTACGACAAGGACGAGGCGCCCGACGCCGACCATTGGTGGCGCCTCGTGGTGCCCGACGAGCAGGAGCGCGCGCGCGCCCGCGGTGTCTGGACGCGCTCGCGCAAGGCGGCGCAGATGCAGGCCGACGGCGCGATCCACCCGGTCGAGTTCGAACTCACCGCACGCGACGGCACCTGCCGCCCGGTGGAGCTTTCGGGCATGGCGCTCGGCGACAGCCGCGTCCTGGTGCTCGTGGACCAGAGCCAGCGGCGCAACGCCGAGCAGGAGATCGCCTACCTCGCGCAGACCGACCTGCTCACCGGCCTGGCCAACCGCCGGCTGCTGCAGGACCGGCTCGGTCAGGCGCTGGCGCGCTCGGCGCGCTTCGAGCGCCATGGTGCGGTGCTGATGCTCGGGCTCGACCGCTTCAAGATCATCAACGAGACGCTGGGGCACGACGTCGGCGACCGGCTGCTCGCGCTCGTGGCGCTGCGCATCCGCGCGCAGGTGAACGCGGAAGACACCGTCGCGCGCCACGGCGGCGATGCGTTCGTCATCGTGCTCGGCGACCTGGCACGGGACGCGCGCGAGGCCGCCGCCGCGGCTGAGGACCTTGCCTCCGCGCTGCTCGCTGCGGTCGACGAGCCGTTCGACCTGGGCGGCGGGCGTGACCTGTTGCGCACCACGCTGAGCGTGGGCATCACGCTGTTCTGGGGGCGCGAGGTCTCGGCCGACGAGCTCATCAAGCGCAGCGACGTGGCGATGTACGCGGCCAAGGCGGCGGGGCGCCACACGCTGCGCTTCTTCGACCCGGCGATGCAGGCAACGATCGCCGAGCGCGTGCAGCTCGAACGCGACATGCGCGAGGGGCTCGCGGCCGGCCAGTTCCTGCTGCACTACCAGCCCAAGATGCAGCGCGGGCGCATCGTTGGCGCCGAGGCGCTGGTGCGCTGGCAGCATCCGGCCCGTGGGCTCGTGCGGCCCGCGCAATTCATCGCGTTGGCCGAGGAAAGCGGTCTCATCACGGTGCTGGGCAAGTGGGTGATGCAAAGCGCGTGCGAGCAGCTTGCGCGCTGGAGCAGCCACCCCGTGTTCTCGGACCTGAGCGTCGCGGTCAACGTGAGCGCGGTGCAGTTCCGCCAGGATGGCTTCGTGGCCGAGGTGCTGGCGCTGCTTGCGAGCACGGGCGCGCCCCCGCGCTCGCTCAAGCTGGAGCTCACCGAGAGCATGCTGCTGCAGGACATCGAAGGCACGATCGCCAAGATGGCGCAGCTCAAGCGCTACGGCGTGAACTTCTCGCTCGACGACTTCGGCACCGGCTACTCGTCACTGTCCTACCTCAAGCGCCTGCCGCTCGATGAGCTCAAGATCGACCAGAGCTTCGTGCGCCACGTGCTCTCGGACCCCAACGAAGCGGCGATCGCGCGCGCCATCATCACGCTCGGGGAAAACCTCGGGCTGCAGGTGACCGCCGAGGGCGTGGAAACCGAGGAGCAGCGCGTCTTCCTCGAGCGCAACGGCTGCGACCAGTGGCAGGGCTATCTGCTGAGCAAGCCGGTGGCGCTGCAGGACTTCGAGGCGCTCGTGCTCGAGCGTGCCGCGCACCAGCCGCGGCCCGGCGGCAGTTTCTGAGCCTGCTGCGCCGCCCTGCGACACGGACTGCGGCGGCGTATGCTGGCAGGCCTTGAGGTGTTGATGGGAGGTGCCCGTCCATGTCTCTTTCCGCATGCCGGGGCAGCGGGGCGCCGCAGACCCGGCGCACGCTGGTGCTGGGCCTGCTGGCTGCTGCCGGCGCGCCCTGGGCGTGGGCAGCACATGCGCGGGACAGCGGCGCCGCCGCCGCCTTGCTGCGGGCGCACCTGAACGGGTACGCCGATGTGCTGCGCGGTCTGCAGGCGCTGGTGCAGCTGCGCCCCGACCTGACGCGCCGGGAATTCGAGCGCACCGCGAGCGAGATGGACCTGCTGCGCCGGCATCCGGGACTGATCGAGGTGGCGCTGGTGCGCCACGTACCGCCCGATGGGCGCGAGGCCTTCCTGCAGGCGGCGCGCACCGACGTGCACCTGAGCGGCCGGGTGCCCGTGCAGTTTGCAATCCACCCGCCGCTACCCGAAGGTGCGGCATATGTGCTGACCTGCCTCTGGCCCTCGGCCGGGCGCGACGCCGCGCTCGGCTTCGAGCTGCACGCCGCCCCCGCGCTTTTGCAGGCCTGCGAGCGCAGCGGGAGCACGGGCGAGCTGGTGGCCAGCGCCCCCTGGTCCATGCGGGGGGAGACGGCGCCGGTGCAGGCGCTGGTGCTCGCGGCGCGGGACCACCGCACGGCCGAGAGCGGGCAGGAGGGGCGCCTCGTGGGCGCGGTGCTGCTCGTGTTCTCGCCCGCCGAGGTTGCGCGGGCGCTCACGCACGCGCTGGGCCAGCCGGTGAGTCTGGCAGATGGCGGCGCCGACGGTGCGGCCGGGCCGCAGGATGCGCTCACCGTGGACTGGGGCACGCGGCGCTGGCGGCTGCAGTAGCGGCTGCGGCTTTTGCACCTGAATCCATAGCTTGCGGCGCTTGCTGGACAAGCGCTGGGGCCTGGTTTTTTTGTGCAACAGGCGCCACCTGGCGCCTCGCTATGATTCACCCCTACGCGTTTTCCCTTCCTGCCTGGCACCGCTCGCCGTGCGCCTGACCGCCATCAAACTCTCCGGCTTCAAGTCGTTTGCCGAGCCCACGCAATTCCAGTTGCCGGGCCAGCTCGTCGGCGTGGTCGGCCCCAACGGCTGCGGCAAGTCCAACATCATGGACGCGGTGCGCTGGG
>JAIXLP010000006.1 GCA_026954015.1 Burkholderiales bacterium | reverse complement strand
ACCTGGCTGTTGTACTTGCCCAGGATGCGCGAGCCCTGCGGGATCAGCAGGAACTTGCCCGTGGCCGTGTCATAGACCGGCTCCGTCACCGTGGCGATCACGTCGCCCGGCAAGTCCGACTTGATGCCCGTCACCAGCGCGCCCGCGATCACCGTTCCGGCCATCACCTGGTAGGGCGAGGCCGGCATTTGCAGATTGCCGGAATTGCGAGTTTCCGTAGAACCGCCTTTCAGGAAAGCCTCTTTCTGGTCTTGCCGGTTTTGCACGGCAGTCGGGTCGGATGGCTGGGCCGCCGTCGAGGCTGGCCCAGCGGCGAGCGGGTCGAAGCCCGCCAAGGCGCCGCCCGGCACAGCCGTAGCGGCAGGCGCTGCGGCCTTGCCCTGCTGGCCCGCGCGGAAGAACACCGTCGAGGCCGCCGCAGCGTCGGCCTCCTTGCGCCGCGCATCCTCCGGGTCGTGGCCCGGCGGCGCATAGGTCGGTGTCACGGGCTGCTGAGACTTCACGATGGCCGGGCCAAGGTCGCCCGGCAACGGCGGCCCCAGCTCCGGCACCTTCGGCGGCAGCTTGGAATAGTCCGAAGGCAGGCCGTCCAACCCTTCGGACTTGGACACGCGATCCACGTTGTACAGCTCGGTCTGCTCGCCCGCATTGCGCCGATGCGGCTGCAACGACCAGATCGTGGCGCCGAGCACGGCGACCGACAGGCCGCCGGTGAGGATGGCCAACGTGCGCCGGTTCAGGCGCGTGACCGGGCGCGGCTGCGCGCGCAGCGCCATTGCCTCGGGCGCCACCTTGCCGGCCTGCGGCGCGGCATGGTCAGAAATGTCGTCCTGGCTCATGGTCAGTTCCTCCGCGTGCCATCCGTGCGTTCGATCCGCACCACGTCGCCCTTGTCCCCGCCCAGGCGCAGTTCGGCCGCGCCGAACAGCCGATCCACGATGTAGTACGGGGAGCGGAATCGGTAGTTCACCAACTGCCCGTCACCCTGCGCGCCGATCACGAACAGCGGCGGCAGCTCGCCCTGGGCAATGCCCGGCGGGAACTGGATGTAGACCTTCTCGCCATCGTCGAAGGCGCGCAGCGGCTTCCACGGCGGATTGCTGCCGCTGACCGCGTAGCGGAAACGGATCTTCTCCAGCGACAGGCCGCTATCGACCGGCGCGGCGGCGCTGGCCGCCTGCGCCTGGCGCTGCAAAGCCAGCATCCTGTCCTTGGGATACTCCCAGGACACCGAGGCCATCCACGTCTTCTCGGTCGAGGTCAGCTCCAGCAGGTACGTCCGGCGGCTGGTCGTGATGACGAGATTGGTCTTCAGGCCCGAACGGATGGGCTTCACCATCACATTGACGCGCAGCGCATCGCCGCTGCCGCTCGATGTGTCACCCACGATCCAGCGCACGGTATCGCCAGCGGCGACCGTCACCAGTTCTTCGCCCGGCTGGAGCGCGATCACAGTCACGCGGCCCACGGCCGCATAGACCTGGTACAGTGCGCCATCAGTGAAGGGCCAGACCTGAATGGCATTGACGTAGCCCTCGCGCGTGGGCGCAATGCGCGCCTCGGCATTGGCGCGGGCTACGCGCACGGTTTCGTCGGCGGGCTCCGCCGCAGGCTTGGCGTCCGCTACAGGCTTCATCTGCGCCGGCATCGGCAACACCTCGGGCACGGTCACGACCTCCACCGGCTTCGGTGCCTCGGGCAGCGGCTGGGCCTGCACGGGCTCATCCAGCGAGATGACCGGCGGCGGCGTGCCTTGCGTGGCGCAGCCTGCAAACAAGACGCTTGTTGCCAGCAGGATCAGCGGCAAAACGGATTTACGGAAATACGGATTCATGGCTTGGCTCCTTCGGATGAATCGAGTTCGCGGCTCCACGACAGGCCGTTGACGTAGATGCCCAAGGGGTTCTTGCGCAGCCGCTGCTCGGTGCGCGGGGTCTGCTGCACGATGGAAATCACCGCGTTCCAGCGTTCGGTGCGATCCAGTGCGCCGTTGACGTAGCGCGTCTCCGTCCAGCGCACGTTGAACGACGTGTCGCTGGCGCGGGTCACGGAAGTGATCTGCACCGTCACCGACTCCTTGCCGATGCGCGCGAACGGGTCGTTCATGCGGGCGTAGTCGTTGAGCACCACGGCGCCCTTGTCGGTGGTGTAGTTGTAGGCATCGAGCCAGTTCTGCCGCACCACGATGGGGTCGATGGACAGCGAACGCACCAGGCCGATGAAGCGGCCCAGGTGGTAGGCCACCTGGGCATCGCTGGGCCGGTACGGCGTGGCGGCTTCGCCCACGGTACGCACCTGCCCAGCCTGATCGACCTCGATCACATAGGGCGTGACGATGGACTGCGCCGAGCGCCAGACCAGGCCACCGGCCATCAGCAGCGCGAGCGCGAGGCAGCCGAAGGCCATCAAGCGCCAGTTCTTCGCCTGCACGCGCGGCGAGCCGATGCGCTCGTCCCACACCTGGCCGGCGGCTTGGTACGGCGTGGCTGGCTGCGGCGTGTCGGCGTAGCGCACTTGGGGTCTTTTGAATCGCATGGTTCGTCTCCTTATGAATCGGAATCGCGCAGGCTCGGGCCTTGGCTGGAGCTGCCGCCATCGCCACCGCGCAGCGTGTGAGCGGCGGTGGTCGCGGCGTGGGTGAGTTGCTGCCTGCGGTGCAGGCGTTTGGCCCAGGCGGGCTGTTCGGCAGCGGCAGGCGCTGCGGAATCGGCTGCGCCCTGCGGGCCGCCAGACGCGGCGGCGTCATCGGGCCGGAAGGCGGCAGCGACACGCTCCTTCATCGAGCGTGCGCCATCGGCAACCTTCTGCCCGGCGGCTTGCGCGCCGGTCTTGGCGACATTGCCCACGCCGGCGGCGGCGCCCTTGAGGCCGCCGCCCGCCGAAGCCGAGCCGGCCTGATATGCCGACTTGGCACTGCCGGCGGTCGATGCCATCGCGCGAGCACCGCTGCCGGCCAGCTTGGCAGCAGCCGGGGCCATGCGTGCGCCGGCTGCGACGGCGCCACCGACGCCCGTGGCCGCTGCGCCCACGGCAACCGCAGCGCCGGCCGCGCCCAGCGCGGCACCGGCCATCGCGCCCGCGCCAAGCTGCGGGCCACCTGAAACCAACCCGGTCGCAATACCCGGCCCGAAGATGCCCAGCGCCAGCAGGGTCAGCGAGGCCAGCATGACGACGACCGAATGGTCGATGGACGGCTCGGCTGGCTGCACCTGGAACTCGGCGAACAGGCCCGAGCCGATGCCCACGATGATGGCCAGCACCAACACCTTGATGCCCGACGACACCACGTTGCCCAAGACCTTTTCAGCGAGGAACGCGGTCTTGTTCCAGAGCGCGAACGGCACCAGAACGAAGCCCGCCAGCGTCGTCAGCTTGAACTCGATCAGCGTGATGAAAAGCTGGATCGCCAGCACGAAGAAGCACAGCAGGACGATCAGCCACGCGAGGAACATCACGACGATGGGCGTGATGTTCACGAACACCTCGGGGAATCCCGCCATGTCGCCGATCTGTTTGAGGATCGGCGCCCCGGCGTCGATGCCGACCTTCGCCAGCCGGCCCGGCTGCAGGAAGTTGCCCATGCTCAAGGTCGAGCCGCTGGCCGTCAGGCCCAGGCCCGCGAACGAGCGGAACACGATGCCGGCCAGCCAGTTGAAGTTGCCGATGATGTAGGCGAAGGCGCCGACGTAGAGCACCTTGCGGATCAGCTTGGCGATCACGTCCTCGCCCTGGCCGGTGGCATGGCCCATCGCCCAGAGCAGGCCGGCGATCGTCATGTCGATGACGATCAGCGTGGCAGTCAGAAACGCCACCTCGCCATGCAGCAGGCCAAAGCCCGAGTCGATGTAGCGCGAGAACGTATCGAGGAAGCGGTCGATGATGGTCACGTCATTCATGGCGAGTTCTCCTGCCCAGGCCCGTTGTCATTGGCGGGTTCATCGAAGCTGGGCGGAATCGGC
>JAIXLP010000022.1 GCA_026954015.1 Burkholderiales bacterium | reverse complement strand
GCGCGACGGCCATGTCGGCCATGCCCATGGGCGCGCCGGGGTGGCCCGAGTTCGCGCGTTGAACGGCATCCATCGCGAGCGCGCGGATCGCGTTCGCCATCATTGAGGCATTGGCCATGCGGGAAACGCGCCTGCTCGCGCGCGAGGGGAAAGGACGGCGGGCATTTTACCGGGGGTGACCAGACAGGCTGTCGTACTTCACCAGTCGCCCTCCTCATCCGCCGCATTGCCGAACTCGTGTATCAACAGCGTATCAGCGCCCTGCGCAGCGACGACACGCGCAGCCTGCGCCCAGCCCTCACGCGCAGGCGTCGCCACGGGCTGCCGCGCAGTCGCGGCATCTTGATCCAACCGCACGGGCGCGGGCTCGGGTTTTGCTGACGGATGCGTCATGCCAACTGCTCCACCTGCAGCCCCAGCGCCTCGGCCACCTTCTGCAGCGTGGCCTTGCGCGGGCGACGGGCCACTTCCATCTGCGCAAACGCCGCTTGCGTGATACCCATGCGCGCGGCCACCTCAGCCTGCGTCAGCCGCAGGTGCTCGCGCCACGCCTTGATGGCGCTGGCGCCGTCCACCTGCGCGCTGACCACGGCATGCGGGATGGTGCCGGGTGAAAACCCCGTCATGCGCACAAATTCGGCATACGGCACCACCACGAAGGCGGGCTGACCGTCCGCCCCCACCAGCGTCTGGAATTCAATACGTGCGTTCATCGCGTTTCCTCACTTCCTCGATGCTCACGATGCAGGCCGTGCCGCTTGAAAAATCGAACAACACCCGCCAGTCACCGACCCGAAGGCGATACCCGTAAGCGTGGTTCACCAAGGCCTTGACGCCGGAGCCGAACGGGTACACCGCCAGCTTGGCACCCACTTCATCGCGCACTCGAACCTGCACCGTGCGATCGAGCTTGAGCAATTGCTTGACCGCCTTGGGCTTCCACTCGATCGCGTTCATAGGCTGTTTATAAGTTAAATATACGTATTTAACAAGTCTAACCTGCCCGCCACAAGTCATCTTGCACGCGCGCCCGGCCCAGCGCGGCGAGGGTTTGCAGGAGCGTGGGCAGGCCCTTCTTCCAGGGGCCGCGGCCCTTGAAGCGCGATTCGATGGCGGCGAGGGTGAGCGGCGCGCTGCTTCCGGTGAGCACGGCGGCGACGGCGCGCACCTGTTCGGGCAGGGTGGCGGGCCAGGGCTGGGGGGCGGCTTGCTGCGATTTCAATAGTGATTTTTCGGTGCTCGAATCGGCCTCCAGCGCTTGTCCACCCAGCGCGGGCAGCTCCTGGGATTGAGGCAATTCTTGGGGATGCTGGAAGGCCGGGCGCAGCCAGCGCACGCGGCCCTGGGCCTCTTCGCGGGCGCGCTCGGCGTTGAGCTGCACCAGAAGGGTGAGCACGGCGTCGGTGTCGGCGTCGGGGGGCAGGCGGTAGGCGGCGCGCACGGCGGCGTCCAGCTCGTCGTGCAGTTCGCGCAGCACGCCGACGAGGCCCTGCGTGTGCAGGGTCTTTTCCCTGGGCGTCAAGGCGCGGCCCTCGCGCAGCGCGGCGAGCACGTTGTACAGGCCGGTGAGGGTCAGGCCCGGCGTGCCCTGCCCCAGCACGCGCTTGCGGTGCGCGTCGATGCGCTCGGCCAGGTCGGCGATGCGGGTGCGCAGGGCGGGGGTCAGGCCGGTGTCGTCGTCGGGGAAGGGGAAGGTGTCGAAGCAGCGGGATTTGCTGTAGACCGGGTCGTTCCCAACGCCGAGCCTGCCGCCCGTGGCCAGCGCCCAGTCGATGTGTGTCTGGCTGGAGAGTACGCCCAAGGCAAAGGCGTCGTCCAGGGCGATGGCGACCAGCTTGTGCTCCGGGAGCACAGCCACGGGCAAGAACTGGAACACGCGGTGTTTGGTGGTCTCCACGGTGGCGATGTAGCGAGGCAAGCCCCGCAGCGCCGCGCGCAGCGTTTTGCGCGGCTCGGCAAAGACCCACCACTGTTCGCGCAGCCGGGCGCGGTTGTTTTGATCGCGCTCGGGTTTCACGCGCTCCAGCAGCCACTGGTATACGGCGGGATAGCTGTCGCGCAATTCCTCGGCGCTCAAGCCAAAGGCGTCGATGACTTTGATGCCTCGCGGGCTATCCGTCAGGTCGCGGCCGTTGCGGAAATCCAGAATATGTTTTTCCAGCCCCGGCGTGCTCCCCAAGCCGAGGGCCTGCGCCTGCTCCGGCGTGACAAGAAAGCCCTCACCGGCACGCATCATGCCGTTCACCGACAGGCCGGTCATGGCCTGCAGCTTCTGCGCGGCGGCTACGTTCGCACCCACCGCCAGATCGGCATGCACCAGCCCGGTCTGCGCCGCCAGCGCCACGAGCACTTCGCCGTGCTCGCCCGGCTGCTCGTCGGTCACAGTCAGCAGCTCGCCATCGCCGTCCCCGGCGGCCAGCACCGTCATGGCAATACGCACGGCGGCGCCGCTGGCGCTGTCCACCCACGGGTGGTCGGCGATCGCCATCTCCAGATGCGTGCCCGCGTCCAGCGCCGCCTGCACCACGCGGCGGTTGAACACCATGGTCAGGCTGTTGGTGGTAATCAGCCCCATGCGCTGCGCCTGCCCACCAGCGACGAGCTGCGCGGCGTGGTGCCACCAATACATCACGAAGTCGGCGCTCTCCGGCACATCCTTCCACGCAGCGCGCAGCGCCTCGGCGTAGCCATCGCCGAGCGCCTCACGCATGCGCTTGTTGCCTATGAACGGCGGATTGCCCACGATGAAATCCGCCTGCGGCCAGGCGGCGGGGCGCGCGTTCAGGTACGTCCATTGCGGCACCTGCGCGGCTTCGTCGGGCACCGGCTCGCCGGTGACGGGGTGGGGCTTGAAGCTGACGCCGTCCCAGCGCGTGCGCAAGCGCCCGGCATCGTCATGCGCGGGCTCTTGCGCGTCCCAGGCGAGCACGGCGTCGCGGCATTCGATGTTGCCGTAGTTGTGCACCACGGGTTCGGCCACGCTGGCGTTGCCCCGCGTGCGGATGTGCCACTGCAGGTAGCCGATCCACAGCACGAGTTCGGCGAGCGCGGCGGCGCGTTCGTTGAGCTCGATGCCGCGCAGTTGCTGCAGCGTCACCGTCTCGCCCTCGAAGCCGAGCTGGTCCTGCGTCTGCCCGAGTTCTTCGAGCTGGTTGAGCACTTCGCCTTCCAGGCGCTTGAGGTGCTCCAGCGTCACGTAGAGGAAGTTGGCGCTGCCGCAGGCCGGGTCGAGCACGCGCAGGGTGCACAGGCGGTGGTGAAAGGCGCGCACCTCGCCCCTGGCCTGCGCGAGTTTTTCCTGCGCGGCGCGGCCTTCCAGCTGCGCGGCTTCGTGCGCCAGCACCAGCGCGGCGGCGCGGGCGTTGTCCCATTCGGCGCGCAGCGGCGCGATCACCGTGGGCAGCACCAGGCGCTCCACATACGCGCGCGGCGTGTAGTGCGCGCCCAGCGCGTGGCGCTCCACGGGGTCGAGCGCGCGCTCGAGCAGCGTGCCGAAGATGGCGGGCTCCACGTTGCGCCAGTCGGCGCGCGCGGCTTCGATGAGCAGATCGACCTGCGCGGGGGTGAGCAGCAGGCTGTAGCCCGGCTCCTGCGCGCCCTTGAAGAGCTTGCCGTTGAAGTGCAGCACCTTTTTGGCCAGCGCCGCGCTGAAGCCGCCGTGGTCCATGTCGGACCAGAGGATGCGCAGCATCTGGCGCAGGGTGTCCGGGTCGCCCCGGTGCGCCTGCAGCAGGCCGAGGAAGCTGCCTTCGGGCAGCAGTTGCACGTCTTCGGCGAACATGCTGAACAGGCACCGGGTGAGGTAGGCAGCTACGGTTTCGGAAGCTGCCCGCGCTTGATGGACGGGCGCTGCGGGCCGATTTGGCTCTGAATCTTCGGCGCCCGTCGCGTCGCCGCGCAGGCCCGCTTCGAGCGAGGTGGCCAGGCGCGCCAGCAGCTCGGCCACGCCGCGCGTGACCTGGGCGCTGATGCGCGAGGGGTCCAGGC
>JAIXLP010000041.1:99304-138473 GCA_026954015.1 Burkholderiales bacterium | reverse complement strand
AACACAACCAGCAAGGACTCGCTGCGATCAGCGAAGCCTTGCATTGTATATCAAAATTGAAGGCGCATCCAAGAACCAGCGAAAAAAATGCGCTGACGCCCCCGCGCACTGGATAATTCGGCGCATGGCACTGATGACCCTGATCGATGGGCAGCTCGCGTTCGGGCTCCTGCCGCTGCTGGACAAGACCGGCTTTGCGCTCGAGACAAACGAGCGGGTCGGCCTGATCGGGCGCAACGGCACCGGCAAGTCTTCGCTGCTCAAGGTGCTTGCGGGTCTCGCGCCGCTGGATGACGGGGCGCTCGTCGTGCAGCAGGGCGTGCGTATCGCCTACGTCGCCCAGGAGCCAGTGTTGGATGGCGATGCTTCGGTCTTCACAGCGGTCGCCCAAGGAGTTGCCGATGCCATCGCCCTGCGCGAGCAATACCAGCGCGCGGGCAGCGCCGCGGAGCTGGGCGCGGTGCAGGCGCTGATCGAAGCGCAGGATGCATGGAACTGGGAGCAGCGCGTGCGCGAGGCACTGCAGCGGCTGCATCTGGACGAGCACGCGATCGTGGGCCAGCTTTCGGGCGGGACGAAAAAACGGGTCGCGCTGGCGCAGGCGCTGGTGCAGCGGCCCGACGTGCTGCTGCTGGACGAGCCAACCAACCATCTGGACCTCGACGCGATCGAGTGGCTGGAGGATCTGCTGCTCGGGTTCGCGGGCAGCGTTGTGACGATCACGCACGACCGCAGCTTTCTCGATCGCGTTGCGACGCGCATCGTGGAGCTCGACCGCGGCGCGCTCGCGTCCTATCCCGGCAACTTCGCCGCCTACCAGCGCCAGAAGACCGAGCAGCTGGCGCAGGAAGCCACTGCCCACGCCAAGGCGGACAAGCTGCTGGCGCAGGAAGAGGTGTGGATACGCAAGGGTGTGGAGGCGCGGCGCACGCGCAGCCAGAGCCGCATCGCACGCCTGCAGATGTTGCGTTCGGAGCACGCGGGGCGCCGCAACGCACTGGGGCGCGTGAAGATGGCGGTCGATTCGGGTGCCGAGGGCGGCTACCAGGGCAAGATCGTCGGGCAGCTTGAGGAGGTGTGCAAGGCGTTCGGCGACAACGTCGTGGTGCGGGGCTTCAGCACCACGGTATTGCGCGGCGACAAGGTGGGGCTGGTCGGCCCCAATGGCGCGGGCAAGACGACGCTGCTCAAGCTGATGCTCGGCGAGCTCGCCCCGGACAGCGGCAGCGTGCGCCTCGGCGCCAGGCTGCAGGTGGCGTACTTCGACCAGATGCGCGCGCAACTCGACCTGAACGCGACGGTGGAGGATTTCATCAGCCCCGGCAGCGAATGGATAGAGATCGGCGCGCAGCGCAAGCACGTGCGCAGCTACCTGGGCGATTTTCTCTTTTCACCCGCGCGGGCGCGGTCGCCGGTGCGGTCGCTTTCGGGCGGCGAGCGCAACCGCCTGCTGCTCGCGCGGCTGTTCGCGCGCCCGGCCAACGTGCTGGTGCTGGACGAGCCGACCAACGATCTCGACATCGACACGCTCGAACTGCTCGAAGAGCTGCTGCAGACCTACGACGGCACGGTCTTCCTCGTGAGCCACGACCGCCGCTTTCTGGACCACGTGGTCACCAGCATCATTGCGTACGAGGGGCCGGGGTACTGGCGCGAATACGAGGGCGGCGTGGAGGACTGGCTCGCGCAGTCGCAGCGCAGCCGCGCGCTGAAGGCCGACCCGCCCGCGCCGAAAAATACGACAAGAACCGCGTCTGAGGCCGCTCCAGAAAAGCGCGAGCAGCTACAGAAAAAGAAACTCAGCTACAAGGAACAGCGGGAGCTGGAGCAACTGCCCGCGCAGATCGACGCGCTCGAAGCCGAGCAGCGCGCGCTGCGCGAGGAGCTGGCCGACGGCACGCTCTACCGCAGCGATGGCCAGCGCGCCGCATCGCTGCACCAGCGCGACGCGCAGATCGAGGAGCTGCTGATGCAGGCGCTCGAACGCTGGGAGGCGCTCGCGGGCTGATCCCAGGCCGTCACGACGGCCTGCGCCGTGCCACGCGAGCGCGATGGCATACGCATCAGCGAAACACCACGGTCTTGTGGCCGTTGAGCAGCACGCGGTGTTCGCTATGCCACTTCACGGCGCGCGCCAACACCTGGGTTTCGGTATCGCGCCCGCGCGCGGCAAGATCGTCGACCGTGTCGGTATGGTCGGCGCGGGCAACGTCCTGTTCGATGATCGGGCCTTCGTCGAGATCAGCCGTGACGTAGTGCGCGGTGGCGCCGACGAGCTTCACGCCGCGCTCCAGCGCCTGGTAGTACGGCTTGGCGCCCTTGAAGCTCGGCAGGAAACTGTGGTGGATGTTGATCGCGCGGCCCGCAAGGCGCGCGCACATGCCGTCCGAGAGGATCTGCATGTAGCGCGCCAGCACCACGAGCTCCGCCCCTTCGCCGTCGATGATTTCGAGCTGCCGCGCCTCGGCCTGCGCCTTGGTGGCCGCCGTCACGGGAATGTGGTGGAAGGGGATGTCGTAGCTTGCGGCCAGCTGGTAGAAATCCCGGTGGTTGCTGATGATCGCGCCGATCTGGATCGGCAGCAGCCCGCTCTTGACGCGAAACAGCAGGTCGTTGAGGCAGTGGCCCTGCTGGCTCACGAGGATCACGGTCTTCATCGGGACGGCGCAGTCGTGCAGGCCCCAGCGCATGGCGTAGGGCTCGGCGAACGCGGCCAGGTGCGCGGTGAGCGTCGCATGGTCGTGGCGTTCGCAGGCAAACTGCACGCGCATGAAGAACAGGCCGGTCGCCGTGTCGTTGTACTGGGCCGCCGCTTCGATATTGCCGCCGTGCTCCAGCAAAAAGCCGGAGACGGCATGCACGAGCCCCAGACGGTCAGGGCAGGACAGGGTGAGCACGTAGGTGGGTTGCATGGCGGGCGATTGTCGCAGTGGCCGGGCACCGATAATCCGGCGCGCGCACATTTCCTTGCCATGCACCCGTACCCGCACCGCCATACCCCGCAACGCCCCCACGGCCACGCCGACGGAGCACGGTCGTGACGTACGAGGCCGTGCTGTTCGACTGCGACGGCGTGCTTGCCGACAGCGAGGCGATCACCAACGGTGTGCTCTGCGAGATGCTCAACGCTTGCGGCTGGGCGCTGAGCCCCGCCGAGTGCCTGCGCACCTTCATCGGCAAGGCGGTGCGCAGCGAGGCCGCGCGGATCGAGCGCGAGACCGGCCAGGCGCTGACCGACGCATGGATGGCCGCGTTCTACGCGCGGCGCGACGCGCGGCTCGCAAGCGAGCTGCAGGCGATTCCCGGCGCGCTCGACACGGTGCGCGCGATGCATGCGCGGTTCGATGGCCGCATCGCCTGCGCCTCGGGCGCGGACCGCGCCAAGGTGGAGATGCAACTGCGCCACCTGGGCATGGCGACGTACTTCGGCACGCACGTCTTCAGCGGCCATGAGCTGCCGCGCAGCAAGCCTGCGCCCGACGTCTACCTGGCCGCGGCCGCGAGCGTGGGCGTCGCGCCCGAGCGCTGCCTCGTCGTGGAAGACACCCCCGTCGGCGTGCGCGCGGGGCGCGACGCGGGCGCCATCGTCGTCGGCTATTGCCCGCCGGTGGGCGCCATCAGCACTCCGGAGCAACTGCGCGACGCGGGCGCGGTCGACGTGCTGCAGCACATGGCGCATCTGCCTGCGTGGGTGGGGCTCACACAAAGCTAAAATTGAAACTCCCGTGACCGGCGCGACTGCCTGCCAGATCCGCGGCCGGCGCGCCACGCGCCTGTCCCAGAAATCTCCCCGTGTCCTACGCCTCTGAAGTACGGCGCCGCCGCACCTTTGCCATCATCTCCCACCCCGACGCGGGCAAGACCACGCTGACGGAAAAGCTGCTGCTGTTCTCCGGCGCGATCCAGATCGCCGGAGCCGTGAAGGGCCGCAAGGCGAGCCGCCACGCCACGTCCGACTGGATGGAGATCGAAAAGCAGCGCGGCATCTCGGTGGCCTCCAGCGTGATGCAGATGAGCTACCGCGAGCACGTCATCAACCTGCTGGACACACCGGGCCACAAGGATTTCTCCGAAGACACCTACCGCGTGCTCACCGCCGTCGATTCGGCGCTCATGGTGATCGACGCGGCCAACGGCGTGGAGGCGCAGACCAAGCGCCTCATCGAAGTCTGCCGCCAGCGGGACACGCCCATCATCACCTTCGTCAACAAGATGGACCGCGAGGTGCGCGACGCGCTCGACATCCTGGACGAAGTCGAGCGCGAACTCGGCATGCCCTGCTGCCCCATCACCTGGCCCGTGGGCCACGGCAAGACCTTCGGCGGCATCATCGACCTGCGCACGCGCAGCATGACCGTGTTCCAGGCCGGCACCGACAAGCGCCCGCAGGACTTCGAGGTCATTCCGCTCAGCGAGACGGACAAGCTGCGCAAGCGCTTTGGCAGCGCCTTCGACGAGGCGCTGGAGGGCATGGAGCTGGCGGTGGGCGCCTCCGCCGCGTGGGACCACGAGGCCTTCCTCGCGGCCAAGCTCACGCCCGTGTTCTTCGGCTCGGGCGTGAACAACTTCGGCGTGCAGGAGGTGCTCAACGCGGTGGTGGACATGTCGCCGCCGCCCGGCCCGCGCGTGGCTTGGCACGAGGCGGACCACCAGCGCGAAGCCGTCACCATCCGCCCGGAAGACGAGCGCTTTTCGGGCGTGGTGTTCAAGGTGCAGGCCAACATGGACGCCAACCACCGCGACCGCATCGCCTTCGTGCGCGTGGCCAGCGGCAAGTACACGCCGGGCATGAAGATGAAGGTGCAGCGCACCGGCAAGGAGCTCAGGCCCACCTCCGTCGTCACCTTCATGAGCCAGCGGCGCGAGGCCGTGGATGAGGCCTACGCGGGCGACATCATCGGCTTCACGATCCACGGCGGCGTGCAGCTGGGCGACAGCATCACCGACGGGCCCAGCCTGCAGTTCACCGGCCTGCCCTTCTTCGCGCCCGAGATGTTCATGACCGTGGTGCTGAAGAACCCGCTGCGCACCAAGCAGCTGCAGCAGGGCCTGATGCAGCTCGGCGAGGAAGGCGCGATCCAGGTCTTCAAACCCGACGCCGGCGGCAACATGCTGCTGGGCGCCGTAGGCCAGTTGCAGTTCGAGGTGGTGCAGCACCGCCTGAAGACCGAATACGACTGTGACGTACGCCTGGAAGGCTGCCAGTACACCGGCGCGCGCTGGATCACGGCCGACACGCCCGCGCAGTTGCGCGAATTCGAGAACGCCTACCCGCTGCGCATGGCCCACGACGCGGCCGACACGCTCGCCTACCTGTGCACCAGCCCCTACGACGTGCGCCTGGCGCAAGAGCGGTTTCCGAAGATCCACTTCCACCCGCTGCGTGAGCACGCGGGGCTGGCGCTGAGCAACAGCCGCTGACGATGCTGCCGCTGTCCCGGTGGTTTCCGCCCGCGCGCCTTACGGGCGTGCTCACGGACATCGACGACACGCTCACGACCGGCGGCGCGATCACCCCCGAGGCACTCGCGGCGCTCGGCGAGCTGAAAGCCGCCGGGCTGCATCTGATCCCGATCACGGGCCGCCCCGTCGGCTGGAGTGCGCCGCTGGCTGCCCGCTGGCCCGTGGACGCGATCGTGGCAGAGAACGGCGCGTGCGCACTGTTGCCGCGAGCTTCAAGCCAAAACAGCCCGCAGCGCCTACGAGACGAGCGCGGGCAGCTACTGAAAATATACCAGCAGAGCGACGCGACGCGCGCCCGCCAGTACGCGCGCATGCAGCAGGTGCTGGCCGAGATCGAAGCGCGCGTGCCGGGTGCGCACCGCGCGCGGGATTCGGTGGGGCGCGAGTGCGACATCGCGATCGACCACAGCGAGTTCACACAACTGCCGCAAAGCGCGATCGACGCCTGCGTACAGATCATGCGCACCGCGGGCATGAACGCCACCGTGAGCAGCATCCACATCAACGGCTGGTTCGGTGACCACGACAAGCTGCAGGGAGCGCGCTGGATCGTGCGTGAACTGCTGGGCCGCGAGCTGGATGCGGAGCTGGATCGCTGGGTTTACGTGGGTGACTCGACCAACGACGAGCGGATGTTCGAGCACTTCCCGCACAGCGTGGGGGTGGCGAACATCGCGCGCTTCCTGCCCCGGCTCAGCCACCCACCACGCTACGTCACGCAGCATGAGCGCGGCGCAGGGTTTGCCGAACTGGCGCGCAAGATTTTGAACGAAATACGGCGCTAGCGCTTGCCCAGCAAACGCCAGCAGCTCTCATAGCAAGAGCGTCAATTCTGAAGGATCTTGCTGAGGAAGTCCTTGGTGCGCGGCTGGCGGTTCTCGGGGTGGCCAAAGAATTCTTCCTTGCCGCAGTCTTCCAGGATGTGGCCGCCCACGTCGATGAAGATCACGCGGCTGGCCACCTTGCGGGCAAAGCCCATCTCGTGCGTCACGACCATCATGGTCATGCCTTCGCTGGCGAGCTTGACCATCACGTCGAGCACTTCGCCCACCATCTCGGGGTCGAGCGCCGAGGTGGGTTCGTCGAACAGCATCACGATCGGGTCCATCGACAGCGCGCGCGCAATCGCCACGCGCTGCTGCTGACCGCCCGAGAGCTGGCCGGGGAACTTGTCCTTGTGCGCCATCAGGCCCACGCGGTCGAGCATCTTCAGGCCGCGCGTCCTGGCCTCGTCGATGCGGCGCCCGAGCACCTTGACCTGCGCGATGGTCAGGTTCTCGGTCACCGACAGGTGCGGGAACAGCTCGAAGTGCTGGAACACCATGCCCACCTTGGAGCGCAGCTTGGGCAGATCGGTGGACGGGTCGGTGACCTTGATGCCGTTGACGACGATCTCGCCCTGCTGCACCGGCTCCAGCGCGTTGATGGTCTTGATGAGCGTGGATTTGCCCGAACCCGAGGGGCCGCAGACGACGACCACGTCGCCCTTGTCCACGCTCAGGTTGCAGTTGTTCAGCACCTGTATCGCTCCATACCACTTGGAGACGTTCTTCATCTGGATCATGTTGTCGGCCATGCCGGGCTCCTTCAACGAATGATGGCGATCTTCTTGTGGATGCGTTTGACCACGGAAGAGAGCGAATAGCTGATGATGAAATACACCACGGTGGCCATCAGGTAGGTCTCGATCGGCCGACCGAAGTTCTTGCCCGCGGTCTCGAAGCCCTTGAGCAGGTCGTAGGCGCCGATGGCGTACACGAGGGACGTGTCCTGAAACAGGATGATGGTCTGCGTGAGCAGCACCGGCAGCATGTTGCGGAAGGCCTGCGGCAGGATCACGAGCGTCATGTTCTGCTTGTAGGTCATGCCCATGGCCATGCCGGCAAACACCTGGCCGCGCGGAATCGACTGGATGCCCGCGCGCATGATCTCGCTGAAGTACGCCGCCTCGAACGCGATGAAGGTGATGAAGGCCGAATACTCCGCGCCCACTGGTCTGCCGATGATGAAGGGCACGAGCAGGAAGAACCACAGGATCACCATCACCAGCGGGATGGAGCGCATCATGTTCACATAGAACGCCGCCGGGGTGATCAGCCACTTCCGGCCCGACAGGCGCATGAGCGCCAGCAGCGTGCCGAAGAAGATGCCGCCCAACGTTGCCACCACCGTCAGGATGACGCTGAACCACAGGCCCTTGAGGATGAAGCCCTGGATGAAGGTCCAGTCGAGAAAGGAGAAATCGAGGTTCAGCATCTCAATGCCCCCCCGCGCCCGTGCCGGCGGCCACGAAGCCAGGCACCCGCGCGCGTTTCTCGATATACGCGAAGATGCGGTTGATCGCGAACGCCGAAATCGCGTAGAGGATGGTGACCGCGATGTACACCTCGATGGGCCGCGCGGTCTCCTCGCCCACCTGCAGGGCGTACAAGGTCAATTCGGGGATGGACACCGCGAACGCCACCGACGAGTTCTTGAAGATGTTCATCGACTCGCTCGTGAGCGGCGGAATGATGATGCGATACGCCATCGGCAGCAGCACGTAGCGGTAGTACTGCACGGTGGTGAAGCCCATCGCCATGCCGGCGTAACGCTGGCCCTTGGGCAGTGCCTGAATGCCCGCGCGCACCTGCTCGGCAAACCGCGCCGAGGTAAAGAGGCCCAGCGCCAGCACCACGAGCACGAACGGCGGGAAGTTCTTCATCGGCGGCACCAGCGCCGGCACGACGAAATACCAGAGAAAGATCTGCACCAGCAGCGGAATGTTGCGAAACAGCTCCACCCAGGCATTGCCGAAACCCACCAGCCAAGGCTTATCGGGCAGCGTACGGATCACGCCGATGATCGAGCCGACGATGAGCGCGATGGCCAGCCCCGTGAGCGAGACGGAGACCGTCCAGCCCCAGGCCGAGAGCAGCCAGTCCAGATAGGTGATGTCCTTGCCGTGGCCGAAACAACCGGCCACGACATTGCCATCGAGCGTGTCCCTGCAGAACACCTCCCAATCCATAGCCATGCTTCACTCCCTCATGGTGCGTATGCGGCGCCAGACGAAAAACGCCCGCCGGCTTCCAGAGCCCGGTGGGCGTCACGCGTCCTCATGCCAAGGGCATAGTCCGGCCCATCAGTTGCCGTAGTCTTCCATCGGCTTGTCGTTGAGATTCGCCCACGCGTTCCTGGTGCTCTCGGACGCCGGCATGTTCAGGTTCACGTTGTTCGGCGGAATCGGCTCCATGAACCACTTGTCGTAGAGCTTGGCGAGCGACCCGTCCTTGACCTGGCGGGCGATCGAATCGTCCACCGCCTTCTTCAGTTTTGCGTCGCCCTTGGGCAGCATGCAGGCGATGGGCTCGACCGACAGCACCTCACCCACGATGGCGAAGTCCTTGGGGTTCTTGGCCTTGGCGATGTTGGCCGCGAGGATGGAGCCGTCCATCACGAAGGCATCGGCGCGGCCCGATTCGAGCAGCAGGAAGCTGTCGGCGTGGTCCTTGCCCATGACCTGCTTGAAGTCCAGGCTCGCGTCACGCGCCTTCTTGCGGATGTGCTGCACCGAGGTGGTGCCCGTGGTCACCGCCAGCGTCTTGCCGCCCAGGTCGTTGATCGACTTGATGCCCGACTTGACGTTGACCGCCATGCGCACTTCCTCCACGTAGGTGGTGTAGGCGAAGTCCACGTCCTTCTGGCGCGCGCGGCTGTTGGTGGTGGAGCCGCACTCGAAGTCGATGGTGCCGTTCTGGATCAGCGGAATGCGGTTCTGCGAGGTGATGACCTGGTAGTTGATCTTCAGCGGCTTGCCCAGCTGCTTGCCGATGTCATCGACGATGCGCTCGGCCATCTCCGTATGAAAGCCGACGTACTTGCCACCGCCGAGCGTGAAGGCCAGTCCCGAGGAATCGCGCACGCCCAGGTTCACCGCGCCACGTTCACTGATCTTGGCCAGCGTGTCGGTAGCCTGCGCAAAGGCGGCGCCGCTGGCCAGCAGGGTCACGGCGGTCGCGAGCAACAATTTCTTCATGTGCAAACTCCAGAATAAGGTGGGGAGAGATGGAAGACCGGCCACGGCAGTACGGACAGGGTTGCCCGCGCACACCGACCAGCGCCGGGTGAGGCTATTGTGCACGGTTCGCACCACGTAAATAGCCCGTTGAATTGCGGGTTTCCCCCAAGCCGTGCGCAAAAGAAATGGGGACAAACGGATTATTCCGCGATGCGCCAGGGCAGGGTTTCCCCCGCACGCAGCGGCTTGAGTTCGGCATCACCGAACGCGAAATGCCCGGGCGCCGTCCACGGCTCACGGCGCAGCGTGATTGACCCTGCATTGGGCGCCAGGCCGTAGAACGCCGGGCCATGCAGGCTGGCGAAACCTTCCAGCTTGTCCAGCGCGCCCGCTGCGTCGAAGGCCTCGGCATACATCTCGATCGCGGCGTGCGCGGTGTAGCAGCCGGCGCAGCCGCTCGCGTGCTCCTTCAGCTGCGCGGGATGCGGCGCGCTGTCGGTGCCGAGGAAGAACTTCGGGCTGCCGCCGGTGGCCGCATGCACCAGCGCCTGGCGGTGCGCCTCGCGCTTGAGCACGGGCAGACAGTAGTAGTGCGGGCGCAGGCCGCCGGTGAAGAGCGCGTTGCGGTTGTAGAGCAGGTGGTGCGCGGTGATGGTGGCCGCGGTGTGCGCATCGCTGCCCGCGACGTACTGCGCGGCCTCGCGCGTGGTGATGTGCTCGAAGACGATCTTCAGTTCGGGGAATCGCTGGCGCAGCGGAATCATCTGGCGTTCGATGAACACCGCCTCGCGGTCGAAGATGTCCACGGCAGGATCCGTCACCTCGCCGTGCACAAGCAGCCGCAGGCCCGCCCGCTGCATCGCTTCCAGCACCGGCTCCACCTTGCGCAGGTCGGTCACGCCCGCGTCGCTGTTGGTCGTCGCGCCCGCCGGGTAGAGCTTGCACGCGACGATGCCTGCGGCCTTGGCGCGCGCGATCTCCGCCACTGGCAGGTTGTCGGTGAGGTAGAGCGTCATCAGGGGCTCGAAGGCCAGGCCGGGTGGCACGGCCGCCAGGATGCGCGCCTTGTAGTCCAGCGCCTGCGCGGTGGTCGTCACCGGTGGCCGCAGGTTGGGCATGACGATGGCGCGGCCGAACCGGGCCGCGCTGTGCGCCACCGTGGTCGCCAGCGCCGCGCCGTCACGCAGGTGCAGGTGCCAGTCGTCGGGGCGGCGGATCGTGAGCGCGCCGGTCACAGCAGCTCCAGCACGCGCTCGGGCGGGCGGCACAGCAGCGCACCCTTGGGTGTGACGACGATGGGGCGGTTCAGCAGGATGGGGTGCGCGGCGACGGCGGCGTACAGCTCGGCCTCCGTGCGCTCGGGGCTGCCCAGGTCCAGCTCGGCGTACGCCGCCTCCTTGGTACGCAGCAGTTCGCGCAGGGGCACGCCCATGCGCCCCACCAGCGCCTTGAGCGCGGGCACATCCAGCGGGTGGCCGAGATAGTCGACGATGGTCGGCTCCATGCCGCGCTCGCGCAGCAGCGCCAGCGCGCCGCGCGAGTTGCTGCAGCGCGGGTTGTGGTAGATGGTGACGTTCATGGCGGCAAGTGTAGGGCGGTGCGTCTGCCACGCAGGCAGCGCGCTAACGCGGGTTCGAGCGCAGCGTGCGGCTCAGCAGGATGACCGGCACGAGGCCGACGAGCGCGAGCGCGAGCGAGGGCAGCGCGGCCTCGCCCAGACGCTCGTCGCGCGCGAGCTGGTAGGCGACAACGGCCAGCGTGTCGCTGTTGAACGGGCGCAGCACGATGGTTGCGGGCAGCTCCTTCATCACGTCGACGAACACCAGCAGCGCGGCCGCGGCGGTGGAGCGCCGCAGCAGCGGCCAGTGCACGCGCGTGAGCAGCGCGACACGCCCGGCACCCAGCATGCGCGCGGCATCGTCCAGGCTCGTAGGCATGCGGGCGTAGCCGCTTTGCACCGACTGCAGGCTCACCGCGCAAAACCGCACGAGGTAGGCCCAGACGATACCCGCTGCCGTGGTCGCGATGAGCGCCGGCGCCCCCCACGACGGCAGCGCCTGCTGCAGCCAGCCCACGGGCAGCAGGATGCCGACGACGATCACCGCGCCGGGCACCGCGTAGCCCAGCCCCGCGAGGCGCACCACGCCGCGCGTGAGGCGGTCGGGGCGGCGGCGCACCGCGTACGCGAGCAGCAGGGCCACGAGCACGCCGAGCACCGCGGTGATCGCCGCCAGCCGCAGGCTGTTGCCAGCCCACTGCAGAAAGCGCGACCACGGCAGCACCGACCAATCGGCCGCGAGCGGGCGCAGCATGAAGAGCACCGGCAACACGAACCCCATGACCACGGGCACCAGGCAAACGAGCCAGGCCAGCACGCAGCGGCGCCCCGCAAGCCAGCGCGGGCGCGCCTGCATGGCACCGGCGCGGCCCGCGCCCGCGGTGGCAAAGCGCATGCGCCGCTGCGCACGGTGCTCCAGTTGCAGCAGCACCGCGACGAGCAGCAGCAGGAAGGTGGAAAGCTGCGCCGCCGCGATGCGGTCGTCCATGGCCAGCCAGGCCTTGTAGATGCCGACGGTGAAGGTCTGGATGCCGAAGTAGCTCGTCACGCCGAAGTCCGCCAGCGTCTCCATCGACACCAGCGCCACGCCCGCGGCCACCGCCGGGCGCGCCAGCGGCAGCGCCACGCTGCGCACGCACCGCGCGGGCGAGGCGCCGAGCAGCCGCGCCGCCTCCATGAGCTGTACCGCGCGCTCGCCCAGCGCGGTGCGCGCGAGCAGGTAGACGTAGGGGTACAGCGCGAACACGAACACCCACACCGCGCCGCCCAGGCTGCGGATGTCGGGAAATACGCGCCCCTGCACCCCCAGGCTCTCCCGCAGCCAGGTCTGCAGCGGCCCGCTGAACTGCAGGAAATCGGTGTAGGCGTATGCGGTGACGTAGGCAGGCAGCGCCAGCGGCAGCAGCAGCAGCCACTCCATCTGCCGGCGACCACGAAAATCGAACAGCGTGACCGCCGCGGCGCCCGCGGTCCCAACAAGCGCCGCGCCCACGGCCACGAGCAGCCCGAGCCAGAGGGTGGTCCAGACGTATTCGGGCAGCACCGTGGCCGCCATGGCGCGCAGGATGGCCGCCGCCTGCACACCGCCCTCGCCCACGGGCAGCCACGCGCCGAGCAGCGCCAGCACCGGCAGCGTCAGCGCGCCCGCAAGCAAGAGCAGCGGCACGCGGCGCAGCGCGCGTGCCGCGCCGACCAGAAGAGAGGCGGCCAACCCGGATCCCGAATGCAAATGCGAACGATTCTACGCATGGGCATCCCTAGAATCGCCGCATGTTCTTGCAGGTTACCCAGTTGCAGGTGCGCTACGCGGGGCAGCCGGATGCGGCCGTCGATGGCGCCACGCTCGGACTCGCGGCGGGCGAGATCGGCGTGCTCCTCGGCCCGTCGGGCTGCGGCAAGACCACGCTGCTGCGCGCGGTCGCGGGGCTGGAGCCGGTCGCGGGCGGCACCATCCACCTGGACGGCGAGCTCGTGAGCAGCGCCGGGCACTGCGTTGCGCCCGAGGCGCGGCGCATCGGCATGGTGTTCCAGGACTACGCGCTGTTCCCGCACCTGAACGTGGGGCGCAACGTGGCCTTCGGCCTGCACGCGCTGCCCCGCGCCGAACAAGCCGAGCGCGTGGCCGAGGTGCTGGCGCTGGTGGACTTGGCGGGCAGCGAGCCGCGCTACCCGCACGAGCTCTCGGGCGGACAGCAGCAGCGCGTCGCGCTGGCGCGCGCGCTCGCGCCCCGGCCGCGGCTGATGCTGCTCGACGAGCCTTTTTCCAACCTGGACACCGACCTGCGCGAGCGCCTCGCGCACGAGGTGCGCGCCATCCTCAAGCGCGCGGGCGCCACGGCGCTCTTCGTGACGCACGACCAGCTCGAAGCCTTCGCCATCGGAGACCGCATCGGCGTGCTGCACGAGGGGCGGCTGCAGCAGTGGGATACGCCCCACGCGCTCTACGAGCGCCCCGCGACGCGCTTTGTCGCGAGCTTCATCGGCCGCGGCGTCTTCGCCCCGGCGCGGCTGGTGCAGCGCGATCACGGCGTGGTGGCGCAGACGCCGCTGGGCGAGCTCGCCAACCCGCAGGCATGCGCGCCGCCGCCGCGCTACCCCGAGGGCGCGTGCGACGTGTTGCTGCGCCCCGACGACGTGATGCACGACGACGCGGCACCGGTGCGCGCGAAGATCGTGCGCAAGTCGTTTCGCGGCGCGGAGTTTCTCTACACGCTGGAGCTGGCCGACGGGCTCACGGTGCTGGCGCACGTGCCCGGCCACCACGACCATGCGGTCGGCGACTGGATCGGCATCCGCCCGCGGGTCGACCATGTGGTGACCTTCCCGCGCGGCTGAGCGGATGCTTCAACGCTCGAACGCCACCTGCCCGCCCACGAGCGTGCAGCGCACGCGCCCCGGCAGCGTCCAGCCCTCGAACGGCGTGTGCCTGCCCTGGCTCACGAGCGCGGCGGGCGTCACCGCCGCGCGCACGTCCGGCTCGACGATGCACAGGTCCCCCACGCCCCCCTCGACGATGCGCCCCGCGCTCGCCTGCAACGTGCCAAGCGCACCGCCCAGCACGCTCGCCGCCGCACTCGTGACGACGGCCAGCGCGCGCTGCAGCGGCACCCCCTCGGATTCGGCCCAATGCAGCGCCACGGGCAGCAGCAGCTCCAGCCCGGTCGCGCCGGGCTCGGCCTCGCCGAACGGCAGCGCCTTGGCGTCTTCGTCCACCGGCGTGTGGTCCGAGACGAGCGCGGTGATCGTGCCGTCGGCCAGCGCAGCGGAGAGCGCTGCACGGTCTCCCTCCTGGCGCAGAGGAGGCACGAGGCGCGCGCGGCTGTCGAAATAGCCGATAGCCTCGTCGGTCAGCAGCAGCGAGTTGATGCTCACGTCGGCTGTGACCGGCAGCCCCTCGGCGCGCGCGGCGCGCAGCAGCGCCACGCCCGCGGCGCTGGAGAGCCGGCACAGGTGCACGCGCGCGCCGGTGGCGCGCACGAGGTCGAAGATGGCGTGCAGCGCGATCGTCTCGGCCGCCTGCGGCACGCCCGTGAGGCCCAGCCGCGTGGCGATGGCGCCGCTTGCGGCCACGCCGCCGCCCAGGCGCGGATCGAGCGGGCGCAGCCACGCGGTGTAGCCGAAGGTGGCCGCGTACTGCAGCGCGCGCTGCAGCACCTGCGTGTCGGCGAGCGGCGTATCCGCCTGGCCGAAGCCGATGCAGCCCGATTCGGTGAGCTCGACCATCTCGGTGAGCACCTCGCCCTTCAGGCCGTGCGTGAGCGCGCCCAGCGGGAAGAGCCGCGCCTGGTGCAGCTTTTCGGCGCGGAACTTGAGCATCTCGACAAGGCCGGGCTCGTCGAGCACCGGGTCGGTATCGGGCGGGCACACCAGGCTGGTCACGCCCCCGGCGACAGCCGCGGCCATTTCGGATTCGAGCATGCCCTCGTGCTCGTAGCCCGGCTCGCGCAGGCGCCCCGCCAGGTCCACCAGGCCGGGCAGCACGAGGCAGTCGGCCGCGTCGATCACCCGCGCGGGCGTGAAGCCCTCGGGCACGCGCCCCACCGCGATGACGCGCCCGGCCGCCAGCGCCAGGCTGCAGGTGCGGTCCAGCCCGCTCGCCGGATCGAGCACCCGGCCGTTGTCGATGCGTATCTTCATGGTTTCAAGCCAAATACGGCTCCAGCGCTTGTGCAGCAAGCGCAAGCAGCTATTAATGTGAGAGTTTTCACGCCTCGTTCCCGGCCACGATGGCCATCACCGCCATGCGCACCGCGATGCCGAAGCCGACCTGCGAGAGGATCACCGCCTGCGGCCCGTCGGCCACCGCCGAGTCGATCTCCACGCCGCGGTTGATCGGCCCGGGGTGCATCACGATGGCGTCGGGCCTGGCCCAGCGCAGCTTCTCGGGCGTGAGGCCGAAGGTCTTGAAATACTCCTGGCTCGACGGCAGCAGCGCGCCGCTCATGCGCTCGTTCTGCAGCCGCAGCATGATGATCACGTCCGCATCCCGGATGCCGTCTTCCAGCCGGTGAAACACCCGCGCACCCATCTGCGCGAAATCGGCGGGCACGAGCGTGCGCGGCCCGACGACGCGCACGTCGGGGCAACCCAGCACCTTGAGCGCGTGGATGTCCGAGCGGGCCACGCGCGAATGCAGCACGTCGCCGACGATGGCCACCGTGAGCCGCGAAAAATCCTGCTTGTAGTGGCGGATGGTGTAGGCGTCGAGCAGGCCCTGCGTGGGGTGCGAGTGGCGCCCGTCACCCGCGTTCACCACGTGCACATGCGGCGCCACGTGCTGCGCGATCAGGTAGGGCGCGCCGGATTGGCTGTGGCGCACGACGAAGATGTCGGCCGCCATCGCCGAGAGATTGTCCACGGTGTCCAGCAGCGTCTCGCCCTTGGAGGTGGACGAGCGCGCGATGTCCAGGTTGAACACGTCGGCCGACAGGCGCTTGGCCGCGATGTCGAACGTCGTGCGCGTGCGCGTGCTGTTCTCGAAGAACAGGTTGAACACGCTCTTGCCGCGCAGCAGCGGCACCTTCTTCACCTCGCGGTCGTTCACGCTCAGGAAGTTGGTCGCGGTGTCGAGGATGTGCGTGACGATCTCGCGCGGCAGGCGCTCGATCGAGAGCAGGTGGATCAGCTCGCCGTTCTTGTTGAGCTGGGGATTGCGCAGGCCGGGCATCGTCAGACCTCCCGCACGTCAAAACGAAACGCACCCGCGTCGGTACGCGCCAGCGCCAGGTGCTGCGTTGGCGCCAGCAGCACGCGCGCGGCAGCGAACTCTGCGGCCACGGGCAGTTCGCGCCCGCCGCGGTCCACCAGCACCGCCAGACGCACGCACGCTGGACGCCCGTAATCGAACAGCTCGTTGAGCACCGCACGCAGCGTGCGCCCGGTGTAGAGCACGTCGTCGAGCAGCAGGATGTCCGCGCCGTTCACGTCGAACGGCAGCTGCGTCTGCCTGCTCGCCGTCATGCCGCGCTGCGCGAAATCGTCGCGGTGCATCGCCGACGAAAGCACACCCGCGCTCCCCGGCCGCTGCAGATCACGCTGCAGCCGCTCGGCCAGCCATACGCCGCCCGAGGCGATGCCCGCAAGCTGCGTGTGCTCGCGCAGCAGATCGCGCACGCCGCGGCGCAACTGGGCATACAGCGCCTCGGCATCGAGCGCCAGCGGGCCCGCGGCCCCTGCGGCCTGGTTCATGAAAGACTCCTCAGGAATTGCTCCAGGATGATGCAGGCGCTGGCCGCATCGGCGTCGCGCGCGCCCGCGGCGAGCGCCTCGGTGGTGCTGTAGCGTTCATCGACCTCGAACACCGGCAGGCCGTAGCGCCCCTGCAGTTGGCGCGCGAAGCGCCGAGCGCGCAGCGTGTTCTCGTGCTCCGCGCCATCGGGGTGCAGCGGCACACCCACCACGAGTGCGTCGGGCTCCCACGCGCGGATGCGCTCGGCGACGTGGGCGAAACGCGCGCGGCCTTCGGCGTGGATGCTCTGCAGCGGCGAGGCGGTGCCCAGCAGGCGGGTGCCCACGGCTACCCCCGTGCGCTTGAGCCCGTAGTCGAACGCGAGGAACGACTGCAGCCGCTCGGAAACCACGGACGCCGCGGCGGCGGCCGTCATGCCCGCCCCGCGTCGGGCGAGAGCGTCCAGGCGTTCACGCCCAGCAGCGCCAGTGCGCGGTCATAACGCTCGGCGATCGGCGTGTCGAAGATCACGTCGGGATCGGCGCCCACGGTCAGCCAGGCGTTGTCCGCAAGCTCCGATTCGAGCTGCCCGCCCACCCAGGCCGCGTAGCCCAGCATCACCATCACGCGGCGCGGGCCCGAGCCGTGCGCCAGCGCTTCGAGCACGTCGCGCGAGCTGGTCATCTCCAGCCCACCGGGAATCGACAGCGTCGACGCATACGGCGTGGGAGGATCGTCGAGCTCGACGTCGGTATCCACGGGGTGCGCCGATTCAAGCACCTGCGGGCGCATCACGTCATGCAGCACGAAACCCCGCTCGGTCTGCACCGGCCCGCCCCGCAGCACCGGCTGGCGCGTCAGGTCCTTGCGCCCGAGCGAGAGCTCCACGCGCTCGAACAGATCCTGCATGTCGATATCGGTCTGCTTGTTGATCATCAGCCCGAGCGCCCCGCGTTCGCTGTGCTCGCACAGATAGACCACGCTGTGCGCGAACGTCGCATCCTGCAGGCCCGGCATGGCGATCAGGAAGTGGTTCGTCAGGTTGGTGCTCTCGGTACTGGCGGCCATGAACGGAGATTTTACGTTCACCCCCTCCGAGGGGCCGTGCAGCCGGCCGCGGCCTGAGCCGCGATGGGGTCGGACCGGGAAGGGGTTTTTATTGCATGCGCCAACAACTGACCGCATACTGCCGCGCGGATGCAAAAACGGCGTCGGCAGCAGCAGCCGCCGACAAGCACAACCCCACACCCTACGGACACCACATGCAGCACTCTTCTTCCCTGTCCCGCCGCGCCTTCATTTCGACCGCGGCCCTGCTCTCCACCGGCGTCATGGCCCAAACCTACCCCAGCAAGAGCATCGAATGGATCGTCCCCTACCCCGCGGGCGGTGGCACCGACGTGGTGGCTCGCACGCTGGCCGAGGCCATGGGCAAGACGCTGGGGCAGACCATGGTCGTCATGAACAAGCCGGGCGCAGCCACCAACATCGGTGCCGCCTACGTGGCCAACGCCAAGCCCGATGGCTACACCATCCTCTCGGCCGACACCGCCACGCTCGCTGCCAACCCCTACCTCTACAGAAAACTTAGCTATAGCGCGGAGAAGGATTTCACCTCGATCGGCCTGACGGTGCGCTTCCCGCTGATCCTGGTGGTCAACCCCAAGATACCTGCCAGGAACCTCAAGGAATTCCTGGCCTGGGCCAAGACGCTGAACGGGCCCAACTACGCCTCACCAGGCGCCGGCAGCCCGCACCACCTGGCCACGGAACTCTTCAGCCGCGACGCCGGCATCAAGTTCACCCACGTGCCCTACCGCGGCGCCGCACCGGCCGTGCAGGATGTCATGGCCGGACAGGTGCCCTTCATGTTCGTGGACACCGCCGCTGGCTCGCAATTCATCAGCGCGGGCAAGCTGCGCGCCATCGGCATCGCGAGCCCCAAGCGGGTGAAAAATTTCGAGGAAATCCCGACGCTGCAGGAACAGGGCATGAAGGGTTTCGAGGCCTTCGCATGGCAGGGCATCGTCGCACCCGCGGGCACCCCGGCGGATGTGGTGAGCAAGCTCAACCACGCCCTGCTCGCCGCAATGGACACCACAGCGGTCAAGGCGCGGCTGCAGGCGCTCGGCCTCGAATCCACGCCGAGCAGCCCCGCGCAAATGGACAAGTACGCCGCAGCCGAGCGCGCCAAGTGGAGCGAAGTGATCAAGGCCGCCGGCATCCAGCTCGATTGATCACCGAGCGCCACGCTCATCAGGCGTGGCCAGCCGCATGATGGCCGCCGGCCCGCTCCGGCGCTTCGGCCATTTGTGCCACCGAAACGCGCCCGGCGGCGCCGTGGTGCATGCCGAGTACGCGTGATTGAGCTACAAGATTTGTAGTGTCAATGGGCTGCAGCGGCGTGTCACCCGCAGGGCAGGAGCGAGAAGCAGCACCGTGCGCCGCCATCGAACAACATGCCACCCATGTCGATCAGGGGGGCGATTTCGCCCCCTGGCCGGCCTTGGAGTTCACACCACGGCTTCCGCCGCCACGGCGTAGTGCCGCACGAGCCCGAGCAGCTCGTCGTCCGAATAGGGTTTGCCCAGGTAATGGCTCACCCCCAGCTCCATTGCATGGTCGCGGTGCTTCTGCGCCATGCGCGAGGTGATCATCACCACGGGCAGGTCGGCCGTCTGGGGGTCGGCACGCATCGCGCGCACCAGATCGAAGCCGTCCATGCGCGGCATCTCGATGTCCGAGAGCACCACCACGGGTCGCTCCTCGCGCAGGCGCTGCAGTGCCTGCAGACCATCGGCCGCCAGCGCCACGCGATAACCCTCGCGCTGGAGCAGACGCTGCGTGACGCGGCGCACCGTAATGGAATCATCGACAACCAGCACCAGCGGCACGACCGCCGTGGGCTGCAGCGACGCGTTCGCCACGGTCTGCCCCACTTCCGCCACCGCGCCTGCACCCGGTGGCTGCGTCACACCGCGCGCCCACTCGCCATAGACCGTCGCGAGCGCTACCGGGTTGTAGATCAACACCACCGCACCCGACGCGAGCACCGACATGCCGGCCAGCCCCGGCAGACGCGACAGTTGCGGCCCGAGGTTCTTGACCACGACTTCCTGGTTGCCCAGCACTTCATCCACGTGCAGCGCCACGCGTTGCGAGGCACTGCGCGCAATCAGCACCGGATGGGTCTTGCCTGCCAGGTCGACACTGCGCGTCGACGCCTGCAGCAGCGCGCCGCCCCAGTACAGCGGCAAGTCCTGGTAGCTGCCTTGAGCGTACGCGGCCTGCAGCTCCGGCATGGGCACGCGCCGCACCACTTCGATCAGGTTGGCCGGAACGCCGACCACGAGCGTGCCCACGCGCACCATGACGACCTGGGTGACGGCCGTCGTCAACGGCAGCACCATGCGAAACGCTGTGCCCTGGCCCGGGGTGCTCGCGGTCTCGATGCGCCCGCCCAGCGCCTGCACCTCAGCGCGCACGACATCCATGCCGATGCCGCGACCCGACAGACCCGTCACCTGCGTCGCCGTCGAGAACCCCGGCAGGAAGATCAGTTCGCCGGCCTGGTCGGCGTCCACCACCGCGTCCGCGGCGATCAGTCCCTGCGCGAGCGCCCGCTCACGGATGCGGTCGATCCGCAGCCCTGCGCCGTCGTCGCGGAATTCCACCGAAACGTCATTGCCCTCGGAACCGACCGTTACCACAATCGTGCCCACGGGCGGCTTGCCGGCCGCCGCGCGATCGGCCGCGGATTCGATGCCGTGCCCCACGCAGTTGCGCAGCAGGTGCTCGAACGCTGGCGCCATACGTTCGAGCACACCGCGGTCCATCTCGATCGTGCCGCCGACGATGTCGAGCCGCACCTGCTTGCCGGTCTCGCGCGCCGCCTGGCGCACCACCGCGTACAGACGTTCAGCGACCGAGTCGAATTCGACCATGCGCGTACGCAACAGCTCGCGCTGCAAATCACGCGCCTGCCGCCCCTGCGCGGTCAGGTCGTCTTCCGCGCCTTCAATGGCACGCTGCATCGCACGTTGGACGGTGGCGACGTCGTTGACCGACTCGGCCATCATGCGCGTGAGTTCCTGCATGCGCGTAAAGCGGTCGAACTCGAGTGGGTCGAACCCGGCCGCGTTGTCGCGCGACTGCGCCTGGCGCGACTGCATCTGCGTTTCGGCTTGCACCTCGATATCACGCAGCTGCGTGCGCAGCCGGTCGAGGTTGCCGCTGAGGTCGCCGAGCGAGCTGCGCATCTGGTCGACCCGCGAGGCCAGGCGTGTGCGCGCGATCAGTACCTCGCCCACGCCGTTGACGAGGCGATCGAGCAACTGCGAGCGCACCCGCACCTGCTGCCCCGCCGCCGGTCGTGCGACGCTGCGCGCCATCTGCACGCGCGCCTGCAGCGTCTGCGCCTGCGTGGCCGCCGGCGCCACCAGTGCCTGCGCACCGTCGCGATCGGCGCCTGCCGCTGGCGTTGCCGCGTTCTGCTGCGCCGGCGGCACGGCAAGGGCGGTCTCGGGTTCGGTCTGTGCCTGCGCGTCTACCGCACGCAGCGCGCTGAAATTGGCCTGTAACGCATCCAAGCGCGTGAGCAGAGGCTCGATGTGCGCCGCGGTGACCGTGTCGGTATCGATCTGCTCGACAGCGGATTCCATGCGGTGCGCCATCTCACCCAGGTGCAGCGCGCCTGCCAGCCGCGCGCTACCCTTCAGCGTGTGCAGCGCGCGCAGCAACTCGCCGCGCGCTCCCATATCGCCGGGGTGACTCGACCACTGGCGCAGCGCCGCACCCAGCGCCGGCAGCAGCTCCTGCGCCTCTTCCTCGAAGATCGGAAACAGATCCAGATCGATGGCGTCGATGGCGTCGATGGCATCGTCCTCGCCCCTGCTGGCACCCCCGGCGGCCGCCGTCGGGGCGATCGCATCGCCGATCGCCCGCTGCTGCTCGAACGCGTCGGGTGCATCCCCGGTCGCGTCATCCGCCCCTGGCAGCGGCGCCGCGCCACTTGCGACGTCCGACTGCAGCAGCGCTTCGAGCTGCTCGGACACGTGTGGCTGCGGCTCCTTCAGGAAGCCCGCGGCAAACTGGTGCAGCAGGCGCCGGATCTCCTCGGCCGCCGCGTCCACCACCTGTGCCTGCCCGGCCAGCGGATGAGCCGCGAGCTCCAGGTGCTGCAACGCGTGCTCCAGCGTACGCGCAAGCTGCGACAGCGCGGTAAAGCCCACGGTCGCCGAACTGCCGGCGAGTGAATGCGCCATCGCGACGGCCTCTTCCGGCACACCCTGCGCCAGCTCCAGCCCCCATTCCTGCAACGACGTCACCAAGCGGCGCGACCACTCGTCGGCTTCGTTCAGATAGACGTTGTACAGCGCGATCGGCACCCGCAACGTGCCTATCACCTTCACTTCGTCTTCGGCGGCACCGGGCGCCGCGGCCTCCAGGGGTTCCGACGGCACAGGCGCTTGCGGCACCAGCTGCGCCTCCGCCATCGTGTCGGCGAAGTCTGCTTCGAGCGGTGCTTCCAGCAACGTCTGCGGCCCGTCTTCATCCTGCACCGCATCAACCGTTGCCACCTCTTCCGGCACCTCGGGCAGGGCCTCCTCGGAGGGTGTCGGCGGCTCGGCCGCCACTGGCGGTTCGCCCGGCGCCGCCAGCGCAAGCCACACGCCGCTTTCACACATTGCATCGGCCGACGCCCGAAAACCCTGCGCACTCCAGTGGTCCGCGGACCCCGCAGCCAGATCGCGCACCCAGCGGCCGAACGCATTCAGGGCGTCGCGGGAGAGCGCGATCAGCGGTTGCGTGGCGGGTTTTTGCTGTACCAGCCACGCGTTGAGCACCTCCTCCATGGCCCACGCGGCATCGCCGAACGCGCCAAGCCCGACCATGCGCGAGCTGCCCTTGAGCGTATGGAACGCGCGCCGCAGGGCGGTTTGCTCCTGCAATTCGCCGGGGTCGTTGGCGAGCGCGGCCACGGCAGCCAGCCCCTGCTCCACGACCTCGCGCGCCTCGTCGAGAAAGATTTCCAGCAGTTCCGGATCCGGCGCCGGTGCGGCCGCTGGCGGCGGCGCCACATCCGCTGGTACCTCGACGGCTTCCGGGGATACGCTCGGTGGCGGTGCCTCCGCCACCGCAGGCTCCGCGACCGGTTGCGGTTCTGGCGCAGCCACCACCTGCGCCGGCGCCTCGGAACCCGCACGCAAGGCCACCACGCGCGCGGCTTCGTCCTCGGAGTCGCCCGCACGCACGCGGGTACGGCCCATGCGCGCGACCAGTTCGCCGCGCTCCTCGTCATAGACAAAGAGCTTGGCCGCCATCGTGCGCTGGTAGCCCAGCATGTCCACCAGGAAGCCCAGCGCGCCCAGACTGTTGCCCAAGCGGCCAAAGGCCGCAGGCTGGTCGGCAGGCTCCACTTCGCCCGCAAGCAGGTGCTCCACCACCTCGCGCATGCGCAGCACGGCACGTGAGGCCTCCTCCAGCCCAAGCACCGAAAGCACGCCGCGCATCTGCTGCATGCCGCCGGGCACGGACGAAAGCGGCGTGGTGTCGCTGGGATCGCGGAAGTACTGATCGAGCGATTTCTCTGCTTCACCGAGCGTGACGCGCAGCTCGTCGACCACGCTGCCCATGGTCTGGTGGTCGCTGACGCGGCGGTACAGCTCCTCCATCCAGGGTTCGAGCGGCGCGGACTCCCCACCCAGCGTGACCCGATCGAGGCGCCGCGCAAGCCGCAGTGCCCGTTCGGCCATGTGCTCGCGCGCGGCGTCGATCTCCTCGAACGACGCCTGCAGGTACAGCACCGCGGTCGCCACCTCCATTGCCAGCGCCGGTGCCGGCGGCTCGGCCGTGCGCAGCGGCACTGCCGCCGCGCGCATCAGCGCCTCGGCGAGCGGCTCGCTGTCGAGATTGAGCTTGCCCAGCGAATCGCAGACCAGGCTGAACTGGTCTGCCGCGGGCTTGATCTTGTGCCGGTCACCACCGGCCAGTGCGGACCAGGTCTCGGTCGCGGCGGCGATGCGCTTGCGCGCCTGTGCCAGCAGCGCCGGGTCGAACAGGCCGAAGCGCGGTGCCTCATAGTCCACCGGCGGCCGGTCTGGCATCTCCCACGTGGCGCGCACCGGGGCAAGCGCCTCGGACGGGGCCGCGCCCCCGGGCACCTTTGCCTGGGCGCAGAAAAACAGCAACTCGCGCAGCAGCGACCCGGAGGCTTGTGTCTCCCCGCGCGCCAGCGCGGTGTACTGCATGAGCAGGCGCGAGGTCGTGCGCTTGACGTAGCCATCGGGCGTGAGCCAGCGCCTGGCCAGCGCCTCGAAGAAGCCCGCGCTCACCCTCCAGAAGGTTTGCAGCTGCGGCGCCTGCTGCGCAGCAGCCAAGCCCAAGCACAACTGCTGCAGGTCAGCCGCTGCCAGCGGGTCACCGTTCTTGACCACGCCCAGCACGGCACTATCGAGCCGTGCACGCGCATGCACGTCGTAAGCAACAGGTTGCACCGTATCGGCCGGCCACACAGGCGCGCGCAGGCGCCGCTCCTGCGGCCACAGATCGACCGGATGTACGCGCGCAACGCCGCTCAGCGCCTGCACCTGCCGGTATTGGGGGAACAGCGCCACCGGCGACGCACTGGCGCCGGAAAGCACCGATTCCAGGTATTCGACCACCGCGAAGCTCGCGCGCTCGAGCACCGCCACCGCCTGATCACCGCAACGCTCGGGCTGCTGCACGAAGCCCTGTACCGCCGCTTCCATCGCCTGCAGCACGACCGCGGTCGGCTCCATGCCGACCATGGTGAGCGCGCCGCCGCACTGGTGCAGCATCTGGCGCGCGCTGCGCAGTGTGGCGGTGTCGGGCGCGGCAAGGTCGGACGCCGCCGCGCCGACCACGTCGCGCGCATAGTGCTGCAGGAGCTTTACCGCACCATCGAGCGTCTTGCGCAGCTCGGTGAGCACCCAGGCCAGCGGCCCCAGATCCTGTTCGATCTGGGGGGCGTGCGTTGCATCCGAGACGGGCATCGATGGCACTCCTGCTAAGGACTCGTTGAACACGGCGCAGTCAGGCGATCTTGAAGCGCGCAACCGACTGGCGCAGTTCCTCGGCCATCTCGGAGAGCTCGCGCACCTGCTGCGCGGTGGTGCGCGTGCTGTCACCAGCCTGCTCGGTCACGGCGAAGATGTGCTGGATGTTCTCGGCCACGCCGTTGGCGAGTTCCGCCTCTTGCGAAGTTGAAGAAGAAATATGCTCGATGAGCTCTGCCAGCTTGCGCGAAACGCTATCGATTTCGCTAAGTGCGGTGCCGGCGCTGTCCGACAGCCGAGCGCCTTCAACCACGCCATGCGTCGAGCGCTCCATGGCCACCACGGCGTCCTGCGTGTCGGTCTGGATCGCCTTCACGAGCGCGGCGATCTGGCGCGTGGCGTCGGCCGAACGTTCGGCCAGACGCTGCACTTCCTCGGCCACCACCGAGAACCCGCGCCCGGCCTCGCCGGCCGACGCGGCCTGGATGGCGGCGTTGAGCGCCAGCAGGTTGGTCTGTTCGGTAATGTCGGAAATCAGCTCGGTAATTTCGCCGATCTCTTGCGACGACTCGCCCAGACGCTTGATGCGCTTGGAGGTATCCTGGATCTGATCGCGGATCGCATTCATGCCGCCGATCGCGTTCTGCACCGCCTTCAGGCCCTGGTCCGCGGCCTGCAGCGACTGGCGCGCCACCGCGGCCGATTCCTGTGCCTGCGCCGACACGCCGTTGATGCGAGTGGCCATGTCAAGCACCGACTGGCCGGTTTCGCGGATCTCGCGCAATTGCTCGCCCGATGCCGCGAGCAGCTCGGTGGACGTGCCGTCAACCTCGGTCGTGGTCTGCACCACGCGCGTGGCAGTGTTGTGCACGCTGCCCACCAGCGCGCGCAGCTCTTCCACCGTGTAGTTCACCGAGTCGGCGATCGCACCGGTAATGTCCTCGGTGACGGTCGCTTCCTGCGTCAGGTCACCCTCAGCCACCGACTGCAGCTCGTTCATGAGCCGCAGAATCGCAGCCTGGTTGGCGTCATTGACGCGCTTGGCTTCCTGTTCCTGGCGGCGCGCCTCTTCCTGGCGCGCCTCGGCACGGGCCTGGCGGCGCTGGCTCTCCAGCAGCTGCACACGGGAAATGCCGACACCGCACAACAGCGCGAAGAGCGCGATGGCCGCAAGCAGCGCGAGCTCACCCGCGCCGTAGCCCGACTGCGCGGTCAGCTTGGACTGGATCGTCTCGAAGAACTGGCGCGACGGCTCGCTGTCGCGCACGAGCACCGCCTGCGCGGCACGTGCATTGGAAAATTCGTCGGCGTGCGCCAGCAGGAAGATCGCGCGCGGTGCGTTCTTCTCGTAGAAATCCATCACCGCCTTGCCGGCCGCGCTGCCGCGGATCTCGGGCACATCCTGGGCCAGCGCCTTGAAGTCCGCGACGTCCTGGTCGAGTTGCGCCTGCGTGCCGACCCCTGCACCGGCGAACACCGCGTTCGCCTGCATGCCGATGCGCTGCGTGAGCATGGCAAGGCGGCTCGCCGCCTCGACCCCCGCCGCGTCGTTGCCCTGGCGCGCCAGCGCCGTAACCTCCCGGCTGGCGCGCAGCCAATCGGCGGAGTCACCGTTGATCCCTTCGACCGCCTGGCCCGCCTCGATCAGCGTCTTGGAACGCGCCTGCATCGCGCTGGCGTAGCGCTCGGCGCGCTCCATGAGCGGGCGCACGTCTTCCACGTCCGTCTTGAACGCCGCACCGAGCGGGTCCACACCCAGCTGCGCGTCGCCGCTCGTCAGTGCCTGGACATTGCGCATGAGCACCTTGGAGCTGTCCGCCAGCTCGTCGAACGCCCGGCCCTGGCCCACGATGGCGCCGTCGAATGCCTTGACCAGCCGCTGCGACTGCATCAGCGACTGCCCCACCACCGTGAGCTGCTGCGCCGAACGCTGCGCGCGCTGGACCATCCAGCCACCGAAGAGCACCAGCACGAGCACCGCGACGCCCAGCAGCGTGAGCAGGCGCCGCTGGTGCACCGCAGCGCTTGCACGCCCGAACAGCGGCAGCGTCAGCAGGTCGGAATCGCCCTGCGCCGACTGCGCTGGTGCCTGCGCCTGCACCGCGGCGGGCTCGCCCTGCACGCTCTCGATGCCCTCGGCGTGCGCCACCGCGGTCAGGTCCTCGGGGCTTTGCGAATCCACCCCCAGGTCCATGCGGCTGGGCTGGGCATCCACCGCCCCCAACGGACGAGACATCATCCTTCCAAACGTCGAATCGATAGCCATGGACATGATGGAACCCTCAATAAACAGTGCGCTCACCCAGGGGCTCAAGCGCTGATATCCAGAAACGCCGCATCCTGCGACAGTGCCTGCAGATCAAGTTCACGCCAGTGCACGCCCTGGCGGTCGACATGGCTGGCGCCGAGGTAGGGGGCTTCGCCCGGCACGGGCGCACGGCGTTCGGCGAAATCCTCGGGAGCCCGCAGGCCGGCGAAACGCTCGACCAGCACGGCCGCATTGATCTCGAAGGCCGCGCCCAGCGTGAGCAACCCGCACTCGGCCAGGGCCTGCTCGGAGCGTTCGCGGGACGCACCCAGCAGCTCCGCCAGATCGACGACGCCGGTGACCTGCCCGCGCAGATTCGCCACCCCGAGGAACCACGACCTCGCATGCGGCACCGGCTGCACGCCCGACCACGAAAAGATCTCCCCCGCCTGCGCCAGCGGCAGCAGCAGCCGGCAATCGGGCGCACATTCGACGGCCAGCCACGACGCCACCGCGACGTCATCGCCACGTGCGGCCTGCAGTCGCGCTGCGAGGCGCAGCTGCAGTTGCTTGAGTGCTTCACGGTCAGCCATGGCAGTGCGCCCGCATGCGTCAGTTGACGTCGAGCGCGTCGATCTTGGCGCGCAGCTCGGCCGCGTCGACCGGCTTGGTGATGTAGCCACGTGCGCCCTGGCGCATGCCCCAGACCCGGTCGGTCTCCTGATCCTTGCTGGTGCACATGATGATCGGGATGCCGGCGTACTGCGGGTCGCGCGTGATCGCGCGGGTGAGCTGAAAACCGTTGCGCCCCGGCATGACCACATCCATGAGGATCAGGTCGGGACGGTCTTCGGCCATGCGCCGGTACGCTTCATCGGCGTTTTCCGCGGTGCGCACCTGCATGCCCTGCCGGCTCAGCAGGTCGGAGAGAAACATCAATTCGGTCTTGGAATCGTCCACGACCAGCACTTTCTTGATCGCCATCACTGGGCTCCCGACGCAACGCTGCCGAACTGCTGCACGGCCTGCAGCAGCTGGTCCTTGGTAAACGGTTTGGTGAGATAGTCCTGGCAGCCGACCATGCGCCCGCGCGCCTTGTCGAAGACGCCGTCCTTGGAGGACAGCATCACGATGGGCGTGCCGGCGAAATGCGGATTGCGCTTGATGATGGCCACCGTCTGGTAGCCATCGAGCTTGGGCATGAGGATGTCGCAGAAGATCAGCTGCGGCTGGTAGTCGTTGACCTTGGACAGAGCATCGAATCCATCGTCGGCCAGCAGCACTTCATGGCCGCCCTGCTTGAGGAAGATTTCGGCGCTGCGCCGAATCGTGTTGCTGTCGTCCACCACAAGTACCTTGACCGTGGGTCCGGTTGCTGCTGTCGTCAATTGTCCCGCTCCTGAAAATTGCGCCGTCAGACTTGCACGACATCTATTCGGCCCATTGACGGTCGAGCTTAAGGGTGCTTTACATAGAATGCAATCATTGCGTGAGCACGCGCGGCTTTCCTGCCACCGTGGCGCGCCCGGTACACCCATGGCCCATTTCCCCGCGGACGAGCGCGACGCGCCTGCAGATCCCGACGCGCACGACACGCCAGTCGGCGCGCTGGTCTTCAACGCCAACGACCCCAGCGGCGCAGGCGGCCTCGCCGGCGACGTGGCCGCGATCACGAGCGTCGGCGGCCACGCCGCGCCCATCGTGACGGGCGTGTACCTGCGCGACACCGGCGCCATCTTCGACCACATGGCGCTCGACGACGACCTGGTAGCCGAGCAGGCGCGCACCGTGCTCGAGGACCTGCCGGTGCAGGCCATCAAGGCGGGCTTCGTCGGCAGCGCCGACAACCTCGCGGCGATCGCCGGCATCGCGGCCGACTACCCCGAGGTGCCGCTCGTCGCCTACATGCCCGACCTCTCGTGGCAGGCCAGCGACGCCACCGAGATCTACCACGACGCCTGCGCCGAACTGCTGCTGCCGCAGGCCGCACTGCTCGTGGGCAACCACGCAACGCTGCGGCGCTGGCTGTTGCCCGACTGGGATGCCGAGCGTGCGCCGACGTCACGTGACCTGGCAGCCGCCGCCGAGGCGCACGGCGTGCCCTATCTGCTCGCGACCGGCATGGCACGGCCCGACGGCCGCGTAGACAACGTGCTCGCGAGCGCACACACCGTCCTGTGCAGCGTGGATTTCGACACCCTGCCCGGCCCGTTCATCGGCGCCGGTGATACGCTCTCGGCCACCGTCACCGCGCTGCTGGCCAGCGGCTGCGATCTGGAAGACGCAGTGCGCGATGCGCTCACCTACCTGCACGGCTGCCTCGCGTACGGCTTTCGCCCCGGCATGGGTCGCTACCTGCCCGACCGCATGTTCTGGGCCGAGCCCCAAGACCCTCCCGAGGCGGGCGACACGGGCCCCGACACGCTCGATGGCCTCCTGGACACCGGACCGCATGACATACCCCACTGACCTCAATCTTCCGCTCTTCGAGCGCGCCCGCGCACTGATTCCCGGCGGCGTCAATTCACCCGTGCGCGCGTTCCGCGCCGTCGGCGGCACGCCACGCTTCATCACGCGCGGACAAGGCGCCTACCTTTGGGACGCCAATGGTGAGCGCTTCATCGACTACATCGGTTCGTGGGGGCCGATGATCCTGGGCCACGGCCACCCGGCGGTGCTCGAGGCCGTGCACCGCGCGGTGGATCTGGGCCTGTCGTTCGGCGCGCCGACCGAGCGCGAGAGCGAGCTGGCCGAGGCCATCATGCGCCACCTCCCCTCGATCGAGGAACTGCGCCTCGTGAGCTCGGGCACCGAGGCGGGCATGAGCGCGATCCGCCTGGCGCGCGGCGCGACCGGGCGCAGCAAGATCGTGAAGTTCAACGGCTGCTACCACGGCCATGCGGACGCGCTGCTGGTCAAGGCCGGCTCGGGCCTGGCGACCTTCGGCCACGCGACGAGCGCGGGCGTGCCCGAGGTGGTGGTGCAGGACACGCTGGTGCTCGAATACAACGACGTGGCGCAGCTCGAAGAGGCGTTCGCGCTGCACGGCAAAGCGATCGCCTGCGTGATCATGGAGCCGATCGCGGGCAACATGAATTTCGTGCGCGCGAGCATCCCCTTCATGCGCGCGGCGCGCGAACTCTGCACGCGCCACGGCGCGCTGCTCATCATCGACGAGGTGATGACGGGCTTTCGCGTGGCACTGGGCGGGGCGCAGAGTCTGTATGCACAGGCCATCCCCGGCTTCACGCCCGATCTCACGATGCTGGGCAAGGTGGTGGGCGGCGGCATGCCGCTGGCGGCCTTCGGCGGGCGGCGCGACGTGATGGAGCAGCTGGCGCCCCTGGGCCCGGTCTACCAGGCGGGCACGCTTTCGGGCAACCCGGTGGCCACGGCCTGCGGTCTGGCAACACTGCGCGAGGTGGCCCGGCCCGGCTTTCATGAGGCGCTGGGCGCGCGCACGCGCGCGCTGATCGCGGGATTGAGCCAGGCGGCGCAGGCCGAGGGCGTGGCGTTCTGCGGCGACAGCGAGGGCGGCATGATGGGCTATTTCCTGCTGCCCGCGCTGCCGCGCAACTACCCCGAGGTGCTCAGGAGCGACGGCGCGCGCTTCAACCGGTTCTTCCACGGCCTGCTCGACCGCGGCATCTACACCGCCCCGGCGCTGTACGAGGCGGGGTTCGTGAGCAGCGCGCACAGCGCGGCCGACATCGAAGAGACCGTGGCCGCCGCGCGCGAGGTCTTCAAGACGCTACACAATTGATGGCTGATAGCGCTTGTCCAGCAAGCGCTTCAGGCCATTTTGTTCATGGACCGTCGCGCCAGCCGCGCCCTGACGCGCGGCCAGAGCACGTTCAGGCTCAGCCCCGCCATCACGAGCAGCATGGACCCGCCCTTCCAGGCGGGAAAGGGTTCGCCCAGCAACGCGACCGAGCTGCCCATGCCGAAGACTGGCACGAGCAGCGCAAACGGCGTGATCGTGGCCGCGTCGTAGCGCACCAGCAGCCACGCCCAGAGGCCGTAGCCCAGGATGGTGTTGGCCATGGACTGCCACAGCACCGCGCCCCAGGCGAGCCACGGCGCGTCGTGCATGGCATGGACGAGCACGGCGGGGCCGCCCTCGAAGACCAGCGAGAGCACGATGAGCGGCGGCACCGAGAACGCGCTGGTCCAGACCATGTAGGCGACCATGTTCACACGCCCGGCGTGGCGCCTCACCATGTTGCCCAGCGCCCAGCACAGGCCCGCGCCCAGCGTCATGGCGATGCCCAGCAGCGTGGTCGTGCCGTCGGTGTGCCAGCCGATCAGCGCGAAGCCCGCGAGCGCGAGCGCCCCGGCCACGAGCTGGAAGGGCCGCACGCGTTCGCCCTCGAACAGCACCGCGAGCAGCACGGTAAAGAGCACCTGCGCCTGCACCACGAGCGAGGCCAGGCCCGGCGAGATCTGCGACTGCATCGCCAGGTACAGCAGGCTGAACTGCCCGCCGCCGATCAACAGGCCGTAACCCGCGAGATTGCGCCACGGCACCGGCGGGCGCTTGAAGAAAAGGATCGCGGGCAGCGTGGCGGTGGCAAAGCGCAGCGCCGCCATCAGGAGCGGCGGAAACGACGCGAGCGCCACCTTGATGACGACGAAGTTGCTGCCCCAGATCGCCACGACGAGCAGCCCGAGCAGCAGGTGGCGAACGGTGATGACCTGCCGCAGGGCGGGCGCGGCAGGCAGCGCTTCAGTGGCGGAAATGGCGCACTCCGGTGAAGACCATGGCGACGTCGCGCTCGTTGGCGGCGGCGATCACCTCCTGGTCGCGCATGGAGCCGCCGGGCTGCGCGACGCAGCTCGCGCCCGCATCGACCACCACGTCCAGGCCGTCACGGAAGGGGAAGAAGGCGTCGCTTGCGACCGCCGTGTCCTTGAGCGTGAGGCCCGCGGCCTCGGCCTTGATGCTGGCGATGCGCGCCGAGTCCAGGCGGCTCATCTGGCCCGCGCCCACGCCCATGGTCATGCCGCCCTTGCAGAACACGATGGCGTTGCTCTTGACGTACTTGGCCACCTTCCAGGCAAACATCAGGTCCTGGATCTGCTCCTGCGTGGGTTGCCTGACGGTGACCACCTTCAGATCGGCGAGCTGCAGGTCGTGGTTGTCCGCCGTCTGCAGCAGCAGACCGGAGCCGACGCGCTTGGCATCCATCTGGTTGCGGCCCTGGCTCCAGGCGCTGGCGCCACCCGCCACAGGCAAGGCGATTTTCACGAGGCGCACATTGGCCTTGGCCTTGAAGACGGCGAGCGCCTCGGGCGTGAAATCGGGCGCCATCAGCACCTCGACGAACTGCTTGGCCACCTGCTCGGCGGCCGCGCCGTCCACCGGCCGGTTGAACGCGATGATGCCGCCGAAGGCGCTCGTCGGATCGGTCTGGAAGGCCTTGGCATAGGCCTCGCGCGCGCTCGTGCCCACGGCCACGCCGCAGGGATTGGCGTGCTTGACGATCACGCAGGCGGGCAGCTCGAAGCTCTTGACGCATTCCCACGCAGCATCGGCGTCGGCGATGTTGTTGTAGGAGAGCTCCTTGCCCTGCAGCTGCTCGCCGGTCACGATGGAGCCGGGCGCGGGGTTCAGGTCGCGGTAGAGCGCCGCCTGCTGGTGGCTGTTTTCGCCGTAGCGCAGGTCCTGCACCTTGGTGAAGATGCCGTTGCTCTGGCCCGCGAACGGCTGGCGCTGGGGCACGTAGCTTTCGCTGAGCTTCTCGGCCTCGAACGTCACGGACGAGAGGTAGTCGCTGATCGCCCCCGCGTACTGCGCGATGCGGTTGAACGCCGCCACCGCGAGCCTGAAGCGCAGCGCATCCGAGAGCTTGCCCTGGGCCTTGAGCTCGGCGAGCACCTCGGCGTACTGGGCGGCGTCGGTCACCACGCCCACGTCCTTCCAGTTCTTGGCGGCCGAGCGCACCATGGCCGGGCCACCGATGTCGATGTTCTCGATCGCGTCGGCCAGCGTGCAGCCGGCCTTGGCGACGGTGGCCTCGAACGGGTAGAGGTTCACGACCAGCAGGTCGATGGTGTCTATGCCGTGGTCCTTCAGCGCCGCCATGTGCTCGGGCACGTCGCGGCGCGCGAGCAGGCCCGCGTGCACCTTGGGGTGCAGGGTCTTGACGCGGCCATCGAGCATTTCGGGGAAGCCCGTGACCTCGGCCACCTCGGTCACCGGCAGGCCTTCGGCGGCCAGCAGCCTGGCCGTGCCGCCCGTGGAAATCAGCCGGATGCCCAGCGCATGCAGCGCCCGAGCGAAGTCCACGATGCCGCTCTTGTCCGAGACGGAAATCAACGCGTTCATCACGATCTATCCTCGAAGTTTCAAACCAAAACAGGCTACAGCGCTTGTCCAGCAAGCGCGAGCAGCTATCAATACGGTGAAAACACGCTCACAGCAGGCGGTGATCGACGAGCTTCTTGCGCAGCGTGTTGCGGTTGAGCCCCAGCCACTCGGCGGCGCGCGACTGGTTGTGCCCGGCGTGGTGCATCACCACCTCCAGCAGCGGCTTTTCGACCAGCCGCAGCACCATGGCGTACATGTCCTCGGGCGACTCGCCGCCCAGGTCCTCGAAGTAGCGCAGCAGGCTGTCGCGCACGCTGGCTTCGATGTTGTTGTTGGCGGGGCTCACGCGCGCACTCCCTCGATCGTCTCGTTCACCGCTCTTGCGCCCGCGTGCGGCAGGCGCTCCATGCGCTGCTCCAGCGCCTCGAAATAATCACGCACCGCGCTCCATTGCGCGTGGCTGTCCGCCACCTGATTGATGTGACGGCGCAATGCGTCTCCGCCCGGCAGGCCGTGCACGTACCAGCCGATGTGCTTGCGCGCGCTGCGCACGCCGGTGGATTCGCCGTAGAGGCTGTAGTGCTCCTGCAGGTGTTCGAGCAGCAGGCGTCGCACCTCGGCCACGAGCGGCGGCGCGAGCTCTTCGCCGGTGTCCAGGAAGTGCGCCACCTCGCGGAAGATCCACGGCCGGCCCTGCGCCGCGCGCCCGATCATGAGCGCGTCCGCCTCGGTGGCCTGCAGCACGGCGAGCGCCTTGCGCGCGTCGGTGATGTCGCCATTGGCCACGACGGGGATGCGCACCGCGCGCTTGACAGCGGCGATCGTCGCGTATTCGGCCTCGCCCCGGTAGCCCTGCTCGCGCGTGCGCCCGTGCACCGTGAGCATCTGGATGCCCGCGGCCTCGAAGCGGCGCGCCAGCAGCACGGCGTTCCTGTGCGCGTCGCACCAGCCGGTGCGCATCTTGAGCGTGACGGGCACGCCGCGCGGCTCGCAGACGGCGACCACGGCTTCGGCAATGTCCAGCGCCAGCGGCTCGTTTTGCATCAGCGCCGAGCCCGCCCATTTGTTGCAGACCTTCTTGGCCGGGCAGCCCATGTTGATGTCGATGAGCTGCGCGCCGCGGTCGATGTTGTAGCGCGCGGCCTCGGCCATCATGGCGGCGTCGGTGCCCGCGATCTGCACCGCGATGGTGCCGGGCTCGCCCTCGTGGTTGGCGCGGCGACTGGTCTTGAGGCTGTCCCACAGATCCTTGCGCGAGGTGACCATCTCGCTGACCGCATGGCCCGCGCCAAGCTGGCGGCACAGGCGGCGAAACGGTCGGTCGGTCACCCCCGCCATGGGCGCCGCGAAGACGCGGTTGGCAAGCGTGACGGGGCCGATCTGCAGGGTGGTCATGGACGTGGCGGGCGGGCCCGGGCGCCCGCGAAACCTGCCATTGTAGTTGCCCGTTTTTTAGGCAGCCACGGCGCTGCGCGCGCCTACACTGGCAGACCCATGGAACCCTGGATGACCGCGCTTGCCGCGTGGCTCGCGCTGCCGGCCAATGGCCTGCCGACGGTGTTCATCGTCGCACTGGTGTCGGCCACGCTGCTGCCGCTGGGTTCCGAGCCCGCGGTGTTCGCGCTCGTGCAGCTCAACCCCGCACTGTTCTGGCCCGCCATCGGCGTCGCGACGCTGGGCAACACGCTGGGGGGCGCCATCAGTTGGTGGATGGGGCTGGGCGCGCACCGCGCGGTGGACAGCCTGCGCGGCAAGCCCAGCGAAGTGCGCGCGCTCGCGTGGCTCCAGCGCTTCGGCGCGCGCGCCTGCCTGCTCTCCTGGCTGCCCGTCGTGGGCGATCCGCTGTGCGCCGTCGCCGGGTGGCTGCGCCTGCCGTTCTGGCCCTGCGTGGGCTATATGGCTGTGGGCAAATTCGCACGCTACCTGGTGATGACGGCGGGCTTGCTCCATTTCTGGCCGTGAGGTGCAAACAAGCCCGCCAGCCGCGCCTGTCGGGGCGCATACGCATATCGCGATCCCATCTAATGCGCGACCCACATAAGGTTCAAGTAAACAATTCGTTCTGTTTTTGAGGGCGACTCCGTACTCTGCGATCCATTCCACAGATACCGAGGGAGTCCTCCATGCGCCAGCGCTTCCTGCTGCCCCTGGCCACCGCCCTGGCGCTTGCCGCACCCGTGTTCGCCGCCAACGTGACGCTGCTCAATGTCTCGTACGACCCGACGCGCGAGCTGTACCAGGCCTACAACCAGGCCTTCACCCAATACTGGCAAGCGAAGACCGGCGACCGCGTGACGGTGCGCCAGTCGCACGGCGGCTCGGCCAAGCAGGCGCGCTCGGTGATCGACGGCCTGCAGGCCGACGTGGTGACGCTGGGGCTGGCGCCCGACATCGACGCCATCGCCGCGCACGGGCTGACCCGCAAGGACTGGCAGCAGCAGCTCCCCCTGAACAGCGCGCCCTACACCTCGACCATCGTCTTCCTGGTGCGCAAGGGCAATCCCAAGGGCATCAAGGACTGGCCTGACCTGGTCAAGCCCGGCGTGCAGGTCATCACGCCCAATCCCAAGACCTCCGCGGGCGCCCGCTGGAACTACCTCGCGGCCTGGGGCTACGCCCTGAAGCAGCCCGGCGGCGGCGTGGGCCAGGCGCGCGATTTCGTCGGCAAGGTCTACCGCCAGGTGCCGGTGCTCGATTCCGGCGCGCGCGGTTCGACCACCACGTTCGTGGAGCGCGGCATCGGCGACGTGCTGCTCACCTGGGAGAACGAGGCCTTCCTGGCCATCAAGGAGCTGGGGCCGGGCAAGGTCGAGATCGTCGTGCCCTCGGTCAGCATCCTGGCCGAGCCGCCGGTCGCGGTCGTGGACAAGGTGGTCGACGCGCGCAAGACGCGCACGGTGGCGCAGGCCTACCTGGACTACCTGTATTCCGAGGCGGGGCAGGAGATCGCGGCACGCAATTTCTACCGGCCCACGCTCAAGTCCGTGGCCGACCGCCACGCCGCCCAGTTTCCGAAGGTGACGCTGTTCACCATCAGCGACGTGGCCGCCGACTGGGCCGATGCGCAGAAGACGCACTTCGCCGAAGGCGGCGTGTTCGACCAGATCTACCAGCCCAGCGGCAAGTAGGCGCCCGCACTCCACCGACATGTTCACGCAGATGCTTTCCCCGGCCGCGCCCGCCGCGGCCCGCCGGGTCCTGCCGGGGCGCAACCTGACGCTGGGCTTCACGCTGGCCTACCTGGGCCTGATCGTGCTGCTGCCGCTGTCGGCCGCCTTCCTCAAGACGGCCACCCTGCACCGGGACGCCTTCTGGCAGATCGCCACCTCGCCCCGGGTGCTGGCGTCGCTGCGCCTGAGCTTCGGCGGCGCGCTGCTGGCGGCGCTGGTCAACATGGTGTTCGGCGGCATCGTCGCCTGGGTGCTGGTGCGCTACCGCTTCCCCGGCAGGAAGCTGGTGGACGCCCTCGTGGACCTGCCCTTCGCGCTGCCGACCGCCGTGGCCGGGATCGCGCTGACCGCGCTGTACGCGCCCAACGGCTGGCTCGGCCGGCTGCTCGCGCCGCTGGGCGTGCAGGTGGCCTTCAAGCCGCTGGGCGTGATCGTGGCGCTGATCTTCATCGGCATGCCGTTCGTGGTGCGCACCGTCCAGCCGGTGCTCGAGGACATGGCCATCGACTACGAGGAGGCCGCCAGCAGCCTGGGCGCCTCGCGCGCGCAGGTGTTCCTGCGGGTGATCCTTCCCACCATCCTGCCCGCCCTGCTCACCGGCTTCGCGCTGGCCTTCGCGCGCGCCTCGGGCGAGTACGGCTCGGTGATCTTCATCGCCGGCAACATGCCCATGGTCTCCGAGATCGCGCCCCTGCTGATCGTGACCCGGCTGGAGCAGTACGACTACGCGGGCGCCACCGCCATCGCCGTGGTGATGCTGCTGATCTCCTTCGCCCTGCTGCTGGCGATCAACCTGCTGCAGGCCTGGTCGCGCCAGCGCTCGCTGGGCACCCACACCTGAACCGCCATGACGCCCAGCCTCGCGCTCGATCCACCGCGCGCCGCCGCCGGCCGCGCCCCCCGCGCACGCGCCCGAAGCACCGGGAGCCGCGCCGCGCGCGCGGCACTGATGGGCACGGCCTTCGCCTTCCTGCTGCTGTTCCTGTTCCTGCCCCTGGCCGCGGTGTTCCACGAGGCCCTGGGCAAGGGCTGGCAGGCCTGCGTGGCGGCGGTCACCGAGCCGGACGCGCTCGCGGCCGTGCGGCTCACGCTGACGGCGACCGCCATCGCCGTGCCGCTGAACCTGGTGTTCGGCGTCTGCGCGGCCTGGGCCATCGCGCGCTTCGACTTCCGCGGCAAGCACCTGCTCGTCACGCTGATCGACCTGCCGTTCTCGGTCTCGCCGGTGATCGCCGGCCTGATCTACGTGCTGCTGTTCGGCGCCCAGGGCTGGTTCGGCCCCTGGCTGCAGGCGCACGACATCCAGATCCTGTTCGCCGTGCCCGGCATCGTGCTGGCGACGGTGTTCGTCACCGTGCCCTTCGTCGCGCGCGAGCTGATCCCGCTGATGCAGTCGCAGGGCTGCGAGGAGGAGGAAGCCGCCATCGTGCTCGGCGCCAGCGGCTGGCGCGTGTTCTGGCACGTGACGCTGCCCAACATCCGCTGGGGGCTCTTCTACGGCGTGATCCTGTGCAACGCGCGCGCCATGGGCGAATTCGGCGCGGTGTCGGTGGTCTCGGGCCACATCCGGGGCCTGACCAACACCATGCCGCTGCACGTGGAGATCCTCTACAACGAATACAACTTCGCGGCCGCCTTCTCGGTGGCGTCGCTGCTGGCGCTGCTGGCGCTGCTGACGCTGGCCCTCAAGTCCCTGGCCGAATGGCGCCTGCGCGCTCCCACCCCACTGGAACCCCACCCATGAGCATCGAAGTCAGCCACATCCGCAAGCAGTTCGGCGCCTTCACGGCGCTCGACGACGTCTCGCTCGCCTTTCCCGACGGGCACCTCACCGCCCTGCTCGGCCCCTCGGGCTGCGGCAAGACGACGCTGCTGCGCATCATCGCCGGGCTGGAGCACCCCGACGGCGGCCAGGTGCTGCTCGGCGGCGAGGACGCCGCGCACGCCGACGTGCGCGAGCGCCAGGTGGGCTTCGTCTTCCAGCACTACGCGCTGTTCAAGCACATGACGGTGTTCGAGAACGTGGCCTTCGGCCTGCGCGTGAAGCCGCGGCGCGAGCGCCCGAGCGAGGCCAGGATCCGCGCCAAGGTGATGGACCTGCTGCAGCTCGTGCAGCTCGATTGGCTCGCCGACCGGCGCCCTGCCGCGCTCTCGGGCGGGCAGCGCCAGCGCATCGCCCTGGCGCGCGCGCTCGCGGTGGAGCCGCGCGTGCTGCTGCTCGACGAGCCCTTCGGCGCGCTGGACGCCAAGGTGAGGAAGGAGTTGCGCCGCTGGCTGCGCCACCTGCACGACGAGCTGCACGTGACCAGCATCTTCGTCACGCACGACCAGGAGGAAGCGCTGGAGGTGGCCGACGAGGTCGTCATCATGAACCGGGGCCGCATCGAGCAGCGCGGCGCGCCGCAGGCGGTGTACGACGAACCCGCCACCGCCTTCGTCTGCGGCTTCCTCGGCCACATGAATCTGTTCCACGGCCGCGTGCAGGGCGGCGCGCTGCAGTCGGGCAGCATGCACTTCGCGCTGCCCGGCGGCGGTGTCAACGACGCGCCGGGCACCGCCTACGTGCGCCCGCACGACATCCAGATCGAGCCCTGCGAACCCCAGCGCCAGGCCAGGCAGGACAGCGAACTGCGCGTGAGCCTGCACCGCGCGCAGGCGCTCGGGCCGCTGGCGCAGCTTGAACTCACGCGCGAGGACACGCAGGAAATCATCGAGGTGGTGATGCCCAGCCGCG
>JAIXLP010000041.1:8605-99294 GCA_026954015.1 Burkholderiales bacterium | reverse complement strand
GAACTCACGCGCGAGGACACGCAGGAAATCATCGAGGTGGTGATGCCCAGCCGCGAGTTCGAGCGCATGCGCGCGCGCGGCTGCCAGCACTTCATCGCGCGGCCCCACAAAGCACGGGTGTTTTTTGGCTCCAGCGCTTGACGGGCAAGCGCGGGCAGCTCCTCTTTTTCTTATTCATTTCGCTGTTTAGGTTATGAAAAATCAATTCTTCCCCCACGCGGGATCGCTCACTACATTAAAGAAAACGCCTGCCTCGCAGGCGCTGTTCGCATAAGCCAGAGAGGGTCTCCATGACACAGATTGCCGGCGCCGTGCTCGACGTCCTGCCGATCTCGCGCGAGAAAGCGCAAACCGCCGCCGACCTGGTGCAGGGGCTGGACAGCCCGGCGCTGGAGTGGCTCGCGGGCTTCATGGCCGGAGCCGCCGCGCGCGGGCGCACCAGCGCACCCCGGGCGAGCGCGCCGCAGGCCGCCACGCCGGTGGCGGTGGCGGCGGCCAGCGCGGTGCAGCAGCAGCTCACCATCGTCTACGGCAGCCAGACCGGCAACGCCAAGCGCGTGGCCGAAAAGCTCGCGGGCGAGGTGCAGGCCGCGGGCTTGCCGGTGCGCATCGTGCGCGCCGACGCCTACCGCACGACCGATCTCAAGAAGGAAACCTTCCTCTACGTCGTCATCAGCACGCACAGCGAAGGCGATGCGGTGGAGCCGCCCGACGACGCGCGCGGCTTCTACGAATTCCTCACCGGCAAGCGCGCGCCCAGGCTGCCCCAGCTCTCCTACGGCGTGCTGGCGCTCGGTGATTCAAGCTACGTCGACTTCTGCGGCATCGGCCGCCACATCGACGAGCGCCTGGCGGAGCTGGGCGCGCAGCGCGTGCTGACCCGCGCCGACGCCGACGTGGACGTGGACTACGTGGCCGCCCCCTGGGCCAGGGAAGCGCTGGAGCACGCGAAGAAGCACCTGGCGCCGCAGCCGCCGCAAACCGCCAGCACGCCCGGCGCCGAGGTGCTGACGCTGCGCCCCGCGCACGCCTCCTGGTCGCGCGAGCGGCCCTACCTGGCCGAGGTGCTGGTGAACCAGCGCATCGTCGGCAGCGGCAGCGAAAAGGACGTGCGCCACATCGAGCTGTCGCTGGAAGGCAGCGGCCTGCACTACCAGCCGGGCGACGCGCTCGGCGTCTGGCCCACGCAGTCGCCCACGCTGGTGCAGCGCGTGCTGCAAACCCTCTCGCTCGACGGCGACACGCCCGTCACCCACGGCAGCGACACCCTGCCGCTGAGCGAATGGCTCGCGCACCGGCGCGAGCTGACCGTGCTCACGCGCCCCTTCGTCGCGGCGCTGGCCGAGCGTGGCGGCCACGACGCGCTCCAGGCGCTGCTGCAGCCCGAAAACAGCGCCGAGCTGGCCAAGCTGCTCAACACGCATCAGCTCATCGACCTGCTGCGCGCCTGGCCCGCCGCGTGGGACGCCGCCGCGCTCGTCGCCGCGCTGCGCCCGCTCGCGCCGCGCATGTACTCCATCGCCAGCAGCCAGGCACAGGTCGATGAGGAAGTGCACGTCACCGTCGCGCTGGTCCGTTTCGAGAAGGAAGGAGAGGCCCGCTGGGGCGCAGGCAGCCACTATCTGTGCGGTGCCGAGGAAGGCGCGCAGGTGCCGGTGTTCATCGAGGCGAACGAGCGCTTCCGCCTGCCCGCGGACGGCACGCGCGACGTCATCATGGTGGGCCCCGGCACTGGCGTCGCGCCGTTCCGTGCCTTCGTGCAGCAGCGCCAGAATGATGGCGCCACGGGGCGCAACTGGCTGTTCTTCGGCAACCCGCACCGCCACAGCGATTTCCTCTACCAGACCGAATGGCTGCAGGCCGTCAAGGAAGGCGCGCTCGCGCATCTGAACGTGGCCTTCTCGCGCGACCAGGCCGAGAAGATCTATGTGCAGCAACGCCTGCGCGAGCACGGCGCAGAGGTCTGGCAATGGCTGCAGGACGGCGCCCACTTCTACGTCTGCGGCGACGCCGAGCGCATGGCGGGCGACGTGCAGCGCGCGCTCGTTCAGATCGCCACCGAGCACGGCGGCAAGACGCCCGAGGACGCCGCCGCCTGGGTCAAGACCCTGCTGCTCGAAGGCCGCTACGCCCGCGACGTGTACTGAAGAGTCACCCACGCTTTCCTGATCTGCCGAGCGAGGGCGCCACGCGCCTTCGCAGGCCTGCTGCACCCCTTTCATGACCGATACCCTGACCATCACCAAGAACAGGAAGCTCTCCGCGCTGGAGGGCATCAAGGAGCGCAGCCGCTTCCTGCGCGGCACCATCGACCTGGGCCTGCTTGACCGCACCACCGGTTCGATCAGCGAGCCCGACACCAAGCTGCTCAAGTTCCACGGCAGCTACATGCAGGACAACCGCGACGTGCGCGACGAGCGCCGCCGCCAGAAACTGGAGCCCGACTACGGCTTCATGGTGCGCGTGCGCCTGCCCGGCGGCGTGCTCACCCCCGCGCAGTGGCTGGCGCTCGACGCGCTCACGGCACGCACCAAGGGGGGGCTGCGCATCACCACGCGCCAGACCTTCCAGTTCCACGAAATCCGCAAGGAAGACCTGCGCGGCGTGATCGGCGACATCAACGCCGCGGGCCTGTCCACGCTGGCGGCCTGCGGCGACGACGTGCGCAACGTGATCTGCTCGGTCAACCCGCTGGTGGCCGCCGCCCACGCGCAGGCCTACGAGTGGGCGCTCAAGCTCATGCACCACGTGAAGCCCCGCACCACGGCCTACCAGGAACTGTGGATCGACAAGAAGGAGCGCACCAGCGACGGCGCGCAGGACGAAGAGCCGCTGCTGGGCAAGAGCTACCTGCCGCGCAAGTTCAAGTTCGGCATCGCCATCCCGCCGTACAACGACATCGACGTGTTCGCGCAGGACTTCGGCCTCATCGCCATCTTCGATGAACACAACGAATTGCAGGGCTTCAACCTCGCGCCCGGCGGCAGCATGGGCGCGACGGCGGGCGACGCCAAGACCTACCCGAAGCTGGCCGACCTGATCGGCTACGTGCCCAAGGAGCACCTGCTCGAAACCTGCTGGCACGCCGTCGCCGTGCAGCGCGACTTCGGCGACCGCGGCGAGCGCAAGCACGCGCGCCTGAAATACACCATCGACGACCGCGGCCTGCAGTGGTTTCACGACGAACTGCAATCGCGCCTGCCGTTCAAGATCGAGCCGCCCCGGCCCTACCACTTCGAGCACAACGGCGACCGCTTCGGCTGGGTCGAGGCCGGCAAGGGCCTGTGGAACCTCACGCTGCGCATCCCCAGCGGCCGCGTGCTGGACGTGGACGGCCACCCGCGCCAGAGCGGCCTGCGCGAGATCGCCCGCATCCACCAGGGCGAATTCCGCATGACCTGCGACCAGAACGTCATCATCGCCAACGTGGCCAGGAAAGACCGCGCCAAGATCGATGCGCTGGTGAAGCAATATGGTCTGGACGACCACGTGAACGCGAGCGGCCTGCGCCTGAACGCGATCTCCTGCGTGGCGCTGCCCACCTGCGGCCTGGCGATGGCCGAGTCCGAACGCTACCTGCCGCGCATCGTGCAGAAGATGGAGGAGCTGCTCGCCAAACATGATCTGATGGAAGAGCCCATCCACTTTCGCATGTCCGGCTGCCCCAACGGGTGCTCGCGCCCCTACATGGGCGAGATCGCGCTCGTGGGCCGCGCCATCGGCAAGTACGACCTGCGCCTGGGCGCCGACCACCTGGGCGAGCGCCTGAACGCGCTCTACAAGGAAAACGTCGGCGAAGAGGTCATCCTCGCCGCGCTCGACGAGCTCTTCGGTCGCTTTGCCAGCGAACGCACGGCGGGCGAGCACTTCGGCGACTTCATCGCGCGCGCCAGGGTGGTGGAGCCCCCCAGGCGCCGCCCCGTCATCGAATACTGAGGCACCGCACGCCATGGAGCACTTTCCCCTGTTTCTGAACCTGCGCGGGCGCCGCGTGCTCGTGGTCGGCGCGGGGCTGGTCGCGGCGCGCAAGATCGCGCTGCTGCTGAGCGCCGGCGCGCAGGTCACCGTGCTGGCCAAGGTCGCCCACCCCAGCGTGAGCGCGCAGGCCGATCAGGGCCATATCACGCTGCACCTGGGGGCGTTCGACGCGCAGTGGCTGCAAGGCATGTGGCTGGTGATCGCCGCCACCAATGACGAAGCGCTCAACGCCGTCGTGGCGCAGGCCGCAAGCGCGCGCCAGCTCTGGTGCAACGTGGTGGACGACGCCTCGCGCTCCAGCGCGCAGGTGCCCGCCATCGTCGATCGCGCGCCCGTCACCATCGCCATCTCGTCGGGCGGCGCGGCGCCCGTGATCGCGCGGCGCCTGCGCGAGCGCATCGAAGCGCTGGTCGAGCCCTCCATCGGCAGCCTCACGGCGCTGGCCCGGCGCCAGCGCGCGGCCATCCGGCGCGCACGGCCCGAACTGGGCGCACGCCGGCGCTTCTACCACTGGCTGCTCGACGGCCCGGTGCACGACGCGCTGCGCGCAGCCCGGCCCGATGCCGCCGAGGCGCTGCTCAAGGCGGCGCTGCGCACGCGCGAGGCGGCGCCGCAAGGCAAGGTGCTGCTCGTGGGCGCGGGCCCGGGCGACCCCGGCCTGCTCACGCTGCGCGGCCTGCGCGCACTCAACGAGGCCGACGTCATCCTGCACGACCGGCTCGTGAGCGCCGAGGTGCTGCAGCTCGCGCGGCGCGATGCGCTCTTCGTGAGCGTGGGCAAGACCCCCGGCGAAGACCACGAGGCCACGCAGCGGCGCATCCACGCGCTCATGGTGCACCACGCCACCCTGGGGCACACGGTGGTGCGCCTCAAGGGGGGCGACCCGCTCGTCTTCGGGCGCGGCGGCGAAGAGCTCTTGATGCTGCGCGAGCACGGCATCGCCTACGAGGTCGTGCCCGGCATCACCGCGGCGCTCGCCTGTGGCGCCTACGCCGGCATTCCGCTCACGCACCGCGCCGTGGCCGACACGCTTCTGCTTGCCACCGCGCACCGCCGTGCAGCCGCCGAGCGCGCCGATGCACCCAGCCAGCACACCCGCATCTACTACATGGGCGTGGAGCGCCTCGCGGCGCTGGGCGAACAGCTCACGCAGCAGGGCCTGCCCTTTGACACGCCCTGCGCGCTGGTGGAAAACGGCTCGCGCACCGGCCAGCGCACGCTGCACGCCACGCTCGCCACCCTGGCCGCGCAGGCCAGGGCGCACAGCATCGCCTCGCCCGCGCTGCTCATCGTCGGCGAGGCCACGCGGCTGGGCCAGTCGCTGGCCTGGTTCGGAAAAACGCTCACGCCTGAACACACGCCGACGAGCACCGTCCAGGCGGCGGCGCTGGCCGCCTAGAAAGGAAGTTTCCATGGCAACGACCTTGACCACCCCACTCGCCCAGCGCTGGAACGCCCTGCTGCAACTGCTCGAAGGCATCGCGCAGGAACACCCGGACGCGCTGCTCGCCTCCTCCATGGGCGTGGAAGACACGCTGCTGATCCACGCGCTGATGCAGCTGCCCACGCGCCTGGGCGTCTTCATGCTCGACACCGGCCGCCTGCACCAGGAAACGCTCGCCATGGTGGGCACGATCGAGCAGCGCTACGGCATCACGGTGCAGGTCATGCACCCCCAGCCCGAGGCGGTGAAGGAGTACATCGCCACCCACGGCCTGAACGCCTTCTACGAAAGCGTGGAACTGCGCAAGCTCTGCTGCGACATCCGCAAGGTCGAGCCGCTGCGCCGGGCGCTCACCGGGCGCTCGGCCTGGATCACCGGCCAGCGGCGCGAGCAATCGAGCACGCGCGCAGAACTGCCCGAGGCGCAGTGGGACGAGGCCTTCGGCCTGCACAAGTACAACCCGCTCGCGAGCTGGAGCACCGACGAGGTCTGGGCCGTGGTGCGGGCGCTCGCCATTCCCTACAACCCGCTGCACGACCGCGGCTACCCCTCCATCGGCTGCGAATGCTGCACGCGCGCCATCCGCCCCGGCGAGGACATCCGCGCCGGCCGCTGGTGGTGGGAGCAGAGGAACAACCTTGAGTGCGGCCTGCACACCAGCGTGAACGCCCACCACCACGAGCACACCGACCCCACACCGGCCGCCTGAACCTTTTGCCTGAAGCCATGACGAGCACCACCACATTGCACCGTACCCACCTGGACTGGCTGGAATCCGAGGCCATCCACATCCTGCGCGAAGTCGCCGCCGAGTGCGAGCGGCCCGTGCTGCTGTTTTCCGGCGGCAAGGACTCCTGCGTGCTGCTGCGCCTGGCGGAAAAGGCCTTTCGCCCGGGCAAGTTCCCCTTCCCGCTGCTGCACGTGGACACCGGCCACAACTTCCCCGAGGTGATCGCCTTTCGCGACCAGCGCGCCGCCGAGCTGGGCGAGCGCCTCATCGTGCGCAGCGTCGAGGATTCCATCGCACGCGGCAGCGTGGTGCTGCGCCACGCCACCGACTCGCGCAACGCCGCGCAGGCCACCACGCTGCTGGAGGCCATCGCCGAATTCCGCTTCGACGCCTGCATCGGCGGCGCGCGCCGCGACGAGGAAAAAGCCCGCGCCAAGGAGCGCATCTGCTCCTTCCGCGACGAGTTCGGCCAGTGGGACCCGAAGAACCAGCGCCCCGAGCTCTGGAACCTCTACAACACGCGCGTGCATCCCGGCGAAAACATCCGCGTGTTCCCGATCTCCAACTGGACCGAGCTCGACATCTGGCAGTACATCGCCCGCGAGCAGCTCGCCCTGCCCTCGCTCTACTACAGCCACGTGCGCCCTGTGGTGCGCCGCAAGGGGCTGCTCGCGCCCGTCACCGCACTCACCCCCGCGCGCGAGGGCGAGGCCGTGGAAGCACTGCGCGTGCGCTTTCGCACCGTGGGCGATGTCTCGTGCACCTGCCCGGTGCTTTCCGACGCCGCCACGCCCGAGGACATCATTGCCGAGACGGCCGTGACCACCATCACCGAGCGCGGCGCCACGCGCATGGACGACCAGCTCAGCGAGGCGTCGATGGAACGCCGCAAGAAAATGGGGTACTTCTGATGAACGCGATCAACGATCTCTGGCCCGAGGCGCGCCACAAGGGCGTGCTGCGCCTGGTCACCGCCGGCTCCGTCGACGACGGCAAATCCACGCTGATCGGCCGCCTGCTGCTGGACAGCAAGGGTGTGTTCGCCGATCAGCTCCAGTCCATCTCGGGTTCGCGCTTCTCGCGTGCGCAGGGCGACGCGCTGGACCTGGCGCTGCTCACCGACGGCCTAGAGGCCGAGCGCGAGCAGGGCATCACCATCGACGTGGCCTACCGCTACTTCGCCACGCCCGCGCGCAAGTTCATCATCGCCGACGCGCCCGGCCACGAGCAGTACACGCGCAACATGGTCACCGGCGCCTCCACCGCCGACGCCGCCGTGATCCTGATCGACGCCGCGCGCGCCGAGAGCGGCACGCTGCTGCCGCAGACCAAGCGCCACGCCACGCTCGCCAAGCTGCTGGGCCTGCGCCACATCGTCTTCGCCATCAACAAGATGGACCAGGTGCAATGGAGCCAGGCGGTGTTCGAGCGCATCCAGGCGAGCGTCGCCGAACTCGCCCGGCGCCTGGAAATTCCCGCGCCCCGCTGCGTGCCGATCTCGGCGCTGACGGGCGACAACGTGGTGCAGCCCAGCCCCCACATGCCCTGGACCACCGAGCTGCCGCTGCTGCCGCTGCTCGAATCGCTGCCGCTCACCTTTGAGGCGCCGCAGACCGCCGTGCGCTTCTTCGTGCAGTGGGTCATCCGCCACGAAGGCAGCAGCACGCAGGCGTTTCGCGGCTACGCCGGGCAGCTGCAAGGCGGCCCGCTGCGCGTGGGCGACGAGGTACGGGTGCTGCCCAGCGGCGAGACGGCGCGCGTGCGCGCGCTGCAGCGCGGCAACGACCCGCTGGACGCGGCAGCACCCGGCGACAGCATCACCCTGGTGCTGGATCGCGAAATCGACATCTCGCGCGGCGACCTCATCGTGGCCACCGGCGCCGAGCCGCTCGTCACGCGCGAATTCGAGGCCGACCTGTGCTGGCTCGACCGCCAGGCGCTCAACCCCGCGCGCTGGTACTGGCTCAAGCAGGGCGCGCGCCTCACCCAGGCACGCATCACGGCCATCACCGCCCGGCGCGACATCAGCGAGCTGAGCACCGTGGCATCGAGCGAGCCGCTGCAAGGCAACGACATCGGCCGCGTGCAGATCCGCACGCGCGACGCGCTGGCGCTGGACGACTACAGCGCCGAGCGCGCCACCGGCGCCTTCATCCTGATCGACGGCGCAAGCCACCAGACGGCGGCCGCGGGGATGGTGCGGCTGCGGGCCTGAAGCACACCGGCTCAACCCGGGGAATTCAGCCCTGCCAGCGGCGCAGCGCGAGGCTCGCGTTCGTGCCGCCGAAGCCGAAGCTGTTGGAAAGCACCGTGGTCAGACGGGCGTCGCGCGTGGCGGTGACGAGCGGCATGCCGGCGAGCTCCGGGTCGGGCGTCTCGACGTTGACCGAACCCGCGATGAAGCCTTTTTGCAGCATGAGGAGGCAGTAGATCGCCTCCTGTACGCCCGTGGCGCCCAGCGAATGGCCGGTGAGCGACTTGGTGCTGGAAAACGGCGGCACCGCGTCGCCGAACACCGTGCGCATCGCGCGCACCTCCTGCATGTCGCCCACGGGCGTGGAGGTGCCGTGGGTGTTGATGTAGTCGATCGAACCGTCGAGCCCGGCGATGGCCTGGCGCATGCAGGCGATGGCACCCTCGCCCGAGGGGGCCACCATGTCCTCGCCGTCGCTCGTCGCGCCAAAGCCGACGACTTCACCGAGGATCGTCGCGCCGCGGGCCTGCGCATGCTCCAGGCTTTCGAGCACCACCGCGCCGCCGCCGCCCGCAAGCACGAAGCCATCACGGTGCGCGTCATACGGGCGCGACGCCTTTTCGGGTGTGGCGTTGTACTTGCTGGACATCGCGCCCATGCCGTCGAACAGCATGGCCATGCCCCAGGAGAGTTCCTCGCCGCCGCCGGCAAGCATCACGTCCTGCAGCCCGAAGGCGATCTGCTGCGCCGCCGCGCCTATGCAGTGCGCGGACGTCGAGCAGGCCGAGGTAATGGAGTAATTGATGCCCTTGACCTTGAAGTTGGTCGCCAGGCACGCCGAGACGGTGGAGCTCATGCAGCGCGTGACCTGGTAGGGCCCCACGCGGCGGATGCCCTTGCTGCGCAGCGTGTCGGCCGCCTCGATCTGGTTGGCCGGCGAGCCGCCGCCCGAACCCATGATGAGGCCGGTGCGCGGATGGCTCACTTCACCAGGCGCCAGACCCGACTGCGCTATGGCGTCTTCGAGTGCGATCTGCGCGTACGCGGCGGCGTCGCCCATGAAGCGCAACTGCTTGCGGTCGATGCGCGATTCGATGTCGATCTGCGGCACGCCGGCCACCTGACTGCGCAAGCCCAGCGCGGTGAACTCGGGCACCGCGCGGATGCCGCTCGTGCCCTGGCGCAGTGACGCCTCCACGGCCCCGAGGTCGTTGCCGATGCACGAGACGATGCCCGCGCCCGTGATCACCACGCGCTTTGTGTTCATGCTGCGTCCTTGTCGCCCCCATCGCTCAGGAACAAGCCTACGCGCAGATCATGGGCCACGTAAATCTCCTTGCCGTCGGCGAGCAGTCGCGCGTCGCCGATCGCCATGTGCAGCTTGCGGCGGATCACGCGCTTGATATCGATTTCGTAGGTTACGAGCCTAACTTGAGGCCCCACCTCGCCGGTGAACTTGACCTCGCCCGCGCCCAGCGCCCGCCCGCGCCCCGGCAGGCGCAGCCAGGTGAGGTAAAAACCGATGAGCTGCCACATCGCATCGAGCCCCAGGCATCCCGGCATCACCGGGTCGCCGCGGAAGTGGCACTCGAAGAACCACAGGTCAGGGCGCACATCAAGCTCGGCGACGATCTTGCCCTGGCGGTGCATGCCGCCTTCACTGTCGATGGAGGTGATGCGGTCGAACATCAGCATCGGCGGCAGCGGCAGCCGTCCTGCGTCGGGCCCGAAGAGGCGGCCCTCGCCGGACGCGATGAGCTGATCGTAGGAAAAGGATTCGGCCATGGTGGGTTTTCGTGTGTGGCCCGCGCAGCAGCAGACGCCTTGCGCCGACAAAGCGCCGATTATCCGTTGTCGCGGCGGCACCGGCGCACTGCGGCGTACAGCACGAGCGCCAGCGCCAGCGCCCACAGCGGCACCAGCCCCCAGCGCGCGGCCCACCAGGCGTAGGGCGTGACGCTGCCCTGCACGCCCCGCACCTGCGCATCCAGCGCCGCGCGCTCGAACGGCGCCAGCCGCGCGCGCACGCGCCCCGTGTGGTCGATCACCGCGGTGGCGCCGGTGTTGGTGGCGCGCACCATGGGGCGGCGCAGCTCCAGCGCGCGCATGCGGCTGATCGCCAAATGCTGGTCGATCGCGACGGTGTCACCGAACCAGCCGATGTTGCTCAGGTTCACGAGCAGCGTGGGCGCGCTCGCCGCGTCCGCGAACCGCGCGGCAAGCTCCTCGCCGAACAGGTCTTCGTAGCAGATGTTGGGCGCGATGCGCTCGCCCGCGAAGGCGAACGAGGGCTGGCGCAGCGCGCCGCGATTGAAGTCGCCCAGCGGAATGCGCAGCAAATCGGTGAACCAGCGAAACAGCGGCGGGATGAATTCGCCGAACGGCACCAGGTGGTGCTTGTCGTAGCGGTAGGGTTCGCCCTGCCCCGGCGCAAAGCCCCAGACCGCATTGGTGTAGCCCGCCGCCGCGTTGCCCAGCGGCAAGCCCAAGAGCAGCGCCTGATCGCCTGCGCGGTAGCGCGCCGTCAGCGCATCGAGGTAGCCCGGCGGCAGGTCTTGCGGCAGCAGCGGGATCGCGGTTTCGGGCGCCACCACCAGGCGCCCCTGCGCCTGCCGCATCCGGTCGGCGTACCAGGCCAGCGCCAGCGGCACGCCCGAGCCGGCCTGGAACTTCTCGTCCTGCGGGATCGCGCCTTGCAGCAGCGTGAGCGTGAGCGGCGCATGTACCAGCGCCTGTGCATCGGCGTCGCGCTGCTGCCACGCCGCGCCCTGCCACACGAGCACCGTCACCGCAACGCCCACCCACCACCGGCGCCGCAGCAGCGCCGCCGCGCGCCACTGCGCGAGCGCCATCGCCAGCCACGCCGCCAGCGCCGCGATGCCGTAGACGCCGACGAGCGGGGCGAACGCCGCCAGCGGCCCGTCGACGTGCGCGTAGCCGCCGGCGCCCCAGGGGAACCCCGTCCACCACTGCCCCCGCGCCAGTTCCGCGAGCAGCCATAACGCAGCAAAAACAGGAGCTGCCAGCGCTTTCCCATCAAGCGCCAGAGCCCTGAAACATGCACAAACCAGCGCGTAATAGCTGCCCAGCGCCAGCGCCAGCGCCAGCACCGCCGCCACCGCCAGCGGTGCCGCCAGTCCACCGTAGGTGTGCAGCGAGATATAGAGCCACCAGAAGGTGCCTGCAAGCCAGGCCACCGCGAACACCCAGCCCAGCAGCGCCGCCGCGCGCCAGCCGGGCGCGGCAAGCACGAGGCGCGCCAGCACCGCGAGCGCCGCGAGCTGCAGCCACCACAGCGGCTCGCCCGACCAGGGTGTGGCAATCGACACCGCCTGCGCCAGGCCCGCGAGCAGCGCCGCGAGCAGGCGCGCCGGGGCGCTCACGCGGGCGGTGCGTCCGCGTCCGTGCCTGCGGGCGCCGACGTCACCTTGAACCAGCGCACCGCGCCGCCGCGGTTGTGCAGCACGGTGAAGCGCAGCCCGCCGAGCACGAGCGACTCGCCGCGGCGCGGCATGTGGCCGATCTCGTGCGCGATGAGGCCCCCTATGGTGTCGAGGCCACTCTCGGCCGACGCGGCGCCCAGGTCGCAGTGAAAGCTCTCCTGCACGCGCTCGATCGGCGTGTCGCCGCTCACGCGCCAGGAATCGTCGGCCAGCGCGAAGATGTCGCCCTCGGGCTCGTCCTCGGTGTCGAACTCGTCCTCGATCTCGCCCACGATCTGCTCGATCACGTCCTCGAAGGTCACGAGCCCCGCGATGCGGCCAAATTCATCGACCACGATCGCCATGTGGTTGCGCGTGGCGCGGAATTCGCGCAGCAGTGCCTGCAAATCCTTGTTTTCGGGTACGAAGAGCGCGGGGCGCACCAGCGTGCGCAGGCTCAGCTCGGGAGCGCGCTGCAGCTTGAGCAGGTCCTTGGCGAGCAGGATGCCGATGATGTTGTCGCGCGCACCCTGCACCACGGGAAAGCGCGAGTGCGCGGTGCGGACTACCTGGCCGATGAGCTCCTCGCGGTCGGCGTCGATGTCCAGCGTGTCGATGCGCGTGACCGGCACCAGCACGTCGGCGGCCGTCATCTCGGCCATCTGCAGCACGCGTTCGAGCATCACGCGCGAATCGGTGTGGATGACCTCGTTGTCCTCGGCCTCGGCCAGCGTCGCGATCAATTCGTCCGTGGTTTCGGGACGGGGGTGGAGGTATTCCACCAGGCGCTGCAGCAGCGTGCGCTTGTCATCCTTGTCGGTGGCGCGCGCAGGGTTGGGGTCGGACACGTGGAGCGTGCGGTAGTGGCGATGGCGCCAAGGATAGCGGATCGCGCTACACCGGCATCGCGGTGGTGCTCTTGACGGTGTCGAGCACGAAGGTGGTCTTGCAGTCCTGCACGCTCGGGTGCTTGAGCAGGGTTTCGAGCACGAAGCGGCTGTAGTGCGCCATGTCACGCACCACCACGCGCAGGAGATAGTCCATCTCGCCCGTGAGCGAGACGCACTCGACCACCTCGGGCCAGCTCTGCACCGCCGCGCGGAACACGTCCATGGGGTTGCGCTTGTGCGTCTCGGTGTTCTTCTCCAGCCGCACGTTGAGGTAGGCAGTGAGCGACAGCCCCACCGACTCGGGCCGCACCAGCGCCACGTAGCGCGCGATCGTGCCGGCCTCCTCCAGGCGCTTGACGCGGCGCAGCACCGCGCTCGCCGACAGGCCCACGTGCTCGCCGGTCACCTCATAGGTCTCGCGGCCGTCGGCCTGCAGGCGGCGCAGGATCGCGCGGTCGAGCTTGTCCAGGGGGGGCAGGTGTTCCGTCATGGGGGCTCCCGGGGATCGAAATCAGGCGCAGGCGGCGCGAAGACGTGATTTTGTGCAATTTTGTTGTGCAAAACGCCGATACAGCCGCAATGTTTGCATAAAAAATGACCGCGTCTGCGCCTACAGTCACTTGGTTGAGCCAACCACGATCCACTATTCGGAGACCTACATGACCGCTGCCATGCCCGCACGCACCGCCCAGGAAGCCGCCACCCGTGAAAACCCCATGGGCCTGGCCGGTTTCGAATTCGTCGAATTCGCCTCGCCTACCCCCGGCGTGATCGAGCCGCTGTTCGAGCAGCTTGGCTTCTCGCCCGTGGCCCGCCACCGTTCCAAGGACGTGGTGCTCTATCGCCAGGGCGGCATCAACTTCATCCTGAACCGCGAAAAGAACAGCCAGGCCGCCTACTTCGCCGCCGAGCACGGCCCCTCGGCCTGCGGCATGGCGTTTCGCGTGGAAAACGCACCCCACGCCTACAGGCGCGCGCTGGAGCTGGGCGCGCAGCCCATCGAAATCCCCACCGGCCCGATGGAGCTGCGCCTGCCCGCGATCAAGGGCATAGGCGGCGCGCCGCTGTACCTCATCGACCGCTTCCGTGACGGCGAAACCATCTACGACATCGACTTCGAGTGGCTGCCCGGCGCCGATCCGCACCCGCGCGGCCACGGCCTCAAGGAGATCGACCACCTCACGCACAACGTCTACCGCGGACGCATGGGCTTCTGGGCCAACTACTACGAGCGCCTGTTCAACTTCCGGGAGATCCGCTACTTCGACATCCAGGGCGAGTACACGGGCCTCACGAGCAAGGCCATGACCGCGCCCGACGGCAAGATCCGCATCCCGCTCAACGAAGAGGCCAAGCAGGGCGGCGGGCAGATCGAGGAATTCCTCATGCAGTTCAACGGCGAGGGCATCCAGCACATCGCCATGAGCTGCGACAACCTCATCGAGGTGGTGGACCGCCTGCAGATGGCCGGCATCCCCACGCCGCCCGCGCCCAACCAGGCCTACTACGACATGCTCAAGGAGCGCCTGCCGGGCCACGGCCAGCCCGTGGCCGAGCTGCAGTCGCGCGGCATCCTGCTCGACGGCAGCACGGCGGGCGGACAGCCGCGCCTGCTGCTGCAGATCTTCTCCACGCCCATCATGGGCCCGGTGTTCTTCGAGTTCATCCAGCGCAAGGGCGACGAGGGCTTTGGCGAGGGCAACTTCAAGGCGCTGTTCGAATCGATCGAGCGCGATCAGGTGCAGCGCGGCGTCGTCGGCCAGAAGGAGGCCTGAGATGGCCGTCCAGCCTGTCATCTACGGCGAGGGCGAGCGCCCTCCGCGCGGCGACTACGCCCGCGCCAACGACGACTACACCTGCGCGCAGAACTGGGCGGCCTACACCGCGCAGGACCACGACACCTACCACCGCCTGTATCAGCGCCAGACCGCACAGCTGCCGGGCCTGGCCTGCAGCGCCTTCATCGAGGCGCTGCCCCGCCTGGGCGCCAAGGAGCACATCCCGCGCTTCGAGGACGTGAACGAGGCGCTGTACCGGGCCACCCGCTGGGAAATCGTCGCGGTGCCAGGGCTGATACCCGAGGAAGCCTTCTTCGCGCTGCTCGCCAAGCGCAGGTTTCCGGTGACCGACTGGATCCGCAAGCCCGAGGAGTTCGAATACATCGTCGAGCCCGACGTCTTCCACGACCTCTACGGCCACGTGCCCATGCTGTTCAACCCGCACATCGCCGACTACATGCAGAACTACGGCGAAGGGGGCCTCAAGGCCGCGCGCCTGGGTTCGTGCGAGATGCTCTCGCGCCTGTACTGGTACACGATCGAGTTCGGCCTGATCCGCGAAGCGGGCGGCCTGCGCGCGTATGGCGCGGGCATCCTGAGCTCGGCAGGAGAGCTACCCTACTCGGTGCGCAGCCCCGAGCCCCAGCGCCGCCCGATCGAGCTGCTGCGCACCATGCGCACGCGCTACAAGATCGACAGCTACCAGCAAACCTACTTCGTGATCGACAGCTTCCAGCAGCTCTTCGACCTGACCAAGGGCGACTTCACGCCGCTGTACGAGCAGATGCACGGCATGCCGGAATTCGCGGCCAACGCGGCGGACTGACGCTGGAGTGACCGTAGCGTGGTCTGGCCACCCGCGGCACTCGCCTCAGTCCCCATCCAGCAGGGCCCAGCACGCCTGCACCACGCGCGGGTCGAAGGCCAGCTCCACGTGGCCCAGGCCTGCCAGCGTGTGCGCCTGCGCGCCAGGCAGCAGCGCCGCGCCGAGCGGATACACCACGTTGTCGCAGTCGGACTGCCAGCAATCGAAGCGCGCGCGGCGCGCAGGCGGCTCGCTGGCCGCGAGTGTGCGCAACCAGCGGCTGTCCGGCCGCATCTGCCGCGTGTTGACGCTGAAGGCCCAGCGCGCGGCCGCGGTGCCCTGGTGCGGCGTGGCCAGCGTGACAATGCGCTGCACATGCGCATCGGCATCCGGCACGGCGTGCAGCCAGGCGCGCACCGCCAGGCCCCCCATGCTGTGCGCGACGATGAGCGGCGGCATGCCGGTGGCCTCCATCACCGCGCGCACGGCGGCGTCGATCGCAGGCGCATAGGCATCGATCGATCCCAGCGGCGGCTCCAGACTCACCGCCACGCACACGCGCCCCTCATGGCGCAGGCGGCGCAGCCACGGCGTCCAGAACCCGCGGTTGCAGCCCCAACCATGCACCAGCACCACACCCCGCCCGGGTCGGGCGGCGCGCAGGCCGTCCGCCAGCGCATCCGCGCGCCATGGCTGCCACCAGCCGAACACGCGCCCGGCCCATGTGCCCTCCGCCCACCAGGCGCGCAGCCACTGGCGCGCCCCGGGGCGCGGGGCCGGGCCACGGACGGCACGCCAGGCCGCCGCGAACTGCAGCGCCAGCGGCAGACGCAGCCACAGCGGCACCAGCGCCACGCCCACGGCCAGCGTCCCCCAACCCTGGCGCGCGCACCACGCAAGCGCGAGCGCGACGAGCAGCACCTGCAGCGCCATGCCCGCGCGCTGCCAGCGGGCCACGGTCACGGTGCGACGCCCCAAGCGCGCGGCGCGCGCGGTGGACTACATTGCATGGAGTCTCTTGAGATCTCGTACTTCATTTTTCATAGTGCATGACGCAGACCAGACCACCGCTACCGCCTGAAATCACCGTATTCGAACGCGGGTGGCTTTCCGCCAACAATATCCTGTTCACCGGGCCCGACGCCACCGCGCTCGTCGATACCGGCTACCACACCGACGCCGCGCAGACCGTGGCGCTGGTCCGGCAGGCGCTCGGCGTTCGCCCGCTCGACCACCTGCTGTGCACCCACCTGCACAGCGACCACTGCGGTGGCAACGCCGCGCTGCAGGCGCGCTGGCCCGATGTGCGCACCGCGATCCCGCCGGGACAACTGGCGCAGGTGCGCGACTGGGACCCGGTGGCGCTCTCCTACGAGCCCACCGGCCAGTACTGCCCGCCGTTTCGCGCCGACGCGGTGCTCACACCGGGCACGAGCGTGCTGCTCGGCGGGCGGTCCTGGCACATCCACGCCGCGCCCGGACACGACCCGCACGCCGTCGTGCTGTTCGAGCCGCGCACGCGCGTGCTGATCTCGGGCGACGCGCTCTGGGAAAACGGCTTCGGCGTGGTGTTTCCCGAGCTCGAAGGGCACCGCGCATTCGCCGACGTTGCGGCGACGCTCGCGATGATTGCCTCGCTCTCGCCCGCCATCGTGATCCCCGGCCACGGCCGGGTCTTTGACGACGTGCCCGGGGCACTGGAGCGCGCGCGCTCCCGGCTCGCGGGCTTCGAGGCCGACCCGGTTCGGCACGCGCTGCACGCGGCCAAGGTGCTGCTCAAATACAAGCTGATCGAGTGGCACACGCAGCCGCTGGACGCCGCCTACGCGTGGCTGCTGCATACGCCGCACTTCCAGCAGGTGTACCAGCGCTACTTCGCCGCAACCGACCAACGGCTGTGGTTCGAGCAGCTCGTGCACTCGCTCGAAAAATCCGGCGCGCTGCGACTGCAGGACGGCGTGCTGCACGACGCCTGAGCCCGGCTCGCGCGCACCGCGCATGTGCCTGCGGCGCAACGATTTGCCTCGCACGGCTGCAATTAATAGGTATTTTCCCTAGGTCCGGCCTCTTTTTTTGTGTCCGAGAGCGCAAATGCGAGTAATTCTCAATAATAATAAGCACTGTCTTCACATTCCGTTCACATCCGTAACACTGCCGATCATGTCCTCGCGTTCGTCCATCCTCCGTCCTTCCAGTCTGCGCCGTGCCACGAGCGTCGCAGCCAGTTTGTCCGCCGCGGCCCTGCTGCCGTTTGCAGCGCAGGCCCAGACGCCCGCCAACACGCCCACGGCCGGCACCGCGTTGCCCACGGTGACGGTGAAGGAGGAGGCGATCGACCCCAACCCCAACGCCGAAGTCGGCGCGCCGTACAAGGCCAAGACCTCGGCCGACACGCGCCACACCAAGCCGCTGGCCGAGACGCCCGCCACGATCTCGGTCGTCACCGGCGCGGCGATCCGCGATTCGGGCGAAACCGACCTGAAGGAAATCCTCACCTCGCAGCCCGGCATCACGCTGGGCACGGGCGAGAACGGCAACATGTTCGGCGACACCTACTTCATCCGCGGCCAGGCGGCCAAGAGCGACGTGTTCGTCGACGGCCTGCGCGACACCGGCATGACCACGCGCGAGAGCTTCGCCGTCGAGCAGATCGAAATCTCCAAGGGCCCCGATTCGAGCTTCGCGGGCCGCGGCACCGCGGGCGGCGCGATCAACGCCGTCACAAAGCAGGCCACGCTGGACTACGACTTCACGCACCTGAACCTGGGCCTGGGCACCGACAAATACGTGCGCGGCACGGCCGACGCGAACAAGGTGATCAGCGACAAGTTCGCGCTGCGCGTGAACGCACTGTACGGCGACCAGGACGTGCCCGACCGCGGCCCCTCCAGCCGCGAACGCAAGGGCCTGGCGCTCTCGGGCCTGTGGCAGGCGAATGACGACCTCTCGGTCACGGTCGACTACTACGGCATGCGCGCCAAGGACAAGCAGCCCGACCTCGGCGGCTGGCTCACGGGCACCGTGCCCAACCGCGTGCCCGCGACCAACGTACCGGTGTACGCGCAAACCAACGACTTCCTGCGCTCCAACGTGGACACGCTGACCGCGCGCGTGAACTACCAGTTCACCCCCGACGTGAAGCTCACCAGCCTGACGCGCTACGGCACTTCCAGGAACGCCTACGCGATGACCGGCGCGAACAACAACGCGCTCGATGGCGGCCACAGCCGCTGGCAGGACGTGGACTACTTTGACCACCAGGACAACCTGCGCTGGGACACCGTGCTCGGCGGCATGGACCACGCCTTCATCTTCGGCTTCGAGTACACCGACCACAAGGTGCAGCAGGGCACCTACCAGGCAACGAACACGGGAGCGACCAACTGCACCGTGAACGGCCGCGGCGGCCCGGCCCCCGGCTACTGCCTGACCAACCCTGATGGTTCGGTTATTGGTGACCTGGGCAACCTCGCGGGCCGCAGCTGGTCGCGCCTGGGCAAGAACCTCGACTGGCACGCCAAGACCACGTCGCTGTACGTCATGGACACGGTGGACATCAACGAACGCTGGACGGCCTTCGGCGGCGTGCGCGCCGACGCGCTCCGGCTGTCGATCCAGAGCTACTCCAACTCGGGCGCCACGGCCGGCAACCAGACCGGTGACTACGGCTACAACGACACGCTGATCAACGGCCACCTGGGCCTGAGCTACAAGATCAATCCCCAGGGCATGGTCTATGCCAGCTACGCCACCTCGCAGGACGTGAACGGCGGCGAGCCCGACTCCGGCACCAACGCCGGCTACGGCGGCATCGTGCTGGTGGGCGGCGCCTACGTGGATTCCAAGCCCGAGCGTTCGCAGAATTTCGAACTCGGTACCAAGTGGAACCTGCTCGACGACAAGCTGCTCTTCACCGCCGCCGCGTTCCAGACCACCAAGTCCGGCGTGATGGAAGCGCTGTCCACCGAGGAATACGCCACCGAGGGATCGACCAACACCGGCAAGAACCGCGTGCGCGGCGTGGAGTTCGGCCTCACGGGCAACCTGACACCGCAATTGCAGGTGCAGGGGGGCGTGGCGTTCATGAAGTCCAAGGTGCTGGATTCGATCATTCCGGCCAACATCGGGTTGCCACTGGCCAACTTCGCCAACACGAGCTACTCGCTGCAGGCCAAGTACGACTTCACGCCCGGCTTCTTCCTGGGTGCGCGGGTACGCCACGACAGCGGACGTTGCGGCGGCCAGCCCGACACTGGCGCGGCCTCGACCGGCGGCATGTGCAGCCAGCCCGTGCCCGGATTCACGGTGTTCGACGTGTTCGGCGGCTACCGCTTCAACAAGCACGTCGCGCTGCGCGTGAACGTGCTCAACGCGGGCAACAAGGACTACTACACCTCGGTCTACCGCGGCGGCTTCTTCCTGTACAAGGGCGACGCGCGGGCGGTGCGGGCGACGCTGGACATCGACCTGTGAGCGCGCCGGTCCCTCGCCTGGTTGCCTGCTGGGGAGCTTCCCGAGGAACCCGCCACGCCACAAATTGCGAAAACGAGCGGGTGCCGCGCGCAGTGCATGCCTGATCACATCCCGCCGGGCATCGCCAACGCGATCGACTACGAACGGCTCGCCCCCCAGGCACTGGAGGCGGGCCGTCTCGCTTATATCGCCGGCGGCAGCGGGCAGGACGTGACGCTGGCGGCCAACCGCGCGGCGTTCGAGCACTGGGCCATCGTGCCCCGGCTGCTGCGCAACATGAGCACGGGCCACAGCCGCCTCACGCTCGGCGGCATGGAGCTGCCCCACCCCTACCTGCTCGCCCCGGTGGCGCATGGACTGCTCGCGCACCCGCAGGCCGAGGTGGCCACCGCGCGCGCCGCCGAGGCCACGGGCACGTGCCTCGTGGCGAGCACGCTGACCTCGCACACTCTCGAAGAGATAGCTGCCAGCGCTGGCCCGGCGCGGTGGTTCCAGCTTTATCTGCAGGAAAACCGCGCACACACGCTGGACCTGCTGCGGCGCGCCGAGGCCGCGGGCTATCGCGCGATCGTGCTCACGCTGGATGCGCACCTGCAGTTGCCCAGCCGCAGCGCGCTCGTTGCGGGTTTCACGATGCCGCCCGAGTGCACCGCAGCCAACCTCGTGCGCTATCCGCCTGCCCCGGCGCCGCCGCTTGCGCCGGGCGCCAGCCGTGTCTTTCAGGGTGCGATGCGCCATGCACCCACCTGGGACGACCTGCGCTGGCTGCTCAAGAGCACGAGGCTGCCGGTCTGGATCAAGGGCGTGGCGCACCCAGACGACGCGTGCGCGCTGCAGGACGCGGGCGTGGCGGGCCTCGTCGTCTCCAACCATGGGGGGCGCGGGCTCGACGGCAGCCCCGCGAGCCTCGCGATGCTGCCCGGCGTGCGCGCAGCCGTGGGCCGCGACTACCCCGTGCTCATGGACGGCGGCGTGCGCTCGGGCTCGGACGCCTTCAAGGCGCTCGCGCTTGGCGCCGACGCGGTGCTGATCGGTCGCCTGCAGCTCTACGCGCTCGCCGCGGCGGGCGCGCTGGGCGTGGCGCACCTGCTGCAATTGCTCACCGAGGAGTTGCATGCGACGATGGCGCAGGCCGGTTGCGCCACACTGGCCGACATCACCCCCGAATCGCTCACCCCCGCGCCACCATGCTGATCTCGATCGACCGCGTGCTCACCAAGGACGAAGTCCGCGCGCTGCGCGTCGAACTCGACGCCGCGCCCTGGCAAGACGGCGCCGCCACCGCCGGCACGCTCGCGCAGGCGGTCAAGCGCAACCAGCAGCTCGCAGACGGCAGCGAACTGGCGGTGCGCCTGGGCCAGCAGATCCTGCGCCGCCTCGCGGCCACGCCGCTCTTCATCAGCGCCGCGCTGCCGCGCACCATCTATCCTCCCAAGTTCAACCGCTACGCCGGCGGCGGCACCTACGGCGCGCACGTGGACAGCGCGCTGATGTTCCTGCCTGGCTCCCGCCAGCAGATGCGCACCGACCTTTCCGCCACGCTGTTTCTGGCCGAGCCCGACGAATACGACGGCGGCGTGCTGGAGGTGGAGGGCCCGTTTGGCGTGCAGGAGGTGAAGCTGCCCGCGGGCGACATGGTGCTCTACCCCTCCAGCAGCCTGCACCGCGTGACGCCCGTCACGCGCGGCGCGCGCGTAGCGTCATTCTTCTGGCTGGAGAGCCTGGTGGCCGACGAGGCCGAGCGCACGCTGCTCTTCGACCTGGACCAGAGCGTGCAGCAGATCACACCGCTGCTCGCGGCCGACGACCTGCGGCTGATCCAGCTCACCGGGGTCTACCACAACCTGCTCAGGCGCTGGGCCAAGCCGTGACTCAAGGCGATGCTGCATCAGTCCCCGCGATGTGGCGCGCCCTGCAGGGGGATGGGATGCACGGGCCAAGCGCAGAGATGGCGGTGGCCATGACGAGCCTTTGCAACGCCGCAGACCGCCTCAGGCAGGGATGCGACACCCGCGAGGGACCGGTGCAGCGTTGCATCAAGGCAGGTCGGGGTTGCGCTCCGCGTCCTGTGCGCGGCGCGGCCCCACCGTGCCCAGGTGTGCGACGAGCGACTGCGGCTGGCCGGTGAGGATGGCGGCGTAGTTCACGGTGTTGGCAAGCACATTCTTCACGTAGGTGCGCGTTTCGCTGAAGGGCACGTTCTCGGCCCAGATCGCCGCGTCGAGCACCGGGCCGTTGCGCCAGGCGCGCGGGCGGCCGGGCCCGGCGTTGTACGCGGCGGCGGCCAGCGCCATGGAGTCGTCGAAATCGTCGAGCGCGAGCTTGAGGTAGGCCGTGCCGATGGTGATGTTCACGTCCTGGTCGGTGAGCTGCTCGGGCGTGAAACCGGCAAGGCCGATCTTTTTCGCGGTCCAGCGCGCGGTGGCGGGCATGACCTGCATCAGGCCCGAGGCGCCGACGCGCGAGCGCGCGTCCATGATGAAGCGGCTTTCCTGGCGCACCAGGCCATAGACGTAGGCGGGGTCCAGGCCGATCTCTTTCGTGCGGCGCACCACGGCGCTCTCGAACGGCATGGGAAAGCGCTGCGTGCTGTCGATGAAGCCCCGGGTGCGCTCGCTGGTGTTGATGCAGCGATCCCATACCTGCTGGCTGCAGGCGAAGTCGGCAGCGGCGAGCAGCTCGCGGTCGTTCATGCCGCCGGGCGTGTGCATGTTGGTGGTGTAGTTCCACTCGCGCACGCCCTCGCCGCGCAGGCCGAGCAGGATGGCGTACAGGCCGCGGTTCAGGCCCGGGTTGGCGCGTGCGGCGGCTTTCTCCTCGGCGGTGAGCGGCGCGGGCGCGGGCGGCACCGTGACGCGCCCGCCCAGCGCCTCCAGCGCCAGTTGCTCGTAGAAGCCGCGCGTGCCCGCGATGCGTGCGTACAGCGCCTCGGCCAGCGCGCGGTCGTCGGCACTTGGCCGGCCCGCGAGCAGCGCGCGCGCCTTCCAGTACACCCAGGTGGGGTCGTCGCGCTGCGCGGCGCTCATCGCGTCGATCGCCTGCCCCGCCTGTTTGAACTGCCCGGCGCGCAGCGCGGCGCGCGCCTTCCACGCGAGCATGTCGTCGGTGAGGTTCGCATCGCGCGCCACCTTGGCGTAGTAGGCCATGGCATCGCCGGAAAGCGACAACGCCGCCTGCCGGCCGATCGCGCCCCAGACCCAGTCGCGCTGCTCGGCGTTGAGCCTGGGCGTCCAGGTGTCGGAGAGCAGCCGCGCCGCACCGGTGTAGTTGCTCATTGCCAGGCGAATGAGCGCGAGCGTGACGAGCTCGGGCGGGTGCACCGCCGGCGGTGCTTCCCGCGCCTTGCCGGCCTTGCGCTTGCCGCGGCTCCTGTCGGTGTCGGCCGTGCCGAGCGCCAGGTATTTGGTGGGCGAGCCCAGCGCCTGCGCCATTTCCGCGAGCTGCTCGGGTGCGACGATCTGCACCGCCTCGCGCGCCGGCGCCACGCGGCTGCTCTCCGCGCCCAGGCGCGCCTTGCGCCACACGTCAATCGGCTGGATGCGTCCGTCGGCAAGCATCTGCGCCGCCGCGCTCGCGCAGCCGTCGCTGGTGTGCCTGGCTGCGGCCCAACGCTCGAGCACCTGCGTGCCCGCGTCCTGCGGCGCCCGGCCTTCGAGTTGCGCCACGAGCAGCGCGTAGCACTGCACCTCGCGGTCGTCGCGCATGCGAAACGCACCCAGCGCGTCGGAAAAGCGCTGCCAGTCGCGCCGCTGGCCCAGGACGAGCAGCCAGTCGTTGCGCAGGCGGTCTTCCTGGTAGGTGCCCTGCCAGCGCTGCAGAAAGGCCTGCACCTCGTCGTCGCTCGCCTCTTCCAGACGTGCCTTGAGCTCCCAGTACGCGGCCCAGGCCTCCAGCGGATGCCCCGCAGCCTGCGGCAGCAATTGCGCGAGCTGGTCGCGATCGCCCTTGCGAAACGCCTTTTGCATCGCCAGCAGCACCTCGTCGGCGCTGCCCTGCGCCCCTGCCGGTACCGCGCTCCATGCCATCAACGCCGCGAACAGGAGTGTCAGAATCCGGAAGACTTTCATATGGGGAGGAATTATCGGATGGACAAAGCCGCCGCACGTAAACGCCTGGTCGCCGAACGCCTCACCCTGCCCGATCGCCTGGCCCGCGCCGATGCCCTGCAGCAGGTGCTGCGCATCTGGCTCGTGGGCCGCGCGGACACGCAGATCGGCGCCTACTGGCCGATCAAGGGCGAGTTCGATCCGCTGCCTGCGCTGCACCGCTGGAAGGAGGACGGCGAGCTGATGGACGAGCCGCAGCGCCGGCGCATCGGCCTGCCGGTGATCGACAAGGCGCACAGGACGCTCACCTTCCACGCGTGGTACCCCGGCTGCCCGATGGAGGAAGACGCCTACGGCATTCCCAAGCCCAAGGACACCGAGGTGCTGCACCCCACGCTGCTCTTCGTGCCCTGCGTGGGCTACGGGCCGGGCGGTTACCGGCTGGGCTACGGCGGGGGCTTCTACGATCGCACGCTCGCGCAGCTCACGCCGCGCCCGGCCACCGTGGGCCTGGGGTACACGCACGGCTACCTCGACGAGTTCGAGCCCGAGGCGCACGACCTGCCGCTGGACGCCATCCTCAACGACAACGGCGTCGTCTGGCCAGTTTGACCCTGAAGGATTCCATCATGCTCCAGCTCTACATCGGCAACCGCAACTACTCGCCCTGGGCCATGCGCCCCTGGGTGCTGCTGCGCCAGGCAGGCATACCCTTCGAGGAAGTCATGGTGCGCATGGACGCGTTCAGCGCGGGCTCCAGCTTCAAGCAGACGCTCGCGAGCGTGACGCCCGCGGGCAAGGTGCCCGCGCTGACCGATGGCGAGCTCGCCGTCTGGGACAGCCTGGCGATTGCCGAATACGTGGCCGAGCGCTTTCCCGACAAGCACCTGTGGCCGCGGGACGCGGCGCAGCGCGCCCGTGCACGCAGCCTCTGCGCGGAGATGCACAGCGGCTTTTCGGCGCTGCGCGGCGCCTGCGGCATGAACATCGAGGCGCACCTGCCCGAGGTGGGCGCGATCATCTGGCGCGACCGCGCCGACGTGCGCGCGGACGTCGAGCGCATCACCACGATCTGGCGCGACGCGCTGGCCGCCTCGGGCGGGCCGCTGCTGTTCGGCGACTTCAGCGTCGCCGATGCGTTTTACGCGCCCACGGTGCTGCGCCTGCAGACCTACGCGCTGCCGGTGGAGGGCGAGGCGCGCGGCTACATGGAGCGGGTGCGCGCGCTGCCCGCCGTGCAGGAATGGGTGGCCGGCGCGCTGGCCGAGCACGACTTCCTCGCGTTCGAGGAGCCCTACCGCCTGCATGGCAGTTGAAACCATGAAAATCTACATGGTGGGCGGCGCGGTGCGCGATGCGCTGCTCGGGCGAGCGGTGCACGACCGCGACTGGGTCGTCGTCGGCGGCACGCCCGAGGCGATGGTGGCGCAGGGCTACGTGCCCGTCGGGCGCGACTTCCCGGTCTTTCTGCACCCCACGACGCACGAGGAATACGCGCTGGCGCGCACCGAGCGCAAGAGCGGGCGCGGCTACCGCGGCTTCACGGTGCACGCGAGCCCCGAGGTCACGCTGGACGAAGACCTGGCGCGGCGCGACCTGACTATCAACGCCATAGCTGCCAGCGCAGACTGGACGGGGGCTGGGGCCGTGTTTGACCCCTATAACGGCGTGGCCGACCTCAAGGCGCGCGTGCTGCGCCACGTGGGCCCGGCGTTCGCCGAAGACCCGGTGCGCATCCTGCGCGTGGCGCGCTTCGCGGCGCGCTTCACGGATTTTTCCGTCGCGCCCGAAACGCTCGCGCTGATGCGCCAGATGGTGGCGGCAGGCGAGGTGCAGGCGCTCGTGCCCGAGCGCGTCTGGCAGGAGCTTGCGCGCGGGCTCATGGAGGCACGCCCCTCGCGCATGCTGACCGTGCTGCGCGACTGCGGGGCGCTGGCGGTGCTGCTGCCCGAGGTCGAGCGCCTGTGGGGCGTGCCCCAGCGCGCCGACTACCACCCCGAGGTGGACACGGGCGCGCATTTGCTGCTGGTGCTGGACATGGCCGCGCGCCTGAACGCGCCACTGCCGGTGCGCTTTGCCTGCCTCACGCACGACCTGGGCAAGGGCACGACGCCGCCCGACGTGCTGCCGCGCCACATCGGCCACGAGCAGCGCAGCGCCCATCTGCTCAAGGGCGTGTGCGAGCGCCTGCGCGTGCCCACCGATTGCCGCGAGACCGCCGACGTGGTGGCGCGCGAGCACGGCAACATCCACCGCTGCCTGACGCTGAACGCCGCCGCGCTGCTGCGGCTATTGGAGCGCTGCGACGCGCTGCGCAAGCCGGGGCGCTTCGCCCAGGTGCTGCTGGCCTGCGAGTGCGACGCGCGCGGGCGCGGCGGCCTGGAGGATGCGCCCTACCCCCAGCGCCCGCATCTGAGCGCGGCGCTGCAGGTGGCACTGGCCGTCCCCACGGCCGAGATCGCCGCGCAGGCGGCGCGCGAGGGCAAACAGGGCACGCAGGTGGGCGAAGCGATTGCCAGCGCGCGCACGCAGGCGCTGCGACTGTGGCTGGCGCAGCTCACACCACCGAACGCACCCAGCGCGTGATCTCGGCGGCGCCGCGCGCGCCCGCGGTGCGCGCCACCTCACGCCCACCCTTGAACACGATCATGGTCGGGATGCTGCGGATGCCGTAGCGCGCCGCGACCTGCCCCTCGGCCTCGGTGTCGAGCTTGGCCAGGCGCACCTGCGGTTCGAGCTGCTGCGCCGCCTCGTGGAAGAACGGCGCCATCTGCAGGCAGGGCCCGCACCACGGCGCCCAGAAATCCACCACCACCGGAATCTGGCTGCGCCCCACGTGTTTGTCGAAGCTCGCGCCATCGAGCGCCAGCGGCTCACCCTCGAACAGCGGGCGGTGACAGCTGCCGCAATCGGGATGGCTCGCGAGCTGCGTCGCCTGCACGCGGTTGGTGGTGTGGCAGTGCGGGCAGACGATGTGCAGGGTCTCGGGGGTGGTCATGGCGGTCGTGAGTGGGGAATGCAGTTCCACGCAACTGCGGCTGGGTGCGTGGTTTTCAATACGGGGCGGCAACCCGGTCGGCGCCACCTGCCGTGGGCGCAGGACGGCAAGATGGTGTTTTTCATAGCTGTGCGCGCTTGCCCTGCAAGCGCTACGAGCCTAAAACACTCAAATCCATTTGACCAGCAGGCTCAGCAGCACGCTGAGCAGCACCGTGCTCGCCAGCGGTATGTCCCACTGCCGGCCGAACAGCCGGAACTGGAAATCCCCGGGCAGGCGCCCGAGCCCGAGGCGGCGCAGCAGCGGCATGAGCCCGCTGATGCACACCAGCGCGACGAAGACGACGATGAGCCAGCGCACCATGGCGGCCTACAGGCGGTGCGTGCGGTCGCCCTGCGCAAAGCCGCGCGGCTGCCACACGGGGCCCGGCCCGACGGCCAGCACCTTGAAGAGTTCGCCCATCTCGTGCTCCAGTACCAATTTGAGCGCCAGCGCTTGTCCAGCGGGCGCGAGCAGCTCTGTTTTTTCAAGCAAGCCATTGTTCAGCAGAAACCGCGCCTGGCTGGTGTAGCCCAGCACGTTCAGCCCCGCCTCCTGCGCCGCCACGGCCACGCCGGTGAAGTTCACGTGCGCGGTGATGTCCTTCAGGCCCACGTCGGCGAGCGGGTCGGTGTCCATGTGGTGCGCGCGGTGGCACACCAGCGTGCCCTCGCTGCGCTGCGGGTGGTAGTACTCGGCCTCGGGGAAACCGTAGTCGATCAGGAACGCCGCGCCGCGCGCCAGACGCTGGCCCAACGTGCGCACAAAGCCCTCGGCCTGCGGGTGGATTTCGGTCAGGTAGTCGTGCCCGCCTTCGATCTCGAGCGGCGGGCGCAGCTCGGTCGGCCGGTCGCTCCACGCAAAGCCAGTGCCAGACACCGCGACGCCGCGCTCGCGCCACACGCCCGTCCCGCGGTGCAGCAGCCGCACCGGCATCGCGTCCAGCACCTCGTTGCCCAGCACCACGCCCTCGATCGCCTCGGGCAGGCGGTCGGCCCAGGCCACCTGGTCGCCCACGGCCGCGAGCCGCTCGCGCTGGCGCTGGCGCAGGCTGCTGGAGACGTCGACGATGGTGTAGCGGCGCACGCGCGCGCCCAGCGCGCCGAGCACCTGCGCCGCGAGCTGCCCGCTGCCCGCGCCGAACTCCCAGACCTCGTCTGTGCCGGTCGCGTCCAGCGCCTCGCGCACCTGCACGGCAAGCACCTCGCCGAATACCGGCGAGAGCTCGGGTGCGGTGACGAAGTCGCTCCCGCTGGCGGGCATCGCCCCCAGCTTGCGCAGGTCGTTCGCGTAATAGCCCAGCCCCGGCGCGTAAAGCGCGTGCTGCATGAACCGGTCAAAGCCGATCCAGCCGCCCGCGCTTGCGATGTCGGCGCGGATGCGCGCCAGGAGTTCTTCGTTCAGATGGGTCATGGCGCAGGCCGCAAACCGGCGGGTTGTGCAAACCCGCGTCTGGAACCACACTATTTTTCCGGGAGTAGCCTGATTTTGCCTTTTCGCACGCGGTTGCCGCACACGGTGCGCGGGACGCAGCGCGAAAGTCAGAGAAATCAGGAGACACCCATGTCGTTCCAACGATTACATCTTTTCTCCGCTGCCTGCGTGGCGGCATTCGCCATGGCCGGTGCGCCCGCGCAGGCGCAGGACGTGGTGCTCGGCGCCTCGGTGCAGCTCACCGGGCCGGTGGCCAACACCGGGCGCTACTACCGCGACGCCTACCAGATCGCGATCGACAAGATCAACGCCGCCGGCGGCGTGAAGGTCGCGGGCCAGGCGCACAAGCTCGCGCTCAAGCTCTACGACAACCAGTCGGACGTCAACCTCTCGGTGCGCCAGTACACGCAGCTCGTGACGCAGGACAAGGTGAACCTGCTGCTCGGCGGCTTCGCCAGCAACTTCCAGCTCGCCGATTCGGTGGTCTCTGAAAAATACAGGATTCCGATGGTGCAGGGTGGCGGCGCGTCCAACGAAATCTTCGCGCGCAACTTCAAGTACATCTTCGGCACGCTGGCGCCAGCAAGCAACTACTTCGGCAGCACCGTCCAGATGATGAAAGCGCTCAAGGACGGGCCCAGGAACGTCGCGCTGCTGTACGCCGACGATTCGTTCGACGTCTCTACCGCAGAAGGCACGCGCCCGCTGCTCAAGCAGGCGGGGTTCGACATCGTGATGGACGAGCGCTACAGCAGCAACACCAGCGACTTTTCCACGCTGCTGTCGCAGATCAAGTCCAAGAATGTCGATGCCGTGCTGGTCGCGGGGCACGAGACGGAAATTCTCAACTTCGTGCGCAACGCCAAGAGCCTGGCGGTGGCGCCCAAGCTGTACTCGTTCACCGTCGGCGTGCCGAGCGAAGACTTTCGCAAGGCGCTGGGCAAGGATGCGGAGTACGCCTTCGGCATGACTGCGTGGCTGCCGGTCGAGTCGCTCAAGGACCGCTGGTTCGGTGATGCGGCCACGTTCGCCGCCGAGTACAAGGCGAAGTTCGGCTACGACCCGGACTACCACGCCGCATCGGGCGCGGCCGACGTCGAGGCGCTCGCGATGGCGATCGAGAAGGCGGGCAGCCTCGAACCGCAGAAGGTGCGCGACGCGCTCGCGAGCATCCAGTTCGACAGCCTGTACGGCCCCGTCAAGTTCGGCACCAACGGCCAGATCGACCTGCCGCAGCTCGTCATCCAGGTGCAGAACGGCCAGGTCGCCGAGGTCTACGGCGCGCACGGGTTCGTGACGCCACCGAAATACCCCATGCCCGCCTGGAACGCCCGCTGACCAGCGGCTGACCACCACGACGCCCGCGGGGAGAGGACGCCTTGGAACTGCTGGCCCAGGTTTTCGTCAACGGCGTACTGCTCGGTGGGCTGTACGCCGTGATGGCGCTCGGCCTCGCGCTGGTGTGGGGCGTGCTCAACATCGTCAACCTCGCGCACGGCTCGTTCATCATGCTGGGGGCGTACTGCTCCTGGCATCTGTTTCATTACCTGCACATCGACCCGTTCCTCGGGCTGCCGCTCACCGCGGTGGTGATGTTCGTGCTCGGCTACGCGGTGCAGCGCGGCATCCTGAACCTCATCGTGCGCGCGCCGATGTTCAACACGCTCTTGCTCACCTTCGGCCTCGACGTGGTGCTCACCTATCTCGCGCAGCTCGCGTTCTCGGCGGACTTTCGCACCCTCAACCCGGCGTATGCCGGCACCCAGTGGCACTGGGGCACGGTGGTGCTGCCGGTGGTGCGCGTCGCGGCCTTCGCCGCCGCGCTGGTGCTCACGCTGGGCATGTGGCTCTTTTTGCTGCACACCCGCCTGGGGCGGGCCATCCGCGCGACGGCGCAAAACCTCATCGCCGCGCGGCTGTACGGCGTCGAGCCGCGGCATCTGTACGCCATGACCTTCGCGATCGGCATCGCGCTCGCGGGCACCGCGGGCGGGCTGTACGGCACGGTCTCGCAGATCAACCCCTACATCGGCGCGTCGCTCACGCTCAAGTCGTTCGCCATCGCGATCATCGGCGGGCTGGACAACCCGCTCGGGGTGCTCGTGGGCGGGCTGTTCCTGGGTATCGTCGAATCGCTCACCATCCTCTACGTCGGGCCGACCTTCGTCGACGTGGCGAGTTTCGGCATCCTCGCGCTGGTGCTGATCGTGCGGCCCACGGGCCTGCTGGGGAAAACCGCATGATGGGCTGGCGCGGCGCGGCGATCGTGGTCGCCTTTCTTGTGATGGCGAGCGTGCCCTGGTGGGGCTCGGACGTGCTGGTGCAGTTCGGCATCAACGCGCTGCTGCTGGCCGTGCTCGCACAGGGCTGGAACATCATCGGCGGCTACACCGGCTACCCCTCGTTCGGCAACTCGGTGTTCTACGGCCTGGGCAGCTACGGCGTGGCGATTGCGATGGTGCAGTGGCACCTGCCGTTTGCCGTCGGCATGGCGTTCGGCGTGCTGCTGGCGGTGGTGTTCGCGCTGCTGCTGGGCGTGCCGGTGCTGCGTCTGCGCGGGCACTACTTCGCCATCGCCACGCTGGCGCTGGCGGGGGTGATGGCGGCCATCGTCTCCAACATTCCGCTGGCGGGGCAGAACATCGGCCTGGTGCTGCCGCCGCTCAATGACGACCGGCTGTTCTACGGCCTGGCGCTGGGCCTGCTCGTGCTCTCCACGCTCGTGGTCTGGTGGCTCACCAGGAGCCGCTTCGGTTTCGGCCTGATCGCGATCCGCGAAAACGAGGACAGCGCCGCGGTGATGGGTGTGAACACGACGCTGTACAAGGTGATCGCGTTCACGATTTCGGGTGCGCTCAGCAGCCTCGCGGGCGGCATCCATGCCTACTGGATCACCTTCCTCGATCCCGAGAGCGCATTCGACATCGCGCTCAACATCAAGATGATCATCATGGCGGTGTTCGGCGGCGCGGGCACGGTGCTCGGCCCCATCATCGGCGCGTTCTCGCTGTCGGTGGTCTCCGAATGGCTGTCCAGCGAGGTAACGAGCATCGCCAGCCTGTTCTTCGGCGTGGTCATCGTTGCCGCCGTGGTCTTCATGCCGCACGGCCTCACCGACCTGGCGCGGCGCATCCGCACGATCGGCTGGCGCTACTTCAGCGAAAACGTGCGGGAGAACCGGCTGTGAGCGCGCTGCTGCAAGTCCGCGCGGTGACCCAGCGCTTCGCCGGGCTGGTGGCCGTGGGCAACGTGAGCTTCACGCTCGCGCAGGGGGAGATCCTGGGGCTCATCGGGCCCAACGGCGCGGGCAAGACGACCCTCATCAACCTCATCAGCGGCACCATCACGCCCAGCGCGGGCCAGGTGCTGTTCGACGGCCGCGACGTGACCCGCCTGCCCGCGTACCGCCGCGCGCGTCTGGGGATAGGCCGCACTTTCCAGATCATGCAGCCGTTCCCGGGCCTGTCGGTGCTGGATAACGTGGCGATCGGCGCGCTCTTTGGCCACGGCGGCGGCCCGTCGCAACTGGCCAAGGCACGCGAGCAGGCGCGCCAGAGCCTGGAGTTCGTGGGGCTGGGCCAGTTTGCCGACCAGCGCGCGGACGAGCTCGGCGGCCCGGGGCGCAAGCGCCTGGAACTGGCCAAGGCGCTGGCGATGAAGCCGCGCCTCTTGCTGTGCGACGAGGTCATGGCGGGGCTGAACCACGTGGAAATCGAAGAAGTGATCGCAGTCATCCGCAAGGTGCGCGAGCAGGGCATCAGCGTGCTCGTGATCGAGCACGTCATCAAGGCGATCCGCAGCCTGTCGGACCGCCTGCTGGTGCTGCACCATGGCGAGAAGATCGCCGACGGCACGCCCGACGCGGTGCTCTCCGACCCCACGGTGGTGCAGGCCTATCTCGGAAAGAAGCGCGCGTGAACACCAACGCCACCCCGCTGTTGCAGGTGCAGGGCGTGAGCGCCGGCTACGGGCTCATGCCCGTGCTGCACGAGATCTCGATCGAAGTGCGCCCGTCCGAAATCGTCGCGCTCGTGGGCAGCAACGGCGCGGGCAAGACCACGCTGCTGCGCGTGCTCTCGCGCCTGCTGCCCTGCGCCGGCCGCATCGTCTTCGGCGGCACGGACATCACCACGCGCACACCCGACGACGTCTTCGGCCAGGGTCTCGTGCAGGTGCCCGAGGGGCGCCAGCTGTTCGATCGCATGTCGGTGCAGGACAACCTGCTCATGGGGGCCTACCGCAGGCACGGCAAGGCACAGATCCGGCGCGATCTGGAGCGCATGTACACGCTCTTTCCGCGCCTGGGCGAGCGGCGCTGGCAGATCGCGGGCAGCATGTCGGGCGGCGAGCAGCAGATGTGCGCGATGGCACGCGCATTGATGGCCGCGCCCACCTTGATGATGATCGACGAGATGAGCCTGGGCCTGGCGCCGGTGATCGTGCAGCAGCTCACCGACGTGCTCGCGGACATCCGAAGCAATGGCGTGACCGTGCTGCTCGTCGAGCAGGACGTGCAGGTGGCGCTCTCGGCCGCCGACCGCGCCTACGTGATCGAAACCGGCCGCGTCACGCTCTCGGGCCCGGCGCGCCAGCTCATCGACGATCCGGCGGTGCAGCAGGCCTACCTCGGCGTGTAGCCGCCGCTGGCGCAGGGCGCTGGGGGCGACCGCTCTCGCCACCGCCGTGCGGGCAACGCACAATCACGCCATGACCACCGCACCCTGGGTACTCGTGACCGGCGGCGCCACGCGCCTGGGCCGGGAGCTGGCGCTCGCGTTCGCGCGCGCCGGCTGGAACGTGCTGTGCCACTACCGGCGCTCGCTCGCGCAGGCGCGGCAGACGCAGGCGGACGCCGAAGCACTCGGCGCGCGCTGCCTGCTCGTGGCCATGGATCTGGCGCGCCCCGACGCCGCCACGACGCTGCTCGCGCAGTGCCACGGGCTCATCGGCGCCGCGCCGCGCTGCATCGTCAACAACGCCTCGCTGTTCGACGCGGACGATGCCGCGAGCGCCGCCTCCGCCACGCTGCAACGCCACCTCGCCACCAACACCGTCACACCACTGCTGCTGGGCAATGCACTGGCGCGCGCGGTGCGCGAGGGCGCGCCGCAGGGCCACGGCTGGCACAGCGTGGTGCACGTGCTCGACCAGAAGGTGCACAACCTCAACCCCGACTATTTCTCGTACACCGTGAGCAAGCTCGCGCTGGAGCGCAGCGTGGCGCTGCAGGCGCAGGCGCTTGCGCCGCTGGTGCGCGTGTGCGGGCTCTCGCCCGGCCTGATGTACCAGAGCGGCCCGCAGAGCGCCCAGAACTTCGAGCGCGCCAGCCGGGTGAACCTGCTGCGCACGCCGCTAGCCCCCGCCGACGTGGCGCGCGCCGCGGTGTTCCTGGCCGAGAACACGAGCCTGAACGGCTGCACGCTGCAGGCGGACAACGGCCAGCACCTCGTGCCGCTGGCGCGCGACGTGATGTACGCCATCGACGAAAATCCGCGGCCATGAACTCCATGCTGCTGGCGTTTGGCGCGCTCGACGCACGGCTTGCGACAGAATGCCGCCTGCTGAGCCTGCGCCGCCACGAGCTGCCGGTGCGCATCGGCGTGCACGACTTCGAGCGCGGCGCGCCACAGCGCATGTGGTTCGACGTGGACCTGTGCGTGCGGCTCGCCGCCGCCCCGGCGCGGCGCGACGACATCGCTCAGACGCTGGACTACGACTTCATCCGCGAGGTGATCGCCCGCGCCGTCGGCACGCGCCACCACGAACTGCAGGAAACGCTGTGCGACCGCATCCTGGAGGTGCTCGTCGCGCGCCCCGACGTGCAGGCCGCGCGCGTGGCCACGCGCAAGCCCGACGTGTACCCCGATGCCGCGTCGGTAGGCATCGAGCGCGTGCACCTCAAGCCCTGGTAACTCCCATGCCCATGCCACTTCCACAACAGGGCCAGCAGACGCTTGCGCTCACCGGACTGCGCTTCGACGCCAACCTCGGCATCCTCGCGCACGAGCACAACGCGCCGCAGCCCATCCAGGTGGACGCCGAGCTCAACCTCGGCACGCAGCCGCTCGCGCCGCCCGACGACGACATCCTGCACGTGCTCGACTACCGCAAGGTGCGTCAGATCATCATCGACGAGTGCACCGCCGAGCACGTGAACCTGCTCGAGAGCCTCATCGGCAAGCTCGCGCGCCGCCTGCTCCTGCTGCCCGGCGTGCGCGGCGTGCGCGTGAAAATCGCCAAACTTGAAATCTTCGACGACTGCGAAGTCGCGATCCGCATCGAAACCGGACAATGGTGAACCCATCATGAACGCCTCCGCGCAAGTCTTGGACACTGCCACCGCCCAACCCCGGCGCGACACGCGCAAGGCGGACCACGAAGACCACAAGCTCGAAAAACGCCTGTGCCGCGAAGTGGGCCGGGCCATCATCGACTACGCGATGATCGAAGAGGGCGACAAGGTCATGGTGTGCCTCTCGGGCGGCAAGGACAGCTACACGCTGCTCGATATCCTGCTCAGGCTGCAAAAGCGCGCGCCGATTTCCTTCAGCATCGTCGCCGTGAACCTCGACCAGAAGCAGCCCGGCTTTCCCGAGCACGTGCTGCCCGAATACCTCACGCGCATCGGCGTGGACTTTCACATCGAGAACCAGGACACCTACAGCGTCGTCAAGCGCCTCGTGCCCGAGGGCAAGACCACCTGCAGCGTCTGCTCGCGCCTGCGCCGCGCCATCCTCTACCGCGTGGCGAGCGAGCTGGGCGCGACCAAGGTGGCGCTGGGCCACCACCGCGACGACATCGTCACCACGCTCATGCTCAATCTCTTCTACGGCGGGCGCATGAAGGGCATGCCGCCCAAGCTCGTCTCGGACGACGGCAGGCACGTCGTGATCCGTCCGCTGTGCTACGTGACCGAGAAGGACACCGCGCGCTGGGCCGAGATCCAGCGCTTTCCCATCATCCCATGCAACCTCTGCGGCAGCCAGGAAGGCCTGCAGCGCGTGGTGGTGGGCGAAATGCTGCGTGAGTGGGAGAAAAAATACCCTGGGCGCATCGAAAGCATGTTCCGTGCGATGGGCCACGTCGTGCCCTCGCACCTCATGGACCCCCGGCTGCACGACTTCAAGGGCGCGCGGGCGACAGGCGTGGCCAATCCCGACGGCGACCGCGCGTTCGACCCCGAGATCCTGCCGCTGCCGCCCGCGGGCAGCCGCCTCACCTCCCTACAATGAAACCTGCCATGTCCACGCTGCACCGCCTCTTCACCGTGCTCGCCTGCGTCGCCGCGCTGGCGCTCGCGGGCTGCGCGGGGCCGCGGCGCGTGCAAAGCCAGGTCAACAGCTTTTCGACGCTGCAGGCGCTGCCGCAACCGGCCACCTACCGCATCGAGCTGCTGCCGTCGCAGCAGGCGCGTGCGCAGGCGTTCGCGCCGATCGAGGAGCAGGCCGAGCAGGCGCTCGCGCGCGTGGGCCTCACGCGCGATGACGCGCACGCGCAGCTCGTCGTGCAACTGGGCATCGAAGGCAGCACCGTCTACCCGCCCGACTGGCCCTATTACGGCCCGTGGGCCGGGCCGCGCTTCGGCTGGGGCCTGGGCTGGGGCGGGCGCGGGCGCTGGCACGGCGGATTCGGCATGGGCTGGTCGATGCGCGACATGCCACCGCCGCTGTACCGCCGCCGCGTCACGGTCATGATGCGCGACGCCGCGAGCCAGCAGGTGGTATTCGAAAGCTCCGCCGCCTATCAGGACGTGTGGACGCCGGACCCGCTGATCTACGGCGTGCTGTTCGAGCAGGCGCTGCGCGGCTTTCCGCAGCCCCCGGCGGGCCCACGCACCGAACGCACGGAACTGCAACCGCCCGAGTGAGCGGGCTCGCATGCAGGAAGCCACGCGCATCATTGCGGTACGCCACGGCGAAACCGCGTGGAACGCCGATGCGCGCATCCAGGGTCACCAGGACGTGGAGCTCAATGACACGGGCCGGCTGCAGGCGCGCCGGCTCGGCCAGGCGCTGGCAGACGAGAACCCCGCGGCCATCTACAGCAGCGACCTGCGGCGCGCACTGCAGACGGCCGAGGCGGTGGCCCGCACCACGGGGGTGCCGCTGATTGCCGCACCGGGCCTGCGCGAGCGCGGGTTCGGTGCGTTCGAGGGACGCACCTTCGAGGACGTGCAGGTGCACGCGCCCGAGCACGCGCGGCGCTGGCGCCAGCGCGACCCCGATTACGCGCCCGCGGGCGGTGGCGAATCGCTCACCGCGCTGCGTGCGCGCGTGCAGCGCACCGTGGACGAGCTCGCCGCGCGGCACACGGGCGCGCTCATCGTGCTCGTCGCGCACGGCGGCGTGATGGACGTGCTTTATCGCCTTGCCACGCACCAGGGCCTGCAGGCGCCGCGCACCTGGGTGCTCGCCAACGCGGCGATCAACCGGCTGCTGTGGTCGCGCGCGAGCGGCCTGGCGCTGGTCGGCTGGGGCGACACGCGCCACCTGACCGAGCGCGGGCGCGACGAGCTGCACGGATAAGCTGCCCCGCGACCCCACGTGCGCAGGGCGGGGCCTTCAGGAAACCGCGCCCGCCAGCGGCAGCCGCATCGAGACGCTCATGCCGGCGCCCGGCGCCGATGCGATCTCGACGACCCCGCCCAGTGCGGCGATGTTGGTGCGCACCACATCCATGCCGACGCCGCGGCCCGAAATCTCGGTGACCACTGCGGCGGTCGAGAAGCCCGGCTGCAGGATCAGCTTCCAGACCTCGGCGTCGGACAGCGTATCCGCAACGTCGATGCCGCGCTCGCGCGCAGCCTGCACGATCTGCGATCGCGACAGGCCGCGGCCATCGTCGTGCACCACGATCACCGCGGTGCCCTTCTCGACGGACGCCACGACCGTGACCGTGCCCTGCGCGCGCTTGCCCGCGGCCAGCCGCTGCGCCGGCGCTTCGATGCCGTGGTCGCAACTGTTGCGCACGAGCTGCGTGAGCGGATCGACGAGTTTTTCGACCACGCTCTTGTCGAGCTCGATCGCCTCACCCTGCGTTACCAGGGTGAGCTGCTTGCCCAGCTGCTCGGCGAGATCGTGGAGTACGCGCGGCAGGCGTTCGAACGCCATCGACAAGGGCACCTTGCGCACCGACAGCGCCGAGGATTGCAGGCGCCGCACGACGCGCGCGAGCTCCGCAAGGCCCGCGTGCCATGGCGCGCCGGCAGCGTCACCCGGCGCCGCGCATTTGGCCAGCGCCGCCTGCGCGGCGGCCAGTTCACGGACGAGGTCAGCGAACTCATCGAGCTTGTGCACCGGGACGCGGACCGTCTCGTCATCGGCCGGCAAAGCTGCGGGCAGATGGTGCACCCTGAGCAGGGTAGGCTCGAGTGCGCGTATGCGGACCTGGTCGCGCGCGACATAAAAGGCGAACAGATCGAGCAGGTCGGTATCGCTCGCGGTGGTGCGCACCGCAAAGCGGGACATGCGTGCCCGCGCGTCGGGCAGGTCGCTGATCGTCCCCAGTCCGGCGATGTCACGAAACAGGTCTTTCACCGCATCCGCGAGTTCCGGCAGGTCGAGCGGCCCGACCGTGACTTCCAGCATGCGCGCGCGCCGCCGTGGCACGGCCGGAACACCGTCGGCGGCCACGCCCGGCGGCTCCAGCGCGCGCAGACGCTCGACCAGCTCCCCGTGGGAGCCGGCGGGGACGGATGGGGCGCCGCGCTGGCGCTGCGCGAGCAGCTCGCGTGCGGCGTCGACGGCGGCGAGCAGCACCTCGACGCTCCTGGCGCCCGGCGCCAGCGCCTGGTGGCGCAGTGCATCCAGCAGTGATTCGACACCGTGCGCAAGTTCGACCACTTCAGAGAACCCGAACGCCGCGGCGCCGCCCTTGATCGAATGCGCGTAGCGAAACAGCGCGTCGAGCGGCTCGCCGCTGAGCGCGCGCGCTCCGTGCTCCAGCAGCAGCCGTTCCATCCGGCCCAGGTGCTCCGCCACTTCGTCGAAGAAAGCCACCGAGACCGGGCCCGGATCGAAATCCGCGCCCGTGCCCGAAGCTCCGGAACATGTATCCGCCATGACGCGGTTCCTCTGCGTGTCTTGCTCGCCGCACACCGGCACAGCCGGGTGGCTGCCTGCGAGTGCAGGCGTACCCGAACCCGGTGCCGCGACCCGCTAACATCGCCGCACGCACCAATGATCAGGCCCGTGTTTTCATGATAGTGAGCCCCGTTACCGCCGACGCGCCGAACAAGCCGGTCCGGGTGCTGCATCTCGAAGATTCAGCGATAGACCACGAGCTCGCACGCCTGGCGCTGCGCGCCGCGCCGCTGCCCTGCACGCTGCAGCAGGTGGATACGCTCGAAGAGATGGTCGGGCACCTGCAATCGGCGCACTACGACGTGGTGCTGGCCGACTACCGGCTGCGCGGCTTCACTGCCATCGACGCCTGGGAGCGCGCGCGGCAGCTGCCCGAGCACCCCCCGTTCGTGCTGCTGTCGGGCGCGATCGGCGAGGCCGCGGCGGTGGACGCGATGCGCCTGGGGTTTGCCGATTACCTGCTCAAGGACGACATCGCGCGCCTGCCGCGCGTGATCCAGCGCGCGATCGAAATGGCCGAGGCCCGGCGTGCGCGCGAGCAGGCGATTGCCGAGCTGGCCGCCTCCGAGCAGCGCCTGGCCGATCTGGCCGAGCACCTGCAGACCATGATCGAGGAAGAGCGCGCGGCGATCGCGCGCGAGATCCACGACGAGGTGGGCGGCGCGATCACGGCGGCGCGCATCGATCTTGCGTGGATCGGCCGCCACAGCACCGATACGGCGCTCGCAAGCCACGTCGCGAGCGCGGGCGACCTGCTGCACCAGGCGCTGGGGGCGAGCCAGCGCATCATGATGAACCTGCGCCCGCCGGTGCTCGACCAGGGGCTGGTGGCGGCGGTGCAGTGGCTGCTGCAGTCCTTCGAGCGGCGCACGCAGGTGGCCACGCGCCTGCGCGTGGCACGCGAGACGGTCGCGCTCGTGCCGACGCTGCAGCTCGTCGCCTACCGCACCGCGCAGGAGGCGCTCACCAACATCCAGAAGCACGCGCTGGCGCGCAACGTCCGCGTCGAGCTGTCGGACCACGAGGGCGTGCTGACGCTGGAGGTGAGCGACGACGGCGTCGGCATCGCGCCCGAGGCGCTGGCCAAGCGCACCTCGTTCGGGCTGCGCGGGCTGCGCGAGCGCGCGCGCCGCGCCGGCGGCTGGCTTGACGTGAGCAGCCAGGTGGGGCGCGGCACCTCGGTCATCCTGTCGCTGCCGGTCGCGCCCGCGAACGCCACGCCTGTCGGACAATCGCGCCCATGATCCACGTAGTGCTGTGCGACGACCACGCCATCCTGCGCCGCGGCATCCGCGACACGCTGGCCGAGTCGCCCGACATCGAGGTCACCGGCGAGGCGGGCAGCTATTCCGAGCTCAAGGAACTGCTGCGCCACGCGGCCTGCGACGTGCTGCTGCTCGACCTGAACCTGCCGGGGCGCAGCGGCCTGGAGGTGCTCGCGAGCCTGCACGAGTCGCACCCGCAGATCAGGGTGCTGATCGTCTCGATGTACCCCGAGGACCAGTACGCGCTGCGCGCGATCCGCGCCGGAGCGCACGGCTACGCCAACAAGGCGAGCGACCCGGTGCTGCTCATCCAGGCGGTGCACACGGTGATGCAGGGGCGCAAATACCTCACGCCCGAAGTGGCGCAACTGCTGGCCGACAGCGTGGCGCAACCCGAGCGCGAGCTGCCGCACGAAGCGCTCTCCGAACGCGAGCTGCAGACGCTGGTGAAGATCGCCTCGGGCAAGCGCCTGTCGGACATCGCCGACGAGCTGATGCTCAGCCCCAAGACGGTGAGCGTCTACCGCGCGCGCGTGCTCGACAAGCTGCACCTGACCAACAACGCCGAGCTCACGGTGTACGCGATCCGCAACCAGTTGGTATAAACCATAGCGCCCAACGCTTGTCTGCAAACGCTTTCCGAGCAATTTTTATCGGAAATACCCTGCCGTCGGGCACAGGCAGCTACGGTAACGGTGGTTTTCAGGGTGCGAGGAACAGGTCGATGGACTGCTGCAACAGCGCCATCAGCGGCTGCTCCAGCATGGGCAGCGTCGCCGTGATGCCCAGCAGCCCGACGGTGATCGTCACCGGAAAGCCCACCGCGTAGATGTTGGTCTGCGGCGCCACGCGCGAGATGATGCCCATCGCGAGGTTGACGAACATCAGCAGCGCCACGAGCGGCAGCGCCATCCACAGCGCGCTCGAAAAGATGCCGGCCCCCAGGTCGTGCAGCCGCATCTGGCGCACCGCCTGCAGAAAGTTGCCATCGACCGGGAACGCCTGAAAACTCTGCAGCGCCGCCATCAGCACCATGAGGTGGCCGTTGACGACGACGAACAGCAGCAGCGCGATGTTGCTGTAAAACCCCGTGAGCGCGCCGCGCTGCGCGTTGCTCGCCGGGTCGAAGAACGATGCGTAGTTCAGGCCCATCTGCAGGCCGATCACCTCGCCCGCGAGCTCGATCGCGATGAACACGAGCCGCACCGCGAAACCGATGGCCAGCCCCACGCCCACCTGCTGCACGATCGCACCCCAGGCCGCGCTGGAATCCATCGCGACCACCGGCTGTGCTGGCAGCACCGCCTGCGCGCACACCGCCACGAGGAACGCGAGCGCCACCTTGATGCGCACGGGGATCGCGCGCATCGAGAAGATGGGCGCGGCGGTGAACATCGCGAGCACGCGCAGGAAGGGCCAGAGCAGCGGCGAGACCCACGCCATGAGCTGCGCCTCGTTGAACGTGAGCATGGCCCGCTACCCGATGGCGCCGGGTATCGCCTCGATCGTGCGGCGCAGGTAGTCCACCAGCGTCGTCACCATCCACGGACCAGCGACCGCGAACACGATCACCGCGGCCACGAGCTTGGGCACGAACGACAGCGTCGCCTCGTGCACCTGCGTGATCGCCTGGAAGATGCTGACCACCAGCCCCACGACCATCACCGCGCCGAGCGCGGGCAGCGCGATCATGAGCAGCAGCATCAGCGCCTCGTGACCGAAGGTGAGCACGTATTGCGCCGTCATTGCCTCGCCTCATTTTTCATGTTGCAAAGCTCGCGGCGAGCGAGCCCATGAGCAGGTTCCAGCCGTCGGCCAGCACGAACAGCATGAGCTTGAACGGCAGCGCGACGAGCACCGGCGAGAGCATCATCATCCCGAGCGACATCAGCACGCTGGCGACCACCATGTCGATGATGAGGAACGGAATGAAGACCATGAACGCGATCTGGAACGCCGACTTGAGCTCGCTCGTGACGAAGGCCGGCACCAGCACGCGCAGCGGCGCGGTCTCGGCACCCACCTCGGCAGGCAGCTTCGCCAGGCGCGCGAAGAGCGCGAAGTCGCTCTGACGCGTCTGCTTGAGCATGAAGTCGCGCATGGGCGCCTCGGCCCGGGGCAGCGCCTGCTCGAAGTTCAGCGTGTTCTGCGTGTAGGGTACGTAGGCGTCCTGGTACACCTTGTCCAGCGTCGGCCCCATCACGAACAGCGTGAGGAACAGCGACAGGCCGATGACCACCATGTTGGGCGGCGCCGCCTGCGTGCCGAGCGCCTGGCGCAGCAGCGAGAGCACGATGACGATGCGCGTGAAGCTCGTCATCAGGAGCAGCACCGCGGGCAGGAACGACAGCGCGGTGAAGAACAGCAGCGTCTGGACCGGCACTGAATAGCTGTTGCCACCCGGCCCCGAGCCGATCACGATGGGCAGCGTGCCCGCGGCGTCCTGCGCCAGGGCTGCGGCGGGCACGAGCGCGAGCAGCACGGCGGCCACGCGCAGGCAGCGTCTGCCGGTATCAGTCATGGCCGGACGCCGTGTGCGCGGCGGCTACTTCGTCGGCAAACGACGCACCCGCGAGCACGTGCAGGCAGCTCACCTGCTGCGCGGTCACGCCCAGCACCAGCACCACGCGCTGCGCGCTCGTGCCGGTCTCGACGGTGACGACGCGCTGCTGCGGGCCGACGGCAACGCTGGCGAGCACGCGAGAGCCCGCACCCGCCGCGCGCGGCACGCCGGAGCGCTGGTGCTGCCAGCGCCGCACGAGCCACGGCAGCGCGGCGATCACCACGACGAAGAGGACCACCCAGGCGAGCGACTGGGTGAAGCCCGTGCTAGCCGCGGCTGACACGGCGCAGCCGCTCCGAAGGCGTGACCACGTCGGTCAGGCGGATGCCGAACTTCTCGTTCACCACCACCACCTCGCCCTGCGCGATGAGGTAGCCATTGACGAGCACATCCATAGGCTCGCCCGCGAGCGCGTCGAGTTCAACCACCGAGCCCTGCGCGAGCTGCAGGATGTACTTGATCGGCACCTTGGTGCGCCCGAGCTCGACCGAGAGCTGCACCGGGATGTCGAGCACCATGTTGATGTCGTGCACCGACGGATCGCCCGCCACCGCAGGCGCAGGGCCTCCCGACAACGGTCCACCCTGCTCGGCGTCGTGCGTGGTGTCACCCGCCGCCTTCTGCTCGTGCAGCGCCTCGGCCCAGTCGGAAAAATTGTCGTCCGCGCCCGGGGCGTCGACATGCGGATTGGAGTTGGTATCAGTAGCCATGGTCATGTCCCGTCCTGCCTGCGTCGCCGGAGTGCAGGCGTTTTTCGATGCGGATCGCATATTTGGCGTTGTGCGTGCCGTACTGGCACTCGAACAGCTCGATGCCGCCCACCGATGCGCGGATATGCGGCTGGCGTTCGAGTTCGATGAAATCGCCCGGGCGCATCGCGAGCAACTGCTCCACGGTCGCGTCGGCACGCGCCAGCTCGGCCACCAGCGTCACCTCGGCGGCCTGCACCTCGCGCGAGAGCACCTTCACCCAGCGCCGGTCGACCTCGATCGCATCCCCCTGCAGGCTCGAATAGAGCACGTCGCGGATCGGCTCCAGCGTCGCGTACGGCATGCAGATGTGGATCGCCCCAGCGAGGTCGCCGATCTCCAGGTGAAACGCCGTGGAGACGATGATCTCGCTCGGCGTGGCGATGTTGGCGAACTGCGGCTGCATCTCGGAACGCTGGTACACCAGCTCCATCGGGTAGATGCCCTGCCACGCCTGCTTGTATTCGGTGGTGATCACCTGCACGAGCCGCTCGATCACGCGTTGCTCGGTGGCGGAAAAATCGCGCCCCTCGATGCGCGTCTGGTACTTGCCCGCACCCCCGTAGAGCGTGTCGATGATGCCGAACACGAGCGAGGGGTCGCACACGACCAGGCCGCTGCCGCGCAAGGGGCGGATCGATACCAGGTTGAAATTGGTCGGCACGACGATTTCGCGCAGGAAGGCGTTGTAGCGCTGCACCGACACCGTGCCCACCGAAATCTCGGGGCTGCGGCGGATGAAGTTGAACAGGCCCACGCGCAGGTTGCGCGCGAAGCGCTCGTTGACGATCTCCATCGTGGGCATGCGCCCACGCACGATGCGCTCCTGGCTGGAGAGGTCGTAGTCGCGCACCGCGTGGGCTTCGACCGCTTCCTCGACCGTCTTCTGGCTTTCGCCGGTCACGCCCTCGAGCAGCGCGTCGACCTCTTCCTGGGACAAGAACGAATCGCTCATGCTGCGGCTCTACTGGACGATGAAACTCGAAAACAGCACGGCGTGGACCGGGCTCTGGTCAGCCGATGCGCCCGCCCTGGACGGCTGGCCGAGCGCGCCGAGCACCTCCTCGCGCACATCCCGCGCGAGCCTGTCCTTGCCTTCACGGCTGAGCAGCTCGCTCGTGGTGCGCTGTGAAAGCAGCAGCAGCACGCTGCTGCGGATATGCGGCATGTAGGCCTTCACGGTCTCGGCCACCTTGGCGTCGGCCAGTTCCAGCGTGATGCCCACCTGCGCATAGCGGTCGCCGCCGGTATCGGCGAGGTTCACGACGAGGTTTTCCATCGGCAGGAACGCGGGCGGCGTGCGGGGCGCGACGCTCGTCTGCTCGATGCCGCCATCGTCCAGGCTCAAGCTGCGCTGCCTGGCGATCCACCAGAGCGTGCCGGCAGCCGCCAGCGCCACGGCAAGCACCAGCGCGCCCACGATGATGAGCCACTTCTTTTTCCGGCTGGGTGCGGGGATGGGAGCGGTAGCTGCAGTGACTTCAGGCACATCCGGGCTTTCTCGCGCCACGAGGGCGTCGTGGATTCAAGTGTTCGCCAACGGGTACACGCCGCCTGCGAACCGATACCGGATTATTGAAATTTCGCGGCGCACCAATCGCCAGAACAGCGGCGCGAAAAGGGCGCAGCCTGCGCCGTCAGACGAACACGTCGAGCGCGCGCGTGCGGCCACCGCGCCCAGCAGGGCTGGCCGGTGCGGCTGGCACTTCGACACGGGCGACACCCCGCCGAGTGCCCTCTCCCTCTGCAGGCGCGTTACCGCCATCCCCCGTGTTCGCCCCAAGATGGCCCTGGTGCTGCGCCGAGACGCCGACGTTCACGCCGGCCAGCTCCAGGCCCTGTTCGCGCAGCATCGAGCGCAGGTCGTCGATGCCGGCGTCGAACGCGCGCCGCGCCTCGGCGTGGTCGCTGAGGAAGGTGATCTTCGCGGCGTCCCCCGTCAGCGTGAGGTGCACCCGCACCGCCTCGCCGTCGTGGTCGAGCGTCAGCTCGGCGCGCTGCGTCTTCTGGTGCACCCAGAACGCCACCTGTTCGCTGAGCTGCTCCATGAAGCTCTGGCCCGCGGGCGCACCCTGCGCGAGCGGGGCGCTCGCCTCGGCGCCGTGCGCGGCCCACGGCGCGCGCGGCTGATGCACACCGGCATCGCCCGCAACGACCGCACCGCCCCCGCCGGCAGTCTGCGCGGGTGGCGCGCCACGCGAACGCACCGATGCCGCATCCGCCAGCGCCTGCACGAGCGACAAAGGCGCGGCCGCCACAGCCGGCGCAGGGCCAGAAGACAGCTCTCCCCGCACCGCCGCACGTCCACCCTCGCCCGCCACGTCGGCCGTCTGCGCCACGGGTGCGAACGGCACCGCAGCGCCACCGGTGGCAGCGTTTGCGCCCTGGCGCACGCTGGTCCCCGCACCCGGCGCGTCCCCCGTCCCGGCGGCCGCCATCGCGGCCGGCGCCGCACGACCGGCACCCGCGTGCAAACGTGCCGCCGCTGCACCCGCAGCCCGCGCCCCCACGCGACCTGCCTGTGGCGGCGCAGTGCCATCGATCCGTGCGGTCTCTGCAACCATGGAATTGGCCTGTATCCCTTGTCCATCCAGCGCAGGCAGCACCTGATTCAGGAGCAAACCCAGATGCGCAGCAAGGCCGGTCACATCATGCTCGTCGTTGTCTGGTGGCCGGGATGCGTCGCAGATCTCGCCTTCGCCCGGTGCCACGCCATCCACCGCATCGAGCACGGCAGGCTGTGGTACGAGCGCCTCCTGCGCCGGACCGGGTACCGGCAACGCTCCGTCGTCTCCAAGTGTGGCCAGCAACAGCGCAAAGCCGCGCGGCGCGCGCGGGGTGGCCTGGTCGTCGGCAGCACCGGGCCTGCCTGTGCCGGCCGCGGTCGGCTGGGCGGGGCGTTCCGGCGGTGTCGCGCGGGTGGTTTCCATGACTCAAATCCCCTGGGTCAGTTGCCTGCCGGTGCCACGCCCCGCGCGTCCGTGCCGCTGCATCGCAAGTTCATCGGTTTCCTTCTGCTCGCGGCGCTGCGCCTGCTGGGCCTGCTCGCGCTGGCGGCGCTGCAGCACGTGGCGCAGGCTGGCGACGCGCGCCTCGGCCTGGGCCAGCGCCTGCGCGGCGCGCTGCACCCGCGCGAGCTGCTCCTGAACCACGGTGCGCTGCAGCGTCACCGTCTGCTCCAGCCGCTGCAGAAACTGCGTCTGGTGGCGCAGCACCTCGGGCAGCAGCACGGCGTCGGGTCGCGCGCCCCAGCGCTGGCGCGTCTCCTGTGCGTAGCCGGTGAGCTGCGCGAGCTGGTCCTGCGCAAGGCGGCACTGGTGGCGCACCTGCAGCACGAGCGCACGCGCGCCGTCGCGCTGCTGCTGCGCCAGATCGATCGCCACCTCGAATGCATGCAGGCTCGCCATGGTGCTTGCGCCGCGTCAACCGCGCCCAAGCGCTGCAGCCATCGCGCCCACGCTCTGCGCGAGCGTGGACGAAGCGCGCATGTCCTGCTGCAGGAAGGCCTGCATCGCGGGCTGCAGCCGGATGGCCTCGTCGAGTTGCGGGTCCGAGCCGTTCACGTACGCGCCCACCTGGATGAGGTCGCTGCTCTTCTGGTAGCGCGACCAGACGGCGCGGAAGTCGCGCGCCAGCGCAAAGTGCTCGGCCGGCACCACGCTGACCATCACGCGCGAGGCCGATTGTTCGATGTCGATCGCCGGGTAGTGCCCACCCTCGGCCAGCGCGCGCGAGAGCACGATGTGGCCGTCGAGGATGGCGCGCGAGGCGTCGGCGATCGGGTCCTGCTGGTCGTCGCCCTCGGAGAGCACGGTGTAGAACGCGGTGATCGATCCCCGGCCGTTCAGGCCGTTGCCGCTGCGCTCGACCAGCGCGGGCAGCTTGGCGAAGCAGCTCGGCGGGTAGCCCTTGGTGGCCGGCGCCTCGCCGATTGCCAGCGCGATCTCGCGCTGCGCCATCGCGTAGCGCGTGAGCGAATCCATGAGCAGCAGCACATGCCGACCCTGGTCGCGAAAATACTCGGCCACGGCGGTCGCGTAGGCCGCGCCCTGCATGCGCAGGAGCGGCGGCGCATCGGCCGGCGCGGCCACCACCACCGCGCGGTCGCGGTCGCGGCGCCCGAGGATGTCCTCGACGAATTCCTTGACCTCGCGCCCGCGCTCGCCGATCAGCCCGACGACGATCACGTCGGCCTCGGTGTAGCGCGCCATCATGCCCAGCAGCACGCTCTTGCCCACGCCAGAGCCCGCGAACAGCCCCAGGCGCTGCCCGCGCCCCACCGTCAGCAGCGCGTTGATCGCGCGCACGCCGGTATCGAGCGGCTCGCGCACCGGCGCGCGCTCCATGGCGTTGATCGGTGCGCGGTTCATCGGCTGCGCCGCCACGTCGCGCAGCGGCCCGGCATGGTCCAGCGGCTGCCCCTGCGCGTCCACCACCCGCCCGAGCAGCCCCTCGCCCAGCGGCAGGCGCAGCACGCCGGCTCCGGCGTGTTCGTCGGCCGACGGCGGCCCGCCCAGGCGCAGCGGCGGCAGGTAGGCGCGCGCCGGTGTGACGCTGGCACCACTGGAGAGCCCATGGATGTCGCCCGCGGGCATGAGAAAGGCCTTGTCACCCGCAAAACCCACGACCTCGGCCAGCACCGGCGCGCGCGCGTCCTGGCACACGAGGCACTGCGACCCCACGGGCGACTGCAGCCCCACCGCCTCCAGCACCAGCCCGGTCATGCGCGTGAGCGTGCCGCGCGCGGCCAGCGGCAGCTCGGCGCGGGCGCGCTCACGCGCGCGCCCGATGAATTCGGCCCAGGCCGTGTCGGCTTCAATCGCCATCGGCCTGCTCCCGCCATGCCGACACCAGGCCGAGCGCCGCGATCGCGCGGCGCCAGCGCGTCTCCAGCGTGCCGTCGACCACGGCGCCAGCACACTCGACGCTGCAGCCCCCGGGCGTCACGGACGCATCGGCCAGCCAATGCACGCGTGCGCCATCGAATTCGCTGCGCAGCGCCGGCTCGAGCGCCGCCCAGTCCGCCGGGTTCAGGCGCACCGTGGCCAGGCGGCTGTCCTGCACGAACGTGGCCAGCGCCTCGCGCACCACCGGCAGCAGCGCGCGCGGCTGGGACTGCAGCTCCTGGCGCACCACCTGGCGCGCGATATCGCACGCGAGCGTGAGCAGGTCGCTCGCCATGCCCTGCTGCAGGCCCGCGAGACTGGCCTCGAAGGCCTGCACCACACCCGCGAGCCGCTCGGCCTGCTCCCGACCCTGGCCACGGATGTAGTCGTCCAGGCGCTGCTGCCACTCCTGCGCCGCCTGTTGCGCGCCGCGCTCCATCCCCCGCGCGTAGGCCTCGTCACACGCCTGCCGCAGCCGCTCGGACTGCGCCTCGGATTCCACCGGCCGCACCGCTTCGTCGTACTCCGCGCCAGCCGCTCCCTGCGCGGGGGGCGGCAGCTCGCCGGCCACGCCCATCTCCTCGAACCCCCACGGCACAGCGCGGACTATCTCCTCGCTCGGGATGAAGCGCGTGTACAGGCGCGTGGTGTTGCTGGGCATGCTCGGGCGCGCTCGCGATCAGACAAAGGCGTCGTCACCGCCCGAGAGCGCGATCTGTCCCTCGTCGGACAGGCGTCGCACGATCTTGAGGATTTCCTTCTGCTGCGCCTCCACCTCCGACAAGCGGATCGGTCCGCGCGATTCGAGATCCTCGCGCAGCGCCTCGGCCGCGCGGGTGGACATGTTGGCCAGGAACTTGTCGCGCAACTCGGGCTGGGCGCCCTTGAGCGCGACCACCAGCGTCTCGGAGGCCACCTCGCGCAGCACCGCCTGCACCGCGCGGTCATCCAGCTTCATGACGTCGTCGAAGACGAACATCCGGTCCATGATCTTCTGTGCCAGCTCGGCGTCGTGCTCGCGGATGCTCTCGATCACGACAGCGTCGCTGCCCGAGCCCATGAGGTTGACGATCTCCGCCGCCGCCTTCACACCGCCCAGCGAACTCTTGCGCACCTTGTCGGCGCCCGCAAGCACCTTGAACAGTACCTCGTTGAGATCCTTGAGCGCGGTCGGCTGGATGCCTTCGAGCGTGGCGATGCGCAGCATGATCTCGCCGCGCTGGCGTTCGGTGAGCTGCATCAGTACCGCGGCCGCATGCTCGGGGTCGAGGTGCACCAGGATGGCCGCGACGATCTGCGGATGTTCGTTGCGCAGCAGCTCGGCCACCGCCATCGGGTCCATCCACTTGAGGCTCTCGATGCCCGAGACATCGCCGCCCTGCAGGATGCGGTCAAGCAGCAGCGCCGCCTTGTCGTCTCCGAGCGCGCGCTTGAGCACGGAACGCACGTAGTTGCCGGTGTCCGACACCAGCAGGCTCTGCGCCGCGGCCTCGCCGGTGAAGCGCATGAGCACCTCGTCGACGCGCTCGTGCGAGACCGTGCGCGTGCGCGCGATGGTTTCGCCCAGCTTCTGCACCTCCTTGGGCGTGAGGTGCTTGAAGACTTCGCCAGCCTCCTCCTCGCCGAGGGACATCAGCAGGATGGCAGCGTCGTTGAGGCCTTGCTCGTCCATGGTGGGATTATCCGGGGCGGGTCGGCGTCATTCGCCGTTGACCCAGGTTTTGACGATGTTCGCGACCGCGGCCGGGTTGTCCTTCGCGAGCGTACGCGCCTGCGTGAGGCGCAGCTGTGTCTCGCTCGGCTCCTGCGAGCGTGCGCCTGCGGAGGATGCCAGCGCGGGGCGCTCGATCTGCTCGGACGCGAGCGCATCGACCCGCCGCGCGGGCGCGGGCAGCAATGGCGCACCATTGACCGTGACCGATTTCAGCGCGGGGCGCACCACGCCGATCAGCAACAGCACCGCCGCAAGCGACAGACCCACGGGCCAGCCCAGGCTGCGTGCGAGGTCGATCATCTCGGGCTGCTTCCACAGCGGCAGTTCCACCGGCGCCACCGCATCGACCTTGAACGGCGCATTCACGAGGTTCACCGAGTCGCCACGTTCCTTGTTGTAGCCCACGGCCTCGCGCACCAGCGCCGTCATCTGCTCGATCTGCTCGGGCGCCAGCGCCTTGCTCACCGCCGGCTTGCCCGGCCCGTCGGCCACGTTCACGTAATTGACGACCACCGCGGCATTCACGCGCCGGATCGCGCCCTGCGCCGCGCGCGTCACGCTCGTGGTCTTGTCCACTTCGTAGTTGGTGGTGAGCTCGCGGTGGCCGACACCGCCGCCACCCGCGGCGCCCTGCGCCGTCGCACCGGGCGCGGGGTTGGCACCATTGACCGGCGCGTTCGCGTCGCGCGGCGGCTGGTTGCTCACCGCGCCCGGCACGCCCGCGGGCAGCTGCGCGCCGGGCGCACCCGCGCTCTCGACGATCTGCTGGCTGCGCACCGCGCTTGCGTCGCGCGCGAGGTTGGGGCGATGCTGCTCGGTGGTCGACTCGGTCTGGCTGAAATCCACGTCGGCGGTCACCTGCGCGTTGACGTTGTCGCGTCCCACGATGGGCGCGAGGATGTCCACGATGCGACGCGCGTACTGCTGTTCGATCTGCTGCACATAAGCGAGCTGCTCCGCGTCCACACCCGCGCCGGCGCCCGGCCCATCGGCTGGCTGCGACAGGAGCTTGCCCGTATCGTCGAGCACGCTCACTGCCGCGGGCGCGAGCTCCGGCACGCTGGACGCCACGAGGTGCACGATGCCGGCCAGTTGCGTGCGGTCGAGGAACCGCCCCGGGTACAGGCTCACAAGCACCGAGGCCGAAGGCTTCTGTTGCTCGCGAAAGAACCCGTTCTGGTTGGGCAGCGCCAGATGCACCCGTGCCGACTGCACCGGTGCGAGTGCCTGGATCGAGCGCGTGAGCTCGCCTTCGAGCCCGCGCTGGAAATTGAGCCGCTCCTGGAACTGCGTGACACCGAAACGGCTGGTTTCGGTGACCTCGAAACCCGTGATCGAGCCCTTGGGCAAGCCCTGCGACGCGAGGCGCAGACGTACGTCGTGCACGCGATCGGCCGGCACCATGATCGCGCCGCCGCCTTCGGCGTACTTGTACGGCACGTTCATCTGCGACAGTTGCGCGACGATCGCGCCGCCGTCCTTGTCGCTGAGATTGGCGAACAGCACGCGGTAGTCCGAACGGCTGGCGAAGAACGCGGCAGCCACCACCATCGCGACAAACAGCGCCATCCCGGCCGCAAGGCGCACACGCGTCGCCCGGTCCATCGCGGCGAGGCGTTGGGACCACGAGGTGGCGGCAGGCGGGGCTATCGGCAGTTCGGCAGCGGTCGCAGAAGACATCAACGGTTCCAGAAAGGGGAGGCTGCACCGCACACAAACCGGGGCGGTGCGGCGATTATTGATGGCGCCCTGGTCCACGTTGGCGCAATAAGGCGCCCGTTTGACGGGCTATTCGCCACGCCGGCGCGCGGCCGCGACACCTACCATCCAACCACCCGAGCAACCCCACGAGCCACCATGGATCTGCGCATCACCAGTACCCCCTTGCCGCTCACCAGCGCGCTGGCGGCGCGCCGTACCGCGCAGCCGCAGGGCGGCCCGCAAGAGGCCGGTTTTTCGGGCGCGCTCAAGGGCGCGCTCAACGCCGTCAGCCAGGCGCAGAACCAGGCCGACGAGCTGCAGAGGCAGGTGCAACTGGAAAACCCCAAGGTCAGCATCGAAGAGACCATGGTCGCGATCCAGAAGGCGCAGGTGAGCTTTCAGGCCACGCTGCACGTGCGCAACCGCCTGGTGCAGGCCTATACCGACATCATGAACATGCAGGTCTGACGCGGGCGCGCTCACTGCGCGTCGAACGCCGCGCGCAGCCAGGTCACCCCGTCGGCGCCGATCAGCACCGCGTCGAAGCGGCACGGCGGCGGCGAAGGCCAGCGCATGAGGTAGTGGCGCGCCGCGAAGACGATGCGCCGCTGCTTGACCGCGCCTATGCTGCCCGCCGCGCCGCCGTAGCCCGCTGCCGCGCGGCTGCGCACCTCGACGAACACCAGCGTGCCGTCCGGCGCGCGCATGATGAGGTCGATCTCTCCGCCGCCGCGCCCCGGCGTTCGATAATTGCGCTCGACCAGCGCGAGACCCGCGGCGCGCAGGTGCGCGAGCGCCACGTCCTCCGCCTGTTGGCCGCGCACACGGGTGGATGCTCCCGCCCCCGCGCCCCTACCGCCAAGGAATCCCATTGAGCGCCTCCTACGCCAACGCCCTCGCCGCCGCGCATGACGCGGCCGCCAGCCAGGATTATCCGAAGGGCGCGCTCTACGTCGTCGCCACGCCGATCGGCAACCTCGCGGACATCACGCTGCGCGCGCTGCACGTGCTCGAACTGGCCGACACGCTCGCCTGCGAGGACACGCGCCACACGCGGCAACTGCTGCGCGCCTACGGCATCGACAAGCGCCCGGGGCAGTGGCTCGCGCTGCACCAGCACAACGAGGTGGCGGCCGCCCAGGCAGTGGTCGAGCGGCTGCAGCGCGGCGAGCGCGTGGCCTGTGTGAGCGACGCAGGCACGCCCGCCGTGAGCGACCCTGGTGCGCGCCTGGTGACCGCCGTGCACGCTGCCGGGTTGCGCGCCATCGGCCTGCCGGGGGCGAGCAGCGTCCTGTGCGCGCTCAGCGTCGCGGGCGCGGTGGCGGCGGACGACGCGGCGCAGGGGTTCGTCTTCATCGGCTTTCTGCCCACGCGACCGGGCGAGCGCGCGGCGGCGCTCCAGGCGCTCGCGCGCGAGCCGCGCGCCGTGGTGCTGCTCGAAGCGCCGCACCGCATCGCCGCGCTGACGGCAGAGCTGGCGGCACTGGGCGAGCGGCGCGTGACACTGGCGCGCGAACTCACCAAGCAGTTCGAAGAAGTCGCCACCCTGCCCGCGAGCGCATGCGGCGCCTGGCTGGCCGCCGCGCGCGAACGCAGCCAGGGCGAGTTCGTCGTGCTGCTGCACCCGCTGCAAACCCCGCCCCCCACGACCGAAGACGCGCACGACGCCACGCTGCGCCTGCTGCTGGCCGAGCTGCCGCTCAAGAGCGCGGTGCGCGTCGCCACCAGCCTCACGGGCGCGGGCCGCAACGCGCTGTACCAGCGCGCACTCGCGCTGCAGGAAGAGGCCAACGATTGATGCGGCCGCAGCCGCGCCGCGGCTCTGGTATCCGCTAAGGCGGCACTGAATCAGTCCCCGCGATCTGGCGCGCGCTGTCCGGGGATGGGATGCAAGGCGCCAAGCGCAGACAGGCGGTGGCCATGGCGAGCATCTGCAACGCGGCAGACCGCCCCAGGCAGGGATGCGACGCGCGCGAGGGGCTTCAGTGTTGCCTCAACCCAGGCGCGCAAGCGCCTCGCGCAACTCGCGCACCCCGAGGATTTCGCTGAACACCACCGGCGCCCGCCCCGGCGCGTAGAGCACATACAGTGGCACGCCGCTGCGCCCCAGCGCCGCGAGTGAGCGGGTGATCGCCGGGTCGCGCCGCGTCCAGTCCGCGCGCAGCAGTGCGACCCTGCGCGCCGCGAAATCCTGGCGCACCCCGTCATCGGCGAGCGTCGTCTTCTTGTTGTACTGGCAGGTCACGCACCAGGCGGCGGTGTAGTCCACGAACACCGGCTGGCCTGTGGCGAGCAACTCGGCCGGCAGGTCGGGACGCCAGTCGCGCCAGCCCTGCGCGGTCGCGCTCCGGCCCTGCGCGGCGGGCGCCTGGATTTCTACCATTTTGGGGCCCCAAGCCAGCACCAGCCATGCGCAGGCAGCTACTGATAATGGAGCGAGCACCGTCCGCGTGCGGCCGCGCAGGGTCAGCGCCCAGACCACCAGCGCGAGCAGCACCAGCAACGCGAGCAGCGTCGCGGCGCCATCGATGCCGCTTTGCTGCCCGAGCACCCAGGTGAGCCAGACCACGGTCGCAAACATCGGGAAGGCAAGCAGGCGGCGCAGCGTCTGCATCCACGCGCCGGGCCGGGGCAGCAGGCCGCCGACCGCCGGCCACCAGCTCGCGAGCAGGTAGGGCAGCGCCAGCCCGAGACCGAGCGCGGCGAAGATGCCGAGCGCCTGCACCGCGGGCAGCGACAGCGTGAGCCCGAGCGAGGCCCCCATGAACGGCGCGGTGCAGGGCGAGGCCACGGCCACCGCAAGCACGCCCGTCAGGAAGGCGTCGGCCACCGGGTTGCGCGCCTGCGCGCCGGCCCAGCGCGAGGGCAGCATCTGGCCGAATTCGAACACCCCCGCGAGGTTCAGCCCGATCAGCGTGAACAGCGCCGCGAGCAGCGCCACGACCGCCGGCGACTGCAGTTGAAATCCCCAGCCCACGGCCTCGCCCGCGGCGCGCAGCGCCAGCATCAGCGCGCCCAGCGCGATGAACGACAGCACCACGCCCGCGGTGTAGGCCAGCCCCCCGGCGCGCTGCGACCGCACGTCGCCCGCGTGGCGCGCAAAGCCCACGACCTTGACCGCGAGGATGGGGAACACGCAGGGCATGAGGTTGAGCAGCACGCCCCCGAGCAACGCCCCAGCGAGCGCCAGCAGCCACACGCCGGCGCCCGCCGGACGCACCACCGCCACGGCGGGTGGCGCCGCCGCCACGCTGGCAGCCTGCGGCGCGGCAGCCACCATCGGCAGGCTGCGTACCGGCGGCCAGCCACCGTCGACCGGCAGCAGCACCCGCTCGCCCGCGCCTGCATGGGCCAGCACCACGGGCATGGGCTCGGGGCCGTTGGCGCGCTCGGGCGAAAGCGGCACGCGCGCCGTCCACACCGCACCATCCCAGCGCTGCGCCGCATCGGCCGCGGTGTGCACCACCTCCGGCGTTTCGGGAAAGACATCGAGCCGCTGGCCCTGCCACGCCGCGGGCAGCCCCGCCACGCGCAGCTCGACCGCGTCGCCCACCACCCGCGCGCCGCTGCCGTCCACCGGCGCCAGTTCCGCCGGGTGCGCGCGCGCCGCCGCCTCGAAGGCCGCGGCGTTGAGTGCGGTCGTGCCGTCGAGCGGCACCTGCAGCGTCAGGTCGGCGTCCTCGGGCACGCACTCCATGCGGCACACGAGCCACGAGGCCTGCACGCGAAACGTCGCCTGCGTCTCGGCCACGCCGGGCCGGAACATCGGCGAAACCATCATCGGCACGGGCAGCAACACCTGGCCTTCGTAGCCGTAGTTCGCGAGCGTGCCGATCGGAATCTTGCGCGGCACCGGCCAGGCGATCTCGCCCGCATCCACCCCCTCGGGCAGCGTCCACTGCAACTGTGTGGGCAGGCCGGAATCGCCGGGATTGAGCCAATAGGTGTGCCACTCGGGCTGGTGCGTCAGCAACAGGCCCAGCGTGAGCGGTTTGCCCGGCGCCACACCCTCGGGCGCCTGCGCCACGAGCTCGGCGCGCACGTGCGGCGTCGTCGCCACGCTGCCGGTCGCGCCGCCGCCCTGCCCTTTCAATTGAAATTGGGCCATAGCGCTCATGGACAGGGCGCTGGCAGCTATCAAAAACAGCAGGCGGGAGCGGTATCGTCGAAGGTGGGCGAACATGGCGTTACGTGGGAGCGGCGCCCCGGTCGTTTGGTTCCGGGCAGTACCTGCCACGCCGATGCGCAGGAAGGGGCCGCATCGTAACGGTTCGCCCCGGCGCGCGCATCCGCCTTGCTATCATGGCCCGCGCCGCCATGTCGCCATTCGCACGCCTTCGCCACAACGCCGCCGGCCTGCTGGGCCGCGCGGTGCTGGCGTGGTTCGCGCTCACGCTGGGCGCGGCGGCCGCAGCGTCCTGGGCCCTGCCCACGGCGCTGCAGGACATCTGCACCAGCGCAGGCCCCGCGACGCTGCTGCCCGCCGCCGGCACCGCTCCCGGCGGGCAGCACCTGAACTGCCCGATGTGCCTGCCGACGGCGCCGCCACCGCCGTTGTGGCCAGGGCCGCCTGCCACGGCCGCGTTCCTCTCCTACCTGCTGCAACCCGCCGCGCACGCGTCGCCGACCGCGCGGGGCGTGGCCGTGCCGCCGGTGCGCGGGCCGCCCGCACTCTGAAAAGACCCCTGGCCGCGCCACGTTGGCGCACCTCTTTTTCTTTTCGGAGCAAGAACACCATGTCATCCCTCGTTTTTCGCGCGGCCGCGGCCGCGCTGCTGTGCTGTGGCCTCGGCGCGTTCGCGCAGGAAGCCCCGGTGGAGGTCAGCGGCGCCTGGGTGCGCGCGACCGTGCCGGGCCAGGGCGGCACCGGCGCGTACATGACGCTGCAAGCGCCGCAGGATCTCCAACTCGTCGGCGTCTCCACCCCCGTGGCGGGCGTGGCCGAGGTGCATGAAATGAAGCTGGAAGGCAACACCATGCACATGAGCGCCATCCCCGCGCTCGCGCTGCCCGCGCACCAGCGCGTGGCACTCGCCCCCGGGGGCTACCACCTGATGCTGATGGATCTGAAGCAGGCGCTTGCGGCGGGCAGCACCGTCGCGCTCACGCTGCGGCTCACCGACGCCAAGGGCGCGCAGTTCACGCGCACGCTGCAGGTGCCGGTACGCACCGGCGCCTCAGCAGGCACCACGCCGCCGGGCGCCATGCAGCACGCAGGCTCGCACCGCTGAACGCGCGCCGCTACCATAGCCGCATGCCCTACCCCACGCGCCTTTGGGCCGAGCTTTCCACCCGTGATTTCACGGCCGCGCGCGCCAGCGGCGACGCGGCGCGCGCGGTGGCCGTGCTGCCGGTGGCGGCGGTGGAGCAGCACGGGCCGCACCTGCCGCTCAACGTCGATGCGCTGCTGCTGCAGGGCGTGATCGACGCCGCGCTGCCACGGCTTGCACGGGAGCTTCCGGTACTGGTGCTGCCGATGCAGGCCATAGGCCTGTCGACCGAGCACCTGTCCTACCCCGGCACGCTCACGCTCGCGCCCGAGACGCTGCTGGCACTCTGGTGCGAAATCGGCGCCGCGGTGGCGCGCGCGGGCATCACAAAGCTGCTGCTGCTCAACGGCCACGGCGGCAACGTCGCGCCCATGGACATCGCTGCGCGCACGCTGCGCCAGCGCCACGGCCTGCTGGTCTACAGCTGCAGCTGGTTCAACCTGCCGCTGCCGGACGCGGTGCAGGCGCTCTTTTCCGCCGAGGAGCACCGATTCGGCATCCACGGCGGCGCAATCGAGACCTCGATGATGCTGCACCTGGCGCCGCACACGGTGCACATGGAGCATGCGCGCGACTGGCGGTCGAGCTCGCAGGAACGCGCCGAACGCTACGCGATCCTCGGCAACGGCAGGAGCGCCAAGATGGGCTGGGCCATCGAGGACTACCACGCAAGCGGCGCCGTGGGCGACGCCGCATCCGCCAGCGCCGACCAGGGTCGCCAGATGGTGGAAGCGGCAGGCGCGGCGCTGGCGCAACTGCTCACCGAGCTGCACGCGCTGGCGCCCTCCACCGTGGCGCCGCCGCCTGCCGCGTGACGCCGCGCCAGCACGCGGTCTTGCCTTCAGGGCGACGCCGCATCAGGCGTACGTGACGAGCGCTTCGTCGCCGGGCGCGCTCAGGTGCGCCAGCGTGTTGAAGGTCTGCAGCATCATGCGCCGCGGGCTCACGCTGAGCTCGCTCACCGAGCTGTTGCGCAGCCGCATGTTCAGCGCAATGCCGACTTCGGGCGTGACGCCAAGCACCTGCGCCACCGCGGTCGCGATCGGCCCGCCGCTGGAGACCACGAGCACCTGCCCATCCGCATGCGTGCGCCGCACCTCGTCGAGCAGCGTGCGCACGCCGCTGGCGAAATCATCCCAGTCGGGCATGCCTTCCGGGCTGATCGTCCCGGCCATCCACTGCGCGAGCGCATCGCACAGCAGCCGGAAGTGCGCACGCGCGCGTTCGGGCGTATCGACGCGGGCCAGCGGCCCGGGGTGGATGGCGCGGATCAGCGCCGCGCTGTCGTATTCGTCGAGCTCGGGGCGCACGCACGCGGGCGGCAGATCGGGCAGCGCCGCGACGATGCCCGCGAGCGTCTGCGCATGGCGCTGCAGCGTGCCGGTGTAAACCGCGTCGAAACAGCGGCCGCGCGCCTGCCAGTAGGCCCCCAGGCGCTGCGCCTGCACCTGGCCACGTTCCGCCAGCCGGTCGTAGTCGGCCGCACCCAACGAGGCCTGACCATGGCGCACGAGATACACGACTCCCATGGCCGGCGATTCTCGTGAAACGCCACCGCCGGGCGTGTCCCCGCCGTGACGCGCGCTACGCCGCGATCATCCACAGCGCGGTCACGGCCAGGACCAGCGCCATCACGCGGTTGAACCACAACAGCCGCGCGCCCTGCGCAAGCCAGCCGCGCAGCATCGCGCCCACCGCCGCGTAGGCGAAATTGCTCGCGAACGCGAAGCCCGCCATCACCGGCACCACCAGCAGCATGCGCTGCGCGCCGTCGCTGCGGCCGATGATCCAGCTCGCGACGATCGCCAGCAGCATGAGCCACGCCTTGATGTTGACGAACTGCAGCGCCACACCCTCCCAGAAGCCGACGGACAAGTGCGAGGCATCGGCCTGCGCGAGCCGCGCCGATTGCGCGAGGCGCCACGCGAGCCACAGCAGATAGGCGATGCCCAGGGCCTTGATGGCCCAGCGCAGCGCCGGGATCGCCACCACCGCGGCACCCAGCCCCGCGCCGCACAACAGCAGCATCAGGCACCAGCCCACGGGAACCGCCAGCACGAAGCGCAGCGCAGGCCGCAGGCCGCGGTTGGCCGCAATCGCGGTGGCCAGCGACGTATTGGGGCCAGGCGTGAAGCTCATGGCGGTCGCCAGCAGCAGCAGCGCGGTGAATTCAGCCAGGGGCATGGGGGGACAGGCAGCAGGCCAAGCGCGCACTATACGGGGCCGACCCAGCGCCATTCCTGCAGCACCGCCTCGTGCGCACGCACGGCCTGCTGCCAGTCGTCGCGCGCCTGCGCATCGTCCAGCGCCGCTTCGAGCGCCTGCCAGCGCGCCTGCCACGCCCCACGCCAGCGCGCGGCCAGCGCCAGGCGCTCGCGCGGGTCGCGCAGCGCCATCGCCTGCGCATACGGCTCGCCCGTGGCTGGATCGGGCGCGGCATCGAGCGCGCGCAGCGCCCGCACGAGCGTGCCGCACCCGCGGGTCTGCGCTGCAAGGGCAACGTCCGCGAACGTGCGCAGCGGCGCATCCAGCACCTGCGCGCGCGTCTCGGCGAGCACGCGCGCGAGCGCGCGCTCATCCGCCAGCAAGGCCACCAGCTGCGCGATCAGCGGCGCACGCTCGGCCTCGCGCGCCTGCCCGGCGTAGCACACGGGCGACGCAAGCGGCTCGGGCGCATCGGCGACGAGGCGCAGGTGCGCCGCTGCCTCGCGCTCGATGCGCGCCAGGCGCTGCGCCGCGGGTTCGATGGCGTCGACGGCATCCACGCCACGGCCGGCGTACAGCGCCATGGCCTCGAGGTCGCCGGTCATCGAGCGCAGCGGCGAGTCGGTGCTGAACAGGTAAACCGGCCGCCCTTCTTCCTCGCCTATCACCTGCGGCGCGCTGGTGTACGGGTCGCCGCGCTCGCCGCGCGTGACCGCGTTGGGCAGTACGCGCACCGCCGCATGCGGCGGCCAGTTCACGTGAAAATCCTCGGTGAGCAGCGTTGCATCGGCCTTGCCCGCCACGAGGATGCGCTTGTGCACGTCGTGGGCGAACGATTCGTCGGTTGCGATCAGCGCCGTGCCCAGCACCACCGCCTGCGCCCCGCGCGCCAGCACCCGCCCCACGCTGCGCCCGTCCGCAAGCCCGCCGGCGGCGGCCACCGGCACGCTCACGCAGCCCAGCACCTCGTCGAGCAGCGCCTCCAGCGGCTGGCGACCCCAGACGTGCCCACCTGCCTCCACGCCCTGCGCGATGACCGCGTGCGCGCCCGCGGCCTGCGCGTGCAGCGCGTCGCGCGCCGACCCCACCTGGTAGAGCACGGTGATGCCGGCGGCGCGCAACCGCGCCACGACCCCCTCGTCCACATCCCAGAACAGTTCGACCGCGGGCACCCCGAGCGCAATGCACGCATCCACCTGCGAGCGCAGCAGCGCCCGCGGCGTGCCCGCCGGTATCAGGTTCACGCCGAAGGGTGCGTCGGTGAGCGCGCGCACCCGCGCCACCTCGCGCTCGAGCAGCGCCAGCGGCTCGCGCACCATGCCGAGAAAGCCGAATCCCCCGTAGCCGCTCACCGCCGCCACGAGCTCGGAGCGCGCCACCCCGCCCATGCCCGCGAGGATCAGCGGCGCGCGGCAACCGAGCAGGCGCGACAGCGGCGTGGCCGCCAGGGTGGTAGATCGGGACATGGGCATGACACTCCTTCGAGGGAGTGATCATGCACCCTGCGCGTCGGCGGCGGGGGCAAGCGCACGCAGCATCTGCAGCAGCGAACGGTTCACGTGCTCGCGTTCGAGTTCGTGGCGCTTGCACAGCTGGCGCAGCACGGCGACGTCGTCGCCCTCCAGCGCCGCTGCCACGTCCAGGCTCGCGGCATACGGCCCGTCATGCTGCACCGCGGCGTCGTACACGCGATCGGAAAGCGGCAGGCGTCGCAGGATCGTGCCCAGCGGTTCCCCGAGCAGCAGATCCAGCTGTGAAAACAGCGAGCACAGATAGACCTCGCTGCGCAGTTCCTTGCCCGCGCCCGCCTGGATGAGCTGTTCGGCCAGCCGCGCGCGCAGCACCATGGATTCGCGCACCGGGCGCAGGTCGGGCTCGGTCGAGGCGCCGGGCAGCTGGTCGCCCAGCCAGCGGCGGATCGAGTTGTAGCCCATCATCACGAGCCCGCGGCGCAGCGAACTGACGCCGGTGCGCAGGCCCAGCGCGGCCGAATTGGTGTAGTTCATGAAGCGGTAGGCGAGCAGCGGGTCCTGCCCCAGCACCTGCTCGAAGCGGTCGATGGATTGCTCGTCGTCGATCGCCTTGAGCAGCCGCAGCACCACCTCATGCGCGGGCTGCTGTAACTGGTGGCGCAGGCTGTGCAACACGTCCTCCGTGGGCCAGCCGGCCAGCGCCAGCGCACCACTGGTATCCAGGCAGTGCGTGAGCAGCGCGCGGCTTGCAACGTCTTCGTAGATCTGCCCCGCGAAGACCGGGTTCACGGGCGCGGACGCGCCGGTGCGTGGCCCGCGCGCCATCTGCAGCGCGGCCACCGCGTCGCTCGTCGCCACGCCGAGCAGGCTGGTGTCGAAGAGCCCCGCCACCTCGGGTTCAGGCAGGCGCGCAAGCGGCCCGCGCCAGACGAGCTTGAGCCCGCGCCGGTGCGCCGCGCGCGCGAGCGCGAGCGTGGCAGGGTCGGCAAGCCAGGCGTCGCGCACCTCGATCGGCGGCGAGCCCGGCGGCGCGTGCCCGAGCCAGTCCGCGAGGATGCGCTGCGAACGCGGCGCGAGCAGCAGCGGCGGTGAGCTCGCGCTCCAGAGCTCGTCTATCGTGCGCAGCAGGTGCAGCGCATCAGCCTGGCCGCCATCGTCGTCGTGCACGAAGAGCTGCACCCCGGCGAGGCGCCGCGCCGCATTCCACAGCGGGCGGTACCCGAGCGTGAGACTGCCTAGAACCGATTGCACCATGGACGTTGGATCACGCAAACGCCGGCGCTGGCCCCGGCCACCCTATACCGAAACCATGCGACGAGCCCATCGTCAGCCCAGGTAATCGAACAGCGACAGGCGCTGCACCTGCGCATAGGACTTGAGTGCCGCCTCGTAGGCTACGCTCGCGTTCTGGAAATCCGACAGGCCCTGCACCATGTCCAGGTCCTCGGCGCGCGAGCGGTCGGCCTCGAGCTGGATGGAGCGCTGTTCCTGCGCGCCCGAGATGCGGTCAACGCGGTTGAGCAGTTCGCCCGCGTAGCCGCGCACGCTGCTCAGACGCTGCAGACCCGCATCGATCTGCGCGAGCGCCTGGTTGGTGACCTGCGCCGCGGCCGCGGAATCGCCCGCGCCAGCGATGCCGCGGATCGCATCCTGCACGCTGCCCATCAGGCTGGTGCTCGGCGCGAGCGTGAGGGTGTCGCCGATCGCAGGCGTGCCTTCAAGCGTGAACTGCATGACCGTGTCCGCGCCCTCGCTGATCGCAACCGGCATGGGCTGACCGTCACGCACCGGCGCCGTGCTGCCGGTGCTCGTCGTCACCGTGCCGTCGTGCGCCGTGCGGGTGAGCGTGTAGTCGACCGAAGTCGTGCCGCCCGTGGTGTTCACCGTCGTCACCTGCAGCGCGTAACTTGCGCCGTCGAGGGTCTGCAGATGCGAAGTCTGGATGGCGCTGGAAAGCAGCGAGCTTGACGGATCGCCCCGCACGAGCGTTGCGCCATACACGCCGTCGCGCACCGGGTCAAACATCAGCGCCGCATGACCGTCAAGGCGAGAGGCGACCGCGTCGCCCGTGCTGCTGGCCTGCCCCGCAAGGCCGTTGTAGAGGTAGTCGGGGCTGCCGGCAAGCGGGCCGGCGAAGGGCTCGAGCGCACTGCCCAACGCGCCCAGCAACGGTACGCCGTTGGCGTCCTTACGGTTGATCACGTCCTTGAGCTGATCCTGCAGGCTCTGCAGTTGCGACGCGTAGGTCTGACGATCCACCTGCGTCAGCGTGCCGCCACCGGCCGCGACGACGGTTTCACGGATCTGCTGCACCAGGTCGATCGCATCGCCCAGCGTGGATTCGGCCTGCGCCACGTTGGCGCGCTGCACCTCGAGCTGGCGCTGTTCGCTCTGCAAGCGCGACAGGCGCGTGAGCGCGCGCTCGGCCTGTGCCGCCGCCACCGGGTCGTCGCTTGGCCGCACCACGCGCTTGCCGGTGCTCAGGTTCTCCTGCAGACTGGCCAGCGACTTCTGACGCGCCTGCAGGTTGCGCACCGTGCCGTCGTAGAGGTTGGCGGTGCTCACGCGGTAGTAGCTGTCACCCATCACTCACTCCTTCGTGTGCGACGCTTGAGGGTGCACGAGACCATCGCACCATCGCGCACCTCAGCGGCCCACCGCCTGGATCAGGCTGTCAAAAATGTTTTGCGCGATCTGCAGCACCTTGGCCGACGCCTGGTAGGCCTGCTGGTACTGGATCAGCTTGGCGGCTTCTTCATCCAGGTTGACGCCCGAGACAGCGGTGCGGTCGGCCTCCAGGCTGGCGGCGATCGAGCCCGACACCTGCGCCGCGTACTGCGCGCTCTGGGTGCGCGTGCCGACCTGCGCCATGAGACTCGCGTAGCCGTCGGACAGCGTGGATTCGTCGAACATCTTCAGATCGCGCAGGTCCATGAGCGCCTGCGCGTTGCCCGCGTCGCGCGTGTACCAGCCTCCGTATTGCGGATCGGAGGCGTTGCCCACCGTGACCGTGTCCCCGGCTTTCGGCGTGCCCTGCAGCGTGATGCTCCATCCCTGGATGGTGATGGGCTGGCCGGGCACGTAGCTCAGGCCCGTCGCCAAGGTGGTCGGCGGAGCGCTGCCGCGGTCAAGCACGTCGAACGTCCCGGCAGCGGTGAAGCGGAGCTGGATGCCGCCGGGAAACGCCGGTGGACTCGTCGCGTCGCCCAGCGGCGGGGGCGTGTAGCCGGGCCCGGTGACCTGCAGCGACGCCAGTTGCAGCGTGCCCGCGTTGGCGCTGCCCATGGCGGCGTTGACCGGATTCGCCGCCGCGAGATCGCGCGGCGACGTGATGAGCGCACGGATGTTGGCGGCCGCAGCGGCAAACGGCTGGAACAGCACGCGCTCGCCGGCCACGCCCGGTGTGGAGAACTGAAAATTCAGGCCGTCGAGTGCCACACCTGCGGTGAAGTCGCCAACATTCGTGGTCTTGCCGTCGGACACGCGCACCACGACACCCGCGGGCGGCGAGGTGAAGCGCACCTCGTAGTCGGACGCGGTCAGCGCCGTCGGGTCGGTGTACGTGACGCTGCCGACGGTCCCGGGGTTGTCGCTGTAGCCGGAGGCACCCGCGGGCACCGCAAACAAGGGCGTGCCACTGTTGCCGTCGAGCGTGAGCCCGCGCTCCTGCTGCGTGTTCATCGCCATGCCTATGCCCAGCGCCAGCCGCCCGAGCTGGTTGCCGGCATCGACCAGATCGCCATTGACGAACTGCAGCAGGCCGGCAACCTCGCCGCCGCCCAGGACACCAGCGGAGAGCTCCATCGGCGTGCCGTTGGCGGGCGTGAAATACAGCGCCTGCTGCCCACTGCCCGGAAACAGTCTGGATGCGCCCACCGACAGGCTCGCGGCCGTCGTGCCAAGCACGAGCGCCTGGCTGCCACCGACGAACACGCCCACCGTGCCGTCATCGGCAGCAATCTGCGTGGTCTGCACGTACTGGTTGAGCTGGCGGATGAGCTGGTCGCGCCGGTCCAGCAGGTCGTTCGGCGTCTGGCCGTTGCCGCGTGCGCTCGCGATCTGGCCGTTCACGGCGGCGATGTTGCGCGCGAGCGTGTTCACCTGGTTCACATCGCTCGCGAGCTGCTCGTTGGCGGCGTAGCCGATCTCCTGCAACTGCGTCGCGGCCGAGCGCATCCGCGCGGCCATTTCGTCCGCGCGCGTGAGCGTGACGGTGCGCGCCGTGATGTCGGTGGGCGAGGCCACCACGTCGCCCAGCGAATTGAGCATGTCGTTGATCGCGGCGCCCAGCCCCTCAGTGCCGCCGCTGAACACGTCCTGCAACTGCAGCAGGCGCTGCGCGCGCACGGTGTCGGCCGCCTGCACCGACTGCGCCGCCGCCGCCTGGCGCGTAAGCAGTTCGTCATGGTTGCGCAGCACGGTGGCGACGTTGACACCCTTGCCGATGTAGCCGTTGACGGTGTACTGGCCCGCCACCGTCTCCAGTGCCACGCTCTGGCGCGAATACCCCGCAACATTGACGTTGGCAATGTTGTGGCCAGCGGTCTGCAGCGCCACCTGGTTGGCCATCAGCGCGCGCGCGCCCACGTTGAGCAGACTCATGGTGCGGCTCCGTTCATGCCTGGGCGCTGCCCGCCGGGCGCGCCACGGCCATCGTGCTCTGGATCGCGCGGCTCAGCTTGTCCGCGTAGCGCGGATCGGTCGCGTAGCCTGCGCGCTGCAGCTCCTGCGTCCATCCCTGCACCGAATCGACCTTCGCCAGCGCCTTCTCGTAGCGCGGGTTTTCGGTGATGAGCCGCGCGTAGTCGCGAAACGAATCCTCGTACGAGTCGTAGGCGCGGAACTTCGCCACCACCTTGCGCGGCGTGCCGTCGACATATTCGGTGGTCGTCACCTCGGCCACCTTGCCACTCCAGCCGCCCGTGGCCTTGATGCCGAAGAGGTTGTACGAATTGCCGCCGCCGGCGGTGCGAATCGCGCTCCGGCCCCAACCGGTTTCGTGTCCCGCCTGACCGAGCATGAATGCGGCCGGTATGCCGCTTTCCTGCGCCACGCGCTCCGCCGCGGCGCGGTGGCGTTGCACAAAGTCGTCCCGTCCCGTGGGCGCATCGGCACGGCCCGTGCCGGAAAAGCCCAGCGTGCGCCCCGCCAGGCCCACCGTGGAGCCAGCCGGCCCCCCCTCGGACACGCCGAGCTGGCGCGAAAGTTCACGCTGGATGGCCTGTGCCAGGCCACCGGGCTGCCCGGCCATCTGCACCGACATCTGCTGGTCGAACAGATCGGTCGCCAGGCCCCCCTCGCCGCCGCCGTCCGCGTCCATCTGCCTGGTCGATGCACGCATGCTCTTGAGCAGTTCGCGCATGAAGAGTGATTCGAGCTGGCGCGCGGCCTGCGAGGCGGCGGCGCGCCGCGACGCGGCGTCTCCCGCGTTCGCCTGCGTCTTGAGCACGTTCAGCCCCCGGCTGTCCGCCGCGAGACCCGCGCCTGCGAGGGCGGTGGATGTGAGCGTCATCAGATCACCTCCAGCTCCGCGTTGAGCGCTCCCGCGGCCTTGATCGCCTGCAGGATCGCCAGCAGATCCTGCGGCGTGGCGCCCAGCGCATTGAGCGCGCGCACCACATCAGCGAGCTGCGGCGCGGCGGGCACCTGCAGCACCTGTCCGCCCTGCTGCTGGATCGTGATGTCGCTCTTTTGCGCCACCACGGTCTGCCCTTGCGAAAGCGGGTTGGGCTGGCTGATGACGGGCGTGCTGCTGATCGTCACCGAGAGGCTGCCGTGGGCGATCGCGCACGGCCCGAGCGTCACGGCCTGGTTGAGTACCACCGAGCCGGTGCGCGCGTTGATCACCACCTTGGCCGCCGGCGTCGTGTCGGGCAGTTGCAGTTCTTCGAGCTCGGCGATGAAGGCCACGCGCGCGCCCGGCGCCACCGGGGCACGCACCTGCACCGTACGCCCATCGAGCGCCGTCGCGGTACCGGGGCCGCTGCGCGCGTTGATCGCCTGCGCCACCTTGCGCGCCATCTGGAAGTCCGACGCATTCAGGCCCAGCGTGATCGTCTCGCCATCGTTGAGCGGCGTGGGCACGCTGCGTTCGACCTGGGCGCCGTCGGGGATGCGCCCCGCGCTCAGGTGGTTGATCTGCACCTTGGAGCCGCCCGCGGACGCGCCCGCGCCGCCCACCACCACATTGCCCTGCGCAAGCGCATAGATCTCGCCATCCGCGCCCCGCAGCGGGGTGGCGATCAGCGTGCCACCGCGCAGCGACTTGGCATTGCCCACCGACGAGACCACCACGTCGATCAGCTGCCCCGGCTGGGCGAATGCGGGTAGCTCGGCGGTGATCGCCACGGTAGCCACGTTCTTGAGCTGCGGCGCGCTCGTGCCCGGCGGCAGCGAGATGCCCATCTGCTGCAGGTAGTTGGCCATGGCCTGCGCGGTGAACGGCATCTGCGTCGATTGGTCGCCCGTGCCGTCCAGACCCACCACGAGCCCGTAGCCCGAGAGCAGGTTGCTGCGCACGCCCTGCACCGCCGCCACCTCCTTGACGCGCGCCGCCTGCGCGGGCAGCGCCCACGCCAGTGCCAGCAGAAGCGGCAGCAGCCAGAGGCGACGCTGGACAAGTCCCCGCGATGCTGCCCGCCCTGCAGGGGGACGGGATGCAAGGCGCAACGCGCAGACATGGCCCCAGCCGTGGCGAACCTTTGCAACGCCGCAGACCGCCCCGGGCAGGGATGCGACAACGCACGCGAGGGACTTGTTCAACGTCGCCCAAAGCGAGAAGCAGAACGCGGACAGCGGTTTCATGCGCCCATTGTGGCCAGCGGTGGCGGTTGCTAAAGCGCGAAAAGCGGGGCGGCGTGCTCGCAGTTGGCGCGTTCGGCGCGCATGGTGAAATTTACAAATGAAATACGGCTTCAGCGCTTTACCATCAAGTGCTGGCAGCTATGTTTTAGTGAGTTGATGGCGCGTTGAACGGTCCCTCGCGCGCACCGCGCCGCGGGGACCTGCGGAGCACCGCCCTACCGGCGCGTGCCGGTGCGCTTCGCTGCCGCCAGCACGCCGTGGCGCACGCAGTAGTAGTAGCCGTTGGCCACGCTGGCGATGAAGTTGGGCCGTGCGCGCGCGCCGCCGTCCTGCGCGAGCGCCGCGTCGTACAGGCCGCCCTGCACGTGGTAGACGCCGCCCTCGCGCAGCGCCACGCCGCCGCCATAGAAGCCGCTCGCCTGCGCCGTTTCCAGCTCCTGCGCAGTCGGCAGCTCGGCGCCCTGCGACGCGCAATAGCGCGCTGCGGTGTCGCGCGAGACGAGCTGGTCGGCGTGGCCCGGCGCCGCGGTAAGCCACTGCGCGCCCGGCTGCGGGTTGCGGTGTGGCGCGAACCGCGCCCCCTCGAAGTAGTCGAACACCTCGCGCGCCAGGGTCTGGGCCAGCGCCGTCACCGGCGCGGTGGCGGAAAAGCTTTGCGACGCGCCGCCGCGCAGCCGCACCAGCGTGAGCGTCGCCTGCACCAGCGCGCCATCGAGCCGCGTGTAGGTGATGTAGGCGGCGAGCTGGATGCGCCCCACACGGCGCCTGAGCTCGTCGAGCACCACCGGGCGCTGCAGCTGCTGGGGCGTGATGTCGGCGAAATCGAAGCGCAGCCGCGGCGCGGCAATGCCGTGGCGACGCGCCAGCGCGTCGAGCTCGGCGATCCACTGCAAATTCAGGCTGCGGCCCAGCTCGTTGGCGGCGGCCTGCTGGTGGTGCGCCTGCAGCGCATCGACCGCCTGCAACGCCGCGACGAGCTTCTCGGGATCGGCCTTGCCTGCGTGCAGGTCGGCGAAGGCCTGGCGATCCTGCGCGTAGTCCGCAAGGTCGGCCGCGCGCACCACGGGAATGTTCGGCCAGACGGTGTAGCCGCGCGCCGAGCCGTCGCGCAAGTCCTGCGCGAACGCGAGTGCCGCGATCCCCCAGAAGACGGCAATCACCACGATCAGGCGCAACAAGGCATAGACGATACGCATGGCGGGCGAGACTCTCTCAGAACGGCACGACAGAGTTGAACGCGCGGGCCAGCCAGCCCATCGCCTGCATCTCCGCCTGCTCGCCCAGGCCGCGCGAAATCACGCGCACATTGGCCACGTACTGCGAACTGATCACGCTGCCGATATGCCCGTCCTTGCCGCGGCGCAGCTGACGCGGATTGACGATGCCGGAAAAGCGCAGCACGTCTACGGCGCGGTTCACGCCCACCTGCTTCTCACCCGTGATCACGAGGTTGCCGTTGGGCAGCACCTCGGTGACGATCGCAGTCACCGTGCTCTTGAATTGGTTGGTGCTGCTCGTGTCGCCCATGCCGTTGAAGCTGCTGTCGTACCCCGCTTCGATGCCGGTCTTGCCCGCGATCTTCGACGGCAGGAACGGGAATAGCGAAATGCCGCCGCTGTTCTTGGAGGTGCGCCCGAGGTTGGACTGGCTGTTCTGCTTGGCGTCGATCTGCTCCAGGATCTCTATCGTCACGAGGTCGCCCACGTAGCGCGCACGCTGATCCTCGAACGCGGGGCGGTAGCTTGCCGCGCTGAACAGGCTGCCCGTGGCCGGCCCGCCCGGCTGCGGCGCTGGCGCTAGCCGCGGCAGTTCGGTGGGCAGCACATCGACGGGGGGCGGCGGATTGATGCTCGCGCACCCACCGGCCAGCAGCGCCAGCACGGCGCCTGCCGCCATGGCCGCAAATCGCTGTGCGATCGTCATGCAACGTCTCCGGTATGCGCCGCAGCGATCACAGCTGCGACAGGCGCGCCAGCATCTGGTCGCTGGTCTGCACCGCCTTGGAATTGAGGTCGTAGGCGCGCTGCGTCTGGATCATGGTGATGAGCTCCTCGACCACGTTGACGTTGGAGTTCTCCAGGAAGCCCTGCTTGATGACGCCCAGGCCGTTGGTGCCCGGTTGCCCCTGCTGCGGCGTGCCTGAGGCCGCCGATTCGAGATACAGGTTCTGCCCCACGGGCTCCAGACCCGCCGGGTTGATGAAGCTGGACATCGTGAGCTGCCCGATCTGCTGCGGCGCGGCGTTGCCCGCGACGATGACCGACACGGTGCCGTCCTGCGCGATGCTCACGCTCTTCGTGTCCGGCGGCACGTTCAGGCCGGGCGCGATCGGCAGCCCGTTGGAGGTGACCACGCGGCCCTGTCCGTCCACCTTGAACGAGCCGTCGCGCGTGTATGCCGTAGTCCCGTCGGGCATGGTCACTTCAAGGAACCCCTTGCCGTCGATCGCCACGTCCAGATCGTTCTCGGTCGATTGCAGGCTGCCCTGCGTGAACTTGCGGCTGGTGGCCACCACGTTCACCCCCAGACCCAGATGCAGGCCTGTGGGCAGCTGGTTCTGCTCATCCGTCTGGCTGCCCACCTGGCGCAGGTTCTGGTAGACGAGGTCTTCGAACACCGCGTTGTTGCGCTTGAAGCCGGTGGTCGAGACGTTCGCGAGGTTGTGCGAGATCACATCGAGCTGCGTCTGCTGCGCCGTCATGCCGGTCTTGGCGATCCACAGGGAATTCATCATGGCTAGGGTTCCTCAGCGCCCGCGAAGGGCGCTCATCCGTTCATGCTGAGCAGCTGCCCGGCACTCTTGTCGTCGCTCTCGGCGGTCTGCAGCAGCTTCATCTGCTGCTCGAACTGACGCGCCGCGGCAATCATTCCGACCATGGCCTCCACCGGGTTGACGTTGGAGCCTTCAAGCATGCCGGGGCGCAATTGGGCGTTCGGGTCCTGCGCGAGCGGCGCGCCGTCCGTGGTGCGAAACAGCCCGTCGTCGCCGCGCACCAGCGGCGTCTCGACCGTGGGCGTCGCAAGCTTGAGGCGCCCCACGGTCTGCGCGGGCTGCCCAGCCACCTGCGCGGTGATCGTGCCGTCGCCCCCCAGCGTCACATCCGCGCCCTGCGGCACGTCGATCGGCGCGCCACCGTCGGAGAGCACCGGCAAGCCCGTGCTGGTGACGATCTGCCCCTCGGCGGTCAACTGGAAGTCGCCCGCGCGGGTATAGGTTTCGGTACCGTCGAGCCCCTGCACCGCGAACCAGGCATTGCCCACCGCCATGGCGTCCAGCGCCCGCCCGGTCGTCTGCGCCGGGCCGGCCACGGTGCGGTGCCCCGAGGTGGCCTCCAGCGCGAACACGCGCGTCTTCGCGCCATCGCCCTGCATGGGCACCGCGCGAAAGTTCGCCATTTCGGCGCGAAAGCCCGTCGTCGAGACATTCGCCAGGTTGTGCGCAAGCACCGCCTGACGCTGCATCGCCGCGGTGGCGCCGGTCATCGAGGTATAGATGATGCGATCCATGGCGTGCTCCGCGTGTCAGGCGACGTCAGCGCAGGTTGACCAGCGTGGCGAGCACCTGGTCCTGCGTCTTGATGGTCTGCGCGTTGGCCTGGTAGGCGCGCTGCGCGGTCATCATGTTCACGAGCTCGGCCGTCAGATCGACGTTGGAATCCTCCAGCGCGCCCGCGCGCAGCGTGCCGAAATTGCCGTCAAGCGGCGCGCCGAGCACGGGCTGGCCCGAGCTCGAGGTCTCGACCCACAGGTTGTTGCCCACGTCCTCCAGGCCCTGCGCGTTGCGAAACGACGCGAGCGCAATCTGCCCCTCGGGGCGGCTCACGCCGTTGGAGTACTGCGTCATCAGCGTGCCATCGGAGCCGATGGTGATGCCCGTGAGCTGGCCCGCGGTGTAGCCGTCCTGCGTCAGGTCAGAGACCGCGAACTTGGTGCCGAACTGCGTCGCCGCGCTCAGATCGAGCGTCACGGCAAACGCGGCCGGCGGGTTGTTCGGGTTGGTCTTCGACGGGTCGACGGTCAACGTGAGCGGCGAACCCGACTGCAGCACGCCGGCACCGTTGAACACGAGCTGGCCCACCGGCGTGGCCACCACGGGCGGCGAAGCGGTCGGGTCGTCGAGCCGGTCGTAGACATCCCAGGTGTTGGCCGTGCCGGTCTTCTGGAAGTACAGGCTCACGGGCACTGCAACCCCCTGACTGTCGTACACGTTGAGCGAAGTGCCATAGGTCGTGCGCGGCGTCGCGGAAACCGGCGGCGTGGCCGCCGGATCACCCGCAGCATCGGTGGCGCGCGCATCCAGGTTCATCGCAACCGTGACTTCCCCGGTCTGCCTGGCGGGAATCGGCGCGCCCGTCGGAAACACGAGCGGAATCACCGAAATGGAGCTGCGCTCGCCGGTCAGTGGATCGACCGGGTAGCCCATGAGCTGCGCGGCCCCGTTGGTGATCATGTTGCCCTGGTCGTCGAGCTTGAAGTTGCCCGCGCGCGTGTACGCCATGCTGCCGTCGGGCTGGCGCACCTGGAAGAACCCGTTGCCGTTGATCGCCACGTCCAGCGTGTTGCCGGTGATGGAGATGTTGCCCTGCGTGAACTGCTGCGCAACGGTATCGAGCGTGACGCCGATGCCCGCATCGTTGCCGCCAGCCGAACCAACGGCGGTAGCGATCATTTCGGAAAACTCGGCGCGCGAGGCCTTGAACCCCGTGGTGTTGGAGTTGGCGATGTTGTGGCCGATCACGTCCAGGCTCTTGCTGGCGGCACTCAGCCCGCTCAGGCCCTGTTGAAATGCCATGGTGTGCTCCTCGGGGGGGTGGTTGTCAGGTGTTGGTTTGCGGCGTCACATCACGCCGCGCACGGAGGCATAGGCCACGGTGCTGCCGTTGCCCAGCGTGAGCGTGAGTCCGCTGGCGTCCGTGCCAGTGGCGATCACTGCCTGCTGCGTAAGCGGCGTGGCCTGCACGGCCGTCTCGCCGCTGCGGGCCACGATGCGGTAATGCAGCGCGCTGGCGTCACCGCTGTAGCCGCGCGCATCCCATTCGAAAGCGTGGCGGCCCGCGTCGAGCGCGCCAAGCGCTGCCGAGCCGACGACGACGTTGCCGGGCGTGACGATCTCCACCGTGGCGTTGGTCGCGGCCTGGTCCAGATCGAACAGACCCTGGCCGACCCCGTCGGCGAGCATGAGCTTGTCGCCCTCCGCGAGCACCGAGCGGCCAATGAGCCCCACACCGGCGAGCTGCTGCATGCTGGCGAACTGCGTGGCCATCGATTGCGCCGTCTGATTGAGCTGCTGCAGGCCGGTGACGGTGTTGATCTGCGCCATCTGCGTGGTCATCTGCGCGTTGTCCATCGGGTTCATCGGGTCCTGGTTCTCGAGCTGCGCCACGAGCAGCTTGAGAAAGCGGTCCTGCATCGCGTTCGGATCGGTGTTGCGCTCGGTCACGCTCGACGTGCTGCTCGCACCCGCGTCCAGCGCGCTCGTATCGATGGGGCTGATGAACATATCCGTACCTCCGGGCTCACTGGCCCATCTGCAAGGTCTTGAGCAACAGGGTCTTGGCCGTGTTCATGACCTCGACGTTGTTCTGGTAGGAGCGCGACGCGGAGATCATGTTGACCATCTCCTCGACCGCGTTCACGTTGGAATGCGTCACGTAACCGTCGGCGTCGGCCAGCGGGTTCGAAGGGTCGAGCACGCGCCGCCCCGGCGTGTCGCTTTCCTGCACGGTGGAGACCCGCACCCCGGCCGCGCCATCCGCGCCCATGGGCGTGGTCTGGAACACCACCTGGCGCGCCTTGTAGGCCTGGCCGTCGGGTCCGGCCACGGCATCGACGTTGGCCAGGTTGCTCGCCACCACGTTCAGCCGTTGCGCCTGCGCGCTGATCGCGCTGGCCGAGACGTTGAAAATCGAAAACATCGACATGGCGGCTCCTCCACCCTAGGCCTACTGGCCAGTGATCGCGCTTTGCAGCGTGCGCGACTGGTAGTTGATGAAGCGCAGCGTCGCCTCGTAGCGCACTGCGTTGTCCACGAAGGCCGCGCGCTCACGGTCCATGTCCACGCTGTTGTCGTCCAGCGCCGGTTCCGTCTGCTGCGCATACCCGGACCGCTCCGGGCCCTGGCCCGTGGGGCGCAGCGCCATGTGCCGCGGGTTGCCGCTCGCTTGCGGCGCCAGGCTCGCCCCGTGGTGCCCGGCACTGACCTGCCGCAGGGCATCGGCGAAATTGAAGTCCCGCGCCTTGTACCCCGGGGTGTCGGCGTTGGCGATGTTGCTTGCGATCATGCTCTGACGCTGCGCACGCAGCTGCAGCGCGCTGCCGTGCAGATCAAGTGGGGATGTCAGCTTGTCGAGCATGTGATGAAGACCTCACGCTGTGCGTGCAACGGGTGCCAGTGCCCAGCGGCGGTACTGGCATGCGTCGATTATGGAAAGCGCCCCAGTTTTCTAAAGTCCGAAAAATGCGCCCCGCTGGCGCCTGTTCACGCCACCACGCGCCAGCCGAAGGCCTAGAGTTGCAGGCGTCCCAAAGCCGCCGCCCTCGCGCGCGGCAGGGCGTTCGGAGGTTAGGCGTCATGACTGTCATTCGCCCGTTGCTTGCACTGGCCGCGTCTGCCCTGGTGGCCGCGTGGGCCTCCCCGGCGCAGGCGCAGCAGGCCGCCACGCCGCAGGATCTCGCCGCGCTGACACAGCAGTGGGTCGACGAGGCGCTCGCCCAGCTGCCCGTCGAATCCTCGCCGCTGCGCATGCAGGTGAGCGTCGGTCAGCTCGATCCGCGCCTGCGCCTCGCGCCCTGCACGCGCGTGCAACCCTATCTGCCACCGGGCGCACGCCTGTGGGGCCGCACACGCCTGGGCCTGCGCTGCGTGGAAGGGGCAACGCACTGGAACGCCTACATACCGCTTACGGTGCAGGCCTTCGGCCCGGCTTGGGTGCTCACCGGGGACGTCACCACGGGCAGCGTGCTCGGCGAACACGACGCAATGCAGGCCGAGGTGGACTGGGCAGCCGACCCGGCGCCCGTGGTCTCCACCGCCCAGTCCTGGGTCGGCCAGGTCGCCGCGCGGCCCCTGGCCGCCGGGCAGGCGCTGCGCCAGAACATGGTGCGCGCGCCCAACCTGTTCAAGGCCGGCGCCCCCGTGCAGGTACGCGCGCAGGGGCCCGGTTACGCCATTGTCTCGTCGGGCCAGGCCACGACCGCCGGCGCGGCCGGACAGAACATCCGCGTACGCATGGCAAACGGCCGCACCATTACCGGCATCGTGAACGAGGACGGGACCATCGATGCCTCTTTATGATCCGTTCGGACTAATGCGTCCACGACCTGTTCAAGTTTGCGCGCTCGAGGTCGTTAACCTTCCCATAGGCCCCAAGCCTTGCCTGGGGCAGTGGAGAGTGAAATGAAAGTCGGAAACAATCCGGACCTCGCGAACGCCCTGACACACGCCGCGACCGGCAAGCCGCCCGCCAAGACGGGCACGGCAGATGCCACGCTGCGCGTGGGCGGCCAGGCGCACCCGCCCGGCGCATCGGTAACCCTGTCTTCGAGCGTGCAGCAAGCCGCAACCACCGGCCGCGTCCAGGGCGACTTCGACGCTGCCAAGGTGGACCGCGTGAAGACCGCCATCGAAAACGGCACGTTCCAGGTCAACGCCGGGGTCGTCGCGGACAAGCTGCTCGAAAACGCATCCGAAATCCTCGCCCACGCACGGGCCAACCGCCAGTAGGCGGCACGACGCCAGCGGTTGCCACGCTCGACACCAGGAGCCCTCTTCCCATGCAACTGGACGCTGCCCTCTCCGAAATCGAAGCGCAACTGCACGCGGTGCAGGCGGCGCTGCTGACATCCGACACCGACGCGCTCGAGCCCGCAGCCGACCAGGCGCGCTCCGCCATCACCGCACTCGCTCAGGTTTTCAGGGGCGCCCCCAACCCGTTGCCGGGCGCCGCGTTGCGGCGTGCCCAGGCACTGTCGTTCCAGCTCGGTCAGGTCCGCAACCAGCTCGCACGCGTCCTGTCGCTGACCCGCCAACAGGCCAGCACCCTGCTGCCCCCGCTGCAGAACGCCACCTACGGACCCTCAAGCGTCTCCGGCCCGCGCGTCTACCACGCACCGGGTTAGGCGTCGAATCGCGACTCTGGGAAAGTGCCCCCATGAGGGCCACAGGAGGGCAGGCCGTGCCCGCAATCAATCGCGCGGTGCGCCGTATTCCTTCAGTGCGATAGCGCCACGCTTGACTGGATCGTGCCTGCGACCGGGAAGGCCCGCGCAAAGTACGCAGCTACCGGGCGGACGAGCGCTTGGCTCGCGTCCCCGCCTCCCCCGCTCAATGGTCACGCATCTTGTTGCGCAGGCGCGCGACCGCCTGGCTGTGCAACTGGCACACGCGCGACTCGGTCACGCCCAGCACCGCGGCAATTTCCTTGAGGTTCATGTCCTGCTCGTAGTACATGCCCATGATGTGTTTTTCGCGTTCAGGCAACTGCTCGATGGCCACCACGAGGGCGCGGCGTATGCCTTCATCGCGCAGCAGCACGACCGGGTCGGCTCCCTCGTCGGCGACGTGCCGGTCCAGAAAGCCCTCACCCGAGCCATCCTCATCGCCACCCCCGTGGCCTATGTCCTCGAGGTAGACGAGCTGCGCCCCGCGCACCTTGCCGAGCAGCGCCTGGTAGGCAGACAGCTCCATTTCAAGCTCGTCCGCGATTTCCGATTCGAGCGGGCAGCGCCCGAGCCGCTGCTCGGCGCGGCGCACCGCCCGCTCGATCTCCTTCTGGCTCTTGCGCGAGCTGCGGCTCATCCAGTCGTTTTCGCGCAGCTCGTCGAGCATCGCGCCGCGGATGCGCTGTGTCGCGAAGGTCTCGAACTGCACGCCCTGGTTGACCTCGTAGCGCGAGAGCGCGTCGGTGAGGCCCATGAGCCCCACCTGGATCAGATCGTCGATCTCCACGTTCGCCGGGAGCTTGGCGATCATGTGGTGCGCGATGCGCCGCACCAGCGGCACATGCTGGTGGAACAGCGCGTCGCGGTCGAGTTGTCCTTTGGCCGTGTACATGTGAAATCAATGCTCCCAATGACGAGCGTCGAGGGCAGACGGGGCGGCCGCCGCACCTGCGGCAGGCACGCGAGCCAGCGACGGCGGGCACACGCCGTGGTACACATCACGCAACATGGGCCAGCTCCGCATCCGCGCCAGTCACAGCGCCAGGCTGCGCGAAGAAATAGTTGAGTTCGATCTCCTTGGGATCGAACGCCGATTTGACGGCGCAGCGCATCGATTCTGTCACCAGCTGGTGCGCATCGGCGCGCTCCCAGTCCTCGGGCACGCGCTGGCCGTTGGTGACGCCACGCAGCACCATCTGGTGGCGCACCAGCGCGTCGACCGCCGGGCCAAGTTTCACCGCTTCATCGATCTTGGAGAGGATGGCCTGCTGCGTGCCGGCGGTCTTGAAACCCTCCAGCACGTCGTCGAGCGTGTCACCGTGGCTGCTCGCGTTGAGCACCAGCAGGCGTCGCACCTCGGGCAGGTCAAGCACCTCGAGCAGCTCGCGCCGACGCGGATCGCGCGGCGAGACGCCGCTGGTGTCGATCAGCACCATCTTCTTGGATGCGAGCAGTCCGAGCAGGTCCTGCAGCGCGGCGCGGTCATGCGCCAAATGCGCCACCACACCCAGCATGCGACCGTAGGCACGCAGCTGCTCGTGCCCGCCCAGGCGGTAGGCATCGAGCGTGATCAGCCCCAGGCTGGCCGCCCCATGCGCCTGCACGCACTGCGCGGCCAGCTTGGCCGCCGTCGTCGTCTTGCCCACGCCGGTCGCCCCGACGAACGCATGGATGCCCCCCTCCTCGTGCAGCGGCAGCATCAGCGCGTCGGTCTTGAGGTTGCGCTCGAGCACGCCCACAAGCCACTGCAAGGCGTTGGCGGCGGGCAGGCGATCGGGCAGATGCTCGAGCAGCGCCCGCGCCAGCGCCGGCGAGTAGCCCGCGCGGATCAGCTTGAGCATGAGCCCCGACTGGATCGGGTCCTGGCGTGCCTGGCCCAGCCAGGCCAATGTGCTGAACCGGTCTTCGATGAGGTTGCGCATCGCCTGCAGCTCCTGCATCAGGGGCTGCTGCGATGCGGTGCCCACCACGGTCGGGGCGACGGTAGCGCGGCCCTGCGCCGGTGCTGCCGCAAGGGTGGCTTCGGTGCCTGCCGCCTGCTCACGGCGTGCTGCCGACATCGCGGGTTGCGCGCTCATGCGCGGCGGCACGCCGGCGCCACCTTGCAGCGCCTCCTTGCGCCGGCGCAGCATGCGCTCACGTACGTAATCCTGGAACGACAGCGTGCTCATCGCGAGCTGCTCGGCATCCTTGGCGGCCGAGCTGCGCACCAGGCCATCGTGCGCATGCTGCGTGCGCACCGGGCTGGCGGCAAGGTCGTCCGCCCGTTCCTGCAACCGGGGGCTCGGGGAGACGGCCACGGGCTGCGGTTGCGGCGTGGCAAGCTCCTCTTCGACGGTCGCCACCACCTCCACGCCACCCGCCGAGGGGCGGTTGGAAAGAATCAAGGTGCCCTCGCCAAAGGTCATGCGCGCCTTGGCCAGGGCCTCCCGCGCGGTGGGAGCGTGAAAACGCTGGATGTTCATGACGTTGCACCTTTCAGGACGGGGCCTATGCGTATGGTGTGGGATTCAGGAATCTCGCTATGCGAGAGCACCTGCAGGCGCGGCGCCACGCGGCGCACGAGCCGCGCGATGCTGCTTCGGATGGCGTCGGGCACCAGCAGGCACGCGGGGATGCCCATTTCTTCCTGCTGGTTGGCCACCTCGGCCGCCTTGCGCGTGAGCAGATCGGCCACGCCCGGGTCGAGCGCCGGGCCGTTGCTGCCCGTGAGCGCCTGCACCAGCAGGCGTTCGAGTTCGGGTTCGATCGCGATCACGCTGAGTTCGCTTGCCGGGCCGTAGATCTGTTGCACGATGGCGGGCGCAAGCGCGATGCGCACCTGGCGCACGAGTTCGGCCGGATCCTGCGTGCTGCCCGCGAATTCGGCCAGCGTCTCGACGATGGTGCGGATGTCGCGGATGTGCACCGCCTCTTCCAGCAAGAGCTGCAGCACTTTCTGGAACGTCGTGATCGAAACCATCTTGGGCACCACTTCTTCTATCAACTTGGGCGCGAGGCGCATCACGTGTTCCACGAGCTGCTGCGTCTCCGTGCGGCTCAAGAGCCGCGCCGCCTGCACCTGCATCAAGTGTGACAAATGGGTCGCCATGACGGTTTCGGAATCAACCACCGTAAAGCCCGCCATTTGGGCTGCTTCCTTCTGCGCCGCGTCGATCCAGTGTGCGGGCAGGCCGAAGGCCGGGTCCGTCGTGGGCGTGCCGATGAGCGGCGTGGTGATGCCGCCGGGGTTGATCGCCAGGAACATGCCCGGGTGCGCCTCACCCTCGCCCGCAACGACGCCACGCAGCAGGATGCGGTAGCTGCTCGGCTTGAGCTCCAGGTTGTCGCGCACGTGCACCGCAGGCGGCAGAAAGCCCACCTCCTGCGCGAACTTGCGGCGCACGCCCTTGATGCGTGTAAGCAGGTCGCCCTGGCGGTTCTTGTCCACGAGTGCGATCAGGCGGTAGCCCAGCTCCAGGCCCAGCAGGTCCACAGGCTGCAGGTCGTCCCAGCTCGCCTCGCCGTCGCTCACCGGCGCAGGCGCCGCTTCCACAGCGGCGGGCTTGCGCTGGCGCTGCAACAGCGTCCAGGCTACCCAGCCGAGCGCGCTACCCATGATGAGGAACACCGCGTGCGGCATGCCCGGAATCACCCCCAGCAGCACCAGAATGGCCGCCGCCATGCCGAGCACGCGTGGCGACATGAAGAGCTGCTGGACGATCTGCCGGCCCACGTCCTGGTCCTTGGCGCCGACGCGCGAGATCACCATCGCGGCCGCCACCGAAATCAGCAGGCCCGGAATCTGCGCCACCAGCGCGTCGCCGACCGCGAGCAGGATGTAGCTGTTGGCTGCCTGGTTCACCGTCAGGTCATGCGACAGCATGCCGATCGCGAAGCCGCCGATGATGTTGATGATGAGGATCAGGATGCCGGCGATCGCGTCGCCGCGCACGAACTTGCTTGCGCCGTCCATTGCGCCGAAGAAGTTGGCTTCGTCCTGGATCTCCAGCCGCCGCGCCTTGGCCGTGGCCTCGTCGATCAAGCCGGCGTTCAGGTCCGCGTCCACCGCCATCTGCTTGCCCGGCATCGCGTCCAGCGTGAAGCGCGCGGACACCTCGGCGATGCGCTCGGCGCCCTTGGTCACGACAACGAAGTTGATCACGACGAGGATCGCGAACACGATGAGGCCGACCGCGAAGTTGCCACCGATCAAAAAGTGTCCGAACGCCTCGATCACCGCGCCCGCCGCACCCGGGCCGGTGTGGCCGTCGAGCAGAACCACGCGCGTGGATGCGACGTTGAGCGACAGGCGCATCAGCGTGGTGAGCAGCAGTACCGCCGGGAAGGCCGCGAAATCGAGCGGCCGGATCATGTAGGCGGCCACCATCATCACCATCAACGCGACCGCGATGTTGAGCGTGAAGAAGGTGTCGAGCAGCCAGGCCGGGATCGGCAGCACCATGAGCGCGAGGATCGCGACGATGAGCACCGGCGCCGACAGGCCCTGGATGGCCGAGCGGTTGGCCCCGGCCCATAGACGTGCGGATTGGATCGAAGGAGACATGCGGGTCTAGTGCCGTTGCGCTTGCGGCGAATGCGGATCGAGTTCAGGCGGAATGTGCGCATCCGGCACGGGCTCGGCGCCCGGCATGGGACCGGCGCCGCGCAGCGCCGCCTTGAGGCGGTAGACGTAGGCGAGCACCTGCGCCACCGCGGTGTAGAGCTGCGCGGGAATGGGTTGATCCAGATCGGCGTGTGCATAGAGCGCGCGCGCCAGCATGGGCGAGCGCAGCACCGGCACCGCGTGTTCCTGCGCCAGGTCGCGGATGCGGAACGCCAGCAGGTCCGTGCCCTTGGAGATCACCTGCGGCGCGCTCATCGACGCCTCGTCGTACTTCAGCGCCACCGCGTAGTGGGTCGGGTTCATCACGACGAAGTCGGCGTTGGGCACCGCACTCACGCTGGCGCGTTCGGACACCTCGCGCTGCTTCTGACGCTGGCGCCGCTTGGTCTCGGGGTTGCCGTCGGACTCCTTGTGCTCCTGCTTGACCTCCTCGTGGCTCATCTTCAGGCGCGACTTGTGCAGGTAGCGCTGCAACGGCACGTCCACGAGCGCAAACACCAGCACCACGAGCAGCAACAGCGCGATACCGCCACCGATCCACTCGCCCGCGTGGCGCAGCGACGGCGCGGACGGCTGCAGCACGAGCTGCGCCATGCGCTCGGCGCTCGTCGCCATGTACTTCCACGCCACGTAGATCAGCGCGGTGGCCAGCAGCAGCATCTTGCCGAGATTGGCGAGCTTCTCCCTGGAGCACAGGTTTTTCACGCCCTGCAGCGGGCTCAGGCGGTTGAATTGCGGAGCAATCGGCTTGAGGCTGAACACCCAACCGCCCGAGCCGAGTGCGCTCGCCACCGCCGCGACCGCTGCGAGCAGCGCCGCCGCCAGGCTGATCGCCAGCCCGATGAAGAGCATCGCCTGCAGCCGGGTGAACATGCTCGCAGGCGCGCGCATGGTGCTTGCGTCGAACGTGAACTGCTGGTCCATGCCGCGCACGAGCGCGTCCAGCATGGCGGGAAAGAAAATCCAGAGCGCTGCCGCGCACGCGCCCAGCACCGCCAAGTGCGACAGATCCTGCGATCGAGGCGTCTGTCCGTCCTCGCGCGCTTTCTGGAGCCTGCGCTCCGTTGCCGGCAGTTGCTTGTCTTGGCTGGAGTCCATGGGGGCCTGCGTTTCGGGTCAGGCCATTGTCGGAATCCGGGCGCAACGCTAAAGCGCGAACAACGGCGGCCACACGGTCCAGTTCAGCGCGACATGCACTGCTTTACATAGCGTCTTGCGCTTTGCTGGTAAGGCCTGGAAGCCAATTCAGCCCGCGAAATGCGGTGTGTGGCGTCAGAGCCCGAGCTTCTTGACCACGAGCGACACCTTCTCTTGAAGCGTCGCCTTGTTGAAGGGCTTGACGATGTACCCCGCCGCGCCACCTTGCGCTGCCGCGACGATGTCTTCCTTGCGCGCCTCTGCGGTCACCACCAGCACCGGCAGGTGCTTGAGCTTTGCGTCGTTCTTGATCTGTGCGAGCAGCTGGAAGCCGTCCACGTTCGGCATGTTGATGTCGGTGATGACGAAATCGAAATGCTCGCTGCGCAGTTTTTGCAGCGCAATCGCGCCGTCCTCGGCCTCGTCGGTCTCGGTGAACCCGCACTCCTTGAGCAGGTTGCGCACGATGCGACGCATGGTCGAGAAATCGTCGACGATGAGAAAACGCAGGGTTGGGGTCACACGCCACCTTCCGGGTCAGGGAACACCAGCCACCATTGTCGTGAACCCGGGCCGCGGCGCAAGGCTCAACCGCCCGTAGATGGGCCCGCGCGGGGGCGCAACCGCGGCACGGGAGGCAACTCGATCGCAGGCGCGGGCAGTTCGAGCGCGGGCAGATCCGACACGCCGCGGCCGAGCAACCGCTCCTCGGCCTCGCGCGTCAGCACCGTGACCGTGATGCGCCGGTTCACCGCCGCGCGCGGATCCGCGGGCTCCAGCGGATCGCTCGCCGCCAGACCCACCACGCGCACCAGCTTGTCGTCGGGCATGCCGCCCGCCACCAGCTCGCGACGCGAGGCGTTGGCGCGATCCGCCGAAAGCTCCCAGTTGCCGTAGCCCCTGTCACCGTTGCCATACGGCGTCGCATCGGTGTGACCCGCAAGGCTCAGGTGGTTCTCCACCCCGCCGAGCGCGCCGCCGATCGCCTGCAGGATATCGCGCATATAGGGTTTGACGAGGGCGCTGCCGCTGTCGAACATCGGTCGGCTCTGGTCGTCGACGATCTGTATGCGCAGTCCGTCGGGCGTCACGTCGATGCGGATCTGCGAGCGAAACTCGTTGAGCTTCATGTCCTGCGTGATCACCGATTCGAGCTTGCCCTGCAGCACCTTGATCCGCTCTGCGTCCTCGCGCGCGCGCTCCACCTGCGCCGACTCCCTCGCCGCGCGCATTTCGTCAGAGCGCGAAACGCGCCGACCCGTTTCCGCCGCTTCGCCGCGACGCACCCGGCCGTACGCCCGTGTGAGGTCATTGCCGCCGCCCTGGAGGATGCTTGAGCTGTTGCCCGCGCCGTCGCCCCCCTGCATCGCCACCTTCACGGGCGACGCGAAGTAGTCGGCGATGCCCTGCAGGTCGCCCTTGGTGGTCGAGCCGAGCAGCCACATCAGCAGGAAGAACGCCATCATCGCGGTGACGAAGTCGGCGTACGCGATCTTCCACGCGCCGCCGTGTTCCTCGTGCGCGGTCTTCCTGACGCGCCTGATGACGATGGGCTGCAGGTTCTTGTCGGCCATGGCGGAGCGCGCGGCGCGGCTGGCGCGGCGCTACTTCTTGCCCTTCACGTGGCTTTCGAGCTCGATGAAGCCCGGACGCACGCTGGAGAACAGCACCTTGCGTCCGAACTCGATCGCGGTCGCGGGGTTGTAGCCCTGCATGCTCGCAAGCAGCGTGGACTTGATGCACTCCAGTTCCTTGGACGCATCTTGCCCGCGCTGGTCCACAAGACCCGCCAGCGGCTCGAACACGCCGTACGACAGCAGGATGCCGAGAAACGTGCCCACAAGGGCGGACGCAATCATGCCGCCGAGCACCGCCGGCGGCTGCCCCACCGAGCCCATGGTGTTCACCACACCCAGCACGGCAGCCACGATACCAAACGCAGGCAGGCCCCCCGCCAGGCGCGTGAGCGCGGCCACCGGGGCGTGCGCCTCCTGGTGGTGGGTGTCGATCTCGCTGTCCATCAACGCCTCGATCTCGTGCGCGTTGAGGTTGCCCGAGACCATCATGCGCAGATAGTCGGTGGTGAATTCGAGGACATGGTGGTCGCCCCCCACGGTCGGAAATTTCTTGAACAGCTCGGATTCGTGCGGCGCTTCCACGTCGCTCTCGATGGCCATGAGGCCGTCCTTGCGCGCCTTCTGCAGGATGGCGTAGAGCATCGCCAGCAGTTCGAGGTAACGCGCCTTGGTGTACTTGTTGCCCTTGAGCACCGCGGGCACCGCCGCGACCGTGGCCTTGAGCACCTTGGGCTGGTTGTTCACCACGAACGCGCCAAGCGCCGCGCCGCCTATCGTCGCCAGCTCGAACGGGAGCGCCTCCATCAGCACCCCCATGTTGCCCCCATGCGCGACGAATACGCCGAAGACGCACGCGAAGACGATGACGTAGCCGATGATGACGAACATGGTGCATTGATTGTGTCAGCGCGCGCCTCGCGGCAAACCGGCGATCAAGCCAGCCAAAACGGGCCAATCCACCACGCCGTCCCGCCCGGCGGCACGGTTGCAGCGCGGGTCAGTGCATCAACTGCGGCTGGCCGTCGAACAGGTGATCGAAGCGTATGAGCCAGGGCTCCGCGAGGATGCGGATCTGCGCGTCGTTGCGCAGGATGCGCTGCATGATGCGGGCCTTCTCGCGCCGCTGTTCGGGCGCGAGCCGCTGGTGGCGGGCGTTGAAGCGCAACTGCTCGATGAGCACCGCGCAGGCCCCCTCGTGGTGCACCACGCCATCCCAATCCTCGTGCATGGCCGCGCTCAGCATGGCCGCGCTGCTCGTCTCGATGGCCCGGTACAAATCGATCAAGGTCTGCTCCATTGCTTCATCCCTTAGCCGTTGCGCCGTGGTCGCCGATTTCGGACCAACTGCGCGCCACGGGGTCCAGCAGTGCTATCACTTCTTCCACCTGGCGCGCATCGTTGTGCAGGTTGGCCAGCGTCAGCGCGCGGATGCAGTAGTCGTACAGCACCGCGAGGTTCTGCGCCAGCGCGCCGCCGCGCTCGGGGTTGAGCGAGGCCTTGAGCCCCTCGCCGATGATCTGCACCGCCTGCCCCAGATGCACACCCTTGGACTGCATGTCCTGGCGCGCAAAGTCGCCACGCGCCGCCTGCAGCCGCTGCATCAGCCCGTCGAACAGCATCTGCACCAGCGTGTGGGGCGATGCGTCCGTGAGGCCCGATTGCACGCCCACCTGACGATAGGCACAGGCGGCACGAGAACTGGCGGGGGTGTACATGATCGGCATCCTTGGTGGTCCATGTCCTGCCCAGTTTCTTCGGCCCGCACGGCGCGAACTTGACCCCGCGCACGCTCACGATTTGCTCTTGTTCCAGTTGGTGATCTGCTGCTCCATGTAGGCGCTCAGCGACTGCAGCGTCGCCATCTGCGTGTCCAGCATCGAATACTGGCGCGTAAGCCGCGCCTCAAGCACGCTCGCACGCTCGTTCACCTTGCTCTGGTCGTCCTGGTTGGTTTGGATACGCTTGGCAAGCGCGTCGCTCTTGCTGTTAAGCGTGCCTTCGAACGCCAGCAACTGGCTGGTGTACTGCTTGAAATTCACCGCGATGCCGCCGCCCGAGCCATCCGGCGACGCCTTGGCCGCGAACAGCGACTGGATCGCGTCGGGTGTCTCGGCCAGCGCCTTGTCCAGCCTGGTCATATCGGTGATCTCGAGGGCCCCGCCCGATTTCATCTGGATACCCACGTCCGCCAGGCGCTTCAGGCCGCCCGTGGCGTTGCCCGCGGCCCCCATCGTGAGCATGCGCAGCGCGTTCTGCAGGCCGACCGTGGCCGAGTCACCCTGCAGGATGCCGGCAGTTTTGGTGTCCGAGTCGTACTTGGTCGAATCGGCGAGCAGCGCGTTGAGCGCGTTGTAGGCGTCGACGAAGGTCTGCAGATTTTTCTTGGTGGTCTCCGTGTCCGCCGCCACCGACACATGCACGTCCGCCGCGGTCACCTGGCTGGCAGTGATCTTCAGCCCGGGCAGCACCTCGCCAAAATCGTTCGTCGTCGACTCGGTGGCCACGCCGTTGACCGTGATGCGGGCATTCTGCGCACTCTGGCTTTCGGTGAGCGCCAGACCGCTCACGGTGAACGCGGCATCGGCGCCCGTATCGCGCGAGCGCAGCATCAGCCGCTCGCCGCTCGCGTCGCGCATCACGGTTGCCGTGACGCCGCTGGCGGCGTCGTTGATCTTGGCCGCAAGGCTCGCGAGCGTGTCCGTGCTGGTGTACGCCACATCGATCGCCTCGCCCCCCTGCGGGGTGAGCTGCAGCGTGCCGTCCGCACCCAGCGCGGCGCCCGCGGCGAACACGTCGCTCACCGAAGTCTGGGCACGCGCGAGTTGGCTCACGCCGATATCGAAACTGCCCGCTTGCGCCAGGCCGGTGACCGCCACGGCCACCGCGTCGCTGCCGGACTTCACCGCCAGTGCGTTCCAGCCACTGTCGAGCGTGAGCTTGGACGCCGCGTCCGACAGCGCGCTGGTGAGCGACTTGATCTGCGCGTAGGTCGAAACCTGCGCCTGGATGCCCGCCTGCTTGGCCTGCAGGCCGACGAGCGGCTGCTTCTCCAGATCCACGAGCTTGGAGATGATGCTCGAGACATCGAGCCCGCTGCCTATGCCTACCGAAGAAACCGTTGCCATGCTGCACTCCCTGCGGGAGCCCCTCGGGGGACCACCGCGACATCACTGGGCATTGTGGTGGCACCCCGCGCCACCGAAAGCGAGAAAAAGCGGCCTCAGACGTCGCCTGAAGCCGCTTTGCGTGCCTGTCCGCGTGACCGGGCCTTATCCCGCCGCTCACCGCGGCCCGTGGCGATTTACCGCAGCAGCGACAGCACTTGCTGGGGCAACTGGTTGGCCTGGGCCACCATCGCGGCACCGGCCTGCTGCAGGATTTGCGAGCGACTGAGGTTGGCGGTTTCCTTGGCGAAGTCGGCATCGATGATGCGGCCTCGCGAGGCGGACACGTTCTCGACCATGATGTCGATGTTGTTCACCGAATTTTCGAAGCGGCTTTGCAACGCACCAAGGTCGGCACGGGCGGAGTTCACCTGGTCGATCGCGCTGTCGATCTTCTTGAGCGCGACCCAGGCGTCCTTTTGCGTGGCCACCGTCAGCGTGTTGATGCCCTTGACGTCGGTGCCGGTGGCTGCGTCGCCCGCCACGAGATCCAGATCCGCCTTCGCCATGCCGGTGGCTGCCGCCGTGAACTCGGTGGAGAACGTCACGGCCTCCGGAACGCCTGCGGCAGTCAGTTTGGACGACAGCAGCTCGATCTTGTAGGTGCCATCATCATTCTTCGTGGCAAAGGCAGTCACGCCCGTATCGGCCGACTTATTGTTGATCGCGGCCACCACGTCGCCCAGGCGTTGCACGCCGGAGCTCGCAGCACGGATCTCACCCAGATCGACTGCCGCGCCGCCGCCCACGGCGATGGTCAGCTTGCCCGCCGCGATTTCAGTCGCATAGCCCGTCACCGTTGTATCGCTGGCGTTGGCCGAAGCGATCTCACCGCTCGAATACGCGATGCTCGCCAGCCCGGTGGCGCGGGTATCCGTCAGCGCGCCCACGGTGATGTTGTCGCCAGCATTGGCGCCCACCTGGAACAGCGCGCCCGCAAAGCTGCCGTCCAGGATCTTCTGGCCGTTGAAGCTGGTCTGCTTGGCCACGCGGTCGATCTCGTCGGTCATCTGCTTGACCTCGGCCTGCAGCGCCTTGCGATCGGCTTCGCTGTTGGTGGCGTTGCTCGCCTGCACGGCCAGCTCGCGCATGCGCTGCAGCATGTCGCCGATCTTGCCCAGCGCACCCTCCGCGGTCTGCGCCAGCGAAATGCCGTCATTGGCATTGCGCGAAGCTACGGTCAAGCCCCTGACCTGGGTGTTCATGCGCTCGGCGATCGCCAGACCCGCGGCGTCATCCTTGGCGCTGTTCACGCGCAGGCCTGAAGAGATGCGCTGCATCGAGGTGGACAGCGACGCGCTCGACAGGCTCAGATTGCGCTGGGCCGTGAGCGACGGAACGTTGGTGTTGATGTTCATTGCCATGGTCTCACTCCTGATGAGGCGGTCCAGCGCCTCTGATTCCCTATGCCGGTGACGCCCGGCGACCGACAAATTCACGCGAATTTGTTATCGGGGTTATCGGGGTGGGTGCGGTGAACTTGAGGGACGAACGCCATTTTTTGGGCCCTAGCCGCAAAGATGGCGCGAATTCCCGGCGTTGTTCACGCGAGTGCGCCGCTCGCAGATGGGAAGAATTCCCTCCATCGCCGGGCTTGCGGACCGCTCGACCGACCCCACCCCGGGGTCACGGCGATATCCAGGCCCCAACTCGTGGAGGTTCTCTGACATGGCAGCCACTATCAATACCAACGTGCCGTCGCTGAACGCGCAGCGCAATCTGTCTCTTTCGGGCCAATCGCTCGCCACCTCGATGCAGCGCCTGTCCTCGGGTCTGCGCGTGAACAGCGCCAAGGATGACGCCGCGGGTCTGGCGATTTCCGAGCGCATGAACACGCAGGTGCGTGGCCTCACGATGGCTTCGCGCAATGCCAATGACGGCATTTCACTGGCGCAGACCGCGGAGGGCGCGCTGGGCAAGATCAGCGACATGTTGCAACGGGCGCGCGAACTGGCGGTGCAGGCAAGCAACGCCACCAACAGCAAGGGCGACCGCGAGGCACTGCAGGCCGAGGTCAAGCAGCTCGTTGCCGAGGTGGACCGCGTGGCCAAGCAGACCAACTTCAACGGCCAGAAGGTGCTCGACGGCAGCTTCGCCGGCGCGGTGTTCCAGGTGGGTGCAAACTCGGGTGACAACATCACCGTGGGCGCGCTGGCGGATACGCGTTCATCGCAGATTTCCAACATCCAGTACGCCGCCGGCAACGTCGGCTCGATCTCGACGGCCTCCGTCAACAGCCTCGGCACCATTTCGTCGCCCGACAGCTCACCGACACTCACGATCACCGTCGGCACCGCACCGGCAGACCAAACCATCAATCTCGGAGACATCCCCGCAGCGGTGTCTGGCGTGGAGCGGCTCGGCCAGATCGTGACGGCGATCAACGACAAGTCGTCGGACACCGGCGTCACCGCCTTTCTCACCAAGAACGCGGACGACAGCTACCAGATCGATTTCATGTCCGGCAAGCTCGAAGGCGACCCGCCCGCGCCGGCCCCCGTGACGTTCACCGGGTTCAGCGCCGCGACGACCGGATTCGACGCTGCAACGGTGAACAGCGCGATTGCCGACGCCACCGGCGACGACATCAAGGGCATGGACACGCTCACGGTGGCCACGCAAAAAGACGCCTGGGTTGCGCTCAAGAAGATCGACAGCGCGATCGATCAGGTCAACGGCGCGCGCGCCACGCTGGGCGCGGTGCAGTCACGCTTCGAGAACACGGTGAACAACATCGACATCCAGGTGGAAAACCTCGCGGCTGCACGCGGACGCATCATCGACGCGGACTTCGCCAAGGAGACCGCGAACCTGAGCCGCACGCAGATCCTGCAGCAGGCCGGCACCGCGATGGTGGCGCAGGCCAACGCGCTGCCACAGCAGGTGCTGCAGCTGCTGCAGCGATAACCCGCGCTTCTCCACTTTCTTCCAAGGCCCTGCCGTTGCGGCGCCCACGCTGGGTGGCGCAACGGCTTTTTTACTTGTGCGGCGCGCCATCACTATCGAAAAGCATAGCTGGCAACGCTTGCCCATTGGGCGCCAGAGTCGTTTTTAATTAAAAATCAGTGCCGCCTTAACAACCGCCCTCGACCTTGCAGGCCGGGACGACGCGGCCGTTCGCATCCCGCCACTGCACCTCGCCGCCGGTGGACGCAGCAGGCGCTTCGGTAGGGACCGCTGGCGCCTGCGGGTCGTGCAGCACCGCCGACGTGCCCACCCCTGCGCCGACACGGGCGCCACCCACGCCGGTGGAAGCGCCGACACCCGCACCGCCCACGACCTGCCCGCGCTGGTTGACCCCAACGCCCACTCCCACCGGTCCGACACCCCCGCCAATACCGGCGCTGACCCCACCGCTGCCCACACCCACGCCAACGGAGACCGGGCCGACGGGAATGCCGATGCCTACGCCCGCGCCCACCGAGCCGCAGCCCGCCAGCACCAGCGCGGCCCAAGGCAACGCGCGCGCGGCGCAACGGTTCGGCAGGCGATTTTCAACGGTCGGCATGCTCGGGACGGTCATGCTGCATCAAGGCGTTCAGCGCCACCCTACACCAGCAGCGCATTCACGCGCTTGACGTACGCCGCCGGGTCGTCGGGCAGGCCACCTTCGGCGAGCAGGGCCTGGTCGAACAGGATGTGCGCCAGGTCGTTGAAGTGCACGCTGCCCTCGAGCTTCTTGACCAGCGGGTGCTCGGGGTTCACTTCAAGCACGGGCTTGACGTCGGGCGCCTTCTGACCCGCCTGCTTGAGCAGGCGCGCGAGCTGGTTGCTCATGTCGCCGTCCTTCACGACGAGGCAGGCGGGTGAATCGACGAGGCGGGTGGTCACGCGCACGTCCTCGGCCTGGTCCTTGAGGGCTTCCTTCAGTTTGGCGAGCAGCGGCTTGAACTGTTCGGCGGCTTCCTGCGCGGCCTTCTTCTCGGCTTCGTCCTGCAGCTTGCCCAGGTCCACCGCGCCCTTGGCCACGGACTGCAGCGGTGTGCCGTCGAAGTCGTGCAGGTAACCGAGCGCCCATTCGTCCACGCGGTCGGCCATCAGGAGCACCTCGATGCCCTTCTTCCTGAAGACTTCGAGCTGCGGGCTGTTCCTCGCGGCGGCGAGCGTTTCGGCGGTGATGTAGTAGATGGCCTCCTGGCCTTCCTTCATGCGCGCCTTGTACTGAGCCAGGCTCACGCTCACGGCGTCGCTCTGGGTGGAGGCAAAGCGCAGCAATTTGGCGATGCGCTCGCGGTTGGCGAAGTCTTCGCCCAGGCCTTCCTTGAGCACGGGGCCGAACTCGGCGTAGAACTGGCTGTACTTGCCTGCCTTGGCCTTGTCTTCTTCGCTCACGACGTCGGTCACGCCGTCCGCGGATTCACCCGCTTCGGGCGTGTCGTGCTTGGCGAGGTCTTCGAGCATGCCGAGCACGCGCTTGACCGATCCGTCGCGGATCAGGCGCACGTCGCGGCTTTCCTGCAGCAGCTCGCGCGAGACGTTCAGCGGCAGGTCGCTGGAGTCGATCACGCCCCGGACGAAGCGCAGGTAGCCGGGCATGAGCGCTTCGGCGTCGTCCATGATGAACACGCGCTTGACGTAGAGCTTGATGCCCGCGTGCTTGTCGCGCGAGTACAGGTCAAACGGCGCCTTGGCCGGGATGTACAAGAGCTGCGTGTATTCGGTGTTGCCCTCCACGCGGTTGTGGCTCCAGGTCAGGGGCTTTTCGAAGTCGTGGCTGATGGCCTTGTAGAACTCTTCGTACTCGTCGGCCGTGATCTCCTTCCTGGGGCGCGCCCACAGCGCCTTGGCCTTGTTGACGGTTTCCCATTCGCCGGTCTTGACCATGGCGCCGGGTTCGCCCTCTTTCTCGGCCTCTTTCCATTCCTCTTTTTCCATGAGGATGGGCAGGCTGATGTGGTCGGAGTATTTGCCGATGATCTGCTTGAGCTTCCAGGCGTTGAGGTATTCGTCGGCGTCCTCGCGCAGGTGCAGGATGACGGCCGTGCCGCGCGCCGGGCGCTCGATCTGCTCGACCTCGAAGTCGCCCGCGCCGCCGCTCGTCCAGCGCACGCCCTCCTCGGGCTGGAGGCCGGCGCGCCGCGTCTCGACGGTGATCTTGTCGGC
>JAIXLP010000041.1:3591-8595 GCA_026954015.1 Burkholderiales bacterium | reverse complement strand
ACGATGAAGCCCGAGTAGAAGCCCACGCCGAACTGGCCGATGAGCTGGCCCTGCTCGGTGGCGTCCGCCTTCTGCTCGCCCGTGAGGCGGCTCACGAAGTCGCGCGTGCCGCTCTTGGCGATGGTGCCGAGGTTGTCGATGGCTTCCTGCGCGCTCATGCCGATGCCGTTGTCGGCGATGGTGAGGGTGCGCTGGTCCTTGTCGAAGGAAACGCGCACTTCCAGGTTGGGCGCGTCCTCGTACAGCGCGGCGTTGTTCAGCGCCTCGAAGCGCAGCTTGTCGCAGGCGTCCGACGCGTTGGAGATGAGCTCGCGCAGGAAGATTTCCTTGTTGGAGTACAGCGAATGCGTGACCAGGTGCAGCAGCTGCGCGACCTCGGCCTGGAAGGAATGGTGTTGTTTGCTCATGGAAAGTCAGCGAAAAGTCTATGAAGGCGGCGCTTGCAAAGCGCCGCGCGCGCTGCAGGTGCGGGCCGCGGGCGGATTTTCAAGCATGGTGCGCGCCAGGCGGTGGCCGGTGGTGGGGAAAGTCCCGGGTTCACCTCCCTTGCAGCGGCAAGCGCAGGGTACACAATGGCGCGGTGCACGGTCGGTTGCAACACACGAGTGAGGAGAGTCGCATGCAGCGCAAGCAATTCATCGCCACCCTGGCCGCACTGGCGGCCACCGGCGCCCTGCCCGGCGCCTGGGCCCAGGCGGGTGCCAATCTCAAGATGCTGATCCCGGCGAACCCCGGTGGCGGCTGGGATCTCACCGGCCGGTCGCTCGGCAAGGCGCTGCTCGACGCCAAGCAGGCCGCCACGGTCACGTACGAGAACAAGGGCGGCGCGGCCGGTGCGCTCGGGCTCGCGCCGTTCCTGGCAACGTCCAAGGGCGACGGCGCGCAGATGATGGTGATGGGCGCCGTGATGCTCGGCGGCCTCATCACGAGCCGCTCGCCGCTGAACCTGATGCAGGCGACGCCGCTGGCGCGCCTCACGTCCGAGTACAACGTGTTCGTGCTGCCCGCCAAGTCGCCGCTGAAGTCGATGCAGGACGTGGTGGCACAACTCAAGCGAGACCCCGGCAGCGTGAAGTGGGGCGGCGGCTCGCGCGGCTCCACCGAGCACATCGCGGCGGCCATGCTGGCGCGCGCGGTGGGAGCGGACCCGAGCAAGATCAACTACGTGGCCTTCCGCGGCGGCGGCGAGGCGGTGGCGGCCATCCTGGGCGGCAATGTCACGGTGGGGGGCAGCGGCCTGTCGGAATTTGCCGAATACATCGCGGCCGGCAAGATGAAGCCGATCGCGGTCACCTCGGACAAGCGCCTGCCGGGCGCGCCCGACGTGCCCACGCTCAAGGAGCTGGGCATCGACGTGGAGATCGGCAACTGGCGCGGCGTGTTCGGCGCGCCCGGCATCACGGCGGCACAGCGCAAGGCGCTGATCGACGCGATCACCGTGACGGCGCGGTCTCCCTCGTGGCAGGAGGCGCTGCAGAAGAACCAGTGGTCGCCCGCGCTGCTCACGGGCGATGCGTTCACCGAGTTCGTGGACCGCGAATTCGCCAGCCTGCGCGCGATCATGGTCAAGTCCGGCATGGTTTAAAGCAAAAGGCGGCCGCAGCGCGCTGCCAGCAAGCGCGAGCAGCTATTTATTCGACAGTACAGCCACGCAACGCGCCGCGCGCGCCCACCCCGAAGGACGCAGATCGTCATGGCCTCCGATCCGACTGACACGCCGCCCGCGGCGTCCCGCCGCGGCACCTGGCAGCAGACGCTGGTGGGCGCGGGCACCATCGCCGTGGCGGCGGGCATCGCCTGGGGGGCGGTGGACATCCCCTCGCAGGCGGGCTACGGTGGCGTGGGCGCCAACTTCCTGCCGTGGGTGGTGGCGGCGGCGCTGGCGCTGTGCGGCGCGCTGCTGGTGCGCGAGGCGCTCACCGGGGGCTTTCGCCAGATGGAGCAGGCGCCGGGCGAGCGGCCGAACTGGATGGCCTTCGTCTGGGTTTCGGCGGCGCTGCTGCTGAACTGGGCGCTGATCGAGCACCTGGGCTTTCTCATCAGTTGCGCGCTGGCCTACGTGCTCGCGGTGCAGGGCCTGCGCCGCGCCTACGGCAAGCCCCACGACACCTGGCTCGTGGACAGCGCCTGCGGCGTGCTGCTGTCCGCGCCCGTGTACTGGTTCTTCACGCAGTTTCTCGCCATCGGGCTGCCGGGGCTCACGCGCAGCGGCTGGATCTGAGGGCGCACACCCATGGACGTTTTGAACGCGCTGCTGCAGGGTTTCGACACCGCGCTGTCGCTCACCAACCTCGTCTGGGCGCTGATCGGCTGCGCGCTGGGCACCGCCGTGGGGGTGCTGCCCGGCATTGGTCCGGCCACGACGGTGGCGATGCTGCTGCCCATCACCGCCAAGGTGGACGCGACGGCGTCCATGATCTTCTTCGCCGGCATCTACTACGGCGCGATGTACGGCGGCTCGACGACCTCCATCCTGCTGAACACGCCCGGCGAGACGGCCAACCTCGTGACCGCGATGGAGGGCAACCTCATGGCCAAGAGCGGCCGCGCGGGGCAGGCGCTGGCCACCGCGGCCATAGGCTCGTTCGTCGCGGGCACGATCGCCACGGTGATCGTGACGCTGTTCGCACCCGTGGTGGCCGAGTACGCGGTGCAGCTCGGCCCGCCGGAGTACTTCCTGCTGATGGCGCTGGCCTTCACCACGGTGAGCGCGGTGCTCGGGCAGAGCACGTTGCGCGGCATGACCAGCCTGTTCATCGGCCTGGCCGTGGGGCTCATCGGCATGGACCAGATCAGCGGCCAGCCGCGCTACACGGGCAGCAAGGCGGAGCTGTTCGACGGCGTGGACATCGTGGTGATGGCCGTGGGGCTTTTCGCCGTGGCCGAGGTGCTGCACGCGGCGCTCTTCGAGGGCGGCCTCGCCGAGTCCGAAAACCGCCTCACGCGCGTGCACATGTCGCGGCGCGACTGGCGCCGCAGCGTTCCTGCGTGGCTGCGCGGCGCGGCCATAGGCTCGCCGTTCGGCTGCATCCCGGCGGGCGGCGCCGAAATCCCGACCTTCCTGAGCTACGCCGCCGAGAAGAAGCTCGCCAAGGGCGCAGACCTGGCGGAGTTCGGCACCACGGGCGCGATCGAGGGCGTGGCGGGCCCCGAGTCGGCGAACAACGCCACCGTCACCACGGCGCTGATTCCGCTGCTCACGCTCGGCATTCCGATCAGCAACACCACCGCGGTGATGCTCGGCGCGTTCCAGAACTACGGCATCAATCCGGGACCGCAATTGTTTTCATCCAGCGGCGAGCTGGTGTGGGCGCTGATCGCGTCGCTGTACATCGGCAACGTGATGCTGCTGGTGCTGAACCTGCCCATGGTCGGCCTGTGGGTGAAGCTGCTGCGCATCCCCCGGCCGCAGCTCTATGCGGGCATCCTGATCTTCGCCACCGTGGGCGCGTACGGCATGCGCCAGAGCGCGTTCGACCTGCTCGTGCTCTACCTCATCGGCGCCGCGGGCGTGCTGATGCGGCGCTTCGACTTCCCGACCGCGCCGGTGGTGATCGGCATGATCCTCGGCCCGCTGGCCGAGGCGCAATTGCGCAACGCGATGTCGATCGGCGAAGGCAAGTGGAGCGTGTTCGTCGAGCGGCCGATCTCCGTCGTGCTGATCGCGGGCATCGCCGCCGTCGTGCTGCTGCCGCGGCTGCTGCGCCTGCTGCAGCGCTCGCGCGCGGGCCGCGTGCCTTCGTGACGTTGCGCGTGGCGGGCGTGGCCGCGCGGGCGGCTCACACGTGCAGCGGGTACGAGCGCAGCGCACACACGTCCAGCACGCGCACGCCACCGTATTCAACACGGATCACGCCCCGCTCCTGCAGGCTCGCAAGCGCCTCGTTCACGCGCTGGCGCGACAGGCCCACGAGGTAGGCGAGCTCCTGCTGCGTGATGCGCAGTACGTCGCGCACGCCAGGATAGAGCACCGGGTTGAACAGCGCGGCCAGGCTCAGCGCCACGCGCGCGTCGGGGTCATGCAGGCGGTCGATCTCGCGCGCGGCGATGAACTGGCCCAGGCGCTCGTTGAGCTGGTCCATGACGAAGCGGTTGAAACCGATGGAGTGGTCCAGCAGCCAGTGGAAGGTGTCGATGGGCAGGCCGGCGACGAGGCTCTTGCGCAGCGCGCGGGCGTCGAAGCGGTAGGGCTCGCGCTTGATCGCGGTGCCCTCGCCGAACCAGCCCCCCGAGGGCACGCCGGTGAAGGTCACCGCGTCGCCCTGCGCGCTTTCCACGCCCACCTTGAGCAGCCCCTCGACGACCCCGAACCAGTAGGTGGGCGGGCGGCCCAGTCGGCACACGTGGTCTCCGGCATGCGCCTCGCCCACGACCAGCACCGCCAGCGCGCGTTCGCGCTCATCGGGTTGCAGCCGCGCCACCCACGGAATGTCGGCAAGCTCGCGCGCCGTTGGCGGGCGGCGGCGCTGGTAGACCGGTGAATCCAGACCCACGTGCGCGCCCTCACTTGGCTCCGACCGCGACGCGGTAGCCACGGAACGCCCAGACCGTGCGCTCCTGCTCAATGCGTTCGAGCACCAGGCCCGGCGCAGCCGCATCACCCTCGTGCAGCACCTGCCCGTTGACGATCGCCATGCGCAGGCGCGCGTCGCTCGACCAGGTGATGCCCGCCAGATGCAGGCCGGGCAACTCGGCCCGCACCGAAGCGGGAAGATCATCTACCTTGAAGATCGGCGCGGGGCGCGGGGCGACCTCCGGCCTGGGCCGCGCGGGAGCAGGTGCCGGGGTCGGCTTGGGAGGCGGCGCCGCGCGCTTGACCGGCGCGGGCGGCGTGGGCACGGTTTTGGCTGCAGGGGGCGCCGCAGGCGCTGCAGGAGCAGGCGGCGCCGTGGCGGGCGCCTCGGGCGCTGGCGCCGCCGCGGGGGCACGCTCGGGCGCCGCTACGGCTGGTGCTGGTGCTGGTGCTGGTGCTGGTGCTGGTGCTGGTGCTGGTGCTGGTGCTGG
>JAIXLP010000041.1:0-3581 GCA_026954015.1 Burkholderiales bacterium | reverse complement strand
GTGCTGGTGCTGGTGCTGGTGCTGGTGCTGGTGCTGGTGCTGGTGCTGGTGCTGGGGCCGGGGCTGGGGCTGACGCAGGCGTGGCCACGGTCACGGGTGGCGTGGCGGGCGCGCGCTGCGCCGCGCTAAACCACCGCCACAGGCCGGCAGCCACCAGCACGAGCAGCAGCGCCGCCAGCGCACCGATCGCGATGTGCCGTGCGCCACCTCCAGGGGCGGCGGCCACGGGCCCCTGCGGCAGCGACAGCGGCGAGGGGAGCTCCGCGGGGGACGCGCCCAGCTGGCGCTCTTCTTCCGCGCGGCGCAGGGCATCGAGGATGTAGGACATGGCGATCAGCGCTCCGGCGGCGTCGCGACCGGCGTGGACAGGCGCGGCTCGGGCACGTCCAGCGCGCGGTTGAGCGCCATCAGCACGCGCGGCCCGGCCACGCCATCGGCCGGCAGTTCATGCGCCTGCTGAAACTGCTGCACACGCGCGTGCAGCGAGCCCGCGCGCGCGATCTGGGCGCGGTCGAGCTGCTGGGCCAGCCAGCTGGCTCCCTCCTCCGTGGCCGCGATGTCCTCGCCCACCACGACGCCGGGCGGCGCACGCCACAGCGTCGTGAGCGAGCCCTGCCACAGCGGCGCAAGCTCGCTCCAGGGCAGATTCAGCGGCAGGCCCTGCGCGTTCTCCAACACGGCGCGATCGGCAATCAGCGCGCGCAGCAGCACGACCACCGGCGTGCCGTTGGACGGCGTGAGCTGCAGCAGCGCGGGGCGGTCGAGCTCGCGCAACTGCTGCAGGCTCACGCCGCTGGCGCGCCAGCACTGCACGTCACCCGGCAGCGGCGACTCGCACGGCTGCGCGCCTGCCGGCAGCTGCACCTGCCACAGGCGCGCCAGTCGCCGCCAGGCCGCGCTCGCGTCACGCGGCTGCTCCTGCAGCAACTGGGCAAGCGACGCGGGGCCCGCGGCAGAGGTCTGCGGCGCGCCCGCTGCTGCCGGCGCCGTGGCGGATCCAGCGCCCGAACCCGACGTGCGCCACCATGGGGATGTTGCAAAGAGCGCGCCCGCGATCACGAGCACTCCGAGCACCGCGGCCAGCGCAATGTGCCAGCGGCGCGGGTCTGCCCGCATGCCTTCGGCGCCAAACACCTCTTTCGCGGCGTGGCGCACCATGGCCGTGTCGACCACGCGCTGGCCCGAGGCGTAGGCACCCAGCAGCGCGCGGTCACACAGCAGGTTGATGCGCCGGGGCACGCCGCGGCTGACCGCGTGCACGCGCGCCACGGCGCCGCGCGCGAACGGCAGCGGCCCCTGCCAGCCCGCCACCGCCAGGCGCCGCGCGATGTAGAGCACGGTTTCCGACGCCGACAGCGGCCCGAGGTGGTAGCGCGCGATCACGCGCTGCGCAAGCTGCGTGAGCTGGGGGCTTGCGATCATGTCGCGCAGCTCGGGCTGGCCCACGAGGATGATCTGCAGCAGCTTCTTCTCGTTGGTTTCGAGGTTGGTGAGCAGGCGCAACTGCTCCAGCACCTCGGGCGCGAGGTTCTGCGCCTCGTCGATCACGAGCACGCAGCTCTTGCCCGCCGCGTGCGTCTGCAGCAGGAAGGCGTTGAGCGCGTCGATGCACTCCTTGGCCGTGGGCTGTCCCCAGATGGCCGCAACGGGAACGACGGAGAACTCGTCGCAGATCGCGGTGAGCAGCTCCAGCGCGCCGAGCCGGGGGTTGAAGATGTAGGCGGCGATGCAGCGCTCGGGAACCCGCTGGAAGAAGTAGCGGCAGAGCATGGTCTTGCCCGTCCCCACCTCGCCGGTGAGCAGCACGAAGCCACCGCCCCCTTCCAGCCCGTAGAGCAGGTGCGCCAAAGCCTCGCGATGCCGCCCGCTCAGGAAAAGATAGTGCGGATCCGGCGCGATGGAAAACGGCGCTTGCTTCAGTCCGAAGAACGCGGTGTACATGGGCTCCAGGGGGGGGGAGGACGAACCCGGCAGGCAGGACAGAAGGTGCCGGACGCTGGGATTAACCCGTAGATTGTCGTCACAAAGACAAAAAAACGTCAAACTTGATTGCAACATGGTGGCTGCATTGCGACACCACGCGCGCACCGCACCGTTGATCCGACCCATGACGAGCACCTTCCCGCATCTGCTGCTGCAACAGGCCGCCGAGCGCCCCCGCGCGCCGGCGCTGCGCGAGAAGGAGTACGGCATCTGGCAGACCTGGAGCTGGAGCGAGGTGGCGCGCGACGTGCGCCACCTGGCCTGCGGCCTGACGGCGCTCGGTTTCACGCGCGGCGAGAACCTGGCCTTCATCAGCGGCAACCGGCCTTACTGCTACATGGGCTTCATCGCGGTGCAGAGCGTGGGCGGCGTGCCGATTCCGCTCTACCAGGACGCGGTGGCCAATGAAATGGCCTTCGTGCTCGAAGATGCCGAGGTGCGCTTCGCCTACGCCGAAGACCAGGAGCAGGTGGACAAGCTGCTCGAAATCCGCGAGCGCCTGCCGGGCCTGCAATTCATCGTCTACGACGACCCGCGCGGCCTGCGCCACTACGACCAGCCCGGCCTCGTCAGCGTGCAGGCGCTGCTGCAGCAGGGCCAGGCCTGGGATGCAGCGCACCCCGGCGCGTGGGAGGCGGGCCTCTCCAAACTCGATGCGCACGACACCTCGGTCATCCTCTACACCTCGGGCACGACGGGACGACCCAAGGGCGTGTGCCTGGCGCACGCGGGCTTCATCCTGGCGGCCGAGGGCGGGCGCGAGGTGGACCACCTCACGCCCGAGGAGGACGTGGTCTCCTACCTGCCGCCGGCCTGGGCGGGTGACTACCTGTTTTCCGTCGCGCAGTGGATCGCGGTGGGCTTCACCATCAACTGCCCCGAAGACGCGAGCACGGTGCCGATCGACCTGCGCGAGATCGGGCCCACGTACTACTTCGCGCCGCCGCGCATCTTCGAGGGGCTGCTCACCTCGGTCTCGATCCGCATGGAAGACGCGGCCCGCCCCAAGCGCTGGCTGTTCGACGTGTGCATGCGCCTGGCGCGGCGCGTGGGCGCGGACATCCTGGACGGCAAGCACGTGGGTGCGCTGGACCGCCTCAAGTACCGGCTGGGCGACGTGCTCATCTACGGACCGCTGCGCAATGTGATGGGCCTGTCGCGCATCCGCGTGGCCTACACCGCGGGCGCGGCCATCGGGCCCGACCTGTTCCGGTTCTTCCGCTCGATCGGCGTGAACCTCAAGCAGCTCTATGGCTCCACCGAGACCTCGGCCTACGTCTGCATCCAGCGCGACGGGCAGGTGGAGCTTTCCGCCGTGGGCCAGCCCGCGCCGGGCGTGCAGGTGCGCATCGCCGACAGCGGCGAGGTGCTGGTGAAAAGCGCCGCGCTGCTCAAGGAGTACTACAAGCGCCCCGACGCCACCGCCGAGGTGCTCGATGCCGACGGGTGGTTCCACACCGGCGACGCGGGCCTGATCGATGCGGCCGGGCAGCTGCGCATCATCGACCGCGCCAAGGACGTGGGCAAGCTCGCGGGCGGCGCGATGTTCGCGCCCAACTACATCGAGAACAAGCTCAAGTTCTTCCCGCAGATCAAGG
>JAIXLP010000037.1 GCA_026954015.1 Burkholderiales bacterium | reverse complement strand
GCGCGCACCAGCGTGCCCCAGCGCGTGCGCTGGAGCACCAGCGTGAGCAGCAGCAGCACCAGCGGCCCGACGGCGATCAGGAGCAGGTCATACGCCGGAAAGCGCCGGCCGAGGATCTGCACCGCGCCCGAAAGCCCCGGCGCGCGCGGCCCGAGCAGGTCCTGCGCGCCCCAGACCCACAGCGCCGCGTCGCGGATGATGAGCACGAGGGCAAAGGTGGCGAGCAGCTGCAGCAGCTCGGGCGCGTGGTACAGGCGCCTGAGCAGCAGGATTTCCACCACCGCGCCCAGCAGAGCGACGGCAAGCGGCGCCAGCAGCAGCGCGGGCCAGAAGCCGATCGCGCCCGCCAGGTGCTCGACGCAGGAATACGCGAGGTACAGCCCCAGCACATAGAGCGAGCCGTGCGCGAAGTTGACGATGCGCGTGACGCCGAAGACCAGCGACAGGCCGACGGCGACGAGAAACAGCGTCGAGCCGCTCGCCAGCCCGTTGAGCAGCTGGACGAGCAGGCCCGACAGATCCATGGGCAGGGCAGTGGGGGGCGGCGCTTACGGCGCGGCGGGGCGCAGCGCCTTCACCTCGGCGTCAGACGGCTGGTACTTGGCGCCGTCCTCATAGCGGAAGTCCACCATGATGCCCTTGCCGTCCTTCACCGCCGTCGTGCCCACGTAGGCGCCCATGGTCGACTGGTGATCCTGCGGTCGGTAAGTGATGGGGCCGAAGGGCGTATCGAGCGTCAGGCCCGTGAACGCGGCGATGAGCTTTTCCGTATCGCTGCTGCCCGCCTTCTTCAGGCCCGCGGCAATCGAGAGGATGGCGTTGTAGCCCACGACCGAGCCCGCGCGCGGGTAGTCCTTGAAGCGCGTCTGGTAGGCCTTCAGGAAGGCATCGTGCTCGGGCGTGTGGATCGCGTACCAGGGGTAGCCGGTGACGATCCAGCCCGTGGGCGCCTCGGCCTTGAGCGGGTCGAGGTAATCGGGCTCGCCCGTGAGCAGGCTCACCACGGAGCGGCCCTCGAACAGCCCGCGCGTGTTGCCTTCGCGCACGAACTTGGCCAGATCGGTGGCGAACAGCACGTTGAAGATCGCGTCGGGCTTGGCGTCCGCCAGCGCCTGCACCACGCTGCCCGCGTCCACCTTGCCCAGCGGCGTGGCCTGCTCGGCGACAAATTCCACGTCGGGCTGCGCGGCCTTCAAGAGCTGCTTGAAGGTGGCGATGGCCGACTGCCCGTATTCATAGTTGGGATAGACGATGGCCCAGCGCTTCTTGTTGAGCTTGGCCGCCTCGGGCACCAGCATGGCCACCTGCATGTAGGTGGAGGGGCGCAGGCGGAAGGTGTAGTGGTTGCCCTGCTGCCAGACGATCTTGTCGGTGAGCGGCTCGCTCGCCAGGTAAAAGCGCTTTTTCTGCTGGGCAAAATCCGCCAGCGCCAGGCCCAGGTGCGACAGGAACCCGCCCGTGAGCACGTCCACCTTCTCGCGCGCGATGAGTTCTTCGGCCGCGCGCACCGTCTCGCCCGGGTTGGCGTTGTCGTCGCGCGTGACGAGCACGAGCTTCTTGCCGTCGATCCCGCCCGCGGCGTTCACCTGCTCCACGGCCAGCTCCATGCCCTGCTTGTAGGGCTCCAGGAAGGCAGGCTGCGCCTTGTAGCTGTTGATCTCGCCGATGACGTAGCGGCCTTCGGCGTGCGCCACGCCGACCACCGCCGCCAAGGACGCCAGCACCAACGCCGTCCACTTGCCCATGTCGTCTCTCCCCAGGTTGCGAAAGTTGCGGGACGGGTAATGTACCGCCCCGGTAGGCATCAACGCGGCATGCACGACAATTCGGGGTTTCCCGATTCCGTCAGGTGGGCGACCCGCAGGCGCTCCTCTGTCATCCACGCCCCCCACACGATGTTTTTCGAAGAACGCGTACTCTCGGTGCACCACTGGACCGAGCGGCTTTTTTCCTTCACCACCACGCGCAATCCGGCGCTGCGCTTTTTCAACGGCCATTTCACGCTCATCGGGCTGAAGGTGGACGGCAAGCCGCTGCTGCGCGCCTACAGCGTGGTCAGCCCCAATTGGGAAGAGTGCCTGGAGTTCCTCTCGATCAAGGTGCCGCACGGGCCGCTCACCTCGCGGCTGCAACACATCGCGGTGGGCGACACCATTCTGGTGGCGAAGAAGCCCACCGGCACGCTGGTCATCGACTACCTGCTGCCCGCCAAGCGCCTGTACCTGCTGTGCACGGGCACCGGCCTTGCGCCCTTCATGGCGGTGGCGCGGGACCCCGAGACGTATGAGCGCTTCGAGCAGGTGATCCTGGTGCACGGCGTGCGCCAGGTGGCCGAGCTCGCCTACCACGACTACCTCACGCACGAGCTGCCGCGGCACGAGATCCTTGGCGACATGGTGCGCGGGCAGTTCCTGTATTACCCCACGGTGACGCGCGAGCCCTTCCGCCACCAGGGGCGCATCAACACGCTGATCGAGAGCGGGCAGCTTGCGACCGACCTGCAGTTGCCGCCGCTTGATCCCGTGACCGACCGCGTGATGCTCTGCGGCAGCCCCGAAATGCTCGCGACGCTCAAGACCCTGCTGGGCAAGCGCGACTTTGCCGAGGGTAGTACTACGCGCCCGGGTGACTTCGTGATCGAGCGCGCCTTCGTCGAGAAGTAAGCGTTCAGCGCTCGCCGTGCCGCACCGCCGCGAGGTGCCGGTACACGGTCGCGCGGCTCAGCCCGAGCGCCTTGGCGGCCTCGGCCACCCGGCCACCGGCGTCGCGCACTGCCTGGTGGATCAGGTCGGTCTCCACCTCCCGCAACGGGCGCATTGCGCCCTGGCCCGTGGCGGGCGCCGCGGCGCGCGGGCGTTCGGCGTTGAACTGGGCGGATGCGTACAGCCGCAGGCCGGACCACAGCGGCACCGTGCACGCGCGCCCCTCGCGCGCCAGATCGAACAGGGTCGCCCATGGCAGGGCGAACAGCTCGCTTGCGTGCGGCAAGCTGCCGGGGGCCGCGCGCAGCCCCGGCAGCATCTCGCGCGCAGCGTGGTTGGCGCCGACCACGCGGCCGTCCTCGTCCAGGCACACGAGCGCGCCTTCGACTGCCCCGCCGCTCGTGCGCCATGTCGCGGGCCAGCTCAGATACAGGCGCAGCCGGTGCGCCAACGACAGCACGAGCGCGTCCTCGATCGCCCGCGCCGACTGCGCCACGAGGTGCCTCAGTTCAGGCCGCTCGGGCACTTCCACGCCGGTGACGTCAAGCATGCCGATGCACGTGCCATCCGGGCCGAACAGTGGCGCGCCGGCGCAGCTATAGACGCTGTTGTTCTGGAAGAAATGCTCTCCGCGGTGCAGCCAGACCGGGACGAGCTCGGTTAGTGCCGCGCCGATTGCGCTCGTGCCTATGCTGCGTTCGGACAGATCGACCCCCACGCGCGCGATCGCCTGCGTCGGGCGGTTGCGCCGGTCGATTGCGCCCGCCGTGTCGATCACCATGCCGCGCGCATCGGTGAGCAGCGCGAAATAGCGGATGGGTGCGATCGTCGCCGCCAGGCGTTCAAGCTCGGGGCGCGCGGCGACGAGCAGCTTGGCGTGCTCGTCAATCGCCCGGCTGCGGGCGTGTGGCGAGACCTGCTCGAACACCACTTCCGCCTGTGGCAGCGCGCCGTGCTCAAGGCAGCGTCGCCAACTCTGCATGATCCAGGTGCGGTCATACCACGCGCTTGCCAGCATGTCCGTCAGGTCTGCGCCGTCGGACAGCAGCGCCTGGCGGGCCAGCGCAATCTGCTTCAGCCGCAGGTCGTCCGACATGGCGGCAGGCCGTGGCGCCGCAGCGCCGCAGCGCGCAAACAGACATTAATGGCTTGTCTCATTCTGAGAATATTCTAGGCGGACGTGCTGAAACAAGGGTTTGCCCTAGCCCGGTTCCTGCGTTCTGTTTGAAGAATGCAAGTCTCTCCCCGTCCTCAACCCTTACAACCTAGGAGACACCGACGATGAAAGTCGATCTCAAGATCAACGGCAAGGCAGTCACTGCCGACGTGCCGCCCAACACGCTGCTGGTGCAGTACATCCGTGAACACCTGCGTCTGACCGGCACGCACCAGGGCTGCGACACCGCCCAGTGCGGTG
>JAIXLP010000075.1 GCA_026954015.1 Burkholderiales bacterium | reverse complement strand
GCCCCAACGGCTGCGGCAAGTCCAACATCATGGACGCGGTGCGCTGGGTGCTGGGTGAGTCACGCGCGAGCGAGCTGCGCGGCGAGTCCATGCAGGACGTGATCTTCAACGGCACCACGGGCCGCAAGCCCGCGAGCCGCGCGAGCGTGGAGCTGGCGTTCGACAACGCGCAGCACCGCGCGGGCGGGCAGTGGAACCAGTTCGCCGAAATCGCCGTCAAGCGCGTGCTCACGCGCGACGGCGCGAGCAGCTACTACATCAACAACCAGCCCGTGCGCCGGCGCGACGTGCACGACGTGTTCCTGGGCACGGGCCTGGGCCCGCGCGCCTACGCCATCATCGGCCAGGGCACGATCAGCCGCATCATCGAAAGCCGCCCCGAGGAGCTGCGCCTGTTCCTCGAAGAGGCCGCGGGCGTCTCCAAGTACAAGGAGCGTCGGCGCGAGACGGAAAACCGCCTGGCCGACACGCGCGAGAACCTCACGCGCGTCGAGGACATCCTGCGCGAGCTCACCGCCAACCTGGGCAAGCTCGAACGCCAGGCCGAGGTGGCCGGGCGCTACCGCGCGCTGCAGCAGCAGGTGGCGCTGGCGCAGCAGCAACTGTGGTTTCTGCGGCGCGCCGACGCGCTGGCCGAGCAGGAGCGCGTGCGTGCCGAGGGGCTGCAGGCGGTCAACGACCTCGAATCGCGCACGGCAGATCTGCGCCGCGTCGAGGCCGACCTGGAGGCACTGCGCCAGGCGCACTATGCCGCGGGCGACGCGCTCAACCAGGCGCAGGGGCGGCTTTATGAGGCGACCGCCGAGGTAGGCAAGCTTGAAGCCGAGATCCGCTACGTCGTCGAAGGACGCGAGCGCGTCGGGCAGCGCCTGGCGCAGCTTGCACAGCAGGCGCAGGAATGGGCCGCGCGCCAGCGCGAGGCCGACGCCGAGCAGCAGACGCTGCTGGGCACGGGCGACGAGGCGCAGGAGCAGGTGGAACTGCTCGCCGCGCAGGTCGAAGAGCAGGCGCTGCAACTGCCCGACCTGGAAGACGCCCTGCGCCAGAGCCAGGGCAAGAGCGCCGCGCAACGCGCGCTCGTGGCGCAGGTGCAGCAGCAGATCCAGGTGCTTGCGGCGGAGCAGCGCGGTATCGCCGAGCAGACCCGCCAGTTGCAGGCGCGCGCCGAGCGCCTGCGCGGCGACCAGCGCGCGCTGGCGCAGCCCGACGAGGCGCTGCTCGCGCGCCTGCAGGTGAGCAGCAGCGCCAGCAGCGAAGCGGCGCTGCAGTGCGAGGCGCGGCTCGCCGAAGTGCTCGCGCTCGCGCCCCGGCTCGACGAGGAGCGCCGCGCGCTGCAGCAGGCCGCGAGCGACGAGGGCACGCGCCAGGCCGATCTGGCAGCGCGGCTGGCGGCGCTCGAAGAATTGCAGGAGCGGCTCAAGACCGACGAACGCCTTGCGCCGTGGCTTGCGCGCCAGGGGCTCGATGGCCTGCAGGGCCTGTGGACGCGGCTGCGCATCGAGCCGGGCTGGGAAAGCGCGCTGGAAGCTGCGCTGCGCGAGCGCCTGGGCGCGCTGCCCGTGGGGCGGCTGGACATGCTGCGCGGCTTTGCGGGCGCGGGCGTGGCGCCGCCCGCGCGCCTGTCGTTCTACGCCAGCGGCACGGCGTCCGCAGCCGCGGCGGCGGGCACGGGGCGTCTCGTGGATCTGCTGCGGGTGGATGACGCGGACGCGCGCGCGGCGCTGGCCGACTGGCTGCACGGCTGCCTGGCCGCGCCGACGCTCGAAGAGGCGCTCGCGCGGCGCGCGCAGTTGCAGCCGGGCGAGGCGATCTACACGCCCGAAGGTCACGCGGTCACCGCGCACGGTGTGGATTTTCATGCGCCCGATACCGAGCAGTCGGGGTTGCTGGCGCGCGCGCAGGAGATCGACGATTTGCGCAAGCAGGTGCGCGCGCAGGCGCTGATCGCCGACGAATCGCGCACGGCGCTGGTGCGCGCCGAGGCGGCCTACCAGCAGGCGAGCCAGAGCCTGCACGCCACGCGCCGCGAGGCCAGCGAGGCGCAGGCGCGCGCGCACGCCGAGCAGGTCGAGCTGCTGCGCCTCACGCAGGCGGTGGAACAGGTGCGCACACGCAGCCAGCAGATCGAGGCGGATCTGGCCGAGATCGAGGCGCAGGCGCAGGACCTTGCCGAGCGCGGCGCGCAGGCCGAGGCGCGCTTTGAGGAGCTCGACCTGCAGCTTGCCGACAGCCAGGAGCGCGACGCGCAGCTCGGCGACGCGGTGATCGCCGCCGAGCGGGCGCTGGCCCAGTGGCGCGAGCAGCAGCGCCAGCTCGAGCGGCGCGCGCAGGAGGCGCAGTTCGCCCAGCGCAGCGCGCAGGCGCGCCAGGTGGAGCTTGCGCGCGCGATCGAGATGGCGGCGCGCCAGAGCGCGGAGCTGCAGGCGCAGACCGAGCGCGCGCACGAGGAGCTGGCCCGGCTGACCGACGCCGCGGCGCAGGGCGGGCTGCAGCAGGCGCTTGAAGCGCGCAGCGCCTGCGAGCAGCAGCTTGCGGCGCAGCGCATCAGCTACGACGAGCTCACCACCCGGCTGCGCGCCAGCGACGAGCTGCGCCTCACGACCGAGCGCGAGCTCGAGCCCCGGCGCGCGCGCATCACCGAACTGCAGCTCAAGGAACAGGCCGCGCAGCTTGCGCTTGCGCAGTACGAGGCGCAGCTCACCGAGGCGGGTGCCGATCTGGAGCAGCTTGCGCAGTCGGTGGCGCAGGCGCAGGTGCGCGCCGAGAGCCTGCCCGCCGAGATCGAGCGCCTGCAGCAGGCGGTGCAGCAGCTCGGCGCGGTCAACCTCGCGGCGCTGGAGGAACTGGCGGCGGCGCGCGAGCGCCACGGCTTCTTGTCGGCGCAAAGCGAGGACCTGCAACTGGCGATGTCCACGCTGGAAGATGCGATCCGGCGCATCGACGCGGAAACGCGCACGCTGCTGTCGGGCACCTTCGAGACGGTGAACGCGCACTTCGCACGCATGTTCCCCGAGCTCTTCGGCGGCGGCCAGGCCAGGCTGGTGATGACCGGCGAGGAAATCCTCGACTCGGGCGTGCAGGTAATGGCGCAGCCGCCGGGCAAGAAGAACCAGACCATCCACCTGCTCTCGGGCGGCGAGAAGGCGCTCACCGCGATCGCGCTCGTGTTCGCCATTTTCCAGCTCAACCCGGCGCCGTTCTGCCTGCTCGACGAGGTGGACGCGCCGCTGGACGACGCCAACACCGAGCGCTATGCGCGCCTGGTCGCCAGCATGTCGCGCGGCACGCAGTTCCTCTTCATCAGCCACAACAAGATCGCGATGGAAATGGCCGAGCAGCTCGTCGGGGTGACGATGCAGGAGCAGGGCGTCTCGCGTATCGTTGCGGTGGACATGGCGCGCGCCCTGTCCATGGCACAAAGTTGAAAGTCATGAGCTCATTTCAAACGGCACTCGTCATCACCGGCGCGTTGGTTCTGATCGTCGTGGTCGCGTACAACGCCTGGAGCAACCATCGCAACGCCCCGCGCCGCGCGCGTCCGTCCGCGCCGCCCGGAGACGAGACCGAGGGCGCGGCGCGCCACGACCCGCTGCTCGACCCCTTGCTGGGCACCGCCACGCCCGGGCCCGACGCGCCGCCCGCCTGGGACGACCTGCGCGTCGATCCCGTCGGCGCCCCGGTGAGCACCGCGGTTGCTGGCGCGGGCGTGCGCGGCGCGCTCGATGCGCTCATCGACGTGCTCGTGCCCATCGCAAGCGAGCAGCCCGTCTCGGGCGATGCGGCGCTTGCCGCGCTGCCGGCCACGCGCCGCGTCGGCAGCAAGCCGTTCGCGGTGGAGGCGCTGAACGACGCCACGCAGCAGTGGGAGCCGCCGCGCCCCGGCCAGCGCTACCGCAGCTTCCAGGCCGGGGTGCAACTGGCCAACCGCCTCGGGCCGCTCAACGACATCGAGTTTTCCGAATTCGTCGCCAAGGCGCAGGCGTTTGCCGATGCGATCAACGCGGTGCCCGAGTTTCCCGACATGCGCCACGAGGTGGCGCGCGCGCGCGAGCTCGACCAGTTCGCCAGCGCCCACGACGCGCAGCTCAACTTCATGCTGCGCGCGCGCCAGGCCGCGTGGAGCCCGGGCTACATCCAGCAAAGCGCGGCGCCGCTGGGCTTCGTCGTTGGCACGATGCCGGGACGCCTCGTGCTGCCGGCCGCCGAGCCCGGCCTGCCGCCGCTGCTCACGCTCTCCTACGATGCGCAGGCCGCCATGGCCGACGAGCCCGAGCGCTCGGCGTTGCGCGAGGTGCACCTCAGCGTGGACGTGCCGCAGGTGGCGCGCGCCGAGCAGCCCTTCGTGCGCCTGCGCGAGGTGGCCGGGCAGCTCGGGCAGACCATGGACGGGGTGCTCTGCGACCAGAATGGCCAGCACCTGCCGGCGATGGCGATGGAGCCGATTGCGGCCGATCTGGAGCAGCTCTACGACCAGCTCGACGAGCGCGAACTCTCCGCTGGCTCGGCGCTGGCGCGCCGGCTCTTCAGTTGACCGGAATGTCGGAGTCAAATCTGCCTTCGGCGCAGACAGAGCAAGCGCAAGCTGCTACAGAAGCGCAAGCGCTGCGCGCGCAGCTCAACCGCTGGGCGCACGAGTACTACGTGCTCGATGCGCCGAGCGTGCCCGATGGCGAATACGACCGCGTCTACCAGCAGCTCGAACGCCTGGAGGCCGCGCACCCCGAACTCGTCACGCCCGATTCGCCCACGCAGCGCGTGCTCGGCAGCGTGCTCGCGGGGCTGGCGCCGGTGCGCCACGCGGTGCCCATGCTCAGCATCCGCACCGAAACCGACATCGAGGCCAGCGGCGCGCAGGCGTTCGATGCGCGCATCCGCCGCGAACTGGGCCTGACCGATGCCGATCCGCCCGTCGAATACATCGCCGAGCCCAAGTTCGACGGCCTGGCGATGAATCTGCGCTACGAAAACGGGCGCCTCGTGCAGGCGGCCACGCGCGGCGACGGCGAGGTGGGCGAGGACGTGACGCACGTGATACGCACCATCCGCCAGATCCCGCTCGCGCTGCATGGCAGCGGCGTGCCACCCGTGATCGAGGTGCGCGGCGAGGTCTACATGCGCGGGGCCGACTTCGAGCGCCTGAACGAGCGCCAGCGCGCGCAGGGCGAAAAGCTCTTCGTGAACCCGCGCAATGCCGCCGCGGGCGCGGTGCGCCAGCTCGATGCGCGCATCGCGGCGCAGCGCCCGCTCTCGTTCTTCGCCTACGGCCTGGGCGAGGTCACGCCGCCCGAGGCGGGCGGGCCGCAGTTCGCCACCCACGACGCCTTGCTGCAGCAGCTCAAGGCCTGGGGCTTTCCCGTCGCGCCCGAGGTGTGCGTCGTTCACGGCCCGGCCGAGCTCGTGGCCTTTCACCAGGCCATGGGCGCGCGCCGCGCCGAGCTGCCTTACGGCATCGACGGCGTGGTCTACAAGGTCAACAGCCTGACGCTGCAACGGCAACTGGGCTTCGTCACGCGCGAGCCGCGCTGGGCCGTGGCGCACAAGTACCCGCCGCAGGAGATGGTCACGACCATGCAGGCCATCGACGTGCAGGTGGGGCGCACCGGCAAGCTCACGCCGGTGGCGCGCCTGGCGCCGGTGTTCGTTGGCGGCGCCACCGTCACCAACGCTACGCTGCACAACGTCTTCGAGCTGCGCCGCAAGCGCGTGCGCGTGGGCGACGCGGTCATCGTGCGCCGCGCGGGCGACGTCATCCCCGAGGTGCTGGGCCGCGTGGAGGACGGCAGCGTGCGCCGGCCCTACGTGCCCAACTTCCACATGCCGCGCGCGTGCCCGGTCTGCGGCTCGGCCGTGGTGCGCGAGCATGGCGAGACCGACCACCGCTGCAGCGGCGGGCTTTTCTGCAGCGCGCAGCGCAAGCAGGCGCTGCTGCACTTCGCGAGCCGCAAGGCCATGGACATCGAGGGCCTGGGCGAAAAGCTCGCCGATCAGCTCGTGGATCAGGCCCTCATCCACAGCCTGCCGGATATCTATGGGCTGCAGGTGGAGCAGCTCGCGGGGCTGGACCGCATGGGCGAAAAGTCCGCGCAGAACCTGTGCGATGCGCTTGAAAAATCCAAGCGCACCACGCTTGCGCGCTTCCTCTACGCGCTCGGCATCCGCAACGTCGGCGAGGCCACGGCCAAGGATCTGGCGCGGCACTTCGGCACGCTCGATGCCTTGATGGCCGCCGACGTCGACGCGCTGATGCAGGTGAGCGACGTGGGCCCCATCGTCGCTGCATCCATCCACACCTTCTTCGCGCAGCCGCACAACCGTGAGGTGGTGCAGCAACTGGTGGCGGCCGGCGTGCAGTGGAGCGACGCTGAACCTGCGCCCGCCGCGCAACTGCCGCTGGCGGGCAAGACGGTGGTGCTCACCGGCCAGCTCCCCACGCTTACGCGCGACGAGGCGAAAGATCTGCTTGAAGCCGCGGGCGCCAAGGTGGCGGGCTCGGTCAGCAAGAAGACGAGCTACGTCGTCGCCGGCGCCGAGGCGGGCAGCAAGCTCGCCAAGGCGCAGGCGCTGGGCGTGCCTGTGCTCGACGAGGACGGGATGCGGGCGCTGTTGGCGCCGGAAGGTTGAACCGTGCGCTACGAAGGCCGCCTGGCGCAGTGGAACGATGAGCGCGGCTTCGGCTTCATCGAGCCCGCGGAGGGTGGCGACAAAATCTTCGTGCACATCAGCGCGTTTGCCAGGAGCACCGCATTGCGGCCGCAGCCGGGCGATCGCCTCAGTTTCGAGATCGGGACCGATCCCAAGGGCCGCAAGCAGGCGCGGCGTGTCGCGTGGGCCGACCGTGCCGACCGGGCATCGCCGCCGATTCGCCGCACGTCAGCCCGCAGGCGCGAAGGAACAGCGGGGCCGGGCTTCCTGGGCCGGGCTGTCAGCTTCCTCTTGATGCTGGCGATCGTTGCCGGGCTGGGTTGGAAGGGGTTGCAGTGGTGGAGTGCCCAGAGGCACGGACAGGCGGCCGCGCCTGCGACGGTGATTGAATCGCGTTCGGCGCCTGGTGCTGATGCTCCGGTGTTCCGCTGCGATGGGCGCCAGTACTGCTCGCAGATGACTTCGTGCGCCGAGGCCACGTTCTTCCTGCGCAACTGCCCCGGCGTCAAGATGGATGGCAACAACGACGGCATCCCGTGTGAGCAGCAGTGGTGTACCAGCCCGTTCGCCAAGTGACCGTGCCGCCGGTTCGCCTGGGCATCGACCTGGGCGGCACCAAGATCGAGATCGCTGCGCTCGATGCGCAGGACGCCTTCCTGCTGCGCGATCGCGTGCCCACGCCGCAGGGTGATTACGCTGGCACGCTGCGGGCCATCGCCGACCTGGTGGCCATGGCCGAGCGCCGGCTGGGCGCTGCGGGCCTGCCGCTGGGCGTAGGCATTCCGGGCAGCGTGTCACCCACCACCGGCTGGGTGCGCAACGCCAACTCCACCGCGCTCAATGGGCGACCGCTGCGTGAGGATCTGCAGGCGTTGCTGGCACGCCCGGTGCGGCTGGAGAACGACGCCAACTGCCTGGCGCTGTCGGAGGCCAGGGATGGCGCCGGCGCGGGCGCGGAGGTGGTATTCGCCGCCATCCTGGGCACCGGCGTGGGCGCGGGCATCGTGGTGCGCGGACAGATGCTGCGCGGCTGCAACGCCGTTGCGGGAGAGTGGGGGCACAACCGGCTGCCGAAGGCGGCTGGCGAAGGAATGGTGCTGCGCTGCTGGTGTGGGCGAGATGATTGCGTCGAGGCCTGGCTCAGCGGCCCGGCCTTTGCCGCCGATCATGCGCGGGTGACGGGTGAGTCGCTGACGCCCGGGGCCATCGTCGCGGCAATGCGCGGTGGCGATGCGGCGGCGCGAACGAGTTTCGAGCGCTATGCGGGAAGGCTCGCACGGGCGCTGGCGCAGGTGGTGAACGTGCTGGACCCGCAGGTGATCGTGCTTGGTGGCGGTGTCAGCCGCATCGCCGAGCTCTACGATGCACTGCCCGCGCGGATGGCCCCGCACGTGTTCAGTGATGGCGTGCGCACGGTTCTTCGTCCAGCGGCGCACGGCGACTCGTCGGGCGTACGCGGCGCCGCATGGCTCGCGGGCACTGTGAAAGAGGTGGCTTGACATGGCATTGATGCGACGCACTCCCCGCCTGGGCCTCGTGCTCGGCAGCGGCTCGGCGCGTGGCTGGGCGCACATCGGCGTGCTGCAGGTGCTGCAGGAAGAGGGCGTGGAGCCCGACGTGGTCTGTGGCGCCTCCATCGGCGCGCTGGTCGGCGCGGCGTATGCGGCGGGCGAGCTCGATCGTTTTGCCGACTGGGTGCTGAGCCTGGGCATGCGCGAGGTCTTTGGCTTCATGGATTTCAAGCTCTCGGGCGGCATGCTCAAGGGCGAGAAGCTCATCGATTTCTGGCGCAGCCACTTCGCCGATTTCGACATTGAAGATTCGCCGCTGCCCTTCGCGGCGGTGGCTACCGACCTGCATTCGGGCGCGGAGGTCTGGCTGCGCGAAGGCTCGATCGCCGACGCGGTGCGCGCCTCGATCGCGCTGCCCGGCCTGTTCACGCCGGTGCAGAGGGACGACGGCCGGCTGCTGGTCGATGGCGGCATCGTGAACCCCGTGCCCACGTCGCTCGCGCGCGCGATGGGTGCGGACATCGTGATCGCGGTCGACCTGAACGCCGACATCCTGCACCGCCACATGCAGCCACTTGCGACCGCCGAGCCGGACGGCGAGCCCGAGCCTGTACTCAAACCTGAACCTGAACCTGCGCCCGAACCTGCCGACCCGCAGGACTGGCGCCAGCGGCTGCTGGCCTGGCTGCCTGCGCGCGATGCGGCGGTGCGCGCGCCACAACCGAAGCCGCCCTCGGTGCTGGACGTGGTGATGACCAGCGTCGCGATCATGCAGATGCGCATCACGCGCAGCCGCATGGCGGGTGATCCGCCCGAGGTGGTGGTGAAGCCCAGCCTCGTGCACCTGGGGCTACTCGATTTTCACCGCGCAGATGAAGCCATCGCCGAAGGCCGGCGGGCGGCGCAGGCGGCGCTGGTCCAGTTGCGCCGGTTCACGCAGTGACCAAAGATGGCGGTGCGACGCCGCTGCGTGCCTGGCGATCATTTGCCATCCCCTTGTCCGTGCTCGCAGCAGGGCCACCGGTGCCGCGCCGGCGCGCCGCGCCGTACACTGAAGTGTCATTTTTGATGCACTTTTACCGACCATGCACGATCACACCACCGCCGAATCCATCTACCCGTTCGACGCCCGCGGCATCGCCCGCCGTTTTCGCCACTCGGCCATCTTCGGCGCGCTCGACGCGCTCAACCCCGGCGAGACCATGCGCTTCATGAATGACCATGACCCGCTGCCGCTCTTGAACCAGATCGAGATGCGCTACGGCGACGGCGTGGCCATCGAGTACCGCCAGCGCGAGCCCGGCGAAATCGTCATCGACTTCATCCGCCAGTAAGCCTGCGGGTATCACGTGACGAGGCTGCTGCCCGTGGCGCCACGGGCAGCAGCCTTTTTCGTGGGCGCTCGCGGGGGCTACAGGTGCGGCGCCGCGTGTCCGCAGCGCCGGTAACGAAAATCGTGTGTTGCGGTCGAGCCGCGTCTCGGGTAGTGTGCGGGGGCGGTGTTGGATCGTCCGCACCGAAAAATAAAGCGATCGGTTCAAGCGTGAACGGCGCTCGTATTTCGTGGGTTCACGTCGGATGCAGTGCGAATTTCTGGACGAGTACGGGAGCGTCCGTGCAGGTTGCGCGTGGGCACCCTGCGAACCCGGGAAAACCCTAGAAAAATTTACTTGACATCTAAATTAATCAAACGTAAATTAACGGCATCACCTCAAGGAGACCACCCATGAAGATCGTGTGCATCGGCGGCGGACCAGGCGGCCTGTATTTCGCCCTGTTGATGAAGCAGCGCAACCCGTCACACGACATCACGGTGGTGGAGCGCAACAAGCCCTACGACACCTTCGGCTGGGGCGTGGTGTTCTCCGACGCGACGATGGACAACATGCGCCAGTGGGACAAACCCACGGCGGATGACATCCAGCAGGCGTTCAACCACTGGGACGACATCGAGCTGTTGTTCAAGGACACGGTGATCCGCTCGGGCGGCCACGGCTTCGTGGGCATCGGCCGCAAGAAGCTGCTCAACATCCTGCAGGCGCGCTGCGAGCAGCTGGGCGTGAAGCTCGTGTTCGAGACCGAGGTCGATTCCGACCTCGACTTCAAGGACGCCGACCTCATCATCGCCAGCGACGGCATCAATTCCAAGATCCGCACGCTGCACCAGGATACGTTCAAGCCCGAGCTGGCGGTGCGCCCCAACCGCTTCATCTGGCTGGGCACGCACAAGCTCTACGACGCCTTCACCTTCATCTTCGAGAAGACCGAGCACGGCTGGTTTCAGGCGCACATCTACAAGTTCGACGAGAACACCTCGACCTTCATCGTCGAGTGCCCCGAGCACGTGTGGCGGGCGCACGGCCTGGACCAGGCCGGCCCGGACGAATCCATCGCCTTTTGCGAAAAGCTGTTCGCCAGGAACCTGCAGGGCGAGAAACTCATGAGCAACGCGCGCCACCTGCGTGGCTCGGCCTGGATCAACTTCACGCGCGTCAAGTGCGACAACTGGTGGTTCAGGAACGCCAACGGCGCGCACGTCGTGCTGCTGGGCGACGCGGTGCACACGGCGCACTTCGCCATCGGCTCGGGCACCAAGCTGGCGCTGGAGGACGCGATCGATCTGACGCGCAAGTTCATCGAACTCGGCGATGGCGCTGACCAGATCGAGAACGTGCTCACGCAGTACCAGGCGGACCGCAGCATCGAGGCGCTGCGCCTGCAGAACGCCGCGTGGAACGCGATGGAGTGGTTCGAGGTCTGTGGCGAGCGCTACTGCGACCAGCTGGAGCCGCCGCAGTTCATGTATTCCATGCTCACGCGCAGCCAGCGCATCAGCCACGAGAACCTGCGCCTGCGCGACAAGGCCTGGCTGGAGGGCTACGAGCGCTGGCTGGCCGAGCGCGACGGTCTCCGGGTGCCAGCGGAGCAGACCCCGCCGCCGCCGATGTTCCTGCCGTACACGGTGCGCGGCCTCACGCTCAAGAATCGCGTTGTGGTATCGCCGATGGCGCAGTACTCGTGCGTCGACGGCCTGCCGAGCGACTACCACCTCGTGCACCTGGGCGCGCGCGCCATGGGCGGCGCGGGCATGGTGTTCGCCGAGATGACCTGCATCACGCCCGAAGGCCGCATCACCCCCGGCTGCCCCGGCCTGTACAACGCCGAGCAGAAGGCGGGGTGGAAGCGCATCGCCGACTGGATCCACGCGCACAGCGACGCCAAGTTCGCCATGCAGCTGGGCCACGCCGGCGCCAAGGCCTCGACCCGCCTGGCCTGGGACGGCACCGACCTGCCGCTGGAATCGGGCAACTGGCCCATCGTCGGCGCCTCCGCGCAGCAGTACCTGCCCGGCGTCAGCCAGGTTGCCAAGGCGCTCACCAAGCCTGAGATGGAGGCGCTCAAGCAGCGCTTCGTCGAGGCCACGCGCGACTGCATCGACATCGGCGTCGACTGGCTGGAGCTGCACTGCGCGCACGGCTACCTGCTCTCGGAGTTCATCTCGCCGCTGACCAACCACCGCAGCGACGAATACGGCGGCAGCCTGGAAAACCGTCTGCGCTACCCGGTCGAGGTGTTCAAGGCGATGCGCGCCGTGTGGCCGCAGGACAAGCCGATGTCGGTGCGCATCTCGGCCACCGACTGGGTCGATGGCGGCATCACGCCGGCCGACGCGGTCGAGATAGCCAAGGCCTTCAAGGCCGCCGGCGCCGACATGATCGATTGCTCTGCCGGGCAGGTGAGCAAGGAAGAGCAGCCGGTCTACGGCCGCATGTGGCAGACGCCGTTCGCGGACCGCGTGCGCCAGGAGGCGGGTATCGCGACGATCGCAGTCGGTGCGATCACCGAGGCCGACCACGTCAACAGCATCATCGCCGCGGGTCGTGCGGACCTGTGCGCCGTGGCGCGCCCGCACCTGGCCAATCCGGCGTGGACGCTCACCGAAGCGGCCAAGATCGGCTACACCGCCATCGCCTGGCCCAAGCAGTACTACCAGGGCAAGCGCCAGATGGAGGCCCTGTTCGAGCGCGAGAAGGCGCAGATCGCCGCGCAGATCGCGCAGGCCGCCATCCACGTGGCGCTGTGAGCGCCATGGCCACGCCTTCGCTCTGGAACGCCCGTCACTGTCTTGTGACGGGCGGCGCGCGCGGCATCGGCCTGTCGGTGACGCAGGCGCTGCTGGCGGCGGGCGCGCGCGTCACGGTGCTCGGGCGCAGTCTCGTGGACAGCGACCGGCTGGAGGCGATTGCGGGCGGCGCCGACGCGGCGCAGCGCCTGGCGGCCGTGAGCGCGGACGTGGCCGACGCGACCTCCGTGGCGCAGGCGTTCGAGCACGCACGCGCGCGTTTCGGCGCCATCGATACGCTCGTGAACAACGCCGGTCAGGCGGTGAGCGCACCGTTCATGAAAACCGACCCGGCGCTGTGGCAACGGATGCTGGCGGTGAATCTCACGGGTACCATGGTCTGCACGCAGGCGGCGCTGCCGGACATGCTGGCACAGGGCTGGGGGCGTGTCGTCAACGTCGCGAGCACGGCGGCGCAGCGCGGTTACGCTTATGTCAGCGCCTATTGCGCCGCCAAGCACGGCGTGCTGGGCCTGACCCGGTCGCTCGCGCTGGAGCTGGCGACCAAGGGCGTGACGGTCAATGCCGTCTGCCCCGGATACACGGAAACCGACTTGCTCAAGGACAGCATCGCCAACATCGTCGCCAAGACGGGGCGCAGCGAGCAGGAGGCGCGCGCGCAGCTCGCGGCGGGCAACCCGCAAAAGCGCCTGGTGCAGCCGCACGAGGTGGCGAGCGCGGTGCTCTGGCTGTGCCAGGGCGAGGCGGCCTCGGTCACCGGACAGGCGATTTCCGTCAGTGGCGGGGAGGTGATGTAGCCATGGCACCGATCGATCTGGAGGCGCGCGCGCACGCCGAGCACCCCGAGCAGCTCAGGCTGTGGCTGCGCATGCTGGCCTGCACGCAGACGATAGAGCGCGACCTGCGCTCGCGTCTGCGCGAGCAGTTCGAAACCACGCTGCCGCGCTTTGACCTGATGGCGCAGCTCGAACGCGTGCCCGAGGGCCTGCGCATGAGCGAGCTGTCCAAACGCATGATGGTCACGGGCGGCAACGTCACCGGCATCACCGACCAGCTCGAAAGCGAAGGCCTGGTCGAGCGCGTGAACGTAGAGGGCGACCGGCGCGCCTATCTGGTGCGGCTCACGTCCAAGGGCCGCAGGGAATTCCGCGGCATGGCGCAGGCGCACGAGGGCTGGATCGTGGAGGCGCTCGGCGGCCTCACGTCGAACGAGATCCAGGCGCTGCACCAGTTGCTCGGCAAGGTCAAACGTCACTATCTGGAGATCGCATGAAACACTACGTCCCCGAGTCCAACCCGATGCGCCCGCAGTACGCGGCGCGCGCGCGCTACCAGGCGCGACACTTCGCCTGGGAGTGCGGCGAAGACGGTGTGGCCACCGTCATGCTCAACCGCCCCGAGCGCAAGAACCCGCTCACCTTCGACAGCTACGGCGAACTGCGCGACCTGTTCAACGGCCTGCGTTACGCCACCGACGTCAAGGTCGTGGTGGTGACAGGCGAGGGCGGCAACTTCTGCTCGGGCGGCGACGTGCACGACATCATCGGCCCGCTCACGAAGATGAGCATGCCCGAGCTGCTGGAGTTCACGCGCATGACAGGCGACCTCGTCAAGTCCATGCGCGGCTGCCCGCAGCCCATCGTCGGCGCGATCGACGGCGTGTGCGCCGGGGCGGGCGCGATGATGGCGCTCGCGTGCGACCTGCGCTACGGCACCGAGCTGACCAAGACCGCGTTTCTCTTCACCCGCGTGGGGCTGGCCGGTGCCGACATGGGCGCCTGCGCGCTGCTGCCGCGCGTGATCGGCCAGGGCCGAGCGAGCGAGTTGCTCTTCACCGGCCGCGCGATGAGCGCGCACGAGGGTCTGGCGTGGGGCTTCTTCAACGGGCTGCACGAAAGTAGCGAGCTGCTCGGCAAGGCGCAGGCGCTGGCGCGCCAGCTCGCCGCAGGGCCGATGTTCGGCCACGCGATGACCAAGAACATGCTGAACCAGGAATGGGCGATGACGATCGACCAGGCGATCGAGGCCGAGGCGCAGGCACAGGCGATCTGCATGCAGACGCAGGACTTCCGCCGTGCCTACGAAGCGTTCGTGGCCAAGCAGAAACCCGTGTTCGGAGGCGACTGATGAGTGCCGGTGTCATGCAGGCCACGTCGCTGCGCCCCTCCACGGCGCATCTGGCGCTGCCGTTCTTTGACGAGGCGCACCGGCGTATCGCCGCCGAGCTGCCTGACTGGGTGAACGCGCAGCGCGTGGACGAGACCGACGACCGCGCGGCGTGCCGCGACTGGGTGCGCCGCATGGGCGCCGACGGCTGGCTGCGCTACTGCGTGCCGGGCGCGTTCGGCGGCGCGCTGCCCGAGCTCGACTCGCGCGCGCTCGTGCTGCTGCGCGAGACGCTGGCGTTCCATTCGCCGCTGGCGGACTTCGCGTTCGCGATGCAGGGCCTGGGCAGCGGCGCGATCTCGCTGGGCGGCAGCACCGCCACGAAGCAAGATTACCTGCCGCACGTGGCCAGCGGCGCGAAGATCGCGGCCTTCGCGCTCTCCGAGCCCGAGGCGGGGTCGGACGTTGCCGCCATGAAATTGCTAGCTGGCAGCGCGCGCCCGGATTGCGCTGTGCAGGAAAAGGATGGTTCCTATTTTCTCGACGGCAGCAAGACCTGGATCAGCAACGGCGGCATGGCGGATTTCTACTGCGTGTTCGCCAAGACCGACCCGCACGGCGGCAGCCGCGGCATCAGCGCCTTCGTCGTCGATCGCGGCACGCCGGGGCTGGACGATTCGGCGCATATTCCCGTGATGGCGCCGCATCCGCTGGCCACGCTCAAGTTCGAGCGTTGCCGTGTGTCGGGTGACCAGATGCTGGGCGAGTTGAACGCGGGCTTCAAGCTCGCGATGCAGACGCTGGACATCTTCCGCGCGAGCGTGGCCGCTGCCGCCCTGGGCATGGCGCGGCGCGCGCTTGCCGAGGCGATAGCGCACGCAAGTCACCGCAAGATGTTTGGCCAGACGCTGGCGGATTTCCAGCTCACGCAGGCCAGGCTCGGCGAGATGGCCGCGCTGATCGACGCCGGCGCGCTGCTGACCTACCGCGCTGCCTGGATGCGCGATACCGGCCAGGGCGACCTGCGCGCGCGCAGCGTGGCCGCCGCCATGGCCAAGATGACCGCCACCGAGAACGCCCAGCGCGTGATCGACATGGCGCTGCAGATGCATGGCGGCCTGGGCGTCATGGTCGGCAGCAAGGTTGAATCACTCTACCGCGACATACGCGCGCTGCGCATCTACGAAGGTGCGACCGAGGTGCAGCAGCTCATCATTGGGAAGGCCGCCCTGCAGGAGACGAAACAATGACCATCGCATCGGCACAGAAAGACTCTTACGTACGCGACCGGCTGCCCCCGCGCGAGCAGTGGCCGCAGTTCCGCTACGACCTGCCCGAACAGCAGATTCCCGACCAGGCCAACGTGGTGAGCACGCTCTTTGGCGACGTGCTCGCCAAGGGCTGGGGCGACCGGCCCATGCTGCGCTCGCCGAGCCAGACCTTGAGCTACCGCGACGGCGAAGCCGAGGTAAACCGCATCTGCGGCGTGCTGCTCAATGAGCTCAAGCTCGTGCCTGGCAACCGCGTGCTGCTGCGTGGCGGCAACTCGATCGAGATGGCGCTTGCGTGGCTGGCCGTCGTCAAGGCCGGCCTGATCGCGGTGGCGACGATGCCGTTGTTGCGCGCCAAGGAGCTTGACCAGGTGGCCGACAAGGCCGAGCCCGCGCTCGCGTTGTGTGAGGCGCACCTGCTCGAAGAGATGCAACTGGTGGCCCAGGTGAAATCGGGCAAGTTGCCGGTGGTGGTGTTTGGCGACCGCGCCCGCGCCGACGGCCTCGAGGCACGCTCGGCCAAGCAGCCCGCTGCGTACGCAGGCTGCCCGACGGCGGCGGACGACGTCGCGCTGCTCGCGTTCACCAGCGGCACGACCGGCGTGCCCAAGGCCTGCGTCACCACGCACCGCGAGGTGCTCGCGGCCTGCAACGCGTGGCCGCGCCATGTGCTCAAGGCCAACGAGAACGATGTGGTCACCGGCTCGCCGCCCCTGGCGTTCACCTTCGGCCTCGGCGGGCTGCTGGTGTTCCCGATGTGGGCGGGTGCCAGCGTGTACTTCCCCGACGGGCGCTACAGCCCCGAAACCATGGTGCGCCAGATGCGCGAGTACGGCGTCACCATCTGCTACACCGCGCCGACGTTCTACCGCCAGATGGCGCCGTTCATGCAGTCGATCGGCGTGCCCACGTTGCGCATTTCCGTGAGCGCTGGCGAGGCGTTGCCCGACGCCACGCGCCAGCTCTGGAAGCAGGCGACCGGCATCGAGATGCTCGACGGCATCGGTGGCACCGAGGTGTTCCACATCTACATCTCGTCGGCCGGCAGCGAGGTGCGCCCGGGCGCGATCGGCAAGGTGGTGCCGGGCTACACCGCCAAGGTGGTGGACGACGACGACAACGAGGTGCCGCGCGGCACCGTGGGGCGCCTGGCGATGATCGGCCCGACCGGCTGCCGCTACATGCAGGACGAGCGCCAGAAGAAATACGTGACCAACGGCTGGAACCACCCCGGCGACTCGTTCGTCCAGGACGAGGACGGCTATTTCTTCTACCAGGCGCGCAACGACGACATGATCGTCACCGCCGGCTACAACGTCGGTGGCCCCGAAGTCGAAGGCTGTTTGCTCACGCACCCGGCGGTGGCCGAATGTGGCGTGGTCGGCAAACCCGACGAGGCGCGCGGCATGATCATCAAGGCCTTCATCGTGCTCAAGCCTGGCTACAAGGGTGACGCGGCGCTGACCAAGACGCTGCAGGACTACGTGAAGAGCCGCATCGCGCCCTACAAGTACCCGCGCGAGATCGAATTCATCGGCGCGCTGCCGCGCACGGAAACAGGTAAGGTACAGCGTTTCAAACTGAGGCAGACGGCATGACGTTCAAGCAGATTCAACCCCCGGGCTGGGCGCCCGCGCGCGGATACGCCAACGGCATCGCGGCGCGTGGCACGCAGATCTTCGTCGGCGGCCAGATCGGCTGGAACGCCCAGCAGCAGTTCGAGACCGACGACTTCATCGAGCAGGTGCACCAGGCGCTCGCCAACGTCGCCGCCGTGCTCAAGGAGGCGGGCGCAGGCCCCGAGCACATGGTGCGCATGACCTGGTACGTGCTCGACCGCGTCGAGTACAACAGCCGCCTGAAGGAGCTGGGCGTGGCCTACCGCGACGTGATGGGCAAGAACTTCCCGGCGATGACCTGCGTGCAGGTGGCGGCGCTGATGGAGGCGCGTGCCAAGGTCGAGATCGAGGTCACGGCCGTGGTGCCGGACTGATCCCGCGCGCGTCGTTCAGGTATGACCGCCATCCCGCCTGGCATCCATCGCAGCGCGCACGACCGGCCATGCGTGCAGCAGCGGGTCGATGAGCGCGAAGTGCTCCGTGCCCTGCAGTTCGTGCAGGGTGATCCACGGATGGCGCACAAGCAGACCGCGCACGTTCGAGATCGGCACCCGGTCGTCCTCGCTGCCATGAAGCACCACGATCTCGCCAGGCGGGCGCTGCGCGAGCCGGGCCGCCACGTCGGTGGCCGCGTAGCGTTGCGCGGCCGACTCTGGCGATCCGCCGAGCAGGCCGCGCACCGCGTCGTCTCCCAGATGGTCGGCATACGCGGCGTAGAGGTCCGCCACCGGTGCCAGCGCGACGACACGGTCGATGCCGATCGAGGGTATGCCGGCAAGCCAGAGCACAAGGTGGCCGCCAGCCGAATGGCCTGCCAGCGTCGTGTGCGAGGCGGTCATGCCGTGTTCGGCCAGCAAGGTCGGGACGGCGTGCAGTGCCTGAGTCGCATCGTCGAAGGTGGCCGGGTAGCCGCCTTCCAGCCCTGGCGCACCGCCGATGCGCCGATATTCCGGCAGCGCCACGGCAAAGCCGCATTCGCGCAGCGCGACGGCCAGCGGTCGCAGGTGGACGCGGTCGTACTGCGCGCGCCAGAAGCCGCCGTGAAACAGCACCACCAGCGGCGCGCGGCGAACCTGGCCCGGCGGCAGGTAGAGGTCGATCAAGGCGTCGGCATGCGTGCCGTAACGTCCGGTGACGTCTGGCCCGGCAGCGGCGCGCGTGAGTACGTCGCGCGGGTTGGCCGGTCGCTGTGCAGGTGGCGCGTGCGTGATGGTGGTCATGTTGCCTGCCTTCGTGGGGGTACGCCGCAATATAGCGCCTGCCCGCGCGAGGTTCATGTCTTCTTGCGGCCACCGCAAGGGGGTTCTTTTTCCATTTTCCGTTTCTGATTGGAGAGTTTCCATGGTTAGCTCTACGAAAGCCCGCTTCCAGTGGGACGACCCCTTCGCCCTGCACGACCAACTCACCGACGATGAACGTGCGGTGCAGCAGGCCGCGCACGCCTACTGCCAGGACAAGCTGCTGCCGCGCGTGCAGGAGGCGTTCCGCAAGGAGCAGACCGACACCGCCATCTTCCGCGAAATGGGCGAGCTGGGGCTGCTCGGCCCCACCATTCCCGAGCAGTACGGCGGTGCCGGCCTGGGCTACGTCAGCTACGGCCTGATCGCGCGCGAGGTCGAGCGCGTCGATTCGGGCTATCGCTCGATGATGAGCGTGCAGTCTTCGCTGGTCATGGTGCCGATCAACGCCTTCGGCAACGAGGCCACCAAACAGAAGTACCTGCCCAAACTGGCCACTGGCGAGTGGATTGGCTGCTTCGGCCTGACCGAGCCCAACCACGGCTCCGATCCCGGCAGCATGATCACGCGCGCCAAGAAGGTGCCCGGCGGCTACTCGCTGTCGGGCAGCAAGATGTGGATCTCCAACAGCCCGATCGCCGACGTGTTCGTGGTCTGGGCCAAGGACGACGAGGGCGCGATCCGCGGCTTCGTGCTCGAAAAGGGCTTCAAGGGTCTCAGTGCCCCCGCCATCCACGGCAAGGTCGGCCTGCGCGCCAGCATCACCGGCGAGGTGGTGATGGATGGAGTCTTCTGCCCCGAGGAAAACGCCTTCCCCGAGGTGCGGGGCTTGAAGGGCCCCTTCACGTGCCTCAACAGCGCGCGCTTCGGCATCGCCTGGGGCGCGCTGGGCGCGGCCGAGGACTGCTACGCCCGCGCGCGCCAGTACGTGATCGACCGCAAGCAGTTCGGCAAGCCGCTGGCGGCCAACCAGCTCATCCAGAAGAAGCTGGCCGACATGCTGACCGAGATCAGCCTGGGTCTGCAGGCCTGCCTGCGCCTGGGACGCATGAAGGACGAGGGCAACCCCGCCGTGGAGGTCACCTCCATCATCAAGCGCAACTCGTGCGGCAAGGCGCTGGACATCGCCCGCCTGGCACGCGACATGATGGGCGGCAACGGCATCAGCGACGAATTCGGCGTGGCGCGCCACCTGGTGAATCTGGAGGTGGTCAACACGTATGAGGGCACGCATGACATCCATGCGCTCATCCTGGGGCGCGCGATCACCGGCATCGCGGCGTTCTGAACATGCCGGACAACGCGGCCGTCGCGGGCCGGTTCGAGCGGATTTACTCAATCCGCTTTTCTCACTGCGATCCGGCAGGCATCGTGTTCTTCCCGCAGTACCTGGTGCTGTTCAACCACCTGCTGGAAGACTGGTTCACGCTCGGGCTGGGCATCGATTACGCCGGGTTCATCGGTGAACGGCGCATCGGCACGCCGACGGTGCGGCTCGAATGCGACTTTCGAGCGATCAGCCGCATGGGTGAGGACGTGCTGTTTGCATTGTGGCCCGAGCAGGTGGGACACCGTTCACTCACGCTCGGGCTTGAAGTGCGCCAGGGCGACGAGTTGCGCGTGGGGGGCCGCCAGGTGCTGGTGTTCACGAGCCTGCAGACGCACAAGGCGGTGCCGATACCGGACGACGTGCGCGCGGCGATCGATGACACCCTGGCGTGAACGCTGCCCTGTGTGACCACTGCACCTGAAGGCCTGCGGCGTCGACGCGTCGGCTTCTGGCTGGGCGTGTTCGGCATGGTGCTGTTTTCGGTCACCGTGCCGGCGACGCGCCTTGCCACCGGGTCGGACGCCGATCCGCAGCTTTCCCCCTGGTTTGTTACCGCAGCGCGTGCGGCGATCGCTGGCGTGCTTTCCGCGGTGTTCCTGCTGTGGACGCGCTCGCCATGGCCGGCGCGGCCGCTCTGGCGTCCGCTGCTGCTGGCGGTGGCGGGCAACGTCATTGGCTGGCCGTTGCTCGCGGCGCTGGCGCTGCGCAGCGTCACGGCCGTGCATGCCGCCGTGATCGTGGCGGTCATTCCGCTCATGACGGCGGTGATGGCGGCGCTGGTGCTGCGCGAACGCGAGCGCCTGGGTTTCTGGTTGTGCGCGGTGCTGGGCGCGGCGCTGGTGGTGGCGTTTTCACTGCTGCGCACGCGCGATGCCGGCGGGTTCGGTTTTTCGCACGCGGACCTGCTGCTGGGCGGCGCGGTGCTCGCGACCGCGGTCGGGTACGTCTACGGCGCGCAGGTCACGCCCGTGCTGGGCGCGGAGCGCGTGATCTGCTGGATGTGTGCGGCGGCGCTGCCGGCTTCGCTGCCGCTGGCGCTCTGGCTCTGGCCCGATGCAGCGCAAGTGCACGACGTGCGCTGGGCGAGTTGGGCCGGGCTCGCCTACGTGGGCGCGGTATCGATGTGGTCCGGGTTTTTCGCGTGGTTTCGCGGCCTGCAGTGGGGCGGTACGCTGCGTGTGAGCCAGGTGCTGCTGCTGCAGCCGTTCTTTGCCATGCTGTTTGCCGTGCCGCTGCTCGGTGAACGCATCGACGCGATGTCGCTCGGCTTTGCGTTCGCGGTGGTGGCGGTGGTGTTCGCGGGGCGCCGGCTTTCCGCTCCGGTGGCGAGCGCGCCGCCACCGGAGGGGCCGCGATAGCGCTCAGCCAAGCAGCAGCGCGTCGTCCGAGAGCTGTTCGCCGCGTACCTTCTCGAACATCTTGAGCAGGTCGGGCACGTCCAGGCGCGAGCGCTCCTCCCCCGACACGTCGAGCACGACCTGCCCCTGGTGCAGCATCACGGTGCGTTCGCCCACGTCCAGTGCCTGGCGCATGCTGTGCGTGACCATCATCGTCGTGAGCTTGTTTTCCGAGACGATGCGGCAGGTGAGCTGCAGCACGAAGTCGGCGGTGCGCGGATCGAGCGCCGCCGTGTGCTCGTCCAGCAGCAGGATGCGCGAGGGTTGCAGCGCCGCCATGAGCAGGCTCACGGCCTGGCGCTGGCCGCCCGAGAGCAGGCCGATGCGGTCGGTGAGCCGGTTTTCCAGCCCGAGGCCGAGCGTGGACAGGCGTTCGCGGAACATCGCGCGCTCGGAAGCCTTGACCGCTCCGCGCAGCCCGCGGCGGGTGCCGCGCTGCTGCGCCAGCGCCATGTTTTCCTCGATCGTGAGGTCTTCGCAGGTGCCGGCCATCGGGTCCTGGAACACGCGCGAGACGCGCTGCGCGCGGGTCCACACCGGCTCACGCGTGACATCCAGCCCATCGATGGAAATGGTGCCGGAATCGACGCCGATACCGCCGGAAATCGCGTTCAGGAAGGTCGATTTGCCTGCTCCGTTGGAGCCGATGACGGTGACGAATTGGCCCGACGGGATTTCCAGCGTCATCCCGCGCAGCGCCTTGGTCTCGATCGGCGTGCCGGGGTTGAACGTGATGAAGAGTTCTTGCGCATTCAGCATGGTGTCGTCCCTCCGTCACAGGCTCTTGGGCGCATCGGGCAGCCGCTTGTGCTGCAGCATGCGCTTGAGGTTCGGGACCACGAGGGCGATCGTCACGAGGATGGCGGTCACGAGGTTGAGGTCCTGCGCCTTCAGGCCGATGAAATCGCTGTTGAGCGCGATCGCGATGAAGAAGCGGTAGACGATCGCTCCGATGATCGCGGCCAGCGTCGCAAGCACCAGTTTGCGCGAAGGCAGGATGGCCTCGCCGACGATCACCGCGGCCAGGCCGATCACGATCGTGCCTATGCCCATCGAGATATCCGCGCCACCCTGGGTCTGCGCGAACAGCGCTCCCGCGAGCCCGACAAGCGCGTTGGAGATCGCCATGCCGAGCAGCACCATCGCGCCGGTGTTGATGCCCTGCGCGCGCGCCATGCGCGCGTTGGAGCCGGTGGCGCGGATCGCGAGGCCCTTCTCGGTCGAGAAGAACCAGTCGGTCGCGACCTTGGCCACGATGACGAAGATGAGCAGCAGCATGGGGCGCGACCAGTAGTCTTCGAGACCCTCGGGTTGCAGCAGCGTGAACATCGTCGGGTCGTTGATCAGCGGCACGTTCGGGCCACCCATCACGCGCAGGTTGACCGAGAACAGCGCGATCATCATCAGGATGCTGGCGAGCAGGTCCATGATTTTCAGGCGCACGTTGAGCCAGCCGGTGATGTAGCCCGCGACCGCGCCGGCAAGCGTTGCCGCGACCGTTGCGAGGTAGGGGCTGTAGCCGTTGTGGATCAGGACGGCGCAGACGGCGCCGCCAAGCGGAAAGCTGCCGTCGACCGTCAGGTCGGGAAAGCGCAGCAGGCGAAACGAGATATAGACGCCGAGCGCGACCAGGGCAAAGATCAGCCCGATCTCGACGGCTCCGAGAAACGAGAACAGCGACATGGCGTTTCCTCAAGAAAAAACAGGAAACGTGGCGTCACGTTTCCTGTGTCTGGATGGAGCGGCAGGAGCCCGGACGGGTTACTTGACCACGACGGCTGCCGATTTGATGAGGTCTTCGGAGAGCTTCACACCTTGCTTCTCGGCCGCGCCCGGGTTGACGTACAGCTCGAGCTTGGTGCTGGTTTCGGGCTTGATGTCGCCCGGTTTTTCACCCTTGAGGATGCGCGCCACCATGCGGCCCGTCTGTTCGCCCAGGTCGCGGTAGTTCACCCCGATGGCGGCGATGGCGCCGCGCTTGACGCTGTCGGAGTCGGCCGCCACCAGGGGAATCTTGGCTTCCTGGGCCACTTTCACCATGGATTCGTACGCGGACACGACGTTGTTGTCGGTGCTGTTGTAGAACACGTCCACCTTGCCCACGAGGCTGCGTGCAGCGCTGCTGACGTCGACCGAGCGCGGCGCGGAGGCCTCGATCAGCTCCATGCCCATCTTGGGCAGCAGTTCGCGCAGTTCCTTGACGACGACCACCGAGTTGGCCTCACCGGGGTTGTAGACCATGCCCACGCGCTTGGCGTTGGGCACGACCTTCTTGACGAGTTCCATCTGCTTGTCCATCGCCAGCAGGTCGGAGACGCCGGTCACGTTGGTGTGCGAGGCATCCCAGCTCGGCGTGAGCTTGGCGGCGACCGGGTCGGTGACCGCGGAGAACACGACCGGCACGGTCTTGGTTGCGGCCACCACGGCCTGCGCGGACGGCGTGGCGATGGCGATGATCACGTCCACCTTGTCGCCGATGAACTTGCGCGCGATCTGCGCAGCGGTGCCGGTGTTGCCTTGCGCGCTCTGGTACTGCCACTTGAGGTTCTTGCCTTCCTCGAAACCGGCGGCCTTGAGCGCGTCCTTGGCGCCGTCACGGACGGCGTCGAGCGCGGGGTGTTCAACGATGGCGGTGACGGCCACCGATTTCTCCTGTGCGCTGGCCGGGGCGATGGTGGCGAGCGCCAGCGTGAGTGCTCCCAAGGTCATCCAGGGCAATTGCTTCATAGGGGGTCTCCTTGTCGGAAATTTGATGGTGACATTGCAGCGCCGCGGGAGTGTTCCGCGGGGCGCCGTGGCGCGAGTGTACGTCAGCCGCCCCACGCAAAACGCCCCTCATCGGGGCGTTTCAGGGAATACCCTTGTCGGGTATGTCCCGAATCTACATCGATGTGTAGTTCGGCCCGCCCCCGCCTTCGGGCGTGACCCAGACGATGTTCTGCGTCGGATCCTTGATGTCGCAGGTTTTGCAGTGCACGCAGTTTTGCGCGTTGATCTGCAGGCGCTTGCCGCCCGCGCCGTCGTCGACGAACTCGTAGACGCCGGCTGGGCAGTAGCGCGATTCGGGGCCGGCAAATTTGGCCAGGTTCACGTTCACCGGTACCGATGCGTCCTTGAGCGTGAGGTGCGAAGGCTGGTTTTCTTCGTGGTTGGTGTTGCTGATGAAGACGCTGGAGAGGCGGTCGAACGTGAGCTTGCCGTCGGGCTTGGGGTAATCGATGGGTTCGCACTCGCTCGCTGGCTTGAGGTAGGCGTAGTCGGGCTTGGTGCGGTGCAGCGTCCAGGGGAAGTGGCCGCGCAGCACGAACTGCTCAAAGCCGTTCATCAGCGTGCCCACAGACAGGCCCCAGCGGAACCAGTTCTTGAAGTTGCGATCTTTTTGCAGCTCGGTGTAGAGCCAGCTGTTTTCAAACGCCGCTGGAAAGGCGGTGAGCTCGTCGTGGCGGCGTCCGGCCACGATGGCTTCGAACGCCGCATCGGCCGCGAGCATGCCGGTCTTGATCGCCGAGTGGCTGCCCTTGATGCGACTGACGTTCAGGAACCCCGCGTCGCAGCCGATCAGCGCGCCGCCAGGAAAGACGAACTTGGGCAGCGAGTTGATGCCACTGGCGTTGATCGCGCGCGCGCCGTATTCCAGGCGCTTGGCGGTGATTTCGCCCTTGGCGTTCTCGAAGTACCAGCGGATGTTGGGGTGCGTCTTCCAGCGCTGGAATTCCTCGAACGGACTGAGATAGGGGTTGGTGTAGTTCAGGCCCGTAACGAAACCCAGCGCCACGCGGTTGCCGTCCAGGTGGTACATGAAGCCGCCGCCGTAGGTGCTCGGGTCCATGGGCCAGCCGGCGGTGTGCATCACGAAGCCCGGCGTGTGGCGCGCGGGGTCGATCTCCCAGAGTTCCTTCACGCCCAGGCCCCAGGCCTGCGGGTCGCGTCCCTGGTCAAGCTGGTAGCGTGCGATCACCTGCTTGCCCAGGTGGCCGCGCGCGCCCTCGGCGAAGATGGTGTATTTGCCGAGCAGCTCCATGCCGATCTGGAAGTTCTCGGTGGGCTCGCCGTCCTTGCCCAGTCCCATGTTGCCCGTGGCCACGCCCTTGACGGCGCCGCCCTCGTCGTAGAGTACTTCGGCCGCGGCAAAGCCCGGAAAGATTTCCACGCCCAGCGCCTCGGCCTGGCCGGCCAGCCACTTGGTGACCTGGCCCAGGCTGACGATGTAGTTGCCGTGGTTGTGCGCGAACGGCGGCAGAAAGAGGTTGGGAATGCGAAACGACCCGCCCTCGCCGCCAAGAAAGACATAGGCGTCTTCGGTCACGGGCTGGTTCAGCGGCGCGCCCTTGGCTTTCCAGTCGGGGATGAGTTCGTTGAGCGCGCGCGGGTCGACGATGGCGCCCGAGAGGATGTGTGCGCCCGGCTCCGAGCCTTTTTCGAGCACGACGACGGAAATTTCCTTGTGGTGCGCTGCCGCCTGCTGCTTGAGCCGGATCGCGGTGGCCAGGCCCCCGGGGCCGGCACCGACGATCACCACGTCGTACTCCATGGACTCGCGGGGGCCGTAGGTGCTCAGGATTTCGTCGTTCGTCATGGGGTTCTCACACTGGGGCAGGGCGCTGGCGATTGTATGCATCGGGGGTGGCGCTCCGGCAGTGGCCGCGCCCGGTGTGCGTCATCCCGGGCGGGGTGCCTGGGCATGTTTGCCCAGCTCCCATTTGGCGATGGCGTTGCGGTGCACTTCGTCGGGGCCGTCGGCGAAGCGCAGCGTGCGCGCGTTGGCGTAGGCGTAGGCGAGCGGGAAGTCGTCGCTCACGCCGCCGCCGCCGTGCGCCTGGATGGCCCAGTCGATCACCTGGCAGGCCATGCTGGGGGCGACGACCTTGATCATGGCGATCTCGGTGCGCGCGACCTTGTTGCCGACGGTGTCCATCATCCACGCGGCCTTGAGCGTGAGCAGGCGCGCCATGTCGATCCTGCAGCGTGCCTCGGCGATGCGCTCCTGCGTCACGGTCTGCTGCGCGATGGTCTTGCCGAAGGCCACGCGGCTGCTGGCGCGCTGGCACATGAGCTCCAGCGCACGCTCGGCCTGGCCGATCAGGCGCATGCAGTGGTGGATGCGCCCCGGGCCCAGGCGCCCCTGCGCGATCTCGAAGCCGCGGCCTTCACCGAGCAGGATGTTGTCCACGGGCACGCGCACGTGGTCAAACAGCACTTCGGCATGGCCGTGGGGCGCGTCGTCGTAGCCGAAGACGTTGAGGTTGCGCAAGATGGTGATGCCCGGGGTGTCGGCGGGCACGACGATCATGCTCTGCTGCGAGTGTTTGGCGGCCTCGGAGTCGGTCTTGCCCATGGTGATGAAGACCTTGCAGCGCGGGTCGCCCGCGCCGCTGGTCCACCACTTGCGGCCGGTGATGACGTAGTCGCCGCCGTCGCGCTCGATGCGGGTCTGGATGTTGGTGGCGTCGCTGGAGGCCACTTCGGGCTCGGTCATGGCGAAGCCCGAGCGGATGCGGCCTTCGAGCAGGGGCTTGAGCCATTCGGCCTTGATGGCCTCGCTGCCGTAGCGCGCGATGGTTTCCATGTTGCCGGTGTCGGGCGCCGAACAGTTGAAGACTTCGCTGGCCCAGAGCACGCGGCCCATGATTTCGGCCAGGGGCGCGTATTCGAGGTTGGTCAGGCCCGCGCCGTGGTAGCCCGAAGCCTGCGCGGTATCGACCGGCAGGAAGAGGTTCCACAGGCCCGCGGCCTGCGCCTTGGGCTTGAGGTTTTCTATGGTCTTGAGCGGTGTCCAGCGCCTGCCGGCGGTGGTGTTGGCGGCGAGCTCCGCGGCGTGCGCCTTTTCGGCGGGGTAGATGTGCTCGTCCATGAACTGCGTGAGCTTCTCCTGCAGTTCACGGGTCTTGGGGGAATAGTCGAAGTCCATCGGAGGTCCTTGAGACGGTGGGTACGGTTCAGCGGCGGTTGGCGAACGACCAGGCAAGCTCTGCCATCGGGCGGGCCTGCGCACCCGCGGCTCTGGCTTCACTGCTCGCGGCGGTGCCGGCCTCCACGCGCTTGGCGATGCCTTGCAGGATCGCGGCGATGCGAAACAGGTTGTAGGCGAGGTAGAAGTTCCAGTCGGCGTGCAGCGTTTCGGTGTCGGCGATGCCGGTGCGCGCGCAGTAGCGGTGGATGTACGTGCGCTCGTCCGGAATGCCCAGCTGCGCGAGATCGAGCCCCGCGATGCCGCGGCCGAGCTGCGCCGGGATGTGCCAGCTCATGCAGTGGTAGGCGAAGTCCGCGAGCGGGTGGCCGAGCGTGGAGAGCTCCCAGTCGAGCACGGCGATCACGCGCGGCTCGGTGGGGTGGAACATCAGGTTGTCGAGCCGGTAGTCGCCGTGCACGATGGCTACGCGGCTTGCGTCGCGCGCGCTCTCGGGCATGTGTGCGGGCAGCCAGTCCATCAGGCGGTCCATCTCGGCGATGGGCTGGGTCACGCTGGCGCGGTACTGCTTGCTCCAGCGGCCGATCTGGCGCTCGAAGTAGTTGCCGGGCTTGCCATAGCCCGCGAGCCCGCGCGCGGCACAGTCCACGCAGTGCAGCGCGGCGATGACGCGGTTCATCTCGTCATAGACCGCGCCGCGCTCGGCCACGCTCATGCCGGGCAGTGCCTGGTCCCAGAGCACGCGCCCCTGCATGTGCTCCATGAGGTAGAAGGCGCGGCCGATGACGGATTCGTCCTCGCACAGCGCGAACATGCGCGGCACCGGCACATCGGTGCCCGCCAGGCCCTCCATCACGGCGTATTCGCGCTCGATCGCGTGCGCCGAGGGCAGGAGCCTGGCCACCGGCCCGGGCTTGGAGCGCATGACGTAGCGGCGCGCGGGCGTGGTGAGCAGGTAGGTGGGGTTGGACTGCCCGCCCTTGAAAAGCGCCACCTCAAGCGGCCCCGCAAAGCCGTCGATGTGCTGCGCGGCCCAGGCCGTGAGCGCGTCGGTGTCGAACGCGTGCTTGCCTGTTGCGGGGCGCGTGCCGATGAACTGGTCGTAGGATGCCATGGCCGGTATTTCAAAAACAGGAGCTGCCAGCGCTTTCCAGCAGGTAATTTGCAGGACGTCTGTGTATCAAACGAAGGTATGGAAAGCGCGAGCAGCTCCTTTTTTTGAGATGCGCTAAGTCACGCTTTCGGTGATATGCAGCAACGCCTCGTGGTCGCGCACCACGAGGCCGCCGGGTTCGATGCGGATCGTGTTCTCGCGCTCCATCGCCTTGAGTTCCTGGTTCACGCGCTGGCGCGAAGCGCCGAGCAGTTGCGCCAGTTCCTCCTGCGCCAGATGCAGGCCGATGCGCACCTCGCCATCGTGCGCGAGGCTGGTGACGCCGTAGCTGCGCGCCAGGTGCAGCAGCTGCTTGGCCAGGCGCGCGCGCAGCGGCAGCGTGTTGAGGTCTTCCACCAGGCCGAAGAGCTGGCGGATGCGCCGCGCCTGCAGGCGCAAGAGCGCGTCGTAGAGCTCGACGTGCTGCGCCAGGAGCTTGCGGAAGTCCGCGCGCGCCACGCAGACGATGGTGGTGTCGCCATGCGCATAGGCATCGTGCGTGCGCTGGTCGCCGTCGAGCATC
>JAIXLP010000072.1 GCA_026954015.1 Burkholderiales bacterium | reverse complement strand
TCCTTGTTGAAGATGCGCAGGATCTGCGACAGCGTGCTGTTCCTGCCCTCCTTGATTTCCTTGCGGCGATGCTCGACCCACGCATCGAAGACGGCCTTGAAGGTGTAGTCGGCCGCAAGCTTGACCGCGTGTCGCTTCTGTTTCCGATCGGTATGGGGGTTGACGCCCTTTGCCAGAAGCGCCCGGGCTTCGTCGCGCAAGGTGCGCGCTTCGCGCAAACCGATCTCGGGGTAGTTCCCCAGGGAGATGCGCTTTTGCTTGCCGAGCCAGTAATAGCGCAAATGCCACGACTTGCCGCCGGTGCGGGCGACCACCAGGCCGAGGCCATCGGTGTCGGGGATGCTGTAGGTTTTCTCGGCGGCCTTGGCTTGCCGCACGGTCAGATCAGAGAGTGTCATCATCAAGCTCCTAAGTCTTGGACTTAGGCCCGATGCTGCTTGTCATCCCGATCCAACCCCAGCAACAACCCGGAACCGGCACGACCCGCATTCTTTGGCCTTGTTTTTGGCCTCAAAAATGGTGGCTGTCAGTGGACTTCCGTGGCTTTCGCTGGAATGAAAAAAGGAGCCGAAGCTCCTCTTTTCAATGACTTACAGACGTCAGTGGAAGTCTGTAGATCATAAATTGGAGCGGGAAATCGGTCTCGAACCGACGACCTCAACCTTGGCAAGGTTGCGCTCTACCAACTGAGCTATTCCCGCGCGGTGCCGGGCAGCGACCCACCCGGCAAAGAGCGCGCATTGTAGGCGATTTTCAAGCCCCGTCGGTCGCAATTCAGTGCTTGACCGAGCGCGTAGCCGCCGAAGGCGGTTGCGCCGCCGCGGCAGCGTCAGCCGCGGGCGCCGACAACGCAGCGATTTCCTCCTCCGTAAGCGGCACGGGCTTGCGCTCAAGCGCCACTTCCAGCACCTTGTCGATCCAGCGCACGGGCACGATGTCGAGCCCCTGCTTGACGTTGTCGGGGATCTCCTGCAGATCCTTCACGTTTTCCTCGGGGATCATCACCGTCTTGATGCCGCCGCGCAGCGCCGCCAGCAGCTTTTCCTTCAATCCACCGATGGCCGTGACCTCGCCACGCAGCGTGATCTCGCCCGTCATGGCCACGTCGGCGCGCACCGCGATGCCGGTCAGGGCCGAGACGATCGCGGTGGCCATCGCGATGCCCGCGCTCGGGCCGTCCTTGGGCGTCGCGCCGTCGGGCACGTGGATGTGCAGGTCGCGCTTTTCGAAGACCTCGTCCCGCAGTCCGAGCGCGTGGGCGCGCGAGCGCACCACCGTGCGCGCGGCCTCCACCGATTCCTTCATCACGTCGCCCAGCGACCCGGTGCGCTGGATCACGCCTTTGCCCGGCATGGTCGCCACCTCGATCGTGAGCAGATCGCCACCGACCTCGGTCCACGCCAGCCCCACGACCTGCCCCACCTGGTCCTTCTGCTCGGCGCGCCCATAGGTGAAGCGGCGCACGCCCAGGTAATCGGCGAGGTTCTTCGCGCTCACCTCCACGCTGGGCTTGAGCTTCTTGAGCAGCAGCCCCTTGACCACCTTGCGGCAGATCTTGGAGAGCTCGCGCTCGAGCGAGCGCACCCCGGCCTCGCGCGTGTAGTAGCGCACGATGTCGAGAATCGCGTCCTCGTGCACGTGCAGCTCGCCCTCCTTCAGGCCGTTGTTCGCCATCTGCTTGGGCAGCAGGTACTTGGTCGCGATATTCGACTTTTCGTCCTCGGTGTAGCCAGCCAGGCGGATCACTTCCATGCGATCAAGCAGCGCCGGCGGAATGTTCATCGAGTTGGACGTCGCCACGAACATCACGTCCGACAGGTCGAAGTCGAGCTCGACGTAGTGGTCCGAGAACTTGTGGTTCTGCTCCGGGTCGAGCACCTCGAGCAGTGCGCTCGAGGGGTCTCCGCGGAAATCCATGCCGATCTTGTCGATCTCGTCGAGCAGGAACAGCGGGTTGCGCGCACCCGCCTTGGTCAGGCTCTGCAGCACCTTGCCCGGCATCGCGCCGATGTAGGTGCGCCGGTGGCCGCGTATCTCGGCCTCGTCGCGCATGCCCCCCAGCGCCATGCGCACGTACTTGCGCCCCGTGGCCTTGGCGATCGACTGGCCCAGCGACGTCTTGCCCACCCCCGGCGGCCCGACAAGGCACAGGATGGGCGCCTTCACCTTGTCCACGCGCTGCTGCACCGCGAGGTACTCGAGGATGCGGTCCTTGACCTTCTCCAGGCCATAGTGGTCTTCGTTGAGCACGGCCTCGGCGCGCACCAGGTCCTGCTTGACCTTGGTCTTCTTGCTCCACGGCAGGTCGATCAGCACGTCGATGTAGTTGCGCACCACCGTCGCTTCGGCGGACATGGGCGACATGAGCTTGAGCTTCTTGAGCTCGGCTTCGGCCTTCTTGCGTGCCTCCGCCGGCATGCCGGCACCGCGGATGCGTTTTTCGAGCTCTTCGATGTCGGCGCCGTCCTCGCCGTCGCCCAGCTCCTTCTGGATCGCCTTGACCTGCTCGTTGAGGTAGAAGTCGCGCTGGTTCTTCTCCATCTGGCGCTTCACGCGCCCGCGGATGCGCTTGTCCACGTTGAGGATGTCCACCTCGCGCTCGAGCTGCTCGTACAGGTCTTCCAGCCGCTCCTTGACGCCCCCGAGGTCCAGCACGTGCTGCTTGCTCTCGAGCTTGAGTGGCATGTGCGCGGCGATGGTGTCGGCCAGGCGGCCGGCGTCGTCGATGCTGGCGATCGAGGTGAGGATCTCGGGCGGGATCTTCTTGTTCAGCTTGACGTACTGGTCGAACTGCTGCATCACGGCGCGGCGCAAGGCCTCGATCTCGCTTGCCTGGTCATCACCCGCCACCTGCGCCAGCGGCCGCGCGGTGGCGGTGAAGTGCGTTTCACCCTCGGTCACTGCGTCCAGATGCGCGCGCTGCAAGCCCTCGACCAGCACCTTCACCGTGCCGTCGGGGAGCTTGAGCATCTGCAGGATGGTGGCAATGCAGCCGACCTCGAACATGTCGCCGGCCTGCGGCTCGTCCTTGGCTGCGGCCTTCTGCGCCACCAGCATGATCTGGCGGTCGGTGCCCATCGCCACCTCGAGCGCCTTGATGCTCTTGGCTCGCCCCACAAACAGCGGGATCACCATGTGCGGGAATACCACCACATCGCGCAGCGGCAGCAGGGGCAGGACGATGGGGGTGTCGGGCAGGGGTGCTGGTCCAGACATGGGTAATCCTTGGGTAACGCCGCGCCAACGCGCGGGCGGTATGCATACACAACGATCGGCGGCGCACGCCGCCGACACGACGCCGGTGCCGCTCAGGCCTTCTTGGCCGCTTCACGGTACACCAGCAACGGCGCCTTGCCTTCGTCGATCGTGGCTTCATCGACCACGACCTTCTCCACATTGAGCGTATTGGGCAGGTCGAACATGGTGCCGATCAGTGACTGTTCAAGAATCGAGCGCAGGCCGCGCGCACCGGTCTTGCGCGCGATCGCCTTGCGCGCGATCGCCTTGAGCGCCGCGGGACGGATTTCAAGCTCCACGCCTTCCATCGCCAGCAACGCGCCGTATTGCTTGACGAGCGCGTTCTTCGGCTCGGTCAGGATGCGCACGAGCGCACCCTCGCCAAGTTCGGCCAGCGCCGTCACCACGGGCATGCGGCCCACCAGCTCGGGGATCAGGCCGTACTTGATGAGGTCTTCGGGCTCGACGTCCTGGAACACCTCGGTGAGCGAGCGCTGCAGCTTGCTCCTGACCGTTGCGCCAAAGCCTATGCCCGACGCCTCGGTGCGGTTCTCGATCACCTTCTCGAGCCCGGCGAACGCGCCGCCGCAGATGAACAGGATGTTGGTGGTATCCACCTGCAAAAAATCCTGGTTCGGGTGCTTGCGCCCGCCCTGCGGCGGCACGCTGGCCATGGTGCCTTCGATGAGCTTGAGCAACGCCTGCTGCACGCCTTCGCCCGAGACGTCGCGGGTGATGCTCGGGTTGTCGCTCTTGCGCGTGATCTTGTCGATTTCGTCGATATAGACGATGCCGCGCTGCGCGCGCTCCACGTCGTAATTGCAGCTTTGCAGCAGCTTCTGGATGATGTTTTCCACGTCCTCGCCGACGTAGCCCGCCTCGGTGAGCGTGGTGGCATCGGCCATCACGAACGGCACGTCGAGCTGGCGCGCCAGCGTCTGCGCCAACAGCGTCTTGCCCGAACCGGTGGGGCCTATGAGCAAAATGTTGCTCTTGGACAACTCCACCCCGTCCTTGCCTGCCTTTTCCTTGTGGCGCAGGCGCTTGTAGTGGTTGTAGACGGCAACCGCCAGCGTGCGCTTGGGCTGCTCCTGATCAATCACGTAGTTGTCGAGGTTGGCCTTGATCTCGGTCGGCGTGGGCAGGTCGCCACGCCCGTCCTGCGCGGTATCGGGCGCGGGCTGCTCGTCGCGGATGATCTCGTTGCACAGGTCGATGCACTCGTCGCAGATGAACACCGACGGGCCGGCGATCAGCTTCTTGACCTCGTGCTGGCTCTTGCCGCAAAACGAGCAATACAGGGTTTTCTCACTGGATGAGCCTTTTTTCTCGGCCATGGGCTATGCCTCGGACAGTAACGTGAAGTGATGATACTCAAATGAAAATGGCGTTTCCCGCGAAGAAAACGCCATTTCCACCCCGCTGCCGGCGACCGATCAGGTCCGCTGCGCGATCACCTTGTCGAGCAGCCCGTAGTCCTTGGCTTCTTCGGCGGTCATGAAATAGTCGCGCTCGGTGTCGTGCACGACTTTCTCGTAGGGCTGGCCGGTGCGCTCGGCCAGGATGCGGTTCATCTGCTCCTTGGTGCGCAGGATGTCGCGCGCGTGGATTTCCACGTCGGTCGCCTGGCCGCTCGCGCCGCCCAGGACCTGGTGGATCATGATCTTGGAATTGGGCAGCGAGTAGCGCTTGCCCTTGGCGCCAGCCGCCAGCAGGAACGCGCCCATGCTCGCGGCGAACCCAACGCACATCGTCGAGACATCAGGCTTGATGAACTGCATCGTGTCGTAGATCGCCATGCCGGCCGTCACGCTGCCACCGGGCGAGTTGATGTAGAAGGAAATGTCCTTGTCGGGGTTCTCGCTCTCCAGGAAGAGCAACTGCGCCACGACGAGATTGGCCGTCTGGTCGTTCACCTCGCCGACGAGGAACACCACGCGCTCCTTGAGCAGGCGCGAATAGATGTCATAGGAACGCTCGCCGCGCCCCGATTGTTCGACGACCATGGGGATAAGCCCCAGCGCCCGCGTGTCCTGTGCACTCATGCAGTTCTCCTAAACGTTGTCCTACTCTACCCGCAAGCAGATGGGGCCTGCACCCCGCGGTGCAAGCCCCATCCCATCCGCCGCGTGATGCGCAAAGTCAGTTTTGCGCCATCAGTTCTTCGAACGACACCGGTTTTTCCGTCACCTTGGCCTTGCCGAGCACGAAGTCGGTGACGTTGTTTTCCACCACCACCGCCTCGACTTCCGCGAGGCGGTCGCGGTCGCCGTAGTACCACTTGACCACGTCCTCGGGCTGTTCGTAGCTGGAAGCGAGCTCCTGCACGCGGGCCTTGATCTGCTCGGGCTTGGCCTGCAGCTCATGGGTGCGCACCAGTTCGGCGACCACGAGGCCCAGGCGCACGCGGCGCTCCGCCTGCGGGCGGACCACGTCCTCGGGGATATCGGCCTTGTCGGCGTCCTTGATGCCGCGCGCCTTCAGGTCGGCCCGCGCGCCTTCGAGCAGGCGCCCGATCTCGGCCTGGACGATGGATTGGGGCAGGTCCAGCTCGGCCTTGGCGATGAGCGCATCCATCACGGCCTGTTTGTTGCGCGCCTGAACGCGGAACTTCACTTCACGCTCCAGGTTCTTGCGGATGTCTGCGCGCAACCCCTCGACACCCCCTTGCGCGATACCGAGCGACTTGACAAACTGCTCGTCGACCTCGGGCAGGTGCGCTGCTTCGATGTCCTGCACCGTCACGAGGAAGTCGGCGGTCTTGCCCGCCACGTCCTTGCCGTGGTAGTCCTCGGGGAAGACGAGCGGAAAGGTCTTGCTCTCGCCAACCTTCATGCCGCGCACCGCATCCTCGAACTCCTTGAGCATCTGGCCTTCGCCGACGAGGAACTGGAACGCCTCGCCCTTGCCACCGGCAAACGGTTCACCGTCAATCTTGCCCTCGAAATCCACGGTCACGCGGTCGCCATCCTCGGCGGCCGTGCCTTGCGCACGCTGGGCGAAGGTGCGCCGCTGCTTGCGCAGAATCTCCAGCGTGCGGTCGATCGCCGCGTCGTCGACATCGGCCGAGCATTTCTCGATCTCGGCCTCGGCAAGGTCGGCGATCTTCACCTCGGGATAGACCTCGAACACCGCGTCAAACGCCACCTCGCCCTCGGGCGCGCCGTCCTTTTCGGAAATGCGCGGCTGGCCGGCGACGCGCAGCTTGGCTTCGTTGGCCGCCTGCGAAAACGCCTCTCCCACCTTGTCGTTGAGCACCTCGTAGTGCACCGACGTGCCGTAACGCTGCGCCACCACGCTCAGCGGCACCTTGCCGGGACGAAACCCGTCCATCTTGACGGTGCGCGCGAGGCGCTTGAGGCGGCCGTCGACTTCGCTCTGTATGCCCGCCACCGGCAGGCTCAGCGTGATCTTGCGTTCGAGTTTTTCCAGGGTTTCAACAGTGACGGCCATCGTGGTTCCTCATCATCGGAGTGTGTGTAGCGGCGCGCCGCAGACGCGCCCGAGGCTGCGCAGCGCCCGGCCCAACGCCCGACGGGTTGCACGACCCCATGGTGTATTTCGCGGCATTCCCGGTGGCGCAGGCAACAAAGCCTGCACGCAGGAAAGCCGACGATTGTAGCGAAGCACGCCGCGCGATCGGTGCGCTTACTTGCCCAGGATGTCGTCGACCGAACCGGCCTCGAAGTGCGCCGTCACGCGCGCGCCGGGCGGCACGCAGTCGTGCGCGTGCTCGGCCTGCGAGAGCTTCTCGATCGCCTGCCACAGCAGGGCGATCTGGTGCTCCTGCCCCGCCGTGGAATCGGCCAGGCTGCGCAGCGCCTGCGCCAGCGGGTCATCCTGTTGCGGTGTCACGCCATAGGCGCTGAACGCATGCCCGCCCTCACGGTGGACCTCGGCCACGTCCGCGCCATGGTCCTTGTGCGATGCGACGATGCGCGCCGGTATGCCCACCGCCGTCGCGCCCGCAGGCACGGGCTTGATGACGACCGCATTGCTGCCGATCTTCGCGCCATCGCCCACCACGAAGCCGCCCAGCACCTTGGCGCCCGCGCTCACCACCACATCGCGCCCGAGTGTGGGGTGGCGCTTGGTTCCCTTGTACAGCGTCGTGCCGCCCAGCGTCACGCCGTGGTAGATGGTGCAGCCGTCGCCCACCTCTGCGGTCTCGCCGATCACGACGCCCATGCCGTGATCGATGAACACGCGCTCGCCGATCACCGCTCCGGGGTGGATTTCGATGCCCGTGAGCCAGCGTGCGAAGTTGGAGATGAACCGGCCCAGCCACTTCAGGCCATGCACCCAGCACCAGTGCGCAGGGCGGTGCAGCCAGATCGCGTGCAGGCCGGGGTAGCACGTGGCGACCTCCCAGGCGTTGCGCGCAGCCGGGTCGCGGTCCAGGATGCACTGGATGTCGGAACGGATTTTGGTGAGCATGGTCTGCTGGTGTGGCGCCCCGCGCAGTCTAGCGATTCGACGTCCGCTTCACAGCGGCCATGCTTTACCGGCACCCATCGCCGCGCCCGGGCCGCGCCTGCGCACCACGATGGTGCGCCTGCATCACCGCCTTCGCGACGCCGCGCAGGATGTGGATTTCCTCCTGCGTGGGTTGCGCGCGGTTGAAGAGCCGGTTGAGCCTGGGCATCAGCTTCTTGGGCGCGGCCGGGTCCAGAAAGCCGATGTCCGTCAACGCCTCCTGCCAGTGCGTGAGCATCCCTGCCACCTGCACGGCGTCGGCGCGGCCGCTGGGGTGCGCCGCCTCGTGCACCGCATACCCACCGAGCGCCAGGCGCCACTCGTAGGCGATCACCTGTACCGCCGCCGCAAGATTGAGCGAGCCAAAGTGCGGGTTCGTCGGAATCGAGAGCGCCGCGTGGCAGCGGTACACGTCGTCGTTGGCCATGCCGAAGCGCTCGCTGCCGAACAGGAAGGCAACACCGAAGTCTCGCGCGTTTTCACCAGTCAAATCCGCCTCCAGCGCTTTGCCGTCAAGCGTTGGAAGCTCACTCTTCAGGAGTAATTCGAAGTGCTCTCTCGGCGTGCGCGTGGGCGGGCCGAAGTCGCGCGGCGTCATCGCGGTGGCGCACAGGTGGTGCATGCCGTCCAGCGCCTCGTTCAGCGTGGCGACGATGCGCGCACGCTCCAGCACGTCGGTCGCGCCGCTGGCACGCTGCAGCGCGATCTCGCGGCGCAGCACGTTGGGCCAGCGCGGCGCGACGAGCACCAGGTCGTCAAACCCCATGGTCTTGATCGCACGCGCCGCCGCGCCGACATTGCCGGGATGGCTGGTGTGGATCAGGACGAAGCGCGTGCGCATGGCGGCGATTGTCGCCGCACCCGCGTCATCGGCACCGAACCACTAGAATCGCAGGCTTGCGCGCGCGCATCGCCGCGCGCACCGTTGCGGTTCGTTTTTCATGTCGCCCCACCTGCATCCCATGCTCAACACGGCCATCAAGGCCGCGCGCGCCGCCGGCGCGATCATCAACCGCGCCGCGCTGGACGTGGAGGCGGTGCGCGTATCGCAAAAGCAGGCCAACGACTTCGTCACCGAGGTGGACCAGGCGAGCGAAGCGTCCATCATCGAAACCCTGCTTGCTGCCTACCCGGGGCACGGCGTCCTCGCGGAAGAGTCGGGGCAGCGCCACGGCGCCAAGGATTCGGACTACCTGTGGATCATTGATCCGCTGGACGGCACGACCAACTTCATCCACGGATTTCCTGTGTATTGCATAAGCATCGCGCTGTCGGTGCGCGGCAAGGTGGAGCACGGCGTGGTGTACGACCCCACGCGCAACGACCTGTTCACCGCCACACGCGGACGCGGCGCGTTCATGAACGACCGGCGCATGCGCGTCTCCAAGCGCACCCGCCTGAACGAATGCCTGCTGGGCACGGGTTTCCCGTACCGTCCAGGCGACGACTTCGCGGGCTACATGACGATGATGGCCGAGGTCATGCGCCACACCCACGGCCTGCGCCGCCCCGGCGCGGCGGCGCTGGATCTGGCGTACGTGGCCGCGGGCTTTACCGATGGCTTCTTTGAGACCGGCCTTTCGATCTGGGACGTGGCCGCGGGCGGTCTGCTCGTGACCGAGGCGGGCGGGCTCGTGGGCAACTTCACCGGCGATGCCGACTACCTGGAACAGCGCGAATGCCTGGCCGCCCCGCCACGCATCTATGGCCAGCTCGTCCAGTTGATCGGTAAATACAGCAAATTCGCGACCGTGGCCGAGAAGATGGCGGTGCACGCCGCCGCGCCGGACGCTGCCGCCGCGCAATAGACGCTACCGTCCAGAGAGCTGCCCGCGTGCGCCACTACAGGCGCAAGCCTGTCATAGACTCACAAAAACGTGCCTCTCGTCACGGCTGCCGCCCTGTTCTGCCTGATCGTGGCAGTCGGTGACGGCGACTCGCTCACCGCGCGGTGCAACGCGCAGGCTCCCGAGCGCGTACGCATCGCCGCGATCGACGCGCCCGAGCTGCGACAGGCCTGGGGCCGGCGCGCACGCCAGCAACTGGCCGCGCTGTGCTTGGGCCAGCGCGCCGAAATCCAGCCGCAGGGCCGTGACGTGTACGGCCGCACCCTCGCGCAGGTGCGCTGCCGTGGGCGCGATGTGGCCAGCGAGCAGGTCCACGCGGGTCTGGCATGGGTGCACCCGAGCCAGGTGGCGGGGCACCCGCAACTGGCGGCAACCGCCGAGCAGGCGCGCCGCAACCACACCGGGCTGTGGTCGCAGCAGCGGCCCGTGGCGCCGTGGAATTACCGCCGGCGCCACCCACCGCGCTACAGGAGCTCAGCCCGCAACTGAGCGCCGGTCTTGGCCGAAAGCAGCGCGGGCGGAATGTCCAGCAGCGTCTTGCAGCCGATCTCACCCGCCCGGTGCAGGCGGTGCACCGCGCGGGCGCACGCCAGCAGCGTGCTTGCGGTGAACTCGGGGTTGCTGTCGAGCTGCAACCGGTACTCGATCACGTGCTTGAGCGCCGCCGATGTGGCGCCGCTGCGGATCACGAAGCCCCCATGCGCCATGCCGGAGTGCTCACGCGCCAGCTCTTCGGCGCTGATGAAATGCACCGTGGTGTCGTACTCGTCGAAGTAGTACGGCATGGCCACGATCGCACGGCGCACCGCCTCGGCGTCAGCGCCCGGCTTGAGCACCACGAAGCACTCGCGGCGGTGCTTTTCGCGCGTGGACAGTTGCGGGCGCACGCCGCTGCGCACCTGCTCGATCGCGCTCTGCACCGGGATCGTGTACTGCACGCCGGCGGCCACGCCCGCGACGTGGCGGATGGCGTCCGAATGCCCCTGGCTCAGGCCCTTGCCCCAGAAGGTGTAGGTGGCGCCGTCCGGTAAAAGCGCATCACCCATGACACGCTGGATGGAAAACAGGCCCGGGTCCCAGCCCGCGCAGATCAGCGCCGTGGTCTTGCCCGCGCGCGCCGCCGCATCCACCTGCGCGAAGTGCTCGGGAATCCGCGCATGCGTGTCGAAACTGTCCACGACGTTGAAATCACGCGCGAGCTGGGGCGTCTGCACCGGCAGATCGTCCTTGGAGCCGCCGCACAGCACCAGCACGTCCACCGCCGCGCGCTGGCCCGCAAGGTCGCTCAAAGCGCGTACCGGCGCGTCACTGGCCGGTCGAACGCTCGCCGGATCGCGGCGCGTATAAACGCCGACGAGTGTGGTATCGGGGTTCTTGGCAATCGCCGCCTCGACGCCGCGCCCGAGGTTGCCGTAGCCGACGATGGCGATGCGCACCGGCGCCTGCCGGTGGTCGTTTTGCTGATGGTCCATGGTGAAAAACTCCAGTGAGGGAAACAGTAACGGCGCGCGTTCGCGCGGGGACAGTCGAGTTCAACGCCGCCAGCCCCGCATACGCTGACGGGCGGCGGCAGGAATTTCAGTTCACGCTCGCACCCGCGTCGGGCGGCACGGCAGGCCCACCGGCATACAGCCACGGCAGGTCGAGCAAATGCCCGCCAAGCAGGCGCAGCGATGCGTCGCGCGCCACGCGCAGCGCGCCCGTTGCATGAAAGATGCCGCCGTTGCGCCGGGAGCGCCGCTGCACGCGCGCAACGCGCTGCCAGCGGTTGAGCGCGTAGCGGCGCAGACGCAGCGGTACGTCGAGTGCGTCCATGGCGAGCGCCTGCTGCAGCTCGGCGGCGTCTTCGAGCGCCATGCCCGCGCCTTGCGCCAGATAGGGCCGCATCGGGTGCGCGGCGTCGCCCAGTAGCGCAACGAGCCCGCGCGCCATTTCTTCCGGCGCGGCCACCGGTGGGCGCTCCAGCAGCGGCCACAAGCGCCATACGCCTCCGGATTGCGCTAGCGCACCGACCCGGTCGCGCAACTCGGTGCATGCGCCCGAGAGCAGCGCGCGCACGTCGTCCGCATGGGCCGCGTGATCCCAATGCACGAGATCGGACGGCGGCCGCCCGTGGCAGATGGCGACGAGGTTGAGCAGCTCGCCCCCGCGCAGCGGGTAGTGCACGACGTGCAGGTGCGGCCCGAGCCAGACCGTCACATCCTGGCTGCGCAACCGGGCGGGAAGGGATCTCTGTGCCGCCACCGCGCGGTAGGCCAGATGCCCGGCGGGGTGCACCGCGTCGTCACCGAGCAGTACCGAGCGCACCCGGCTGCGCAAACCATCGGCACCGAGCAGCGCATCCGCCTGCGTCTCCACCTCGACGCCATCGTCATGCCGCACGCGCGCCGTCACGGCCATGCTGTCCTGCTCCCACTGGGTCAGTTCCTGTCCGAGGTGCAACTGCACCCCCGGCAGAGCTTGCACGGCATCGAGCAGTACACGGTGCAAATCGGCCCGGTGGATCGTCGCGTACGGCGCGCCATAACGCCCGGCCAGCGCCGCGCCCAATCCCAGCGTGGCAAGCTCGGCGCCGTCACCGGCACGATGCACCCGCAACCGCTCGGGAAAACATGCGACCGTGCGCACCGGTGCCTCCAAGCCCCACGCCGCGAGGCAGCGCATCGCATTCGGCCCGAGCTGCACGCCCGCGCCGATCTCGCCGAACGCATCGGCACGCTCAGCCAGGCGCACCTCCCAGCCTGCGCGGCGGCACGCCAGCGCCGCCGCGAGCCCGCCGATGCCGCCGCCAGCGATCAATATCTGCCGCGGCTGTACCATCAGCGTGCCGCGTCAGGCGGCGATCAGCTGGTCGAGCACGTAGGGCAGGATGCCGCCCGCGCGGTAGTAGTCGACCTCGATCGGTGTATCCAGGCGCAGCGTCAGGCCGACTTCCTTCGCGCTGCCATCCGCGCGGCGGATCACCAGCCTGGCCTGACCCTGCGGCTTGAGCTGCTTGTCCACGACCACGTCCACCTGCTCGTCGCCCGTGAGGCCCAGCGACTCCCAGCTGTCCTTGCCCTGGAACTGCAGCGGCAGCACGCCCATGCCGATCAGGTTGGAGCGGTGGATGCGCTCGAAGCTGCGCGCCACCACCGCCTGGATGCCCAGCAGCTGCGTGCCCTTGGCCGCCCAGTCGCGGCTCGAACCTGTGCCGTACTCCTCGCCGGCGAAGATCACCGTGGGCGTCTTGCTCGCCATGTAGAGCTCGGCGGCGTCGAAGATCGCCATCTTGTTGCCGTGCTGCGGGCCCTCGCCCTGGTAGAGCGTGAAACCGCCCTCCTCGCGCGAGCCGTCTGCATGCGGCGGAATCATCAGGTTCTTGATGCGCACGTTGGCGAAGGTGCCGCGCATCATCACCTCATGCTGGCCACGGCGCGAGCCGTAGCTGTTGAAGTCCTGCTTCTGCACGCCATGCGCCTTGAGCCAGATGCCGGCGGGCGAACTCTCCTTGATGCGACCGGCCGGCGAGATATGGTCGGTCGTGACGGAATCGCCGAACAGCGCCATGATGCGCGCGCCGCGCACCGAGTGGTCCTTGTTCAGGCTCGCGGCCTCGGACTCGGCGGTCGCCTTGGCAAACCCCTCGAAGAACGGAGGCTCGGCGATATAGGTGCTCGCGGGCCAGTTGTAGACCTGCCCGGTGATGCCCTTGATCTTCTCCCAGAGCTTGCCCGGCTCGGTCGCGATCTTGGCGTAGTTGGCCCGGAAGGCCTTGCCCTTCATTGCGTACTTCAGCAGCTGCTGCACCTCGTCGCTCGTGGGCCAGATGTCGCCCAGGTACACGTCCTTGCCACCCTTGCCCTTGCCCACGGGCTCGGTCATCAGATCGACATTGACGCTGCCTGCGATCGCGTAGGCGACCACGAGCGGCGGGCTCATGAGGAAGTTGGCCTTGATGTTGGGGTGGATGCGCGCCTCGAAATTGCGGTTGCCCGAGAGCACCGAGGCGCAGACCAGCTCGTGCTCGCCGATGGCGTCGTTGAGCTCTTGCGTGAGGTCGCCCGAGTTGCCGATGCAGGTGGTGCAGCCATAACCCGCGAGGTTGAAGCCGATCTTCTCCAGGTAAGGCAGCAGGCCGGTTTCCACGAGGTACTCGGTGACGATGCGCGAACCGGGCGCGAGCGAGGTCTTGACGTGGCGCTTGACCTTCAGTCCCGCCTCCACCGCCTTCTTGGCCAGCAGGCCCGCAGCCAGCATCACGCCGGGGTTGCTCGTGTTGGTGCAGCTTGTAATCGCGGCGATCAGCACGTCGCCATTGGTTACTTCGAAGCCACTCGGCTCGGCGCGCGCGTCGATCGGCGTGCTGGGCGTAATGTGCACACGATCGCTGAACGCGCTGGCCGGACGCGCAAAGCCGCCCTGCTCCATCGGCGTCGTGAACAGCTCGGCAAAACGCGCCTTGGCATGGCCCAGATCGATGCGATCCTGCGGGCGGCGCGGGCCGGCGATGCTGGGGGTGACGTCCCCCAGGTCGAGCGAGATCACGCGCGAGTAATCCACCTCACCCGCGCGCGGCGCGCCAAACAGCCCTTGCGCCTTGTAGTAGGCCTCGACGAGCTCGATCTCGGCCTTGGTGCGGCCCGTGCCCTCGAAATATTCGAGCGTGCGTTGGTCGATCGGGAATAGCCCCAGCGTGGAGCCGTTTTCCGGCGACATGTTGCCCAGCGTCGCGCGATCGGGGACGCTCAGCGACGCCGTGCCCTCGCCGAAATACTCGACGAAGGTGCCCACCACCTTGTGCTTGCGCAGCAGCTCGGTCACGGTGAGCACGAGGTCGGTGGCCGTCACGCCTTCGCGCAGCTCGCCCTTGAGCTCGAAACCCACCACATCGGGCGTGAGGATGTACACCGGCTGGCCCAGCATGGCCGCCTCGGCCTCGATGCCGCCCACGCCCCAGGCAACAACGCCCGCGCCGTTGATCATCGGTGTGTGGCTGTCGGTGCCGACGAGGGAGTCGGGGTAGATCACGCCATCCTTGCGCCGGTGCACGCCTTTGGTGAGGAATTCCAGATTCACCTGGTGGCAAATGCCAAAGCCCGGCGGCACGACACGGAAGGTATCAAACGCCTGCATGCCCCATTTCATGAATTGGTAACGCTCGTGATTGCGCTGAAATTCCATCTTCATGTTTTCGGTCAGCGCAGTCTTGGTGCCGTAGTTGTCCACCATGATCGAGTGGTCCACCACCAGATCGACAGGCACCAGCGGTTCAACCTTTTTCGGGTTCACACCCACACGCTCAGCCGCGGCGCGCATCGCCGCCAGATCGACCAGCAGGGGCACGCCGGTAAAGTCCTGCAGCAGTACACGGGCGACGGTAAAGGGAATTTCATCGGTGCGCGGCGCATTCGGCTTCCAGTTGGCCAATTGCTCCACGTGCTCGGGCGTTACCTTGGTGCCATCGCAATGGCGCAGTACCGATTCGAGCACGATACGTATCGAGCGCGGCAGGCGCTTCACGTTGGGATATTTACGCGCCAGCGCAGGCAATGAGTAAAACTTGCCTTCCTTGCCGGACGCCGTGGTGAACGTCTTGAGCGTGGAAGCGAACGCATGCCGTTTTGCAGAGGCAGCAACCATGGGGAAATCTCCTTGGCGATAGGCAATGTACAAGTGCGCGGCGTATTGCGGCGCCTTGCGCAGCCACCGTCCGACACAAGGGGCGAGTGTACGCTTTGGACCTGCCGCTGCTCGCGCCGCGCATATGTCCCGCCGCGCACACGGGAAAAGCATGTGCGCTCCGGCGCGGCGCAGCCATACCTGCGCCCCCGGGGCCAAGCCGGAAAGCAAAAAGCCCGCACGAGGCGGGCCTGAGACCAAGGGACGCTTGCTGCGCCGTGCGGTCAAATCGCGAACTTGGCGCGGTCTTGCCCCTGTATCCATTTGGGGGGCTTGCCACGTCCGGACCAGGTCTGCCCGGTCGCGGGATTGCGGTATTTCGGCGCCACCTTGCTGGCACTGCCTGCAGCGCGGGCACGGCGTCCCGACGGAAAGACGTCTTGTGCAGTCAAACCGAATTCCGCGACCGTTTGCCTTACCTTGGCAACTGCGGCCTCGATTTCCCGCGTACGTGCTTCCTGAATCTGCGCGTCCAGTGTTTCACGCTGTTTCAGCAATTCCTTGTAGCTGCTGGTCATATTCATCCTGTAGAGATAGGTTTATGGCGTCCATAATATGAACGGCAAAATTATAAATAGAATCCAAGTCACCGTGCAAGCTCCCGCGATGGGTACATGCCAACGATCAGCGTATATACGCACTCCATTACCGATCATTGCGAAGCGCGCGCGGACCACCAGGTTGCCAACTACCCTGGCGCCACGGTTGACCCACATACTTCTGAGATCGCGGGCCGATTCAGCACAGGCCAATTCGGGGCGGCAGAACACGCGCACAATCGGCGCCATGCAAACGAACCGCGTGCCGTGCAATGGCGCTTTACTGTGTAGGTGATATTCAAGGTTGCGCGGACGCATTCGACCGCCTGCTCGCTGAAATCGATTTTTCGCCCAGCCGCGATACGCTGTACGTGTTGGGCGATCTCGTCAATCGCGGGCCGGATTCGGCGACGGTGCTGCGCCGCTGCGCGGCGCTGGAGGGCAGCGTCTTCGCCCTGCTGGGCAATCACGACCTGCACCTGCTCGCGGTGGCTCAGGGCGTGCGCCCGCCCTCGCGGCGCGACACGCTCGACGCGCTGCTGCAGGCGCCCGACTGCAGAGCGCTGCTCACCTGGCTGCGGCGGCAGCCGCTGGCGCGCGCCGTCGGGCACGGCGGCTCCACGCTGCTGCTGGTGCACGCGGGCGTGCTCCCGCAGTGGTCGCGCGAAGACACGCTCGCACGCGCCGCGGAAATCCACGCGGCGCTGGACGGCCCCCACTGGCCTGACTTCCTGCAGCACATGTACGGCAACGCGCCAGACCGCTGGAGCGCTACGCTGCGCGGCGACGACCGGCTGCGGGTGATCGTCAACGCGCTCACGCGCCTGCGCTTCTGTTCCCCCGAAGGGGCTATGGATTTCAGCAGCAACGAGAGCGCATCCGCACCGCCCGACGGCCTGTTGCCCTGGTTTGACGTGCCGGGTCGGCGCACGCGCGGCGAGCTGATCGCGTTTGGCCACTGGTCCACGCTGGGGTGGATGAACCGGCCCGACCTGCTTGCGCTCGATACCGGTTGTGTCTGGGGAGGCAGCCTGAGCGCGGTGCGGTTCGGCCCAACGCTGGCCGCGCGCGAACAGATCAAGGTGCGCTGTGCGCAGGCGCAGCAGCCGGGCTGATCAGGCCGGCGCGTCTTCCGACCGGGGGGCCTTGAACAGCGCCGCTGTCGCGCGCCGCGGCTTGATGTTGGCGGAGACTCTGCCGCGCGCCGCGACGGGCGTCTTCGGGCTCTGCTCCCAGGTGGCGGGACCATCGCTGCCTGGATGGGGCTCGTAGGGCCGGTCGAAGAACGGGTCCCGCGGTTGTGACGGGCGGGCGTACACATGGCGCGGCGTGCGGCGCGCGCTCTCATCGTCGTCACGAACGCCACGGTGGCGGCCGTCGTTGTAGTGGCCGCGCGGACGTTCATCGTCCAGCTCGATCGGCTCCACCTCGACCTTTTTCTTGAGCAGCTTTTCAAGCTCGGCCATGAGGCGCGCGTCGTGGCTGGTGACCAGCGTCACCGCCAGGCCCGAAGCCCCCGCGCGACCCGTGCGGCCGATGCGGTGCACGTAGTCCTCGGCGTTGAACGGCACGTCGTGGTTGAACACCGCCGGCACATCCTTGATGTCCAGCCCGCGCGCGGCCACATCGGTGCAGACCAGCAGATCGACCTCGCCGCTCTTGAAGGCTTCCAGCGCCTTCAGGCGCTCGTCCTGGCTCTTGTCGCCGTGCAGCGCCGTGGTCTTGAGGCCATCGCGGGCCAGCGAACGGGCCAGCCGCGCGCAGCCGAGCTTGCTGTTCACGAAGACGAAGGCCTGCGTGAGCGCGCGCTCCTTGAGCACCTGGCGGATGGCGCGGCGCTTGTCGTCCTCGTCCACCGCATAGAAATGCTGCTCGACGGTGGCCGCCGTGGCGTTGGGACGCGCGACTTCGATCGTGACCGGGTCGTGCAGGTAGCTGGCGGCCAGGCGCTTGATCTCGGGCGAGAAGGTGGCCGAAAAGAGCAGCGTGGTGCGCTCCTTGGGCAGGTAGCTCAGGATGCGCTGCAGGTCGGGCAGGAAGCCGATGTCGAGCATGCGGTCGGCCTCGTCGAGCACCACGTATTCGACATGGTTGAGCACCACGTTCTTCGCCTCGATGTGGTCCAGCAGCCGCCCGGGCGTGGCCACGAGCACTTCGACACCCTTTTTGAGCTCCAGCGTCTGCGGCTTCATGTCCATGCCGCCGAACACCACGGTGCTGCGCAACTGCGTGTACTTGGCGTACAGCGCCACCTGCTCGGCCACCTGGTCGGCGAGCTCGCGCGTGGGCAGCAGCACGAGGGCGCGCACCGGATGGCGCGCGGGCGACGCCGAGGTATTTTCATGCGCCAGCAAGCGCTGCAAGAGCGGCAGCGCGAACGCCGCCGTCTTGCCGGTGCCGGTCTGGGCCGCGCCCATCACGTCCTTGCCGGTGAGCACGACGGGGATGGCCTGCTCCTGGATCGGCGTCATGGTTTCGTAGCCCATGTCGGCCACGGCGCGCTGCAGGGGATCCGCCAGCGCTACGGAGGTATAGGGAATAGTCATGAACCCGCGATTGTCGCATTGCAACAAAAAACGGGCAAATCGGGATTTTCAGAGGTTACGCGCGTTGAAGGTGTCGCAGGACTGCACGCTGCCCGTCTGGTAGCCCTGCGTGAACCAGTGCACGCGCTGCGCGCTGGTGCCGTGGGTGAAGGCGTCGGGGCGCACCGTGCCGCTGCTCTTGCGCTGCAGCGTGTCGTCGCCGATCTGCTGCGCGGCGTTCACGGCCGATTCGATGTCGCTCTGGTCAAGCCAGTTCTTCGCCTGCTGCGAGTGCTGCGCCCAGACGCCCGCATAGCAGTCCGCCTGCAGCTCAAGGCGCACCGACAGCGCATTCTGGTCGCGCTCGCTGATGCGCCCGCGCATGCCGTCCACCTTGGCGGTGGTTCCGAGCACCGATTGCACATGGTGGCCGACCTCGTGCGCGATCACGTAGGCGCGCGCGAACACGCCGGGTGCGCCGAGCTGGCGGCTCATGGTGTCGAAGAAGTCCATGTCCAGGTACACCTTGTGGTCACCCGGACAGTAGAACGGCCCCATGGCAGACTGCCCCGTGCCGCACGCGGTGGGCGTGACGCCACGGTAGAGCACGAGCTTGGGCGCGGGGTACTGCGCGCCGGCCTGGCGAAAGATCTGGCTCCAGACGTCTTCGGTCGAAGCCAGCACCGTGGAGACGAACGCCGCCTGCTGGTCGCCCTGCGGCGGGTGCTGCGCGGGCGCCTGCGTCACCTGGGGCGCACCGCCTCCGCCCGAGAGCACCTCCAGCGTCGTCAGCGGGTTGATACCGAACACGCCCCAGCCGATCAGCGCGATCACCACCGTGCCGATACCGATGCCGCGCCCGCCTATACCGAAGCCCCCGCCGCCTCCTCCGGAGCGGCGATCTTCGACGTTGTCCGACTGTCGTTCACCTTCCCAGCGCATGCTGTACTCCCGCTGAAGTAAATTGCGGCGATGGTAACGTCAGCCGCCACCTCCCCGATCCCCGCGAAACCGGGCCCGCACGCGGTGGTGCTCGTCACGGGCTTTGACGCGTTCGGCGGGGCCGCGAGCAACCCGAGCACGCTCGTCGCGCAGGCGCTGCACCGCCGCCAGATCGCCGGGTGCCGCGTCGTCGGCGCGCAGCTGCCCACGGTGTTCGGCGCGGCACTCACCTGCCTGGACGCGCTGCTGGAACGGCACCAGCCAAGCCTGGTGATCTGCCTGGGCCTGGCGGCCGAGCGCGCGACGCTGCAGCTCGAGCGCGTCGCAATCAACCGCGAGGACGCCCGCATCGCGGACAACCGCGGCGCGCAGCCGGTGGACCGGCCCGTGATCGCGGGCGCGCCCGCCGCCTACCTGAGCACGCTCCCCATCGAAGCCATGGTGCGCGCCATGACCGCGGCGGGCGTGCCAACCGATACCTCGCAGAGCGCCGGCACCTTTGTGTGCAACCACGTGTTCTTCGGCCTCATGCACCGCCTGGCCACCGTGCCCGCGCTGCAGACGGCGCGCGGCGGCTTCATCCACCTGCCGCAACTGTCCGCGCCGGGCCGCGCCGGCATGCCGCTGGCGCAGATGGTGCACGGCGTGCGCACCGGCATCCGCACGGCAATCGTCGCAAGCGCAACGCCCCAGCGCAGCCGCCATGCCAGCCGTTCTTGATCCACAGGCGACCGCCGCCGCGCTGGGCTGGGCGCCGCTGGTCGACGCCATCGAGGCACTGCTCACGGAAGGCGGCGTACAGGTGCCCGAACGCATCGTGATGGCTACGACCAAGGGCGCGGTACTGTTCGTCATGCCCGCGAGCGACGCGCAGGTGGCAATCACCAAGCTGATCACCTTCACCCCCGCCAACGCAGGCACGGGAGCCGCGACGATCCAGGGCGACGTGGTGGTGTTCGATGTGGCGAGCGGCGCGCGACGGTTGATCCTGGACGGACCCACGGTGACGGCGCGGCGCACTGCCGCGGTCTCCGCGCTTGCCGCGCGGCTCCTCGCGCCCCGACGGGCGGCGCCGATGCTGATCGTGGGCGCGGGCGTGCAGGGCCGCGCCCATCTGGAGGCGTTTGCCGCTGTGCTCGGCGTGCGCCAGTTCGTGATCGCCTCGGGCCGCCCCGCAAGCGCCGAGCGCCTTGCGGCCTGCGCGCGAGAGCAGGGCCTGCAGGCGCAGACCACGACCGACCCGGACGCCGCGCTGGCGCACTGCCCGCTCGTGGCCACCTGCACCCCTGCAAGCGCGGTGGTGCTGCGCGCCCCGCCGCGCAAGGACGCCTTCATCGCCGCAGTGGGCGCGTTCACGCCGCGGATGGTCGAGCTCGACGCCGCGCTGTGCCGCGCGGTCGCCGCACAGGGGCGCATCGTGGTGGACACGCGCGACGCCGAGCATGAAGCGGGCGACCTCCTGCAGGCGGGCATCGCGGTCGCCCCACTGCCCAGCCTGCAGGACGTGGTGCGCCACTGCGCCCCCGACGGCAGTGGCCCCGTGCTATTCAAGAGCTGCGGCTGGGCCGGCTGGGACCTGGCGGCGGCGCGGCTGGCGATGCGCTCCGCCTGAAGTCAGGCGCGCGGCAGCGTCACGCCCTGCTGACCCTGGTACTTGCCCTTGCGGTCGCGGTAGCTCGTCTCGCAGACCTCGTCGCTCTGGAAGAACAGCACCTGCGCGCAGCCCTCGCCCGCGTAGATCTTGGCAGGCAGCGGCGTGGTGTTGGAAAATTCCAGCGTCACGTAGCCCTCCCATTCGGGCTCGAAGGGCGTGACGTTGACGATGATGCCGCAGCGTGCGTAGGTGCTCTTGCCCAGGCACACGGTGAGCACGTCGCGCGGGATGCGGAAGTACTCGACGGTGCGCGCCAGCGCGAAGCTGTTGGGCGGAATGATGCAGGAGTCGCCCGAGAAATCGACGAAGCTGTTTTCGTCGAAGTTCTTCGGGTCCACCACCGTGCTGTGGATGTTGGTGAAGACCTTGAATTCACCCGCGCAGCGGATGTCGTAGCCGTAGCTGCTGGTGCCGTAGCTGATGACCTTGCGGCCCTCGACCTCGCGCACCTGGCCGGGCTCGAACGGCTCGATCATGCCGTGCTCGCGCGCCATGCGCCGGATCCACGTGTCGCTCTTGATGCTCATGGGGTTGTGCTCCTGCGCGCGGATTGTAGCGATGCACCCAAAGCGATAGCTGCCCGCGCTTGTCTGGCAAGCGCTGCAGCCATATCTGGTTCAAATTCAGCGATCGACGTGGGCGCCGCCCTCGTACCAGCGCTTGAACATGTCCACCTGCGCGGGCGAGAGCGCGTCGGGGTTGCCAAACGGCATCTTGCGCAGCTGCACCACCTGCTGGTAGATCTGCTGCGCGTGCGCCTTCACGTCCTCGGGCGTGTCGAACTTCACGCCCTTCTGCTGGATCGTTGCCGCGCTGTGGCACACGAAGCAGTGCTCCTTCATCACCGCGTGCAGATCGGCAAACTTGACGTGCTCGCTGGAGGCGCTCGACGCGGCCTGCGGCGCGGGCTTGAGCCAGGCGACGAGCGCCAGCAGCACCACGATGCCCACGGCGGCATAGGGCCAGGGGTGACCGTTGCGCCCGAGCTTGTAGCCGTGGCGCAGCACGAAGAACTGGCGGATCACCGCACCCGCGAACATCATGAGGATGAGCACCAGCCAGTTGAGCTCGTGCGTGTTCATCCAGCCGTAGTGCGTGGAGAGCATCGCGAAGACCACCGGCAGCGTGAAATAGGTGTTGTGCACGCTGCGCTGCTTGCCGCGCTTGCCGTGGATGGGGTCGACCGGCTGGCCCGCCTTGAGCGAGGCGACCACCTTGCGCTGGCCGGGGATGATCCAGAAGAACACGTTGGCGCTCATCGCGGTAGCGAGCATCGCGCCCATGAGCAGGAAGGCGGCCTGCCCCGGGAAGATGTGGCAGGCGAGGTAAGCGGCGATGCACACGAGCACCAGCACGAGTGCGCCGACGATGGCGTCGCCATGCGCCTTCTGCCCCCAGATGCGGCAGATGAAGTCGTACAGCACCCAGAACACCACGAGGAAGGCGATGGCCGCGACCACCGCCGCGCCCGGCGACATCAGCGGGTTGGCCGGGTTGACGAGGTACACGCCCGCGTTCCACAGATAGGAGACGCTCAGCAGCGCAAAGCCCGAGAGCCAGGTGGTGTAGCTCTCCCAGAAGAACCAGTGCAGATGGTCGGGCAGCCTGGGCGGCGAGACGTTGTATTTCACCGGGTGGTAGAAGCCGCCGCCGTGCAACGCCCAGAGCTCGCCCGTCACGCCCTCGCGGCGCAGCTTTTCATCGACCGGCGGCGTGAGGCTGCTGTCGAGAAAGACGAAATAGAAGGACGAGCCGACCCAGGCGATCGCGGTGATCACGTGCAGCCAGCGCAGCAGCAGGTTGGCCCAGTCGAGGTAATAGGCTTGCATGGCGAAAACTCCGGCCGCTCACCACCGCGGGCGCTCTGAACGGCTCAAGACGGGCCGCGCTGCGGGAGTACACACCCCCTGGCTCCGCTGCGGCATGGTTTGTAGACACAAATTGTATGCAATTTGCGGCGCATCACGCCACCGGGCTAACCCGCATCAGCAGTTGCGCGGCCACCGCGACGGCGATCACCTCGGGGTCCTTGCCCTCGATGCCGGGCACGCCGATCGGGCAGGTGATGTGCGCGAAGTCTTCCTCGCCGTAGCCGCGCGCCTCAAGCCGATGACGGAACGTCGCCCACTTGGTCTTGCTGCCGATGAGCCCGATGAACGGCAGGTCGCGGCACGCGCGCTGGCGCGCGAGGCAGGCATCGACGATCTCCAGGTCTTCCGCGTGGCTGAAGCTCATGATGAGCACCATGGCGCCAGGCACGATGTCCGCCACCGCGGCCTGCACCGGGTCGGAGTATTCGCACTCCACCTTGCTGCCCAGTTGCTCGGGGAAGATCTCGTCGCGGCTGTCCACCCATTGCAGCGCAAACGGCAGCGGCGCGAGCACGCGCACCAGCGCCTTGCCCACGTGGCCGCCGCCAAACAGCGTCAGCCGGCGCAGGCGCGGCGCGAGGCGCTCGCGCACCAGCGCCGCATGCTGCGGCCCCAGGCATTCGTAGCGCAGGAACACGACGCCGCCACAGCACTGCCCCAGGCTGGGCCCGAGCGCCTTGCGCGTCACCGGCGCGGGCTCGGTGGCGCCCGCGGCGCAGGTCTGCAGCCGCTCGTGCGCCTCGTGCATCGCCTGCCATTCGAGATGCCCGCCGCCGATCGAACCGATCAGCACCTCGGGCGCGTCCTGCGCAATCGCCATCCACGCACCCTCCTCGCGCGGCGTCGAGCCCTGCGCGCGCTCCACCGTCACCAGGCACACCGGCCCGCGTGCCAGCGCGGCGAGCAGTTGTTCCAGCGGTGTCAGCACGCGGCGCACCCGGTCACGAGCCGCGGTAGGTCGAATAGCTCCACGGGCTCACGAGCAGCGGTACGTGGTAGTGCTGGTCGGCATGCGCGACGCCGAAGTCCAGGCTCACGCGGTCAAGGAAATTCGGCTCGGGCAGCGCCACGCCGCGCGCCTTGAAGTACGCGCCCACGTCGAACGTGAGGCGGTAGGTGCCGGTGCGCAGGCTCGCGTTGTCAAACAGGGGCGCGTCGGTGCGGCCGTCGCGGTTGAGCACCAGGCGCTTGAGCAGCGTCGCCTCGTCGCCGTTGGTCGCGTAAAGCGCCACGCCCATGCCGGCCGCGGGGCAACCGTGCATCGTGTCCAGAACGTGTGTACTCAGGCCCATGAAACACCTCCGTGCGCCGCGGCGCATGTATTTCGGCAAAGTGTATACACTTTTTGTACTCGCTTCATGGGGTGCGGGCACCGGATGGCGCAGACCATCGTTTAGGCTGCGCGCACCCACGGGAGGTTCACGATGCCACGCACGCCAGTCCTGCGCAAGCTTGCGCTTGCCACCGCGCTCACGCTGCTCGCCGCCTGCGGCACGCCGCCGCACGCCCCCAGCCAGAGCGCCGCCGCGCAGGCCGCCGCCGCGGCCTACGACTTCGACATGGATGTGTTCCATCCCGTCACCGCGCGGCACGGCATGGTCGCCTCCGAGCATGAGCTGGCCTCGCGCATAGGCCTTGACGTGCTGCGCTCGGGCGGCAACGCGGTGGACGCGGCCGTGGCCATGGGCTTCGCGCTGGCCGTGGCGCTGCCCAACGCGGGCAACCTCGGCGGCGGCGGCTTCATGATGGTGCACGACGCCCGCACCGGCCGCGACGTGGCGCTGGACTTTCGCGAAACCGCCCCCGCCGGCGCGTCGCGCACGATGTACCTGGACGCCAGCGGCAACGTGGTGAACGGCAAGTCGCTGTACACGCACTACGCGGTGGGCGTGCCCGGCACCGTGGCGGGCCTTGCGCACGCGCTGCGCCGGTGGGGCACGCTGCCGCTGGCACGCGTCGTCGAGCCCGCCGCCCGCCTGGCGCAGCAGGGCTACCCGGTGAGCGAGACCCTGGCCAAGGTGCTCGCGCAGGAGCAGAAAACCTTCGCGCCCTGGCCCGCGAGCCAGGCGATCTTCTGGAAAGACGGAGCGCCGATGAAAGAGGGCGACCTGCTCGTGCAGCGCGACCTCGCCGCGTCGCTGCGGCTCATCGCCAGGGACGGCGCCCAGGCCTTCTACGAAGGGGAGATCGCGCACAAGATCGCCGTCGAGATGGCGCCGCACGCGGGCGCGATCACTTTGGCCGACCTCAAGAACTACCGGGTGGTCGAGCGCGAGCCGGTACGCGGCAGCTACCGCGGCTATCAGATCGTGACCATGCCGCCGCCCTCGTCGGGCGGCGCACACCTGGTACAAATCCTGAACATGATGGAGCGCTGGCCCATGCAGGACTGGGGCGCCAACAGCGCCAGAAGCATCCACCACATGACCGAGGCGATGAAGCTCGCCTACGCCGACCGCGCCGAATACCTGGGCGACCCGGACTTCGTCCAGGTGCCGCTCAAGGGCCTGACGAGCAAGCGCTACGCCGCCCGGCTCGCCGCCGGCATCGACCCCACGCACGCGCGTGCCGCGCGGGACATCCACCCCGGCAAGCCGCAGCCGTACGAAAGCGACCAGACCACGCACTTTTCCGTGGTGGACGAGGCCGGCAACGCGGTGGCCGTCACCTACACGCTCAACACCAACTTCGGCAGCGGCATCGTCGCCACGGGCACCGGCATCATGCTGAACAACGAAATGGACGACTTCGCCGCCAAGCCGGGCGTGGCCAACGCCTACGGCCTCGTGGGCGGCGACGCCAACGCGGTGGCCGCGGGCAAGCGCCCGCTGTCGTCGATGACACCCACCATCGTGCTCAAGGACGGCAAGGTCGCGCTCGTCACCGGCAGCCCCGGCGGGCCGCGCATCATCACCACGGTGCTCGAAACCATCGTGAACGTCATCGACTTCGGCATGAACCCGGCGCAGGCCGCCGCAACGCCGCGCTTTCACCACCAGTGGACGCCAGACGAGCTGCGCGTGGAACAAGGCCTGAACCGGGACACGCTCGACCTGCTCAAGGCCCTGGGTCACAAGATCGCGGTCAAGCCGGCGATGGGCCGCACGCAGACCATCCAGGTGCTGGACGGCGTGCTGCACGGCGCCTCCGACCCGCGCAACCCGGACGGGCGCACGCTGGGGTACTGATACGCCGCCGCGTGCCAACGCGGTTTCCTGATGCGGATCAAGAGTTCCCGCTTGCATGGTGGCGCGCCGACGCGCGATCCCCTACAGTCAGTGGCACGTCACCATGCGGGCACCGCGTCGCGCATGCAGGAGATCGAAATGAGCACAGACCACCGCAGCGATACACCCGACTACGAAGACCCACTGAGCAATTTCGTCGATTGCCACGGCGGCATCCTGTCGCATCTGCACACCTTCGGCGAGCTGCCGGCGCTGCTCGAACCGGCGGCGCGCGCGCGCACGATTGCGGCGCAGACGATAGAGTTTTTCAACTCCACGGTCTTCGCCCACCACATCGACGAGGAGAAGGAACTGTTCCCCGCCGTGCTCGCCAAGGCCCTGCCGGGCGACGAACGCGCCACGGTGCAGCGCTACGTGGATCGGCTCGTGGCCGAACACCGCCACGTCGAAGCCATCTGGCGCGATCTCGAACCCCATTTGCAGAAGATCGCCAGGGGCCAGGCGCACGAGCGGCTCGACCCGGAGGCGATCACGCGGCTGGTCAAGAGCTACGAAGCGCACGCGCGCACGGAAGAGAACGAATTCCTGCCGCTGTCCGCCAAGATCCTGCGGCGCGAGGGCGCGGACATGGGCGGACTCGGCCTTTCGCTGCACCTGCGCCACGCCGTGCGTGCGGCGCGCCGCGGCCTGCGCGGCTCCTGACGGCACGCGCGGCGCCCAGCGGCAGCGCTCCGCAGCTTGCGGCTGCGTCCCCTCCGCGGCTCGAAAAATAGCATTCAAATCATGCTCCAGCCCTTGTCCAGCAAGCGCGGTCAGCTATGTAAACGCAAGCAAAACACCCTGCGGCAGCCGTAGCCATGGCGCTGCGTCCGTGCAGGCGTACACCGGGCGGCGCACGCTACGATGCTCGGGGCCGGCGCCACGGCGCTGCCCCGCTTGCACCGTACCAGGAGACCCGCATGACCGACAAAAGCACCGAATCCATCGTCCGCGAGGAGCACGCGCAGCTCGACTACTCGCACAGCATGAGCTATGGCGACTACCTGTACATCGACCAGGTGCTCTCCGCCCAGCACCCGCTGTCGCCCGCGCACGACGAGATGCTCTTCATCATCCAGCACCAGACCAGCGAGCTGTGGATGAAGCTGATGCTGACCGAGATCGGCGCGGCCATGGCCGACATCCGCACCGACCACCTGCCGCCCGCGTTCAAGAAGCTGGCGCGCGCCAGCCGCATCTTCGACCAGCTCGTGAACGCCTGGGACGTGCTCGCCACCATGACGCCGCCCGAGTACACCGCGATCCGACCCTACCTGGGGCCGTCCAGCGGCTTTCAGAGCTACCAGTACCGCTGCATCGAGTTCGCGCTCGGCAACAAGAATGCCGCGATGCTGAAGGTGCACGCACACAAGCCCGAGCGACTTGCGCTGGTCAAGAGCTACTTCGACGCGCCCTCGCTCTACGACGAGGCGCTGCGCCTCATGGCGCGCCGCGGCCTGCCTATCCCGGCCAGCCACGTCGAGCGCGACTGGAACCAGGCATACGAAGCCAATGACGCGGTGGAAGCCGCCTGGCTCACGGTCTACCGCGAACCCGAAAAGTACTGGGACCTGTACCAGCTCGGCGAGAAGCTGACCGACCTGGAAGACGCCTTCCGCGTCTGGCGCTTCAAGCACGTGACCACGGTGGAGCGCATCATCGGCTTCAAGCGCGGCACCGGCGGCACGAGCGGCGTGGGCTACCTGCGCAAGATGCTCGACGTGGTGCTGTTCCCCGAACTCTGGCGGCTGCGCACAGACCTGTAAGGGCGGCGCGCCCGTCTCCGGGCGCCAGCAGCGCCCGGAAATCGTTCACGTTGGTGCAGGTCGCCCCGGTGGCCACCAGATCGCCGAGCGCCGCGAAGTGGCCGCGGGCGTCGTTGCGGTCCAGGTGGTCGGCACGGCGCAGGCCCAGCGCCGCGGCGGTACGGTACGGGCCCGGCAGCCAGCCCGCCGGGTTCGTCTTGCAGCCCACATCCTCGGTCGTCGCCACGTCCACCCATACACGCCACGGTTGGTTACGTGGGCAAGCGATGGCGCGCTGCGCCGGGCCTGGCACCTGGGAGACGGGGGTGGCCACCCCCCAGGATGCCACAATCGTCCACAAAAAGTGTATGCAATTTTGGCAGGCTGGTTGTATCATGTACCGATGCACGAGAGCGCCACGCCTTCCGCCACCGCAAGCATCGTCGAGAGCCTGACGCGCGCCATCGTCGAGCACCGGCTGGTGCCGGGCACCAAGCTGGCGGAACAGAAGCTGGCGGACCACTTCGGCGTCTCGCGCACGCTGGTGCGCCAGGCGCTGTTCCAGCTTGCGCAAAACCGGCTGATCCGGCTGGAGCCGGCACGCGGCGCGTTCGTTGCGACGCCCTCGGTGCAGGAGGCGCGCCAGGTGTTCGCGGTGCGCCGCATGCTGGAGGTGGCGACGGTGCGCGCCTTCATCGCCGAGCGCACGCCCGCGCGCCTGCGCACGCTGCGCCAGCACATGCAGGCTGAAAAGAAGGCGATGGCGGCGCAGGACGTGGGCCTGCGCACGCAGCTGCTCGGCGACTTTCACGTGCACATCGCCGAGCTCATGGGCAACGAGGTGCTCGCGCAGATGCTCGGTGAGCTGATCTCGCGCTGCGCGCTCATCACGCTGATGTACCAGTCCACCACCGCCGCCGAGCACTCGCACGACGAGCACGAGGCAATCTACGCCGCGATCACCGCCGGTGACGAGGCCGAGGCCGCCCGCCTGATGCAGGAACACCTGACCAATGTGGAGGCCGGGCTGATGTTCGACCGCGAGCCTCCGTCCAACGATCTTTCCATGGCGCTCTCCGCCACACCCGCATGACGACCCCCTGCTACGACACCACCGCCCCCTACCCGCGCGACCTCATCGGCTACGGCCGCGCCACGCCCCACCCGCACTGGCCCGGCCACGCCCGCATCGCGGTGCAGTTCGTGCTGAACTACGAGGAAGGCGGCGAGAACTGCGTGCTGCACGGCGATGCCGGCAGCGAGCAGTTCCTCTCCGAGCTCTTCAACCCGGCCGCCTACCCCGCGCGGCACATGAGCATGGAGAGCATCTACGAATACGGCTCGCGCGC
>JAIXLP010000009.1 GCA_026954015.1 Burkholderiales bacterium | reverse complement strand
TCGAAGGCGCGCAGCGGCTTCCACGGCGGATTGCTGCCGCTGATCGCGTAGCGGAAGCGGATCTTCTCCAGCGTCAAACCCGAATCCACCGGGGCGGCGACACTTGCCGCTTGTGCCTGGCGCTGCAAGGCCAGCATCTTGTCCTTTGGGTACTCCCACGACACCGACGCCATCCACGTCCTTTCCGTGGAAGTCAGCTCCAGCAGATAGGTGCGCCGGCTGGTGGTAACGACGAGATTCGTCTTCAACCCCGAGCGAATAGGCTTGACCATCACATTGACGCGCAAGGCATCGCCGCTGCCGCTCGATGTGTCGCCCACGATCCAGCGCACCGTGTCACCAGCGGCGACCGTCACCAGTTCCTCGCCGGGTTGCAGCGCAATCACCGTCACGCGGCCCACGGCCGCATAGACCTGATACAGCGCGCCATCGGTGAACGGCCAGACCTGAATCGCGTTGACGTAGCCTTCGCGCGTGGGCGCGACGCGAGCCTCCGTGTTGGCGCGCGAGACGCGCACCTTTTCGTCGGTAGGCTCCGGCGCGGGCTGGGCCGCATCTGTCTCCGGCATTGGCTTCAACTGCGCCGGCAGCGCCAGCGGCTCCCGCACCTTGACCACTTCCACCGGCGCGGGCGGCTCCGGCAACGGCTGGGCCTGCACCGGCTCATCGAGCGAGATGGTCGGCGGCGGCTTGCCCTGCGTGGCGCAGCCCGAGAATAGAACAGTCGAGGCCAGCAGCATCAACGGCAAAGCGTAAAAGCGGAAAGACAGGTTCATGGTTTTGCTCCTTCGGAAGAATCCAGTTCGCGGCTCCACGACAGGCCATTGACGTAGATGCCCAAGGGGTTCTTGCGCAGGCGCTGTTCGGTGCGCGGGGTTTGCTGCACGATGGAAATCACGGCGTTCCAGCGTTCAGTGCCCGCCGCGGCGCCGTTGACGAAGCGCCGTTCCGTCCAGCGCACGTTGAAAGACGTGTCGCTGGCACGGGTCACGCTGGTGATCTGCACCGTCACCGACTCCTTGCCGATACGCGCGAACGGGTCGTTGGTGCGCGCGTAGTCGTTGAGCACCACGGCGCCCTTGTCGGTGGTGTAGTCGTAGGCGTCGAGCCAGTTCTGGCGCACGACAATGGGGTCGATGGACAGCGAGCGCACCAGCGTGACGAAGCGCGCCAGGTGATGCGCGATCTGCGCGTCGCTGGGCTTGTAGGGCATGGCTGCCTCGCCGACGGTGCGCACCTGTCCTGCGTTGTCCACCTCCACGACGTAGGGCGTGACGATGGACTGCGCCGAGCGCCACACCAGGCCGCCGGCCGTCAGCAGCGCCAGCAGCAGGCAGCCGAAGGCCATCAGCCGCCAGTTCTTCGCCTGTGTGCGGGCCGAGCCGATGCGCTCGTCCCACACCTGCGCAGCGGATTGATAAGGGGTCGCAGGCTGCGGCGTGTCGGCATAACGCACCTGCGGGCGTTTGAATCGCATGGGTGTTCTCCTTGAAGATCAGGAATCGGAATCGCGCAGGCTCGGGCCTTGACTGGAACTGCCGCCGTCGCCGCCGCGCAGCGTGTGGGCGGCGGTCGTCGCGGCATGGGTGAGCTGCTGGCGCCGGTGCAGGCGCTTGGCCCATGCCGGTTGCTCCTGCGCCGCGGTGGGCTTGTCGGCACTGAACGCCGCGGCAGCGCGTTCGCGGATCGAGCGCGCGCCTTGCGCCACCTTCTGCCCGGCGGCTTGCGCGCCGGTCCGGGCCATGTTGCCGAGACCAGCTGCCGCCCCCTTGATGCCGCCGCCCGCAGCAGCTGATCCTTCAGTGAAGGCAGCTTTGGCGCTATCCGCAGCGCTGGCCGCCAGCCGCGCAGCGCCAGGCGCCATACGTACCCCGGCGGCCACCGCACCGCCAGCGCCGGCCGCTGCGGCGCCGATACCAATGGCAGCGCCGGCTGCACCAAGCGTCGCGCCGGCCATTGCGCCCGCGCCGAGCTGCGGGCCGCCCGACACCAGCCCAGTCGCAATGCCCGGCCCGAAGATGCCCAGCGCCAGCAAGGCGAGCGATGCCAGCATGATGACCAGCGCATGATCGATCGACGGTTCAGCCGGGTGCACCTGGAATTCGGCGAACAGGCCGGTGCCAATGCCCACGATCACCGCGAGCACCAGCACCTTGATGCCTGAGGACACCACGTTGCCCAGTACCTTCTCGGCCAGGAACGCGGTCTTGTTCCACAGCGCGAACGGCACCAGCACGAAGCCCGCCAGCGTCGTCAGCTTGAACTCGATCAGCGTCACAAAGAGCTGCACCGCCAGCACGAAGAAGCACAGGATGACGATCAGCCAGGCAATGAACAGCACCACGATGGGCGCGAGGTTGACGAACACCTCGGGGAAGCCCGCCAGATCGCTGACCTGCTTCAGGATCGGCGCGCCGGCATCGATGCCCGCTTTCGCCAGTCGGCCCGGCTGCAGGAAGTTGCCCATGCTCAGCGTCGAGCCGCTGGCCGTCAGGCCCAGGCCCGCGAACGAGCGGAACACGATGCCGGCCAGCCAGTTGAAGTTGCCGATGATGTAGGCGAAGGCGCCGACGTAGAGCACCTTGCGGATCAGCTTGGCGATCACGTCCTCGCCCTGGCCGCTGGCATGGCTCATTGCCCAGAACAGCCCGGCAAGCGTCATGTCGATGACGATCAGCGTGGCAGTCAGAAACGCCACCTCGCCATGCAGCAGACCAAAGCCCGAGTCGATGTAGCGCGAGAAGGTGTCGAGGAAGCGGTCGATGACCGTCACGTCGTCCATGGCCCGGCCCCGTCAGTTGCGGTAGAAGTTGACGCTCGTGGGCGTGTACGAGGTGCCAGAGCCGAGGAAGCGGCGCGTCACCTCCCGCCCACGCTCGGTGGCCGCCGCCTGCCGCGCCAGTTCCAGCGAGGCGGCCCGGTCCTGCGTGATCTGCAGCCGCTGCGTCTGGATGGACTGCTTGGCCTGCAGGGCCAACAATTGGTTCATGGCCTGCATCGCCTGCAGCGCACCGACGGCCGACTGGCTCTTGCCCACGAGGTCGGCCAGCACGCCTTCGTCGTCGCTCAGGTTCTGCGATGCCTGGGCCTGCATCTGCATGGTGGTCTGCAGGCCATTCAAAGTGTTCTTCCAACGCTCCTGCGCGTCGCGGTACATCTGATTGCCGCTCACCGTGGCGGCGTACTGCTCGGGATACAGGCGCGCGAACTCCCGGTCGATGTTCGCCACGTCGTAAGCCATCCCCTTGGCCTGTGCGATCAGCCGCTGGGTGGTCGCCAGGTTGGCGCGCAACCGGCCCACCACGCTGGACGGCAGGCTGGCCAGGTTGCGCGCCTGGTTGATGAGCATCTGCGCTTCGTTCTGGAGCTGGCGGATCTGGTTGTTGATCTGCTCCAGCGTGCGCACGGCGGTGAGCGTGTTCTGCACCAGATTGGTCGGGTCGAGCACGATGTCGCCGACGCCGAACAGTGCATGTGCGGGCTGCGCAATGCCGAAGGCGAGCACGCAGGCGGCGGTCAACGCGGCGAGTTTTGGGGTATGCAGTTTCATGGCTGGTTCTCCTGTGGGTGGTTGGCGGTACGGAGGGAGTCCGGCGCGAGGCCGGGGAACGAGGGCAGCAGGTCAGCCGCCCAATCAAGGCCGCGATGACGCAGCCACGCAGCTGCGAACGGGGACGAAACGGAGGAAGCCGTAGCGAGCACCGCGTCCATGTCGCGCTGATCCTGCGGTGTGGAAGCGCCCGCAAAGGCCAGCGTCGCCGGCCCCAAATCGAGGTCGAACAGGCGGTTGCCGAGGCGGGATTGGTAGTAGTAGTCGCGCTTGGGCTGGGCGGTGGCGACGATCTCGATCTGGCGCGAGTTCAGCCCGAAGCCTTCGTAGATCGTGCGAATCTGCGGCTCAGTCGCCTGCGGGTTCGGCAGAAAGATGCGGCTCGCGCAGCTTTCGATGATCGCGGGCGCGATGCTCGAATCCTTGATGTCCGCCAGCGACTGCGTGGCGAAGATGACGCTCACGTTCTTCTTGCGCAGCGTCTTGAGCCACTGGCGGATGCGCGCGGCAAACACCGGGTCATCGAGGAACAGCCACGCTTCATCGAGGATCAGCAGCGTGGGCGCACCGTCAAAGCGTTCATCGAAGCGCGCAAAGAGGTAATGCAGCACGGCCATGACGGCGGCCTTGCTGTGCATCAGCT
>JAIXLP010000058.1:2362-4273 GCA_026954015.1 Burkholderiales bacterium | reverse complement strand
ACCATGCCCATGCCGATCTTCTGGTCGAGCACCTTCTGCAGGTCTTCGGGCAGCGAGAGGTTCTGCACCGTGCAGCCCTCGATCTTCAGGCCCAGCTTGGCGAACTCCGGGTCAAGCTGGCGTGCCAGCGCCTGCGCGAACATGGTCTGGTTGGCCGCCAGGTCCAGGAAGGCCACACCGCTTGCGGCGATCGCGTTGCTGATGTTCTGCAGCACCAGCGCGCGCAACTGCCCCTCGATGTCGCCCACCGGGTAGCTCGCGCGCGTGCCCGAGACCTCGGTGTAGAACAGGCGCGGATCGACGATGCGCCAGGCGTAGTTGCCGAAGGCGCGCAGGCGCACCGCGCCGAACTCCGCGTCGCGGATCGTGATCGGCTGCGGCGTGCCCCACTTCTGGTCGAGCTGCTGGCGCGTGCTGAAGAAGTACACGTCGCTCTTGAACGGCGACTCGAAGAGCTTGTCCCAGTTCTTCAGGTTGGTGAGCAGCGGCAGGTTCTGCGTGACGAGCCGGTGCGTGCCCGCGCCGAACACGTCGGCCACCTTGCCCTCGTCCACGAACATCGCCATCTGCGACTCGCGCACCACGAGCTGGCCGCCGTTCTGGATTTCCATGTCGCGCATCGGGTAGCGCCAGGCCAGCGTGCCATCGCCGTCCTCCGTCCATTGCAGGACGTCAATGAACTGTTTCTTGACGAAATCCATCAGGGCCATGGTGCAACTCCAGAGTCGGTGGACAGGAAAGAGGCCGGGCCATCATAGCGGCGCGTTGCGTCGGCGACCATATCGCCGGCAGGGAAAAACCATGGGCAAATCAAATGAGAATCATTATCATTTGATGCATCCACTGGAGGAGAGCCGCCATGTCCCGCCTGCGCCACATCGCCCACGGCAACCGGACCACGCTGATGAAAACCGCGACGTATTACGTGATCCACGTCTGCGTCGCCGCGGTCGTCGCCTACCTCGTGACGGGCAACCTCCGGGCCTCGCTCACGCTGAGCCTGCTGGAGCCGTCGGTGCAGGCGGTGGCGTTCTTCTTCCATGAAAAGGCCTGGGCACGCGCGCTGGCGCGGCGCGCTCACGCGAGCAGGTCGAGCACGCTGCCCGCCGTCGCCTGAGCCATGCGCAGCACAAAGACATTCGCCCGGCAGGCCGCGCTCGCCGTTATCTGCTCCAGCGCTTCGCGCTCCAGCGACACGCCCTCGCCCGACGCGCGCACGACCTGCGTGCTGACGCCGCCCAGATCGCCAGCCGCCACTTCGCGCACGCGCTGCGCCGCTTGCCCCGGCGTGTCCATGTTCGCCACGTTGTGCGCGCTCACCGCCAGGCGCGTCTGCGCGGCCTGCAGGCCGGAAAAGGCGATCGAGCCAAGCGCGGACATCCCCGGCCTATCGACACGCACGCCCCAAACTTGATAGCCTACGCACGCGCCCCGCCTGGTCGAAGGGGGCCGCCACCTTCACCCCGCCTGCCAAGGAGACCCCCATGCCCCACGTTCTGCAAGTCGATTTCGACATGGACGGCCCCTACGGCCCCGCGATGGCTACCGCGTTCGAGGGCCTGGCGCGCAGCATCAACGCCGAGCCGGGCTTCCTCTGGAAGATCTGGACCGAGGACGCCGAGGCCCGCCAGGCCGGCGGCATCTACCTCTTCGACACCCAGGCGCACGCGCAGGCTTACCTTGAAATGCACTCCAGGCGCCTCACGCAGGCCGGCATCCGCAACATCCGCGCGCGCATCTTCGCGGTGAACGAGGCGCTGACGGCGATCAACCACGGGCCGCTCAAGGCCTGAGCGCGCCCGCGCCGCACGGCGCAACCCCGTAGCCGAGGCCCCCCATGAAACGCCTGCTGCTCACGCTCCTCTTTGCCCTGTGCGCCAGCCCCGCCGCCTGGGCCTGGAGCAACCACGC
>JAIXLP010000058.1:0-2025 GCA_026954015.1 Burkholderiales bacterium | reverse complement strand
GTGAGCGCGCTGCCGCTGAGCGCCGAAGACGGCGAAAAGCACCGCTTCGTGCGGCTCAACCCGGGTGAGAAGGTGGCGCCGCTGGCCGTGCTCGCGAGCGCCAGCGACGAGCCCGACTACGGCATGGATGTGAACCTCTGGGAAGACAGCCCTTCCGCCTGGGGGCCTTCGTTTGGCTTCGGCAAGCTGCCGTTCGGCAACCCGAGCCTGAGCTTTTCCACGCAGGCGCCGTTTCACATGGGCTATTACCACGAGTCCGCGCTCATCTATGCGGCGGCCGGCTTTCTCAAGCGCACCTACCCCGAGCTGCGGCTGCACCAGTACATGGGCCTGGCCGGGCTTGCGTTTCGCACCGGCCACCCCTACTGGGGCTGGCGCTTCGCGGGGCTGGCCGCGCACTACGTGCAAGACCTCACGCAGCCCTACCACGCCAGCCTCGCGCCCGGCTTCTCGACGGCGCGGCTCATCGGCATCCAGTTGCTCGCGGTGCTCGGCATGCCCGCGCGCAAGAACGACATGGTCGTGCTGCTCTCCAACCGCCACTTCGTGCTCGAGCGCTACGAAAGCCAGATGATCCAGGCCGACGCCAAGGCGCGCCGCACCACGGCGCTCGAAGACGCGCTGCACGACACCGCCACCGACGCGGGCTACGCCGCGTGGGGCGACGCCACGCTGCGCAACGTCGTCTCCCTCGAATCATCCGCAAGGGGCGAGGCCGTGACGCAGCAGATGCTCGCCTCCGTGCCGTCGAACTACGTGGACGACCCCGGCTACGACTTCGGCCTGCACGCCGGCCAGATCGACCTCAGCGCCGAGGTGGCCGCGCGTGGCGACGCCTCCCGCGCCGCGTTCGAGCACAGCATCGCCCTGCTGATGCGCCACTTCGGCGCGCACAGCCGCAACCTCGTGCGCGCCATCGTGCGGCAAGCGGGAAAACCGTAGCCGCGCAAATCGGTCCACCCTGCCGATACCCATCAGGCGTTTTACCCGCGCCGCTCCTGCCAGTCGCCCACCAGCCGGTTCCACGCCGCCATGCGGTCGCCGGCGGGCGTGCCGGCCGCCCCCGAGTTGCTCGCCACCAGCCGGTCGATCGCGGCCTCCTGTTCCGGGGCTAGTTCGTCCGGGAACAGCGGCACGACGGTGACGATGCAGTCCGCCGCCTCGGCCTCGCCCGCCCACGGCAGGCCCGCGTTCCTGATGCGGTAGTTCAGGTGGCCGCGGCGCAGCCGCATCTGCTGCAGCCCGCGCGGGGTGGGGACCTCGATCCAGCGGTTGGCCATCCATGCAAAGCCGTCCACGGGCAGCTCGCACTTCAAGGTGCCATCGGCCTCGGCGGTGAAGAACTCGTGCGGCTGCAGCATCACGCGCACGCGCAGCGCCAGCGCGCGCCGTCGGCTGCCCTGCACGCGCGCCGTTGCATAGAGCACGTCGCCCGCGCGCGCGCCCGGCGCAACCTGCACCCGGCAGCGGTACCTGCTCGGCGCTGCCTTGCCGCTCGCCCCGCAGGCGGCGCAGCCGTGGCGCACCTTCCCGCGCCCCTGGCACGCCGTGCATTCCACCGTGGGCGAGAGCCAGGCAAACCAGAGGTGCGGGCGGATGCTGCCAGTGCCGCCGCACTCGCGGCACCCGGTGGCCTGCGGCTCAAGGCCGCTGCCGCGGCACTCGGCGCAGTCCTGGGCCACCTCGCCGCGCACCTCCCTCACGCAACCGCTCACCACCTCCTCGAGCGTGAGGTGGATGGTGTGCTCGATCGCGGGCTCTTGCGCATTGGCGGCGGGCGCCTCGGCTTCCGCTTCCGGCTCGTCCCGTGCGTTGCGGATCATCTCCAGCGCCCGGTTGATGCGCTGAATCTTGCGCAGGGCCTGCGGGCTGTGGTTGCGGTCCGGATGCCAGCGCGCGGACAGGCGCCGCCACGCCGCCTTCACCTCGGCATCGCTGCACCCCGGCGCCAGGCCCAGTTCGCGGTAAGGGTCGTCAAGTTCCATGATTTGCTGCAGTGCAGCATGGTAGCAGGGCGGGGCGCTG
>JAIXLP010000076.1 GCA_026954015.1 Burkholderiales bacterium | reverse complement strand
GGTCCCTACGACGACGAGAAGATGGGCTGGAACAAGGTCGCCAAGTACTACTACTACGGCGGCTGGTGGGAAGGCGGCGCCGACCTGGAGTTCTTCATCAACAACAAGGCCTACGCCAAGCTCTCGCCCGAGTACAAGGCCATTGTCAATGCCGCCATGGACGTGGCCTACAACGACGGCACCTCCAAGTACCTGTACCTGAACCCGATTTCGCTCAAGCGCCTGGTGGCCACCGGCACGCAGCTCAAGCGCTTCAACAAGGAGATCGTGCAGGCGGGCTTCAACGCCGCGCAGGAAGTCTACGCAGAGCACAGCGCCAAGGACCCCCAGTTCAAGAAGATCATCGACGACCTGCGCGCCTTCCAGCGCGACCAGATCCTCTGGAACCGCATCTCCGAGCTGGTGTTCACGCAGGACATGGCGTCGCTCAAGATCTGACGCCGCCGGCGCGCTCTGCTGGTGGAGCGCGTGCAATGAGAAAAGCCGCGGTCGTTGGCGACCGCGGCTTTTTTTGTGACTTGCCCGTGCGTGCGGCTACTTGCCGAGCGAGTCCTGGATCGCTTTCATCGGATCGTCGGCCTCGCCACCTACCGGACCGAAGCTCGAATCGCCCGCGCCGCTGCCTGCCTCGGGCAGGCCATTGCCGCCCTGGGCGGGCGCGTTGCCCGTTTCGCCGCCCGCGCGCTCGCTGGGGATGGTGATGGTGTTGAAGTCTGAGCTCTGATCCGTTGCGTTGAGATCCTGCAGCATCTGCTGCTCGACGTCCTTCATGTCCATCGCGACGGGCTTGTCCAGGCCACCGGTCACCAGCACCGGGAAGGCGATCAATATGGCCACCATCGACAGCTGCAGCAGCAGGAAGGGGATCGCGCCCTTGTAGATCTGCATCGTCGTCACCGGCTCCATGAGCTTGCCCGTGTGCGTGTCCACGTAGGCTTTCTCGGGCGCGACCGAGCGCAGGTAGAAGAGCGCGAAGCCGAACGGCGGGTGCAGGAACGAGGTCTGCATGTTCACCGCCAGCAGCACGCCGAACCAGATCAGGTCGATCCCCATCTTGTCGGCGATCGGCGCGAGCACCGGCACGACGATGAACGAGAGCTCGAAGAAATCGAGGAAGAACGCGAGGAAGAACACCAGCACGTTCACGAAGATCAGGAAGCCCAGGTGCCCGCCGGGCAGCTTGGAGAGCAGGTGCTCCACCCAGACCGGGCCGTCGGCCGCCTGGAACACCATGCTGAAGATCGTGGCGCCCACCAGGATGAACATCACGAACGACGAGAGCTTGGTCGTGGTGTTCAGCGCCTGGCGCAGCAGCGACCAGCTCAGGCGCTTGCGCACCGTGGCCATGATGAGCGCGCCCATGGCCCCCATGGCGCCGCCCTCGGTCGGCGTCGCCACGCCCAGGAAGATGGTGCCGAGCACGAGGAAGATCAGCAGCAGCGGCGGGATCAGCACGAAGGTGACGCGTTCGGCCAGCCTGGAGAGCAACCCCATGCCGGTGACGCGGTTGATGACGGCGACCAGCCAGCCGACGAAGCTGCCGCCGCACATGGCCACGACGATCTTCTCGTCGGTGGCCACGAACTCCACCGGCTGGCCCTGCCACCAGCTGTGGATGGCGGGCATCTCGTGGCCCAGCAGCGTGGCAACCGCCACGCAGAAGATGAAGAGCACCGTGAGCGAGGTATAGCCGTGGCTGCCGCTGGGCTCGACGAAGGTGCGCGCCTCGGGCGGCAGTGCCGGCACCGATTTGGGCTTGACGACGGCAAGCACGAAGACCCACAGGATGTACAGGCCCATCAGGGTGAAGCCGGGGATGAAGGCGCCCTTGTACATGTCGCCCACGCTCTTGCCCATCTGGTCGGCGAGCACGATCAGCACCAGCGACGGCGGGATGATCTGCGCGAGCGTCCCCGACGCGGCGATCACGCCGCTGGCCAGGCTGCGGCTGTAGCCGTAGCGCAGCATGATGGGCATGGAGATCAGGCCCATCGAGATCACCGAGGCGGCGACCACGCCGGTGGTGGCCGCCAGCATCGCGCCCACGAGCACCACGGCCAGTGCCAGGCCGCCGCGCATCGGGCCGAACACCTGGCCGACGGAGTCGAGCAGGTCCTCGGCCATGCCGCTCCTCTCCAGGATCAGGCCCATGAGCGTGAAGAACGGCACCGCCAGCAGCGTCTCGTTGGCCATGATGCCGATCAGGCGCAGCGGCAGCACCGAGAGGATGGCCTGTGGAAAGATGTCGAGCCAGACCCCGAGCAGGCCGAAGGTCAGGCCTGCGGCGCCGAGCGAAAAGGCGACGGGGAAGCCCAGGATCAGGAAGCAGATGAGCCCGACGAACATGATCGGGGCGAAGTTGGATGCGATGAAAGCCATGGCGTCGTGTCCCCGCGCGTCAGTGGGCCTGGGCCGGCGCGGTGCCGGGTGCCTTGGTGGCGGTTTCCTGGCGCAGGGCTTCGATCAGCGCCTCTTCGTCGGACTTTTCATCCGGCTTGATCATCGGATCGGGCCCCTTGCCGAGCGCGAAGGCTATGCATTTGATGAGCTCGGACCAGCCCTGCAGCAGCAGCAGCGCGAAGCCGACCGGCAGCGCGAGCCACACCGGCCAGCGGATCAGCCCGCCGGGGTTGCCTGACATTTCGCCGGTTTGGAACATCTGGACCGTGAGCGGCGTCACGTAGTACAGCACCATGATGCACACCGGTGTCAGGAAGAAGATCAGCCCGAAGATTTCAATCGCGAGCTGCACCTTTCTGGGAAAGTGGCTGTTGAGCACGTCGATGCGCACGTGCTCGCGCTTGAGCAGCGTGTAGCCCGCGGCGATCAGGAATGACCACGCGAACAGATACCACTGCACTTCCAGAAACCCGTTGGAGCTGTAGTCGAATGCCTTGCGGATGACGGCGTTCACGGCGCTGATGACGGTCGCGCCGAAGATCAGCCAGATGGCGTATTTGCCGACGAACGAGTTAAGTCTGTCGATCGCTCGCGATAGCGAGAGCAGGGCCTGCATGGTGTCTCCTTGTAGTCGGCTGGGTGAGCGCGCGACCCTTCGGCCGGGGTATGGCTCGGGGCCGTCAAAGGGCACGAGGCCTTTCGACAAGTGCAGGATTCTACGGGGGCGCCTTGCACCAACCTGAATTTCGCCGTAGGGGTTTCAGTCGGCCAGCGCCACGCCCTTGACCTGCGCGTGCAGCATCTGCCCCGGCGCGAGCGCGAGCGCGGTGCACGAATGCTGCGTGATGCGCGCCAGCAGCGGCGTACCCGCGCAGTCCAGCGTCACGAGCGCCTGCCCGGGTTCGTCGGGCACGATCTGCGTCACCCGAACCGCGAGCACGTTGAGGATGCTGCTGCCTTCGGGCGCGCTGCGCGCCAGGCTCACATCCCGCGCGGGCACGCGCAGGCGCACCGGCTCGCCCGCGGTGTGCTCGCGTGTGCTCACGAGGCGCAGCAGCCCGCCGCCGAAACGCGCCGTGAGCAGGTGGTCGGCGCGGTCATGGCTCACGACGCTCGCCTCGATCAGCGCACCCGCGTGGTCGCCGTGCGCCAGCGGCAGGTCGGCGCGCGCGAGCAGCTCGCCCGTCGGGCCCTGCGCCAGCACGCGCCCATGCTCCAGCAGCACCAGGTGGCCCGCCAGGCGCGCCACCTCGTCGGCGCTGTGGCTCACGTAGAGCACCGGAATGTCGAGCGTGCGTTGCAACCGCTCCAGGTAGGGCAGCACCTCGGCCTTGCGCGCTGCGTCCAGTGCCGCGAGCGGCTCGTCCATCAACAGAAGGCGCGGGCTTGCGGCGAGCGCCCGGGCGATCGCCACGCGCTGACGCTCCCCGCCCGAGAGGGTGTGCGGCGCGCGCGTGAGCAGCTCCGGCAGGCCCAGCAGCTGCACCGCCTGGTCGAGCGAGACGCGCCGGCGCGCCATTGGCAGGCGGCGCAGACCGTACTCCATGTTTTCGCGCACCGTGAGGTGGGGAAACAGGCTCGCCTCCTGGAACACATAGCCGAGCTGGCGCCGGTGCGTAGGTCGCCAGGTGCGCGTCGCGTCGTCCTGCCACAGCTGGCCGTTCACTTCGACACGCCCGGCAGCGCGCGTGAGCCCCGCGATCGCGCGCAGGCAGGTGGTCTTGCCACAGCCCGAGGGGCCGAAGAGCGCGGTGACGCCGTGTCCAGGCAGTTCTAGATCGACGTCGAGCCGGAAATCGGCGCGCTGCAAGGCCAGGCGCGCGGCGATCGTGCTCATTGCAGCCGTCCCTTGGGCTGCAGCCAGTGCAGCAGCACGAGCACGATGAACGCGAACACCAGCA
>JAIXLP010000069.1:126275-144379 GCA_026954015.1 Burkholderiales bacterium | reverse complement strand
TCCTTCAGGCGCAACGTGAGTGCGCCCGTCACCGTATCAGAGGTGACGATATTGAAATTCGTGAAATCCGCGATCACCTGCAACAGTGAGCGCACCTCGATGTTCTGGAAGTTCAGCGAGAGCTTCTCTCCGGTGTACACCGGACCCTGCGCCAGCTTGTTCAGATCGACCTTCTTCGCGCGCAGCTCGACGACGAACTGGCTGTCGCTTTGGTAGGCAGAGTGCTCCCAGTCGCCGACCGCATCAATGGCGATGCGCACATGATCACCGCGTTGGCTCGCGGAGATGGTCTGCACCGGGGTGCCGAAGTCGGTCACATCCAGACGCCGGCGCAAGCCTTCCGGTAGCGAAGCACGCGGCACGTCAAGCACCACGGACTTGCCCTGCTGCTGGACGTCAACGCCTGTGTCGCTGCTGCCCAGCTGCAGCACCACACGCCCCGAGCCATCAGCACCACGCCGAAAATCCAGATCCTTGATGGGCGCTATGTCGGCAGCCGACGCACTGGAGGGAACTGGGGCCGGCGTGGGCGCCGCAACGGCTGCGGAGGCGTGCGCAACCGGATCGAGCGTGACCATCACCGTCTTGCCCTGAACCTCCGCACGGTACGACGTAGCCTGCTTCAGGTTGAGCACGACACGCGAGCGTTCGCCCGCCTGCACGATATTGGCCGAGCGGATGTTGCCTTGGTTGATCTCGACCACCGAACGCCCCGCAGCGTTGGTCACGCCCGGGAAATCCAGCGCGATGCGCGCCGGGTTCTGGATGGCGAACCCCGTGGGCGGCTGCGCCGGCGCCTCCGACAGGTCGATGCGCAGCACCTCTGCACCGCCCTGCACGTAACCGGACACGGATTCAATCGCACCGGCGGCCCAGGCGGTGGCGGTGCCCAGGGTCGTGGCCAGCACCGCGGCGCTCACCACCCACATCCGCTGGCACAAGCGAGCGTTGCTCTGATTCATTTCTTCACCCCTGTTCCCTCTTGCAAATCAAGCGTCGTCATGCGTTCCACCCAGTCTCCCGAGGGGTCCTGCGCTATTTCCCGTATCTGCATGTTCGTTTCCGCGATGGCCACGATCTTTCCGTAGTTCTGGCCCAGGTAATTGCCCACATGCACCTGGTAGAGCAGCTTGTCCACCGTCACGAGTGCCGTCGGTCGACCATTTTTCGTCATGCTGCCCACCATCTTGACGGCGTCCAGCGGATACGCTTCCAGTGGCTCCTTGCGGCGCGCGAGCTCGGGCGCGATCAGCGACGCGTTGCTCGCACTCTCCTGCGAGTCGCGGCGCAGCGCCTGCGTAAGCTTCTGCGGATTGAATGGATCGGTGCCCATGCCCGCAAGGTAGGCCTGCGGCACGAACTCAACCGGCTCCTTGAGCGGAGTCACCTGGGGACGGGTATTGGCCCGCAAATCGGCCATCCACTGGCGCAGATCTTCCTGGCCGCTCGGCCCGCACCCTGTGAGGGGCAGCATTGCGGCCAGCGCCGCGAGGGTCCATGCGTGGCGGATCATTTCTTCTTGTCCTTCGCCGCAGCCTGCTTCTGCGCTTCGATTTCGCTGGCGTCCAGGTAGCGGAAGGTGCGCGCCGTCGCGTCCATCTTCAAGCCCGCCGCCGCGTCCTTGTCGCTCGCCGCCGCGATGTTCAGGTTGTTCAGCGTGACGATGCGCGAAAGCTTGGCCACATCGGCCGCGAACGCGCCCATGTCGTGGTATTTGCCCGTCACCCGGATCGCGATCGGCAGCTCCGCGTAGTAATCACGCGCAATGGTCTGCCCCGGGCGGAACAGCTCGAACTGCAGGCTGCGCCCGAGCCCGGCCTGGTTGATGTCGGAGAGCAACGCCGGCATTTCCGCCTTGCTCGGAAGCTGCTTCTCGAGCTGGATCACGTATTGCTGGATTTGCGCGCGTTGCTTCTTGAGCGCATCCAGGCTCACCGCCTTCACGAGCTTCTTCTGGTAGTCATCGCGCAGCGCCTGCTCCTTGGCTTCTTCGGCGTGCAACTCATCCTGGTAATCGGTGAGCTTGGCGAACCACAGCACCGCGGCCACCGCAGCAGCGATGAAGATGCACAGCAGCACACGCGGCAGGATGGGCCAGAGCGATGGATCCTTGGGATCGAGGTTGCGGAACTGGCGCGCCAAACCGCCTTGCAGCTTGGCGAAGTCCACACCTGGTTGTTTCTTTTTGGTGGCCATCACTGCTTCCTCGCTGCTGCGCCCGCGGTAGCCTCCAGGGCCTTCTTTGCTTCGGCACTGCGCGCAAGGCGGAAGCGCAGATTGAACGAAGCGACACGGCGTTGGTCACGCGCGGAGAGCGCGACGTTGGCTGCGACGATCTCGACCAGCTCGGGCTTGGAGAACCACGGCGTGTTGTCCGAGAGGTTGCGCAGCATCTCCGAAACGCGCTCGTTGGACTGCGCCATGCCCTTGAGGGTGACCACCTGATCAACCTGCTGCAGGCTCGTGAGATAGACGCCATCGGGCAATTGCATCACCAGCTCGTTGAGCATGTGCACCGGCAGGTTGCGGTCGGCCTGGAGGTCTTCCACCGCGGCCTGGCGTGCACGCAGTGCGACGATTTCCTCTTCGATGTTGGCGATTTCCTTGATTTGGTTTTCCAGCACGGCGGTCTCGCTGCGCAGGAACTCGTTGCGCGCCTGCTGGTTCTCGATCTGGGCCTGAAACCACAGATAAATGCCGCCGGCGATCACCAGTCCGATGAGCGCGGACAGCAGCATCACCGCCTGGAACGATTCGCGGCGGCGCTTGCGCGCGGCCTCGCGGTGCGGGAGCAGATTGATGAGTATCACTGCAGGAACCTCCGCATCGCCAGACCGCAGGCCGTGAGGTACGAGGGCGCCTCGCGCGTCATCTTCTTCAAGCGCACCGAGCCGCCGAACTCCATGCCGTCAAACGGATTGACGACCGCGCAAGTGAACCCTGTCCCTGCGGTGACCGCCTCGCTCAGACCCGGCAGGGGCGCGGAGCCTCCCGCCAGGAGGATGCGATCGACCCGGTTGTAGGGCGTGCTGGTGAAGAAGAACTGCAGCGCGCGCCCGATCTCCTGCGCCATGCCGTCGACGAACGGCTGCAGCACCGCGGTGCGGTAATCTGCGGGCAGATCATCGTTGCGTTTTTTGGCTTCCGCTTCCTCGACCGAGAACCCGTATTGGCGCACGATGTGCTGCGTGAGCTGCGCGCCGCCGAAGCCCTGGTCGCGGTCGTAGAGCATTTCCTCATTGCGCATCACCTGCATGCTGGTGGTGATCGAGCCCACCTCGAACAGCGCGACGACCGCGTCCCGTCCCTTGTTGGGCAGCAGCTCCACGATGCGGCCCGCAGCCAGCCGCGCGGCATGCGACTCGACATCGACGACCACGGGTTTGAGCCCCGCTGCCTCGGCCAGACCCTGGCGGTCCTGCACCTTTTCCTTGCGTGATGCGGCGATGAGCACGTCCACGTCGCCGGGGGCATGCTTGCTCTGGCCGGTGACGCAGAAATCCAGGCTCACCTCGTCGAGCGAGAACGGGATGTACTGGTTGGCCTCGGATTCGACCTGCACCTCCAGCTCCTGGTCGGTCAGGTCGCCCGGCAGCGTGATGCGCTTGGTGATGACCGCGGATGAGGGCAGCGCCAGCGCGGCGTTGCGCGTGCGCGAACCGCTCTTCTTCACGAGACGGCGCATCGCCTCGGCCACTTCATCGAACTTCTCGATGTTGCCGTCGGTGATCCACCCCTGTTCCAGCGGTTCGATCGCGCAGCGTTCCAGCACGAGGGCCCCCGCCTTGTTGCGCCCGAGCTCGACCAGCTTCACGCTGGACGAACTGACGTCGATCCCCAACAACGGGGCCGGCTGGCGACTGAATAACGATCCCAATGAGACCAAGGTACCCCCCGCGATTTCTTCATGGTGGCGTCACACAAGTTGACACCTTACTTGCATGCTAGCAGCAAGATCATTCATCAGCCAAGACATTTTCCGGCTCGATGCCGGCCCAACGTTGTCAAAAGCAGACGCCGGGCACACAAGGAGCGGTGCATGTTTACTGCTATGAAACATGAAACACTGCATCACACAAGTGCGAGGATGCCGTTTTTTATAATCCGCGATCCACTGAAAAGCGCCTCATGCCCACTGCTTCTGAACGTACCACCTGCCCCCCCGAAAAGCCGAAACGGCAGCACTGGCTGGTGCGTGCAATCCTGTGGCTCGTGGGCCTGGCGTGCGCCGGCGTGGCCGCGGCCGTGCTGCTCGTGGCCATCGGGCTGGCCATGGCCTACCCCAACCTGCCGGACATCTCCGACCTTGCGGACTACCGGCCCAAGCTGCCGCTGCGCGTGTACTCGGTGGAGGGTGCGCTGCTGGGCGAATTCGGCGAGGAGCGGCGCAACCTGACGCCGATCAAGGACATCCCGCCCATCATGACGAATGCGGTGCTGGCGGTGGAGGATGCGCGCTTCTTCGAGCACGGCGGCGTGGACTACAAGGGCGTGCTGCGTGCGGCGCTCGCCAACCTCGGGCGCGTGAAGAGCCAGGGGGCCTCGACGATCACGATGCAGGTGGCGCGCAACGTCTACCTCACGTCGGAAAAGACCTTCACGCGCAAGATCTACGAGCTGCTGCTGACCTTCAAGCTCGAGCACCTGCTCAGCAAGAACCAGATCCTCGAGATCTACATGAACCAGATCTACCTGGGCAACCGCGCCTACGGGTTCGCGGCCGCGGCCGAGACCTACTTCGGCAAGCCACTCAAGTCGATCTCGGTCGCCGAGGCGGCGATGCTCGCGGGCCTGCCCAAGGCACCGTCGGCCTACAACCCGATCAGCAACCCCAAGCGCGCCCGCGTGCGCCAGCTCTACATCATCGACCGCATGCTGGACAACGGCTACATCACGGCCGAGCAGGCCCGCGCCGCCCGGCAGGAGCCGATCAAGCTGCGCACGCCGGGTGACACCACCCGGGTACATGCCGAATACGTGGCCGAGATGGCGCGCCAGATCGTCTATGCGCAGTACGGCGCCGAGGCGTACACGCGCGGGCTCAACGTCTACACCACGCTGCAGGCGGGCGAGCAGGACGCGGCGTATGCGGCGCTGCGCAAGGGCATCATGGACTACGAGCGGCGCCAGCACTACCGCGGGCCGGAGGCCTTCGTCGCGCTGCCGACCGATGCGGGCGCCGCGGAGGACGTGATCGACGACGCGCTTGCTGACCACCCCGACAACGGCGAACTGCTGGCCGCGGTGGTGCTGCAGGCATCCGGCAAGAAGGTCACGGTCGCGCGCACCGACGGGCAGACCTTCGATGTGACCGGCGACGGCCTCAAGCCCGTGCAATCGGGCCTGTCCGACAAGGCGCCCGCCAACATCAAGCTGCGCCGTGGCGCCGTGGTGCGCGTCGTGCAGACGCCCAAGCAGACCTGGGAGATCACGCAGCTGCCCGAGGTCGAAGGCGCTTTCGTTGCGATGGACCCGCGCAGTGGCGCGATCCGCGCGCTCGTGGGTGGCTTCGACTTCGAGAAGAACAAGTTCAACCACGTCACGCAGGCGTGGCGCCAGCCGGGGTCGAGCTTCAAGCCCTTCATCTATTCGGCGGCGCTGGAGCGCGGCTTCACGCCCTCCACCGTGGTCGACGACGCGCCGCTGTTCTTCGGCGCCGATCAGTCCGGTGGCAAGCCGTGGGAGCCCAAGAACTACGACGGCAGGTACGACGGGCCGATGACGCTGCGCACCGGGCTTGCCAAATCCAAGAACATGATCTCGATCCGCGTGCTGCAGGCGATCGGCCCCAAGACCGCGCAGAACTGGATCGCGCATTTCGGTTTCGAGCCCGACAAGCACCCGGCCTACCTGACGATGGCGCTGGGCGCGGGTTCCGTGACCCCGATGCAGCTCGCCAGCGCCTACTCGATCTTCGCCAACGGCGGGCACCGCGTGAACCCCTATCTGATCGCGCGCATCACCGACCAGCGCGGCCACGTGCTGACCGAATACCAGCCCGCGCCGCTCGACGCGACGCCCCAGGCGATACCCGCGCGCAACGCCTTCGTGATGGACAGCCTGTTGCGGGAGGTGGCACGCTCGGGCACGGCGGCGCGCGCGCAGGCCACGCTCCGGCGGCCCGACCTCTACGGCAAGACCGGCACGACCAACGACGCGGTGGATGCGTGGTTCGCCGGGTTCCAGCCCACGCTCGCGGCGGTCACCTGGATAGGCTACGACACGCCGCGCAACCTCGGCAGCCGCGAAACCGGCGGCGGCCTGGCGCTGCCGATCTGGATCAACTTCATGCAGTACGCACTCAAGGGCGTGCCGGTGTCCGAGCCGACCGTGCCCCCCGGCGTGGTGAACGTGAGCGGCGAGTGGTACTACGACGAATACGCGAACGGCGCGGGCGTCAGCAGCCTCGTCACCAACACCGGGGAAAATGGCGCAGCAGGCGATGCCGTGCCCGCGCCGCCCCCGTCCGAGGAGCGCAACCGCATCCTCGACCTGTTCCGCCGCTGAGCACGCCGCTGCCCGACCATGCGCACTCCACCGCTCCTGATCTCGATAGTGCTGGCCGTCGCCTGCCTGGCCATGACGGCTTGCGGCCAGCGCGGCCCGCTGCGCCTGCCCGACGCCACGGCCACGCCGCACAAAAAGCCCGCGCCCGCCCCGGCAGGCGAACGCGCGGATGCGCCCCAACGACCCGCCACCACCCCCGCCGCTCAGCCATGACCACCCCCCTGCCCGGCCACCCGCACCTGCACTACCAGGCGGGCGCGCTGTACCTCGAAGGCGTGCGCCTGTCCGATCTGGCGCAGCACCACGGCACGCCGCTCTATGTCTATTCGCGCGCGGCAATGCTGGCGGCGCTCGCTGCCTACCAGCGGGGTTTCGCGGGCCGCAAGGCGCGCATCTGCTACGCGATGAAGGCGAATTCGTCACTCGCAGTATTGCAGCTCTTCGCGCAGGCTGGGTGCGGGTTTGACATAGTTTCGGGCGGTGAACTCGAGCGCGTGCTCGCAGCCGGGGGCGATCCGGCCACGGTGGTGTTTTCGGGCGTGGGCAAGACGCGCGCGGAGATGCGCCAGGCGCTGCAGGCGGGCATCGCCTGCTTCAACGTGGAAAGCGAAGCCGAGCTTGAGGTGTTGAGCGGCGTGGCGCAGGCGCTGGGCACACGCGCGCCGATCAGCATCCGCGTGAACCCCAACGTGGACGCCAAGACCCACCCCTACATTTCCACGGGCCTGAAGGGCAACAAGTTCGGGATCGCGCACGAGCGCGTGCTCGCTACCTACCGGCGCGCTGCCGCCCTGCCGGGCCTGCGGGTCCAGGGCATCGACTGCCACATCGGCTCGCAGATCACCGAGGAGACGCCCTACCTCGACGCGATGGACCGGGTGCTCGACCTGGTCGATGCCATCGAGGCCGGCGGGATAACGATCGAACACATCGACTTCGGCGGGGGCCTGGGCATCGCCTACGACGGCGAGACGCCCCCGCCAGCCGACGCGCTCTGGGCGCGGCTGCTCGCCAGGCTCGACGCGCGCGGCTACGGCGCCCGCCCGTTGATGATCGAGCCCGGCCGCTCGCTCGTGGGCAACGCGGGCGTGTGCCTGACCGAGGTGCTCTACCTCAAGCCCGGCGAGCAGAAGAACTTCTGCATCGTCGATGCCGCGATGAACGACCTGCCGCGCCCCATGATGTACGAGGCCTGGCACGGCATCGTGCCGCTGGCGGACCGCGGCGGCGCGCCGCAGACCTACGACGTGGTGGGCCCGATCTGCGAAAGCGGTGACTGGCTCGGGCGCGAGCGGCTGCTCGCGGTGCAGCCGGGCGACCTGCTCGCGGTGCTCTCGGCGGGCGCCTACTGCAGCGCGATGGGCAGCACCTACAACACCCGCGCGCGCCCCGCCGAGGTGCTGGTCGACGGCGGCACGGCCCACCTCATCCGCGAGCGCGAGACGGCACGCGACATCTTCCGCGCCGAGCGGCTGGTCTCCGGCGCCTGAAGTTTCAAACAAAAAACGGCTCCAGCGCTTGTCCAACAAGCGCCAGCAGCTACGTTTTCTGATAAGCCACCGCCGTGGCGCCCGAGCCCGAAGGGGTGCGGCGCAGCCACAGCACCACGCGCGTGCCCAGCAGGGCGGCAATGATCGCGCCGTAGAGGAACACCTCGGCAAAATCGCGCTTGCCCGCACGCATCCAGAAGAAGTGCAGCAGCGCCAGGCCCGCCGCGAGGTACACCAGCCGGTGCAGCCGCCGCCAGCGCACGCCGCCGAGCCAGCGCACGAGCGGCTGAAACGACGTGGCCGCAAGCGTCACCAGCACGCCGAAGGTGCTCACGCCCACGAGGATGAACGGGCGCTGGGCCACGTCGCGCGCGATCTCCTGCGCGTCGAGCCCCATGTCGAAGCCCGCGTAGCACAGCAGGTGCGCCAGCGCATAGCCGAAGGTGTACAGGCCGAGCATGCGGCGAAAGCGCGCGAGCTGGGGCAGGTGCAGGAGCTTGCGCAGCGGCGTGACCGCAAGCGTCAGGCACAAGAGGCGCAGCGTCCAGTCGCCCGTGGCGCGGATCAGCCTCTCGGCCGGGTTGGCGCCCAGCCCGCCGGTGGCCGCGCCCCACACCAGCCAGGCCAGCGGCAGCAGGCAGAGCACGAAGAGCACCGGCTTGGCGCGGCGGTGCAGCAGCCAGCGCCCGCGCGTGGAGGTCGCCGCCATCAGTAGTACTTTTTGAGATCCATGCCCGCGTAGAGCTGCGCCACCTGGTTGCCGTAGCCGTTGAACATCAGCGTCTTGCGGCGCTTGGCGAACAGGCCGTCCTCGCCGATGCGCCGCTCGGTCGCCTGGCTCCAGCGCGGGTGCGGCACCTCAGGGTTGACGTTGGAATAAAAGCCGTATTCGTGCTGCGCCGCGATGTTCCACGCGGTGCTCGGCTCGTGCTCGACGAAGCGCATGCGCACGATGCTCTTGGCGCTCTTGAAGCCGTACTTCCACGGCACGACCACGCGCACCGGCGCGCCGTTCTGGTTGGGCAGCACCTTGCCGTACATGCCGAACGTGAGCAGCGTGAGCGGGTGCATGGCCTCGTCCAGGCGCAGCCCCTCGGTGTAGGGCCACTGCAGGATGCGCCCGCGCACGCCGGGCATCGTCGCGCGGTCGGCCAGCGTCTCGAACTGCACGTACTTGGCGCTGCCCTGCGGCTGCACGCGCGCGATCAGCGCCGCGAGCGAATAGCCCACCCACGGGATCACCATGGACCAGCCCTCCACGCAGCGCAGGCGGTAGATGCGCTCTTCCATGGGGCTGAGCTTGAGCAGGTCGTCGATGTCGAAGGTGCGCGGCTGGTGCACGAGGCCACCCACTTCCACGGTCCATGGGCGCGTCTTGAGCGTGTGGGCGTACTGCGCGGGATCGGATTTGTCCGCGCCGAATTCGTAGAAGTTGTTGTAGCTCGTCGCGTCCTGGTAGTCCGTGGGCTTTTCCATCGTGACCGCGGCCTCGACTTTCGAGGGCACCCCGGCCAGCGGCGCGAGCGCGTTCGGCGCCGCATCGGTGCGCGCCCAGGCCGCGGGGCCCGCCGCACCCGCCAGCAGCGCGCCGCCCGCCATCCCCTGCAGCCAGGCGCGACGGCGCAGCCAGACGGCCTCGGGCGTGATTTCGCTCGGTACGGGGTGAACGTAACCCTCGTTGTGGTGGGGTGCAACCATGGCCAGATTCCGATCTACGCGCCCGCAGGCGCCTGCAAAAACGACACGGGCGGGACACCGTGCGCCGGTGGCCCGCCTGTGTTGGATGGCGATACGGTGCGCGCGGTTCCGCGCGCGGCCAATCAGCGCAGCCCGGCGATGTAGTCGGCCAGCGCCCGGACCTCGTGGTCGGTCAGGTAATGCGCGATGTCGTGCATGGTGTCGCTGTTGGCGCGCTTGCGGTCGCGGAAGTCCGACAGTTGCTTGACGGTGTAATCGGCGTGCTGGCCCGCCAGGCGCGGATACTGCGCCGGAATGCCCGCGCCGTTGGGGCTGTGGCAGCCCGCGCAGGCCGCGATGTGGCGATCCTGCAGGCCGCCGCGATAGATCTTTTCACCCAGCGCGGCCAGGTCCTTGTTCTTGGCAAACCCGTCCTTGGCCTTTTGCGACGCGAGCCAGGCCGAGACGTTGCGGATGCCGTCCTCGTCCAACGTCGCCGCCATGCCCTGCATCACCGCATCCACGCGCTTGCCCGACTTGAATTCGTGCAACTGCTTGGACAGGTATTCCGGGAACTGCTGCGCCAGCGTGGGGTTGGCCGCGATCATCGAATTGCCGCCCGCGCCATGGCAGGCGGCGCACACGGCGCTGTAGCTCGCCTCGCCCTTGGCCAGGTCGGCCTTGGGGGCCGCATCGGCAGCCGTCGCGGAAACCGCGGAAACCGCCAGCGCGGCAGACATCAGCAGGGTGGCGAGCAGCTTCATATCGAGGGTCTTGGTGTGGTGAGCGCAAAAACCGCAGGATTCTACAATGCCCACCACACTCAAACACCCCGGCCGCATGCCCGCAACACCCGCCCGCGCGCCCCTGGCGCGCCCCGCAACGACCCCCGAGGGCCGGGCCGCGCTCGCCTGGATGCACACCGCGCGCTTTTACACCACTGCCGCGCAGCTGCATCAGCTGCCGGCGGTCGAGGTGCCCGAGATCGCCTTCGTCGGGCGCTCCAACGCCGGCAAATCCACGGCCATCAACACGCTCACGCAGCAGCGCCAGCTCGCCTTCGCCTCCAAGAAGCCCGGGCGCACGCAACATATCAATCTGTTCGCGCTGGGCAAGCAGGGCGCCACGGACGCGGTGCTGGCCGACCTGCCGGGCTACGGCTACGCCGCCGTCTCGCGCGAGGACAAGCTGCGCTGGCAGCGCGTGATGCTCAACTACCTGGTGCGCCGCCAGAGCCTCACGGCCATCGTGCTGCTGTGCGACCCGCGCCTGGGCCTGACCGAACTGGACGAGGCACTGCTCGACGCGCTGCGTCCGCGCGTGGAAGACGGGCTCAAATTCCTTGTGCTGCTCACCAAGGCGGACAAGCTCACGCGCGCCGAGCAGGCCAGGGCGCTGTCCATCACGCGGCTGCAGACCGGCGGCGGCGAGGCCATGCTGTTTTCCGCGCTCAAGAAGCAGGGGGTGGAGGAGGTGGCGCAGTTGCTGTGGCAGTGGTGCCACGCTGACGCAGCCGCGCCCGACGCGATCGAACCCGCGGAGCCCGCGCAGGAGATTCCCTAGGTTTTCGGCCACCAGCGCTTGTCCAGCAGGCGCAAGCAGCTATCTTTTTGTAATCCATGGTTGCTCTCGAAGACACCGCCCTGCCCCACGGTATCACCCTGCGCTGCCACACGGCAGGCGAGCGCGGTCGCCCGGTGCTGGTGTTCCTGCACGGCTTTCCCGAAGGCGCGTTCGTCTGGGATGCACCGCTGGAGCACTTCGCCCAGCCCGCGCATGGCGGCTACCGGTGTGTCGCGCCCTACTTGCGCGGCTACGGCGCCTCCAGCAGCCCGACCGCGCCCGAGGCCTACCGCGCCCGGCACCTGGTGCAGGACATCGCCGCGCTCATCGCTGCCGAATGCGGCGATGCACCGCTCGCCTGCCTCGTGGCGCATGACTGGGGCGGCGCGCTCGCGTGGGCGCTGGCCCATGAGCACCCTGAACTGCTGCAGCGCCTGGCCATCGTCAACGCACCGCACCCCGGCGCCTTTGCGCGCGAGCTGGCGCACAACCCGGCGCAGCAGGCCGCCAGCCGGTACATGCACTTCCTGCGCCGCCCCGATGCCGAGGCGCTGCTGGCCGAGGACGACTACCGCCGGCTGTTCGCGTTCTTTGATGCACCCGGCTGCATATCGCCCGCCTGGCTCACGCCGGCGGTGCGCGAGCGCTACCGCGGGCTCTGGCGCCAGGGCCTCACGGGCGCCTGCAACTACTACCGCGCCAGCCCGCTGCGCCCGCCGCGCAAGGACGATCCGGGCGCCACTGCCGTGCAGATCCCCGCGTCGTTCCTGCGCATCGACGTACCGACGCTGGTACTGTGGGGCATGAATGACCCCGCCCTGCTGCCCTGCCTGCTCGACGGCCTGCCGGACTGGGTGCCCCACCTCACGGTGCAGCGCGTGGCCGGGGCCTCGCACTGGCTGGTGCACGAGCAGCCCCAGCAGCTGATGGAAGCGCTCGCTGCCTTTTTGCTCACCAACCCATAGCTGCTCGCACTTGCCCATCAAGCGCTGGAGACTGTTTTTACTGGTAAACCGAAGGCGCGCCCGCAGGCCGCGTCTTGAAGCGCTTGTGCACCCAGTAGTACTGCGCGGGCATGGTGCGGATCGCCGTCTCCAGCTCGCGATTCATGCGCGCGGTGTCGAGCACGGGGTCGTCCGTGGGGTAGTGCTCCCACGCGGGGGTGAGCGCCGCCTCGTAGCCCGTCGGCGTCATGCGGCTGTACAGCGCCACCACCTTGGCGCGGCCCAGGCGCGCAAAGCGCGAGAGCGACGGAATCGTCGCCGCATCGGGCACCGCGAAGAACGGCACGAAGACCGAATCCGTCGGGCCGTAATCCATGTCTGGCAGCAGGTACAGCAGCCCACCCTTGCGCAGGCACTGGATGATGGGCTTGACGCCATCGGCGCGGTTGAGCATGCGCACGTTGCCGAAGCGCTGGCGCCCGCCCATGAACCAGGCATCCAGCACCGGGTTGGGGTGCGTGGCAAAGATCGACGTGAACTCGCGCCCCGTATTCAAAGGCAGCGCCAGCCCGCCCGCGTCCATGCTGTAGAAATGCGGCGCGAAGACGATGGTGGGCGTGTCGCCATCGAGCTCATGCACCGCGCCCGTGAGCGTCACGCGCGAGCGCACCAGCGCCTCGGAGCCGCTCCACAGCCAGCCGCGATCCAGGAAGGTCTGGCAGAACACTTCAAACGTCTCTCGCGCCCAGGCGCGCCGCTGCGGCTCGGGCACGTCAGGAAAACACAGCGCCAGATTGCGCAGCGCGATGCGCCGCCGGGGCCGCGCAAGCACGAAGAGCACGCGCCCCACCCCCGCTCCGAGCGCGCGCAGCCACGGCAGCGGCAGCCGCCCAAGCAAATTCAGCAGCGCAATGCCCAGGCGCGCCATCATGCGCTGATACCCCCCGCGCGCGGCTGCTTGTAGCGCCCGTAGCCCCACAGGTACTGGGTGGGGCATTGGCGCACCTGAGCCTCCATCGCCACGTTGATCTGGCGCACTGCCGCCGTCAGGTCGTCCGCGAGCGGCTCGGCCAGCCCCTGCAGGTGCAGCACATAACCCCGGCCCCACGCGAGGCGCTCGCAGCGCGCGAGCACCACCGCCGCGCCGGTCTGCTGCACGAGCCTCGCCGCCAGCGTCATGGTGTAGGCCTCGCGCCCGAAAAACGGCGCCCACACGCCCTGCCCCCGCGGCGGCACCTGGTCGGGCAGCAGGCCCACGGCGCGCCCCGCGCGCAGCGCCTTGATCATCCGGCGCACGCCCTGCAGGTTCGTCGGCACCGCGCGTACGCCGGGCCGTTCGCGCGCCGCGGCCAGCAACCGCGCAAGCCACGCCTGGCGCGCCGGGCGGTAGAGCACGGTGATGGCCCCATGCCCGGGCGCCCATCGCCGCGCGCCCTCCTGCACCGCAAGCTCGAAGCAGCCGATGTGCGGCGTGAGAAACACGATGCCGCGCCCCGCCGCCCAAGCCTGCTCGACGCACTCGGCGCCGCGCACCTCGCACGGCGGCAGCGTCGGGGCGAACCACAGCCGGGGCGATTCGGCCACCATGCGCCCCGCATGCGCCACCGCCGCGCGTACCGCGTCAAAGCGGTAGCCCGCGGCAGCCGCGTTGGCCAGAAACCTGCGCCGGTAGGTGGGCGAGAGCGCGAACACCAGCCAGCCCGCCACCGCACCGATGCCGTGCAGCAACCACAACGGCAGCGCAGAGTACAGACGCAGAAAAACGGGCATTCACTACAATGGGGCAGTCGCCGAGTTAACCGAGCAACTTGCAGGGCGACGTTAAAGAAAACTGCTAAAGCGTTCGCCGCAAAGCTCCCAAGGCTCTGGGCAACGCCCAAATTGCTACAGACACAGGAGTTTATGCACAAATGGCGAGCGACTTTCTCTTCACTTCCGAATCCGTCTCCGAAGGCCACCCCGACAAGGTTGCCGACCAGATTTCCGACGCCATCCTCGACGCCGCCCTCGCGCAGGATGCCCGTTCGCGCGTCGCAGCCGAGACGCTGACCAACACCGGCCTCGTGGTGCTCGCGGGCGAGATCACCACCAACGCGCACATCGACTACATCCAGGTCGCGCGCGACACCATCCAGCGCATCGGCTACGACAACACCGACTACGGCATCGACTATCGTGGCTGCGCGGTGCTCGTGGCCTACGACAAGCAGAGCAACGACATCGCCCAGGGCGTGAACCAGGCCAGCGACGACCACCTGAACACCGGGGCGGGTGACCAGGGCCTGATGTTCGGCTACGCCTGCGACGAAACCGACACGCTGATGCCCGCGCCCATCTACTACGCGCACCGGCTGGTGGAGCGCCAGGCGCAGCAGCGCAAGAGCGGCGCGCTGCCCTTCCTGCGCCCCGACGCCAAGAGCCAGGTGACGATGCGCTACATCGACGGCAAGGTGGACAGCATCGACACCGTCGTGCTCTCCACGCAGCACAGCCCGGACCAGTCCGAGACGCCCACCAGGATGAAGCCCAGCTTCATCGAGGCCGTGGTCGAGGAAATCATCAAGCCCGTGCTGCCCAAGGAGTGGCTCAGGAACACGAAGTACCTGATCAACCCGACCGGGCGCTTCGTCACCGGCGGCCCGCAGGGCGACTGCGGCCTCACGGGGCGCAAGATCATCGTGGACACCTACGGCGGCTCCTGCCCGCACGGCGGCGGCGCGTTCAGCGGCAAGGACCCGACCAAGGTGGACCGCAGCGCCGCCTACGCCTGCCGCTACGTGGCCAAGAACATCGTCGCCGCGGGCCTGGCGCGCCAGTGCCAGATCCAGGTGGCCTACGCCATCGGCGTCGCGCGCCCGATGAACGTCACCGTGTACACCGAAGGCACGGGCAAGATTCCCGACGAGAAGATCGCCCAGCTCGTGCACGAACACTTCGACCTGCGCCCCAAGGGCATCATCCAGATGCTCGACCTGCAGCGCCCGATCTACGCCAAGACCGCCGCCTACGGCCACTTCGGCCGCGACGAGCCCGAATTCACCTGGGAACGCACGGACAAGGCGGCGGCGCTGCGTGCAGCGGCGGGGCTGTAAGCCCATGAAGCCGCGTAGCGGATTCGGCCGCCTTGCATCACAAACGGCGGCGCTGCGTGCAGCGGCGGGGCTGCAAGCCCATGAAGCCGCGTAGCGGATGCTGCCGCCTTGCGTCGCCAGCGCAGCCGTCATGATGACCACGGGACAGTACCCATGCACGACGCCGCCGTCCTGATCGGGCGCTTCCAGCCCGTGCACAACGGCCACCTCGCGCTGCTGCGCGAGGCGCTCGCGCACGCGCGGCAAGTCGTCGTCATCGTCGGCTCGGCCTTCCAGGCACGATCACCGCGCAACCCCTTCACCTGGGAGGAGCGCGCGCAACTGCTGATGACCAGCGTCGGCGACGCCGATGCGCATCGGCTCACCGTGCTGCCCGTGCGCGACTACTACGACGAGCCGCACTGGGCGCAGGCGGTGCGGCAGGCGGTGGCCGCGCACACCGGCGTCGGCGCGCGCATCGCGCTCGTCGGCCACTTCAAGGACGCCAGCAGCAGCTACCTCGATGCCTTCCCCGGCTGGGAACTGCTGCGCATGCCACGCCAGGGCGCGATGGACTCCACCACGCTGCGCGACGCCTACTTCGGCGCCACGACTGCCACGCTGGCGCAGGTGCTGGCCTCCTACGCAAACCAGGTCCCGCCCGCCACCATCACGCTGCTCACGCGCCTTGCCGCCCAGCCCGAATACACCGCGCTGCAGCAGGAATGGCGCGCACTCGCACGCTATCGCGCCTCATGGGCCGGCGCGCCCTACCCTCCGGTGTTCGTCACGGTCGACGCGCTCGTATGCTGTCGCGACCAGATCCTGCTTGTGCGGCGCGGGCGCGCGCCGGGCAAGGGACTGTGGGCACTGCCCGGCGGCTTTCTCGAACCGAACGACACGCTGTGGCAATCGTGTCTGCGCGAACTCGCGGAAGAAACCGGCTATGCGCCGCCCCCCGCGCTGCTGCAGGCGGCGCTGCGCGGCGTTCGCGTGTTCGACCACCCCCACCGCAGCCAGCGCGGACGCACGATCACCCACGTGCACCACTTCGAACTGCCCGACGCGGCACCCCCGCCCGTCACCGGAGGCGACGATGCCGCCGGCGCGCAGTGGCTGCCCATCGGCGCGCTGCCAGGCATGGAAACCGCGTTTTTCGAAGACCACTTCCACATCGTCGACGCCATGCTGCACCTGATCCGGCAGCCGTAACGGCCCTGACGGCGCACGATAACCACCCTGCTAGCAATTCAGATCGTTGAACCGCTTGCGGGCCTTGTACAGATCCACTTCGGCCCGTGCCTTGTCGCTGGCAGGCGCGCTCGCGGCACGCTGCTTCAGTTGGGGAAGGCTGCCGTCCAGGCGCGTGCACGCTGCCTGATCCGACGCGCTGAGCTTGGACCGGCGCCGGTACACGCGGAACTGGTCGGGCGTCATGCCGGTCAACGGCTTGACGGCGTTTGCCATCGCCGTGTCGTATTCGTCGCGCCGCACGTCGGCGCCTTTGCGGCTTACACCGGTCATTTTGTCCATGCCTTGCGTGGGCGTCGCATCGATTTCCCTGGCGCCCACGCAAGGCTCGTTCGAGTAGCTCACCCGGCCCGCGGTTTCACAACGGTAGACAGGCTTTTGCGCGTACGCATGAAAGCCCAGGAACAAGAGGGCCAGCAACGCGATGGGCCACTGGAAACGGTGATTGATCTGCATGTGACTAACCGAAAAACAGCGCATTGGATCGACAGCGGAGACAGCGCCCTACTCGACCGCGCGCGTGCCGCGGCACTTCGGATAGGTCGAACAACCCCAGAACGCCGTGCCTGCATGAGCGCCCCGCCGGGCCGTGCGCAGTTCCATGGGCGCACCGCAACGCGGGCATTCGGGGCGCGAGGTGGCTTGGGGCGCGGCTGCACCTTCAACGTGGGTTTGCGCACCATCCGTCGCGGTTGCGGATTCGCGTTGCCCAACCGTGGCCGGACCCTGAGCCCGCCGTGCGCGTTGAATCATCGCTCGCAGCCTATCGCCGTCAACGAGTTGAACGTTGCGTCCCTGCGCGAACGCCTGGGCGTCCTCGGTGAAACGCCCCGAGGTGACGACGAAGCCTCCCGTCGCTCCTTGAGCCGCCATCACGCCGTACAACTCGCGCACGGTGGCCACGCCCACGTTGTAGGCCTTCCACTGCTTGCACTGCACGAAGAACTTCTTGCCGCCCTTGGTCAGCACCAGATCCACGCCCCCATCGGACCCACCGCCGCCGATCTCGGTGACACGGTACCCCTGCTGGCGGTACGCCTCACCGACCAGCAACTCGAACTCTTGCCAGCTCACTCCGTCCAGTACTGCTGCATCGCGCGCCTGCGCGACGTCCGCAAGTAATGACTCCCGGTGTTTTCTTCGCCAAACGGAAAGCGCCGCTGCCGCAAGGCACAACAGCGGAACGAGGTATTGGCCTATCGTCGCCAGGCCTTGGACCACGGCCCTTTGCATCACGGCGCCCGCCACCGCACCGCCTTGTCCCTGAAAGTCCAAAGCCTGGACGGGCGCCGCCCAGCGGTGCAACAGGACATAACTCACCGCCGCCAACGCCACGCAGACCCACCAGGGGAGCATGGACAGCAGGTCCAGCGCGTCCTCCAATGGACTGGTTTTCTTGCGTCTCGCCATGGCCCCATCCCGTGATTGCGTCGTATTCGGGCTATTTTGCCCGTGGCGGCGACTGGCTCCTCACGACCTCCGCAGGCACAGCGGGAACCGAGCTTGCATTCCACACAAGTGCAATTGCAGTGACGACTCGCAACATCCGCCGATTTCCCCGCCCGCACCCTTGAAATCGGCCCAAATACCTATATGATTAG
>JAIXLP010000069.1:125354-126265 GCA_026954015.1 Burkholderiales bacterium | reverse complement strand
CCGCCGATTTCCCCGCCCGCACCCTTGAAATCGGCCCAAATACCTATATGATTAGCACTCGTTGGAGTTGAGTGCTAACACACCTCCGCCGACCATCAAAGGACCTGTCGTGCAGGTTCTTTTTTGCGATGCACTTTTGTTTGTGAACCCTTCAGGAGATGTTATGAAACTGCGTCCTCTGCACGACCGCGTGGTCGTCAAGCGCCTCGAAAACGAAACCAAGACGGCCTCGGGCATCGTCATTCCCGACAACGCCGCCGAGAAGCCCGACCAGGGTGAAGTGCTGGCCGTGGGCCCGGGTCGTCGCGACGAAGACGGCGAGCGCATCAAGATGGATGTCAAGGTGGGCGACCGCGTGCTGTTCGGCAAGTACAGCGGCCAGACCGTGAAGGTGGACGGCGAAGAGCTGCTCGTCATGAAGGAAGAAGACCTTTTCGCGGTGGTCGAGAAGAAGTAAGCAATCTCTCTATTTGATAGCTGTTCGCGCTTGATGGACAAGCGCTAGCGGTTGTTTTCATTGAAATATTCAGGAGCCCAACATGGCAGCAAAAGATGTAGTTTTCGGCGGCGACGCGCGCGCCCGCATGATGGAAGGCGTGAACATTCTGACCAACGCGGTCAAGGTCACGCTCGGCCCCAAGGGCCGCAACGTGGTGCTCGAGCGCTCGTTCGGCGCCCCCACCGTCACCAAGGACGGCGTGTCCGTGGCCAAGGAGATCGAGCTCAAGGACAAGCTGCAGAACATGGGCGCGCAGCTCGTGAAGGAAGTGGCCTCCAAGACCAACGACATCGCCGGTGACGGCACCACCACCGCCACCGTGCTGGCCCAGGCCATCGTGCGCGAAGGCACCAAGTACGTGGCCGCCGGCCTGAACCCGATGGATCTCAAGCGCGGCATCGACAAGGCCGTC
>JAIXLP010000069.1:76947-124970 GCA_026954015.1 Burkholderiales bacterium | reverse complement strand
GACGTCGAAGGTGAAGCGCTCGCCACGCTGGTGGTCAACACCATCCGCGGCATCCTGAAGGTCGTCGCCGTCAAGGCGCCGGGCTTTGGCGACCGCCGCAAGGCCATGCTTGAAGACATCGCCATCCTGACCGGCGGCAAGGTCATTGCCGAGGAAGTGGGCCTGTCGCTCGAAAAGGCCACGCTGGCGGATCTGGGCCAGGCCAAGCGCGTCGAAATCGCCAAGGAAAACACCACCATCATCGACGGCAGCGGTGCCGCGGCCGACATCGAGGCGCGCGTCAAGCAGGTGCGCCTCCAGATCGAGGAAGCCACGAGCGACTACGACCGCGAGAAGCTGCAGGAACGCGTGGCCAAGCTCGCCGGTGGCGTGGCCGTGATCAAGGTCGGCGCCGCCACCGAAATCGAGATGAAGGAAAAGAAGGCCCGCGTGGAAGACGCGCTGCATGCGACCCGTGCCGCGGTGGAAGAAGGCATCGTCGCCGGTGGCGGCGTGGCGCTGCTGCGCGCCAAGCAGGCCGTGGGCGACAAGCTCAAGGGCGACAACGCCGAGCAGGACGCCGGCATCAAGCTGGTGCTCAAGGCCGTCGAGGCGCCGCTGCGCGAGATCGTCGCCAACGGCGGCTGCGAGCCGTCCGTCGTGGTGAACAAGGTACTCGAAGGCAAGGGCAACTACGGTTTCAACGCTGCCAACGACACCTACGGCGACATGCTGGAGATGGGCATCCTGGACCCGACCAAGGTGACCCGCGCCGCGCTGCAGAACGCCGCCTCGGTGGCGTCGCTGCTGCTCACCACCGAAGTCATGGTCGCCGAAGCGCCCAAGGACGAAGCGCCTGCTGCCGGCATGCCCGGTGGCATGGGCGACATGGGCGGCATGGGCATGTGATCCACGCCTGAAACGTCTCGTTTCAACCCGGAAGGGCCGCGCAAGCGGCCCTTTTTTCATGCTGTCGCGAAAAGCGCTAATGCACTCGTTTCCTCCATTGCAAAGTGCCGCGCCTGCCTCTATGGTGGCGCCCTTCACAACTTTTCGGTGCAGGAGCAATCAATGGCAATTTCACGCAAGCTGTTCGTGGCCGCCGTCGTGGCAGGCATGGGTTCGATCGGCATGGGTTCCAACGCGCTCGCGCAGGAGCAGATCATCAAGATCGGCCACATCGGACCAGTTTCGGGCCCCCAGGCCCACTTTGGCAAGGACGATGAAAACGGCGTGCGCATGGCGATCGAAGACCTGAACGCCAAGGGCATGGAAATTGCGGGCAAGAAGATCAAGTTCCAGATCGTCGCCGAAGATGATGGCGCCGACCCCAAGCAGGGCACAGCCGCATCGCAAAAGCTCTGCGACGAAAAGGTTGCGGGCGCGGTCACGTTCGTGAACTCGGGCGTGGCCATTCCCTCGTCCAAGGTGTTCCACGACTGCGGCATCCCCATGATCACGGGCGCCGCCACCAATCCCGACCTGACCAAGCCGGGCTGGGACACCACCTACCGCGTCATCGCCAACGACAACGCCCTGGGCGCCGCGCTGGCCCAGTACACCGCCAAGACGCTCGGCCTCAAGCAGGTCGCCGTGGTGGACGACCGCACCCCGTACGGCCAGGGCATCGCCAGCGTGTACAAGCGCGATCTGGAAAAGCTCGGCGTCAAGGTCGTCGCCAACGAGTTCACCAACGACAAGGCGACCGACTTCATGGCCATCCTGACCTCGATCAAGGCCAAGAAGCCGCAGGCGATCTTCTACGGCGGCATGTATGGCCAGGCCGGCCCGATGCTGCGCCAGATGGCGCAACTGGGCATGAACGACGTCAAGATGTTCGGCGGCGACGGCCTGTGCGTGCCCGAGCTCGCCAAGGTGGCCGCCGGCGCCAAGACGCTGGAAAACGTGGTCTGCGCCGACGGCGGCGCCTCGATCGCCAAGATGCCCGGTGGCCTGGAGTGGAAGAAGCGCTACGACGCCAAGTACCCCGGCCAGTTCCAGGTCTACAGCCCCTACTTCTACGACGGCGTGATGCTGCTGGCCGACGCGATGAAGCGCGCCAACTCGTGGGACCCGAAGGTCTACATCCCCTTCCTGCAAAAGACCGACTACCAGGGCGTCACCTCGCACATCCGCTTCGAAGCCAACGGCGAGATGAAGGACCCGACCTACACGCTGAGCAAGTTCGTGGACGGCAACAAGACCGCGATCGACCTCAAGTAAGCCGCGCCCGCGCAACCCCAAGCCCGCGCATCGCGGGCTTTTTTGTGCCCGCCGCGCGGCGGCGGCGCACGACATGGCATAGACTTGCCCGCGTTTTTCCCCACGGACCACCGCCCCCATGACCACTCCCGCCGCGACCCCGGGCACGCCATACGGCACGCTGCCGCCGGCATCCCCCCTGCCCCAACGCCGCCCCATCAGCCTGCCGCGCCTGGCGCAGATGCGCGAAGCGGGCGAGAAGATCGCGATGCTCACCGCGTACGACGCCACCTTCGCCGCCGTAGCCGACGCAGCGGGCGTCGAATGCATCCTCGTGGGCGATTCGCTCGGCATGGTCTGCCAGGGCCTGTCGAGCACCGTCGGCGTGACGCTGGAGACGATGTGCCACCACATGGACAGCGTCTCGCGCGGCGTGCGCCGCGTGCAGGGCACGGCCTGGCTCATCGGTGATCTGCCGTTCGGCAGCTACCACGAATCGCCCGAGCAGGCACTGCGCAGCGCCGTGCGGCTGATGCAGGCCGGCGCGCACATGGTCAAGATCGAAGGCGGCGGCTGGACAGCGCCCACGGTGCGCTTCCTCGTCGAGCGCGGCGTGCCCGTCTGCGCCCACCTGGGCCTGACGCCGCAGACCGTGCATGCCTTGGGCGGCTACCGCGTGCAGGGCAAGGACGAAGCTGCCGCCGCACTGCTGCGCCGCCAGGCACTCGAACTGCAGGACGCGGGTGCCGCCATGCTGGTGCTCGAAATGGTGCCGGCCAAGCTTGCGGCCAGCCTCACGCTGGAACTGCCCCACTGCCACACGATAGGCATAGGCGCGGGCAAGGGCACGGCCGGGCAGGTGCTGGTGCTGCACGACATGCTGGGCATGAACCTCGGCAAGATGCCGCGCTTCGTGCACGATTTCATGCACGACGCGGGCAGCGTCAAGGGCGCGATCGAGGCCTACGTGCACGCGGTCAAGCAAGGCCAGTTCCCCGACGACGCGGTACACGCCTGGTAAACAGACCCTGCCCTCATGCAAATCGCACACACGATCACCGACCTGCGCCACGCCCTGCAGGGGCGCGGCCGCCCCGCGCTCGTGCCCACCATGGGCAACCTGCACGACGGCCATCTGGCTCTGGTACACCAGGCCAGGCCGCTGGGCGACATGCTCGTCACCAGCATCTTCGTCAACCGCCTGCAGTTCCTGCCCGGTGAAGATTTCGATAGCTACCCGCGCACACTGCAGGCCGATTGCGAACGGCTTGAAGCAGCAGGCTGCGATGTAGTCTTTGCGCCCTCCGAGTCGGACCTGTACCCCGAACCGCAGACCTGCACGGTCCAGCCCGACCCGGCGCTGGCGGGCATGCTTGAAGGCCAGTTCCGCCCCGGCTTCTTCACCGGCGTCTGCACGGTGGTGATGAAGCTCTTCTGGTGCGTGTTCGGTGGCGCACCGGGCACGGCGGTGTTCGGTCGCAAGGACTACCAGCAGCAGCTCGTGATCCGCCAGATGGTGCGCCAGTTCGCGCTGCCGGTCGAGATCGTCACCGCGCCCATCAGCCGCGCACCCGACGGTCTCGCGCTCAGCTCACGCAACGGCTACCTGAGCCCCGCCGAACGCACCCAGGCCATCGAGCTGAGCCGTGCGCTGCACGCGCTCGCACAGGCCGCCATGCAGCCCGGCGCGGACATCCCCGCGCTGGAGCGTGAGGCACAAGCCGCGCTTGCGGCCCGCGGCTGGAAGCCCGACTACCTCACGGTGCGCGACCGCGCCACGCTGCGCGCCCCAGCCCCCGTACAGGCAGGCTCACTGGTGGCGCTGGGCGCCGCCCGCCTGGGCACCACACGCCTGATCGACAACCTGGAATTCTGAACCGTCGCAGTCTGCGCCGGGATGGTGCGCGGGGGGGGACTCGAACCCCCACGCCCGCGAGAGCGTCAGGACCTAAACCTGGTGCGTCTACCAATTTCGCCACCCGCGCGCCAAGCGCTCGATTCTACCGGCGACCATGCACCGCACTACGGGATTACGATGGTGGCCGCCCACCCAACAAGGAGACCCATCATGAAGCTCTACACCGCCACCCGTGCACCCAATCCCCGCCGCGTGCTCATGTTCATGGCGGAAAAGGCGATCAGCGGCATCGAGCTCGTGACCATCGATCTCAACACCGGCGAGCACAAGGCCGCCGCCTACCGTGCCAAGGTACCCGCCGCGCGCGTGCCTGCACTCGAACTCGACGACGGGCGCGTATTGAGCGAAACGCGCGCCATCTGCACCTACCTCGAAGGGCTGCATCCCGAACCCAACCTGATGGGCGTCGATTTCGAGGAGCGTGCGTTCATCGAGATGCACGACCGGCGCGTCGAGTGGTACTGGATGCTGCCGATCGCCAACTGCGTGCGCCACACCCACCCCGGTCTCGCCGTGCTCGAGCACCCGCAATTCGAGGATTTCGGCCGGTCGCAGGGCGAAAAGGTGCGCGACAGCGCGCGTCAGCTGGACACCCTGCTCGCGCGCCAGCCGTGGATCGCTGGCGAGCGCTTCACCATCGCCGACATCACCGCGTTCTGTGCGACGGAATTCGCCAAACTGATGAAATTCAACGCGGGAGCGGAAGGCTACACCGCCCTGCAAGCCTGGCGCGACCGCGTCGCAGCGCGCGAAAGCGCCCGCGCCGGTTAGGCGGGACGCAGCCGCTCAGCCAGCCCGCGGATAACCCAGAGCCGCCAGCGCGGCCTTGATCTCGGGCAGCACGGTGTCGTCCTCGATCGTCGCGGGCACCTTCACCTCGCCGCCGTCGGCCATGGTGCGTACCGTGACGCGCAACACCTTGCCCGAGCGCGTCTTGGGCAACCGCGCCACCACGCGCACGCTCTTGAAGTCCGCCACTGCACCGATCTGCGCGCGCACCCTGGCGACGAGGTCCTTGCAGATTTCCTCGTCCGTGTGCTTCACGCCGCTCTTGAGCACCACCAGCCCGAGTGGCACCTGGCCCTTGAGCACGTCGGCCACGCCCACGACCGCCGCCTCGGCGACATCGGGGTGCGACGCCAGCACCTCCTCCATCTGCCCAGTGGACAAGCGGTGCCCCGCGACGTTGATGATGTCGTCGATGCGCGACATCACCCACCCATACCCCTCGGCGTCAATGTAGCCCGCATCCCCCGAAAGATAGTAGCCGGGGTAGCGCGAAAGGTAGGTCTCTTCGTAGCCCTTTTCGTTGTTCCACAGCGTGTACAGCGTGCCGGGCGGCATCGGCAGCTTGATCACCAGGCTGCCGATGTCACCCGCGGCCTTCTCGTTGCCGTCCTCGTCCAGGATGCGGATGTCGAACCCCGGCACCGGCTTGGTCGGCGAGCCCGGATGCACCGGCAGGTGCTCGAGCCCCATGCAGTTGCTGATCGCGGGCCATCCGAGCTCGGTCTGCCACCAGTTGTCGATCACCGGAACGCCCAGGATCCTCTCCGCCCACTCGATCGTGTCGGGGTCGCCGCGCTCGCCCGCCAGGAAGAGCGTGCGGAACTTCGACAGATCGTATTTCTTGACGAGCGTGCCCTCGGGGTCTTCCTTCTTGATCGCGCGAAACGCGGTCGGCGCGGTGAAGAACGCATTCACGCCGTGCTCGGCGCAGACCCGCCAGAACGCGCCCGCGTCCGGCGTCCCCACGGGCTTGCCCTCGTAGACGATGGTGGTGCACCCCTGCAGCAACGGGCCGTACACGATGTACGAATGCCCCACCACCCAGCCCACGTCCGAACCGGCCCAGTACACGTCCCCCGGCTGAACGCCGTACACCGCCTCCATCGACCAGCGCAGCGCCACCGCGTGCCCCCCGTTGTCGCGCACCACGCCCTTGGGTTTGCCCGTCGTTCCCGAGGTGTAGATGACGTACAGCGGATCGGTTGCCGCCAGCGGCACGCAATCGGCCGGTTGCACCCTAGCGACCGCATCGCTCCAATCGACGTCGCGGCCCGCCACCATGTCGCAGCGCAGCTCGCGGCGCTGCAAGACGAGACACGGCGTCTGCGGTACGCCGGCGATCTCGAGTGCTTCGTCCAGCAAGGGCTTGTAGGGCACGGCCTTGCCCGGCAGCAGACCGCACGACGCCGACATCATGACCTTGGGCTTGGCGTCCACGATGCGCTTGGCCAGCTCGGGCGCAGCAAAGCCGCCGAACACGACCGAATGCACCGCACCGATCCGGGCGCATGCGAGCATCGCAATCACCGCCTCGGCCACCATCGGCATGTAGATCACCACCCGGTCGCCCTTATCCACGCCCATGGCACGCAAGGCCCCGGCGCACTGCGCGACCTCATGCTGCAACTGCCGGTACGTGAGCTTGCGCTGCTGTCCAGCAAGCGGGCTGTCGTAAATCAGGGCGAGCTGGTCGCCACGCCCGTTGACGACATGACGATCGACACAGTTGTAGCAGGTGTTGAGCACGCCACCGACAAACCACCGATAAAACGGCTTGCGCGTATCGTCGATCACCGTATCCCAGCGTTTGATCCAGTCGATCCCCTCGGCAATCTCGCCCCAGAACTTGGCCGGATCCGACCGTGCCGCCTCGACCGCCTTCGCGTAGCCACCAATGCTTGCTGTGCCCATTACTGCCTCCTTGATGTGCTGATGTGCATTGACTTGGAAAACCGCCAAGTAGCGCGAGCCCGTTCACCGCGCCCGGCGCTCACTTGATGAGCGCCTGCACGGGCTTGAACTGCGGGTGGGTGCAGGTGCGCAGCCACTCGAAGGCCACCATCTCCGTGGTGACGAGCTCCACACCAGCACCCGCCAGCCGGTCGTAGGCAGCATCGCGATTGCGTTCGGTACGCGAGCCGCATGCATCCGTGACCACCCAAACATCGAACTCCTCGTCGACCAGATCCAGCGCCGTTTGCAGCAGGCAGACATGCGCCTCGCACCCGGCCACAACAATGACTGGGCGCGCAGCCTGCTCCTCCAAACCCTTGCGCCCAGGCTGGGGCGAGTTGCGTGAGCGGCCGCCCTGCCGAGTCGGCGCCCGCAAACGCGCACCCAAGCCATCCCCCACCGCGCTGAAGTGCATCTTGGCGAGCGTCTGCCCGCACAGCTCGGCCAATTGCGGGGCGTTGTGCCCGAGGCGCTCCGGGTTTTGCTCGGTACCCCACACCGGCACCTGCAGCATCTTCGCCATGCGCGCCAGACGCACCGCGTTGGCGAGCACCTGCGGGCCCTCAAAGATGGCCGGCATCAACCGTTCCTGGTAATCCACCAGCACCAGCTGGGATTCGTCCACATCAAGCAGCATCACGACAGATCCCGGAAATACATGCGGCCATTGTCGCAGCACGGATACACCGCCCTGAATTGGCCAGAGTGCCCTCGCAGTTTCACGACCTAAAATGACATTTCGCTGACACGTCAGACGACCGATGAAGAAGCCGAGCTACGACCTCCCACCCACACCCAGCGTCCAGGTGCTGGAGCGCATGTTCACGCTCATCGATATCCTGGCCGCGCGCGACGAGGCTGCGCCGCTCAAGGAAATCAGCGAAAAGGCCGGTCTGCACCCTTCCACCGCCCACCGCATCCTCAACGACCTCGTGATCGGACGGTTCGTCGATCGGCCGGAGTCTGGCAGCTATCGGCTCGGCATGCGTTTTCTGGAACTTGGCAACCTCGTGAAGGCCCGATTGAGCGTGCGTGACGCTGCCATCCTGCCCATGCGTCACCTGCACAAGCTGATCCAGCAGCCGGTCAACCTGAGCGTGCGCCAAGGTGACGAAATCGTCTACATCGAGCGCGCCTACAGCGAGCGCTCGGGCATGCAGGTGGTGCGAGCGATCGGAGGGCACGCACCACTGCACCTCACCTCCACTGGCAAACTGTTCCTGGCCGCCGACGACCCACATCGTGTGCGCGCCTACGCAACGCGCACCGGCCTCCCCGGGCATACGCGCAACAGCATCACCCAACTCACCGCACTCGAGCGCGAGCTCGCGCGCGCCAGACAGTACGGCGTCGCGCGAGACAACGAGGAACTCGAGGTCGGTGTGCGCTGCATTGCTGCCGGCGTATACGACGATCAGGGTGATCTCGTCGCCGGCCTGTCGATTTCCGCCCCCGCCGATCGGCTGGATGACAGCTGGCTGCCCAAGCTGCAGGCCAGCGCACACGATATTTCCATCGCGCTCGGCTACTCGCCAACCTCCCGCCAGGCCCACGGTCCGCGCACCAAATAAAGCGCGATTGCAGTGCCAAACAGGGCGCGTCGGCAGATCGTGGCGCTCGGGGGAAATTCCGCCCTTGCAGGAAAGCTGATGCACGCGCCGTTGCGACGCATCACTTACGCGCGCCTGACAACGCGGGGCGTTTTGGCGCGTATTTTCTCGGGGTTTTCGAGTCTAGCCAGCCTTGCTCTCGTGCCATACATTCGATAGCGTCGCGCGTGGAAGACCATGGGCTGGCACAGGCCAGTGGGCAGACTTGGTAAAGCCGAGGCTGCCTCGTAAACCCATCGGTGATGTGGCCGCCGGGCGCTTCAAGGGTCATTGCAATCCCACGATGGCAATGTGAATCAAGACCACGAATCCAACCACGAAGGAGATTTATGTCCAAGGTCAATTCAAAACACGGTGTATCGCGCCGCAATGCGCTGCAGTTGAGCGCTGCCGGCGGGATGATGGTCACCGGCATGGGCGGAGTGCAATGGGCATTCGCCGCCGACAAGCCAGCGCTGGGAGCCACCTGGCCCGCAGGCTCGCAAGGCGACACCGTGTACCTGGGCGCCGCTGTCCCGCTGACCGGCACCTATGCAGTGCAGGGCGCGGACGAGCTCAAAGGCATGGAGCTGGCGATCGAGCACATCAACACGAACCACGCATTGATGAAGGCAATCGCTCCGAAGGTCAACAACGGCGTGAATGGCAAGAAGGTCAAGCTGCTGTCGGCCGACTCCGCTGCCAAGCCCAACCAGGCCCTGCAGGTTTCGCAGACGTTCATCGCGCAAAACAAGATCATCGCGATGATCGGCTCCACCTCGTCTGCCGTCGCGGTGGCAATGAACAAGTTCGCACAGCGCGAAAAAATCCTCTATATGGCGGGTATCTCGGGCTCCAACGACACCACCGGCAAGGACTGCGTGCGCTACGGCTTCCGCCAGGGCTACTACGGTGAAATGGCGGCCAACGCGATCGGCCCTATCCTGGTCAAGCAGTTCGGCAAGAACCGCAAGGCCGCGTTCATGACGCCGGACTACACCTACGGCCACACCACCACCGAATCGGTCAACAACTACCTGACCAAGGAAGGTGGCTGGAAGATGGTGACCAATCAGGTCTCGCCGCTGGGCACGCAAGACTTCAGCCAGTACCTGACGAACATCGCCAACTCCGGCGCGGAGTTCCTCGTCAACGTGAACTGGGGGCGTGACGCGGTGCTGTCCTCGCAGCAGGCCAAGCAGTTTGGCCTCATCCCGAAAATGACGCTCGTGCTGCCCTACCAGATCCCGTTCATCGCCAAGGAAGCCGGCGTGGACATCACGCACGGCGTGCTGGCGGCCACGGACTTCTGGTGGACCCTGGAAGACAAATATCCGCTGGCCAAGCAGTTCGTCGACGCCTTCCAGAAGAAGTACGGCTACCGTCCCGAGTGGGGCGCTGAAAACGGCTATGTAAGCTTTGCGCACTGGGCGCGCATGGTCACGGAAGCAGGGAGCTTCTACCCCCCCGACGTGATCAAGCAATGGGAAAAGGGAGAAACCATTCCCTCGTTGCTGGGCGATGTGCACTACCGGCCGGAAGACCACCAGTGCGTACGTCCCGTCGTCATCGTCCGTGGCAAGGAAAAGAAGGACATGAAGAACGACGAGGACTTCTGGGAAATCGTCGAAATTGTCGACGGCGCCAAGGTCATCCAGAAGCCTGATGCATTCGGGTGCAAGCTGGGCGACTACACCTGACGTCACACCCGCGTGTGGAGGGCGCCACGCCCTCCACACGACGTGAGCGCGCCACTCTGGCGGAGCGCCAACTTCGTCGGTGCACTTTCTGTCGGATAGTGCATCGGCGGGCTGGGCGCTCATCTTTTCGTATCGACTGACAACCTACGGCGGGGCAATGTGATCAACACGGCCAACTTCCTATCGCAACTGTTCAACGGGCTGGTCCTGGGTGCACTGCTTGCACTCATATCGTCCGGCCTGACGATCATCTACGGCACATTGGGCGTGCTCAACCTCGCACACGGCGCGCTATTCATGTTGGGCGGCTATGCCGGCTGGCTCGCATACGAGTATTCACACTCGTTCATCCTGGCGGTGATCGCAGGCGCGCTGTTCGTGATGGTGGTCGGCCTGATCATGGAGCAACTGATCATCCGCCACTTCTACTCCCGACCGGACGAAGACCAATTGCTCGTGACGTTCGGCCTGAGCATCGTATTCGCAGAAGCCATCCGGTATTTCTTCGGCAGCCTGTCCAAAAAGGTTCCGCCGCCCGACATCTTTGCCGGTATCACCCCGATGGGGTTCATGGTGTATCCAACCTACCGGCTTGCGCTACTCGGGATCATCGCGATAGCGTTACTTGCGCTGTACTTCGTGCTCTACCGCACACGCATCGGCATGATCGTGCGCGCCGGCATTGAAGATTCGGTGGCCGTCGATTCGCTCGGGATCAACGTCTACAAGATTTTCACGCTGGTCTTCGGGATCGGCGCAATGGCAGCGGGGTTCTCTGGCATCGTCTATTCGCCCGTTGTCGCGATGTCGCCGGACAGCGGCGATGCCATCCTGGTACAGACGTTCGTGGTGGTCGTCATTGGCGGCGTGGGCTCCTTCCCCGGCGCCGTTCTGGGCGGCCTGATTGCCGGCGAGATCATCAGCCTGACGTCGATGGTCAACCCTGCCTACTCCATGATCATGCTGTTCGTGGCAATGACGCTGGTCCTGGTCTTCCGTCCCCGCGGTCTGATGGGCGCGATCGGTCGCAACTAACCCCTCCGAGTCTCAGATGTCCAGAAAAATCCCGTTTTTCGCCGAGCTCGTGACGCTGCTCGTACTGATTGCCATCCCTTTCATCCTGCCGCCCCTCGGGTTCACGCCCGCCACGATCAACCGCATCATGATTTTTGGTCTGGTGGGCATCGGCTTTGACCTGCTGTTCGGCTACACCGGCCTGCTGTCCTTCGGCCAGTCGGCCTTCTTCGGCACCGGCGGCATGTTTGCGGCTTATCTCCTGACGCAGACGTCGTTCACCAACGTGGTGCTGGCAATCATCCTCGGGACGATTGTTGCTGCCGTTGCGGGCTACCTCGTGGGTCTCGTCGCGTTGCGCCGCACCGGCATCTACTTCGCGATGATCACCGTGGCAATCGCAGAAGTGTTCTTTTTCATGGAGTTCAATCCGCTTTCGGAGTACACCGGCGGCGAAAACGGACTGCCAGGCGTGCCCTCAGCAAGCCTCGGTCTGGGCTTCACAACCATCCAGTTCAAAACCGACCTTGAGCAATACGCATTCTTCGCGTTCTGGCTGTTCGTCGGTCTCGTGATTGCGCTACGCATCGTGCGCTCCCCTTTCGGACTCGTGATGCGCGCCATCCGAGAAAACCCCGATCGCGCCACCGCATTGGGACACAACATCCACAGCTACAAGCTGGTCGTATTCATCGTCGCTGCGATGTATGCTGGTTTCGGCGGTGGCCTCCTCGCGGTCATGCAGGGGTTCATGCCACCCGATGCCTTCATGTTCGCCACTTCCGGCGAAATCGTGATGCAGACTGCGATTGGCGGCGCGGGCACGCTGTTCGGGCCTATTCTCGGTGCTGCGACCTGGCTGCTGCTGAGCGACTTCTTCCAGACGGTGCTCAATCTGGGGGCCACCTGGAAGCTCATCCTGGGCATCGTGTTCGTTTTGCTCGTCGTCTTCCTGCGTCGCGGTCTGGCGGGGGCATTTGTCGACCTGTACCGCCTGGCGTTTGGCACAAAGAAGACAACATCCGCACCTGCTGCGGCCGTACACAACACCGCGGCCGCAACCGCCGGGGCGTTGCGCCACAAGAGCACGCGCAACAAGAGCGGGCACATCATTGAAGCCAAGGGGCTGACCAAGCATTACGGAGGCATCGCCGCCAACAGCGATATCGACTTCGCGGTGAACTACGGTGAAATCCGCGGCATCATCGGTCCGAACGGCGCCGGCAAGAGTACGTTCTTCAAGATGCTTACGTGTGAAGTTCAGCCGACCTCGGGCACGATCAAGTTCGACGGGCGCGACATCACGCACATGAACGTGACCGACGCCTGTCAGATCGGCCTGACCAAGAGCTACCAGATCAACCAGTTGTTCGAGCGCCTGACCGTACGTCAGAACCTCATGATTTCGGCCCTGGCAGAGTTGCGCGGCACATTCAAGCTCGATCTGCTGAAATCTCTGGACCGTGTGCGCGGCCTGGGTGCACAGGTGGAAAGCACCGCGGCGCTGGTGCACCTCACGCACCGCCTCAACGCCCCAGTGGCCGACCTCGCCTATGGCGAGAAACGCCGGCTGGAAGTAGGGCTGGCATTGGCTACCTCCCCCTCCCTGCTGCTACTCGATGAGCCGCTGGCAGGCATGAGCGCCGAAGAGCGGGTCGAAACGGTGGCACTGCTGAAATCCATAGCGCAAGACCGAACATTGGTCGTGATTGACCACGACATGGACTCCCTCTTCGAGCTGGTCGAGCGGGTGACCGTGCTGCAGGAAGGACGCATACTCGTGGAGGGTACGCCCGATGAAATCAAGAACAACGCCCAGGTGCAGGAAGCCTATCTCGGTGGCGTGCATGGAGATGCCGAATGAGCCTGCTTGAAGTCAATGGCCTGAATAGCTTCTACGGCGACAGCCACATCCTGTTCGATGTGGGCATGCGCGTGGAAAAGAACGAAGTGGTGGCGCTGCTGGGCCGCAACGGCGCCGGCAAGTCCACCACATTCAAGAGCCTGGCGGGCGTTGTCCGGCCGAAAGCCGGCAGCGTCAAGCTCGACGGAGTGGAACTGGCTGGCAAAAAGGCCCACGAGATCGCCATGCAGGGCCTGCAGCTGGTGCACGAGGAGCGCCGTATCTTCGGCAGCCTCAATGTCGAAGAAAACATCATCATCGCCGGCCTGACCGCCACGAACAAGTGGCCGCTCGAACGCATCTATGCGATATTTCCTCGCTTGAAGGAACGCCGGTCCAGCCGCGGCACAGACCTCTCGGGCGGCGAGCAACAGATGCTGGCGATCGCCCGCGCGCTGGTTCGCGATCCGAAGATCATCCTGCTGGATGAACCTTTCGAGGGCCTCGCGCCCGTGATCGTGCAAGATTTGGTGCGCGTATGCCGCGACCTCGCCAAGGCGGGCCAGACCATCGTGCTGATCGAGCAGAACCTCGCCGCAGCGATGTCGCTCGCAAGCCGCGTCTACATTCTGAACAATGGTCAGATCGTGCACGAGAGCACGACGCCCGAACTCAAGAAGCAACCCGAAATCGTTCAGCGCTATCTCGGCGTCTGAATCCCCCCGCGCACTGCGATCTCAGCACGCAACCACAGAAACGGAGCGGACGGGAGGTTCGCGCGCGCGGGGTGCGTGCACAGTCGCACCCGACGTCTCCAGTCGCATACTGGGGCGTTGCCGGCGTCAGCGGGCAGCGTCAGTTGCCATCCGCGTCACGTATCAGGCTACCGTTGGCCAACGATTTGATGACCATGCGGCGCGTCATCGTCCGGGTGTTGCCGTCAGCTTGGGTGAACAAGAAAAGCGTCTGGTGCGGGCTGCACCAGGTGAGCTGCGTGCGGGTCGTGCCGTGACCCGTAGCAATCCGGACCCACTCACCAATGTTCAACACGGCCGGCGCACCCGCCGAAAACGGACCAGCATCCTCGAGAGTCGATCCTGGCGTCGAACGCCGGTCTCGGCGGGGCACTACGGCGGGCTCACCGCTCAATACCGAGGGGGGGGGCTGGTCCGATCCCAAAGCAGATGCGGATGAAATCACGGCCAGGGACGACGGCGTCGCCGGCTTAGCGTCCATCCCCTGTTCCAACACGCGCAGAGCCTGTTCAAAAGGCTCCATCCCATTGATCTCGGTATGGATCAGGCCCTCGATACTGCGCTCGATCAACTGCGCAAAACGGGTGCCGTCGGGCGTACCAGTCGCTCCATGGTCCATGCCGCGGGCAGTCAGCGCGTCAAGCAGGCGCCTCGCCGGATGCCATTCGTCGAAGAAAAATCGCGGATCCTCGCGTACCAACCGCCGCAGTACGGGTTCCAGTTGAAGTGCTGCATGACGAACGGCGGGCGGCAGGCGCGCGTCCTGCGCAATCGTATCCATCATCTGCGCCAGCACGTCATCCGCAGTACGTTCTGGCAGCGCCAGACGTCCCGATGCACTCACACCGCCATCGGCGACGGGCCCGTGCACCGACGACGAAGCACTCGCCACACCCTGCGCACGCACCGGAGCGTGCTCCGTAGAGAAGTATGCGTGGCCCGTCATTCCAGACGGGACAAAATCCCCCCTGAACGCTTCCGTCGGGCCCGGACTATCCAGTCTCGTTGCAGGTGAGCTCCTTCGCGCAACGTGAGTCGCAAGCGTCGATACGGTCGTCGATCCCGGCGGTCGCCCTTGGCGGCTGTCGCTGGTCGCAGCACGGTGCACCGCCCGTATGCCCTGCCCACGCAACTCGCTGCCTACGCGCTGATATTCCTTGAACAGCGCCGGCCCCAGATAGCGCTGCATATGGCCCAACCACGCCCGACGCACCTGCATCGGCACGTCGAGTGCGCAAACCGCACCATAAAGCGCGCGGACATAATTGCCCGGTCGCAATGGGTTACGTTCCGGTTGTACGTGCTCCAGACCCTGCGCCACGCTGATCAAGGCATCCAGCTCCGTCAGCGCTGGCGCCGCGACGTGTGCCGCCTGCTGGCGTACCCGCGCCATTTCCACGCGCAGTGACACATCGATACGATCGGTCAACGACGGCTGCGATGGATTGCCAGCCACGACGGGTACCGACTCTTCCGGGCTGCACAATTGAAGCAACGCCTCTCGGAATCCACGCACCAACGCGTCTCGGTGCCGCTCGAGCAAGTGCCGAGCCTGCGAGCCGCGCTGCGCACCGACCGGCGAGCTCTCTTCACGCACCAGTGCTTGCTGCGCCGCGGTCACCAGATCGGCACACAGTACACCGCCCTGCTTCACCGCATGGGCGACACAGGCGCGAAAAACTGCTGCGGATTCTGGCGCTGAATCAGCCATGGCGAGAAGACTTCACGATCCCCCCTCAGTATCGGCTAGCGCATAGCACTATTTAAGTGCCTTGAAACGAACACGCTTGGGTGCCGCCCCTTCGTCACCCAGTCGTTTCTTCTTGTCCGCCTCGTATTCCTGGTAATTGCCGTCGAAGTAGAACCACTGGCTATCGCCTTCCGCCGCCAGGATATGCGTGGCGATGCGGTCGAGAAACCAGCGGTCATGGCTGATGACGAGCACCGTGCCCGCGTATTCGAGCAGCGCATCCTCGAGCGCGCGCAGGGTTTCGACATCCAGGTCGTTGGAAGGCTCGTCGAGCAGCAGCACGTTGCCGCCCTGGATCAGCGTCTTCGCCAGATGCAGCCGTCCACGCTCTCCGCCCGACAGATTGCCCACCTTCTTCTGCTGATCCTGGCCGTTGAAGTTGAAACGTCCGCAGTATGCGCGACTCGCCATCTGGAACTTGCCGACGTTGATGATGTCGAGCCCGCCCGAAACATCTTCCCACACGGTCTTTTCGTTATCCAGCGCGTCACGCAACTGTTCCACATACGCCATCTTCACGGTCTGGCCGATCACGACCGTCCCGCTGTCGGGCTGCTCCTTGCCCGCGATCATCTTGAACAACGTGGACTTGCCGGCGCCGTTCGGGCCGATGATCCCGACGATGGCTCCGGCGGGTACCGAAAAGCTCAGGTTGTCGATCAGGACCCGTTCGCCAAAACTCTTGGTGACGCCGTGGAATTCGATCACCTGGGTCCCCAGGCGTTCCGCCACCGGAATGAAGATTTCCTGTGTCTCGTTGCGCTTCTGGTATTCGTAATCGGAAAGCTCCTCGAAGCGGGCAATCCGCGCCTTCGACTTGGCCTGGCGACCTTTCGCGTTCTGGCGCACCCACTCGAGCTCCTTCTTCAGGGCCTTGGCGCGCGCCTCTTCACCCTTCTGTTCAGCCTCCAGACGGCTTTGCTTCTGCAGCAACCACTCGGAATAGTTGCCTTTGTAGGGGATGCCATGCCCGCGATCGAGCTCCAGGATCCACTCGGCGGCGTTGTCCAGAAAGTAGCGATCATGCGTGATCGCAACCACGGTGCCAGGGAAGCGGTGCAGATACTGCTCCAGCCACTCAACGGACTCGGCGTCCAGGTGGTTGGTGGGCTCGTCAAGCAGCAGCATGTCGGGCTTGGAAAGCAACAACCTGCACAGCGCCACGCGGCGCTTTTCGCCGCCCGAGAGCTTGCCGATCTCCGCGTCCCACGGCGGCAGGCGTAGTGCATCGGCAGCAATTTCGAGCTGGTGCTCGCTGTCGGTTCCCGCTGCCGCTATCTTTGCCTCCAGCAACCCCTGCTCGGCCGCCAGCGCATCGAAGTCAGCATCCTCTTCGGCGTAGGCGGCATAAATTTCCTCGAGCCGCGCGCGCGCCGCGTTCACTTCCGCCATCGCGTCCTCCACCTCCTCACGCACGGTGCGCTGGGGATCGAGCTGCGGCTCCTGCGGCAGGTACCCTATCGTGAGGCCGGGCATCGGCAGCGCCTCGCCCTCGAATTCCTTGTCCACGCCCGCCATGATCTTGAGCAGTGACGACTTGCCTGCGCCATTGAGCCCCAGCACGCCAATCTTGGCTCCAGGGAAGAACGAGAGCGAAATGCCTTTCAATATCTGGCGCTTGGGCGGCACCGTCTTGGTGACGCCATTCATAGAAAAAACGTACTGGGCCATGGATCCCCTTGAAAACTGCGGTCCGAATACAACACCGTGTGCGGTGCATTCCTGCATCGATTATCCGTGCATGCGACAATAGCAGCTGTTGGGCATTCCAGTGGTCCCGACGACCGCACACCCTCTCGGGAGTGCAGAGAGCGCTTTCAGCAGCTCGTTTTTTCAAGCAACCATCAGTTCTGCTGCACTGGCCCGGTGGCCGTCCAGGTCCCGGCATCAGGCTGATACCGCGCGCCCGGGTTGGGCGCACACCAACACATGACATTTGAAGAACTGAACCTGGCACCCGCCTTGCTGCGCGCGGTGCACGACCTGGGCTACACCGAACCCACTCCGATTCAATCACAAGCCATCCCCGCCGTCCTCGCGGGACACGACCTGCTGGCAGGCGCCCAGACCGGCACGGGCAAGACGGCGGCGTTTGCACTCCCGATCCTGCACCGCCTCGCGCAATTGACAACGAGCGACAACGGGCACTCCCGGATCAGCTCACTGATCCTGACGCCCACGCGCGAACTGGCCGCGCAGATCGAAGAAGCGATACGCGCATACGGCAAATACCTCGACGTGCAATCCACCGTCGTCTTTGGCGGCGTTGGAATGAACCCGCAGATCGACAGCATCCGCCGCGGCGTGGACATCCTCGTGGCCACTCCGGGACGCCTGCTCGACCTCGTGCAACAAGGTTTCATCGATCTTTCGACCGTAGAAACTCTCGTGCTCGACGAAGCCGACCGCATGCTGGACATGGGCTTCATCCACGACGTGAAGAAAATCCTCGCGCTGCTGCCACGCGACAAGCAGAGCCTGCTGTTCTCGGCCACGTTCAGCGACGAAATCCGCGAACTGGCCAACGGCCTGCTCAAGAACCCGCAAAGCATCCAGGTCACGCCGCGCAACACCACGGTGCAGCGTATCCACCAGGTCATCCACCCCGTGGGCCGAAGCAAGAAAAAGCAGGCCTTGCTGCACATCATTCAGCAGCAGGCATGGAGCCAGGTTCTGATCTTCACGCGCACCAAGTTCGGTGCCAACAACGTTGCCGAGTTTCTTGACAAGAACGGCGTGCACGCGATGGCACTGCACGGCAACAAGAGCCAGACCGCACGCACGCATGCACTTGAAGGCTTCAAGAACGGGGAAATACGTGCGCTCGTAGCTACTGATATTGCAGCGCGAGGCATAGATATCGACGACTTGCCGCACGTGGTGAACTACGAGATACCGAACGTTCCCGAAGACTACGTGCACCGTATCGGGCGCACCGGACGCGCCGGACGCGAGGGCCACGCCGTCAGCCTCGTGTGCATGGACGAGGAAGGCTTCATGATGGAGATTGAGCGCTTCACCAAGCAGGAAATCCCGGTGCAGGTGATCGAGGGTTTCGGCCCCGAGCCTGGCGAGAAGGCGGAACCGATCGCGATGGGGCGCCAGACGCTCTGGGGCGGTGCTGGCAGACCGCCGAGCCGAGAAGTCATGCAGGCGGCGGCCAGGGCCGCGCGTACCGAAATGCTGGAACGGGTACGCGCGAACAAGGGCAGCCGCCGCACGCCGACCGCGGACCACCGCTCGTCAGGTAAACCACAGCGCCCCTCCCAGACCGCGCATGACGGCAGCGGAGCCGGAGAGGCAGGCCAACGCCGACGCGGCAACAGCACGCCACGACGCCACGACGACAGCCAGCCGATGGGGGAGAACGCCCACTTGGGTACCCAGCTTGGCCGGCTTGGGATGGGGCCATCCGTCGGCATGCGCACGCACGGCGGCCAGCCCGACCCCATGCGTACGAGCGTGGACAGCATGGCCCAACGTGGGCGCGGCGGGCGCCACGGCGGCACGGGCGGGCGCGATACGCGCTCCCGCGGTCCCCGCAACGGCGGATTCGGGCGGTAACGGTACCCGCGCACAGCGGCCTGTACCGCCGCGCAACCACCTGTGGCAAGCTATCGGGGCCCAGCTATAGCCATACTTTTGCCATGAAGACGCTACCGCATCGACTCCTCCATCCGGCCAACGTGATGAACAACGTGGCCCGGCATCCCATGGCATGTCGGGCAATGCTCGCCACCTGCACAGCGCTCATGTTGGGCGCATGCACCAGCACGCCCCTGCCACCCTGGCCAACCACGCCGATCGCAACGGCGCCCGCACCGCGTACCACGCCGCCTCCTCTAGGCACGGCGCCGCCCGTAACGGAAGAGGTCGTGAGCACAACAGTTCCCGATGCGACAACTTCCCCTGTCAGCGAGGCACCAGGCATCGCAGAGTCCGGAACCGTCTCGGCCCGTTTCCCCGAACCGCCGGTGCGCTATGACACCCCCGGCCTGGCGCCCCAGCGCAGGTCGTTCACCACCAATGCAGAGCTGACGCAGTGGCTCACCACACTCGCCCACGCTCGCCGAGGCGTGACCAACACACAGCTGCTCGATCTGGGAACCTCCCAGCAAGGGCACCCGATACAGGCGCTGGCGCTCAGCCAGGACGGCAAAGGGGCGGGTACGCAGCAACTAGGCACCAACGGGCGGCCTACCGTAGTCCTCGTCGGCCAGCAGCACGGCGATGAGCCCGCAAGCAGCGAGGCATTGATGGTCATCGCCCGCGAGCTCGCACAAGGCCTGCTCGAGCCAATGCTCAAGCGCATCAATGTGGTCATCGTTGCACGCGCCAACCCGGACGGCGCCGCCGCTGGCACCAGCGCCACCGCGAACGGCACCGACCTCGTGCACGACCATCTGCTGCTCAGGACGCCTGAAGCGCAGGCACTCGCCCGATTGGTACGCGACGTCCATCCAGCAGTCATCATCGATGCGCGGGAGTACCCGGCCACCGCGCCCGCCACCACCGATGCCCTGCCACGCAGCGATATCCTGCTGCTGCGCGCCACGGCGGCAAACGTCCCGGAGTTCATCACCAAGGCGGCGCAAGAGTGGTACCTCGCATCCATGGCCAAGACGCTGGACGACGCCGGGTTGACCCACGACTGGTATTACACGCTGCAGGCCGGCCCCGACGGCCTGCGCGCGGCGATGGGCGACGCCAAGCCAGACTCACTGCGCAACGTCGGCGGTCTGCGGGGCACCGTCAGCCTGGTGGCCGCAAGCCGGGGAATCGGCCTGGATCGACTGCACCTGCAACGGCGCGTACACAGTCTCGTGCTCGCACTGACGAGCGCATTGCGTACCACGGTCGAGCGCGCGGACGACCTGAAGCAGGTACGCTCATTCGTCGCGCGAGACACGGCGGCACAGGCCTGCAAGGGGAGCCTGATAGTGCAGGCAGGCGCGACATCGTCACGACGCGAAGCCCAGATGATTGATCCGATCACGGGTGCAGACCGCGCGGTGAGCATGATGTGGGACTCCACCCTGGAACCGCGCACGGTAGTCGACCGCCCGCGACCATGCGGTTATTGGCTGAGTGCGGACGCCACCGATGCACAAACGCGCCTGCGCCTGCTCGGTCTGCAACTGATGCGCGTCGCCGAGCCCGGTTCCATGCTTGCGGAAACTCAGCGTGCAATCGCTGACGGCGCCAACAGCACGGTTAGCCGCGCGACCCTGGACGCACCGGAGGGCAGCTACTACATCAGCATGGCTCAACCGCTCGCGAACGTCGTAGCCGCCGCGCTCGAACCGGGTACACCATTCGATTACGACGCAGCAGGCTTGCTGCCGCATTACGGTGCGAGCGCACGTGTCATGAGCGCCCCATCGCTGGTGTTCGACGAGGTAGATTAGCCTCGCCCTTCCCCGGAATGCGCTGCGATGCAGCTTGTTCAGCCCTGATCTGAATCTGCGCGCTCGTCGGCGTCACCGCGTCCATCACCGCATCGATCCTGTTCGCTGCGATGTACCACCTTGCTCCTGCGCTTGCACCGTTGGGCGGCGAGCAAGTCTTCGGCTGGCGCAGCATCCTGAGGTGCCCATCGAATTTCGCCTTCCAAAGGGTCGCGCTCATGCCGCCTTGGACTGCTGATCGACATGCTTGCTGATCCAGTTCTCCAGGAACCGAACCGGCGAGCTGTAGCCCAGCGTGGAGTGGCGGCGCCTGCGGTTGTAGAACACCTCGATGTACTCGAACAGATCGGCCTGCGCGTCGGCCCTCGTCGTGTAGGTCGTGCCGTGCACCCGTTCGTTCTTCAGGCTGTTGAAGAAGCTCTCGGTCGGGGCGTTGTCCCAGCAGTTGCCCTTGCGGCTCATCGAGGCGGTCATGCCGTACGCGGTGAGCTTGGCGCTCATCGCCTGGCTGGCGTACTGGCTGGCGCGGTCGCTGTGGAAGATGACACCCTCGCCGGGCTTGCGCCGGAACCAGGCCATCATCAACGCGTCGGTGACGATGTCGGCGGTCATGCGCGGTTTGATCGACCAGCCGACCACCTCGCGGTTGAACAGGTCCAGCACGATAGCCAGGTACAGCCAGCCTTCACCGGTCTGGATGCACGTGATGTCGCCCGTCCACACCCGGTTGGGCGCCTCGGGCGTGAAGTTGCGCGCCAGCAGGTTGGGCGCCACCGGCATCGAGTGCCTGGAGTCCGTCGTCGCCTTCAAGCGCCTCTTGTGCCGCGCCCGGATGCCGTGCTCGCGCATCAGCCGCTCGACCCTGCGCAGACCGATGCGATGCCCCCGACCCTGCAGCTCGCGATGCATGCGCCGCGAGCCGTAGGCAGCCTTGACTTGGGCGTGGATGCTCTTCAACAAGACCACGGCCTGCGGGTCGCTCAGGCGCGTACGGTCGGGCTTGCCGCCTCGGCGCCAGGCGCGATAGCCGCTGACGCTCACGGCCAGTACCTGGCACATGTCCGGCAGTGGGTACACGCGCCGCCTCCGGCGTACCGGGCGTAGAACGCCTTCAGGTCGAGTGCATCGACCGTGTCGCTGCTGAAGTGCACCAGGTGCCCCTTGGGCAGCCAGTCTTGCAACGACGCCGGCAGCAGCATCTCCTGCTGCGGTTCATAGGGGCGGTAGCTGATGGCCATGTGTGTTCAACGCGCTCGCAGTTCCCCCGATGTCAGGGATTTCCCTTCTGCCGCCCACGCTCCTAGGCCATCAGACGGAAACGCTAACCCTATGCGGGAGAAATTCCCGCCCTCATTTCCTTAAATGTAGCCATGCGACTACAATTTGAACATGTACAGCGTCATCGAAACGGAGCATTTCATCCAGTGGGTGGACAGCCTGCGCGACATGCCAACCCGCATTCGGTTACGCCGCCGCCTGGGCAAAGCCTCGCGCGGAATTCTGGGCGACGTGAAGCCCGTGGGCGATGGCGTGTGGGAAATGCGCGAGTTCTTCGGCCCTGGCTGGCGCATGTACTACGTGATGCAGGGCTCCACCATCATCCTGATGCTCGGAGGTGGCGATAAGTCCTCCCAGGAGCGCGACATAGAACGAGCCAAAGTCATGGCTCTGGAGTTGCAAGATGACCAAGACGAAAATCAAGACCCGCCCGTTTGACATGGCCAACTACCTCGACAGCGAAGAAGAAGTCGTCGAGTACTTGCGCCAGGTTCTGGAGGACGGCGACCCGGCAGAGCTAGCTGCTGCGCTGGGCGACATTGCCCGCGCCCGCGGCATGACCCAACTCGCCCGCGACACCGGCCTCTCGCGCGAAAGCCTGTACAAAAGCCTGTCAGGCGAGCGAGCGCCAAATTCGGAGACCCTGTTCAAGGTCATTCGCGCAATGGGGTTCAAACTGTCCCTGCAGCCGCAACCCCAGAGCTGAAAGACCCTCTCGAGCTACGATCGAAACACGATCGCCGCAGTCATTCTGTTCGTCGTGATCGCTGGCTGCGTGACTTGGTACGCCGCCACCGGCATGCTGCGCAAGTAGGTAATACGGTTTCTGACAGTAGCCGGCGTCAGTCCATCTGGCTTGTAGTTCATCGTGATGACGGGCAGACTAACAGGCTGCTGAAATACCTCCCTCCGTCGGTGTGCAGCAGCTTTCTTGCCACGACAACCGAAGCATTGCACTGACCAGATAGACAAGCCAGCCATGCGCGGAGCCGACACCTTCACCGAGAGCCTGTTCACGATACGCCGCCTCGATGACTTCGTGCCCGCCGATCACCCCTTGCGCGTGATCCGCGAGATGCTCAACAAGGCCCTGGCGAACATGGATGGTCTGTTTACGCAGATGTATGCAGCCGACATCAAAGGCGGGCGTCCCAGCATTACCCCCGAGAAGCTCCTGCGTGCCATGCTCCTTCAGGTGCTCTACAGCGTGCGCTCGGAGCGCCAGCTCATGGAGCAAACCCAATACAACCTGCTGTTTCGCTGGTTCATCGGGCAGGCCATGGACGATGCCGTGTGGGTGCCCAGCCGCGCTTGTGTGCCAGGTCCGCCGTGATGTCGAGGGCCGGGGCAGCCCCCATTGGAGTTGTCGCCAGGTTCTTGGTCAGCAGAGGGATGTTCATGTGCTTGCTTCCAGGGTTCGGTTCTGGGCACCTCACGCCAAGCGTGGCGGTACGCGACAGACGCAGTTGTTGTGGAGCCTTCCGAATGCGCCGATCACTCGCGAAGGATCACGAGGCCCAGGATGTGCAACTCGTCCATGTCATGCGCGTCCGCCAGCTCCTTGATGTTCTGGTCGGGCGTCGCGGTGACGCCGTGCGTTTTGAGCTTCGCAAGAAGCTCCGCCGGGTCCGTGCGCGTCACGTCAGCGAGCGCGGACAGCGGAGCCTCGATGAGCGCATTGGAGATGGGCCACTTCAGTTGAGGGGCCGTGATGCGCCCGAAAGAGAACGTCGAGACGACAAGAACGATCGTGAAGATGGCAACGTTGGCCTGAACCACACCGGGTTTCGAGGAGGCCAGTTGGCTTGAGTCAGGCCGGCATAGCCTGACGGTTCTTGGGTTCAGACATTTTCTCTTTCAGCCCCCCGCAGGGGCCGCCGCAGGCCCCCCGGTTGGGCCATGTACTCATGGTTCAACCCTCCTGCAGCACGACGGCTGAGTGGGTGGGCGAGGCCTGGGCTCGCTGGCGCCAGTAGTTTGCCTCAGCTTCTGCTGGCGGGATGTAGCCGATGGGCTCCAGCAGCCGATGGTGATTGAACCACGAGACCCACTCCAGCGTGGCGAGTTCGACCGCCTCGCGCGTCTTCCAAGGTCCGCGCCGGTGGATGATCTCGGCCTTGTACAGCCCATTGATGGTCTCGGCCAGCGCGTTGTCGTAGCTGTCGCCGGTGGAGCCCACAGATGGCTCGATCCCGGCTTCGGCCAGGCGTTCGCTGTAGCGGATCGACACGTACTGCGAGCCGCGGTCGCTGTGGTGTACCAGCGCGCCCTCGCGTTCGGCGCGTCGCGCATACAGCGCCTGCTCCAGGGCATCGAGGACGAAGTCGGTCTGCATGGAGCGGCTCACGCGCCAGCCCACGATGCGCCTGGCGAAGACGTCGATGACGAAGGCCACGTAGACGAAGCCTTGCCAGGTGGACACATAGGTGAAGTCCGCCACCCACAGCTGGTTGGGCCGCTGCGCCTCGAACTGGCGATTGACGCGGTCCAGCGGACAGGCCGCCTTGGCCGCGGCCACGGTCGTGCGCACCTTCTTGCCGCGGCGCGCGCCCTGCAGGCCCAGGCGCCGCATCAGCCGCTCGACCGTGCAGCGCGCCACCGCCACGCCTTCGCGCTGGAGCTGGCGCCAAACTTTGTCGGCGCCATAGACCCGTAAGTTCACGTCGTACACGCGCTGCACCTGCGCCATCAGCTGTGCATCGCGCTGGGCCCTCGCGGGTAGCAGCGACGGATCGCGCAGCCGCGCGGCATGACGCCAATACGCCGACGGGGCGACCTGCAGCGCTGTGCAGATCGGCTCGACCCCCAGGCGAGCGCGATGCCCATCTATGAAGGCGTTCACTATGAAGGCGTTCACTTCCTGTGGTGGCGGTCGAGCTCCGCCTGGGCGAAATACGCGCTTGCCAGCTTCAGGATCTCGTTGGTCTTGCGCAGCTCGCGCACCTCGCGTTCGAGTTCCTTGATGCGTTGCTGCTCGGCCGTCGTGGCGCCTGGGCGCACACCGCTGTCGCGCTCGCCCTGGCGCACCCACTTCCGCAGCGTCTCGGCCGTACAGCCAATCTTGCTGGCGATCGACTCGATCGCCGCCCACTGCGACGGGTACTGATCCTTGGCCTCAAAGACCATGCGCACCGCGCGCTCGATCACCTCGGGGGAATACTTCGGGGACTTCCTCATGATGGCTCCATTCTCAATCGAAGGAGCCTCCTCGATTCCCGGGGCGGTTCAGTCCGTCATGGCGTGAAGACGATGCGTTCGCCGGTATGGGAAGCCTCGGACCACACCTGCTCTACATCGCGAAGCGGTGTGGCCTTCACGTCGATGCGGAACGTGCCGCGTGCGATCTCTTTCGCCAGCGCGGGCAGTTCCATGAGGATGTCGCGACCCGACACCGAACCATGCCCGCTGCCCACGATCTGGAGATTGGCGGAGCGCAAGAAGGCGCCGGGAATGGCAGCGACTTCACCAGCCATCGAGCCGACGTGAATCCACGTGAGGGACCGGCTGTGATCCGTGCGCTGCCTCAACACGGTTTCCATGACACGCACCGAACTGTCGCCCCAGAGGAAATCGAGTACGACATCGACTTCACACGCGAAGGCGCCCACGCCCAGTTGGACATCCTTCAGCGTCACGACCTCTGTGGCGCCGAGAGCCAGCAGTTTCGAGAGCCTCTGTTCGTCGCGGCCCGCGGCGATGACCTGCGAAGCGCCAAGATGCCGAGCGATCTGCACGGCCATGCTTCCTGAACTTCCGGTGGCGCCGAGGATGAGCACCTTCTGTCCACGCTGAAATGGCACGCGGCAACGCAGCGCGAGCCAGGAGGCCATTGCGGGGTTCATCGCACCGGCGACGGTGACCGGATCGCTGTCGCTCGGCAGCTCGATGCTGTGGTCGAGTTCGATCACCGTCTTGTCGGCCATCGTGCCGATCTGGCCGGGGCTCTGCGCGAAGTAGCGCAGCTTGCCGTCAGCGTCACGCCCGACGCCATCCACACCTGCAACCAGCGGAAGCTCTCCGATGCTGGAGTAGTGCGCGCCTGAAGCTCTCCCACGGGTGAGGTGGTGCAGGCCGACGGCGAGCACTTCGACGAGCATTTCTTCAGGCCCATTGGGCGCGGGATCGGGGAAGTCGCCGTAGCGCGGCGGTTGGTTGAACGAGGTGATGACGGCTGCTTTCAAGGGGCTCTCCTGGGGTGGGCGCACAGCCCATAAAATTCGTATTACGATCTATTATTGATTCGTAATACGAACCATGTCAAGATAGAGCCAAGATGAAGAAGCCAAAATCCATGAAACACCCCCCTCTGCCCGGCGAAGGACTGGCCGATGCGCTCGTGCCGACCGCCTTTGTCACGATGGCCGTGCTCAACAAGATCGGCGCCGAGAACGACCTGTCCCTAACGCTGATCCGCGTCCTGGGCATCCTGCTGGATCGGCGTCCACGCATGGCCGAACTCGCCGACTACCTCGGACTGGAGCGGCAGACGATGTCGGGACTCATCGCCCGAGCGGAAAAGAAGGGGCTGGTGGCGCGCGCGCCCAACGCGGAAGACGGCCGGGCGACGGACGTTTTTCTGACGAGCGAGGGGGTCAAGCTCGTCAAGCGCCTGCATGCACAGACACAACAGGCATTGACGCCACTCACTGAACAGCTAGGCGCATCGGATCAGCAACGCCTTCAGGAACTGCTTCTGCGCATGCTTGATGGCAGGAAAAGCTAGAGCAATCGATTGCAGCTCCAGCTGCTCTGCAATACGCGTCGCACTCCACTCCTTGATGGCGATGGTGTACAGGTGCGACAGCAGCGCCATCTCCAGGCGCACGGTGTTGGCACTGACCTGCTTGAGCCGTTCGTCGCGGTAGGCGGCGTAGTCGCAGACGAGCAGGTCGCTCAGGCGGCGCAGCGCGAGGGGATGGCGCTGCAGCTGGCGGATGCGCTGTCTCTCTTGCGCGTGGCTGCGCTTGGCGCAGCTCACAGCGGACAGGTAGCGCTCAAGCGCGTCGTGCAAGGTCAGGCCCGCCAAGGGGCGCTGGTTGCGAAACGTTCGGTTGTCCATCTGCGCCTCGGCGGCGCGGGCCCAGGCCCTTGCCTCGGTGCGCCGCTCAAAGGTCTTGGTCTGGCTGGGCCAGCCTTTGCGGCGCACAGGGGCCTGGAATTGGTAGGGGCCACGTTCGGTGATGCTTGCCATCGCTTTTGCTCCACACAAAGCAACGTATAGCGACGCTGCAGCAGGGAGCGCGTGGCAAGTGCAGCAAAAATGCAGCAAGAAGCCCCGGAAAGCACAAAGCCGACCTTGTTGGATCGGCTAAGTCGTTGATTTTATTGGTGGGTCGTGCAGGATTCGAACCTGCGACCAACGGATTAAAAGTCCGCTGCTCTACCAACTGAGCTAACGACCCGAAATGCGCAAAGCCTGTGATTATAGGTAGATCAGGCGGCTGAACCGGGGTGACTTGCGAGCTGTTGCAGCACGCGGCCGGCGGCGCACAGGCCGAAGGTGGCTGTGACGGTGACCGTGGAGCCGTACCCGTGGCAATTCAGGGTTCCGTCACCCGGGCCGGTGTCGCACGGCACGTCGGGGCCGGCTACCGGTTCACGGCTGAAAGCGCATGTGATGCCCATGGGGGCCGTGCCGCGCACCGCACCGTGCTCGCGGCGCAAACGGTACCGCAGCTTCGAGAGCAGCGGATCATGCGTTACCGCCGACAGGTCCGCGATCTCGACCCGCTCGGCCCGTTGCTTGCCGCCCGCCGCACCCACACAGAGAAACAGCGCGGGTGCGTGCATCGCCCAGGCGGCCATGGCGGTCTTGGCGTTCAGCTGGTCACAGGCGTCGATCACCGCGTCAACCCGGTGCGGCAGCAAGCCAGGCCAGTTGTCCGGCTCGACGAATTCCTCGACGCAGTGCACGACGGCATCCGGGTGGATCAAACCGATACGCTCCGCCATCGCCCGCACCTTGGACATGCCCAGCGTGCTTGAGAGCGCGTGCACCTGGCGGTTGACGTTGGACTCGGCGACGTGGTCGAGGTCGATCAGCGTCAGCGTACCGACGCCGCTGCGTGCCAGCGCTTCGGCAGCCCAGGAACCGACACCGCCCACACCGACCACGGCCACATGGGCACGGCGTATGCGCCGTGCCCCTTGCACGCCATACAGCCGAGTCAGCCCCGCAAAGCGGCGCTCGATATCTACGGGCGCCATGGCGCCAGCCGACGTCACTTGAGACGCGCCAGCCGCTCCTTCGCCGCCGAAGCCGCCTCGGACTGCGGATAGACGCGCATCAGGTCTTCCAGCGTCTTGCGCGCGGCCTTGGTGTCCTTGAGTTCCACCTGGCAGTTGGCGATGGACAGTGCTGCCTCGGGGGCTCGCGCGTGGTCCGGTGCGCTCGCAAGCAGGGCCTTGAAATTGTCGATCGCGTCCTTGTACGCACGCGTGGCGTACTGCGCGTTGCCCAGCCAGAAGCGCGCCGACGGCAGGTAGCCCGATTGCGGGTACTGGCGCACGAAACCCTGGAACGCCGTCACGGCCTCGGGGAACTTGCCGGAACGGAAGACTGTCAGCGCCGCATCGAAATCGTTTTTCTCTGCCGGCTCGGCCTTGAACTCGCGGCCGTCCACCTGGACGGTCGCCGGCTCGAACTTGCGCAAGCGCTCGTCCACGCTTTGCGCGACGTCCTTCTGGCGCCGCTGCAAGTCCGCCACGTCGCGGCGCAACTGCTCGTTCTCACCGCGCAACGTTGCGACGTCGGCGCGCAACGACTCGATCTGCGTCTGCAGATCCAGCAGGCCACGGCGCGTCTGCGACGCTTCGTCGCCCGAGCGCTCGCCCGCACGCTGCGTCGCCTGTTGCAGCTGGTCGATGCGCTGGCGCATTTCCAGGATCGCGCGGCGCGCCTCATCGTCCTCGAACAGCGCGGCATGTCCGACCGTGGACCACGCCGCCATGACGGCACACGCCACGACGAGCCACCAACGTGGTGTTATGCGTTGCATGCGCCTGATCCTCTCAGCGGTAGGTCAATTCGACGCGGCGGTTCTTCGCGTACGCTTCTTCGGTGGAGCCCTGCACCGCCGGCTTTTCCTTGCCGAAGCTCACGGCCTCCATCTGCGTTTCGGGCACACCCAGCAGGCCGAGCGACCGACGCACGGCTTCGGCACGCTTCTGGCCCAGCGCAAGGTTGTATTCGCGGCCACCGCGCTCGTCGGTATGGCCCTCGAGCATCACGTGCGTCGTGCCGTGGCTCTTGAGGAAGTTCGCGTGCGCGTCGAGTATCGATTGGTACTCGGGCTTGACCGAGTAACTGTCAAAGTCGAAATACACGATGCGCGCCACACCCACCGGGCCGGCGTTCTGCCCCTGCGTGGCATTGAGATCCACCGGTGCGACGCCGCTCTGGCTGCCACCGCCGGCACCGGCGCCGTTGGTGGCGACAGCCCCCTTGTCTTCGACAGGCGCGTCGTTGAGCTTCACGCCCGAACTGCAGCCCACTACCAGGGCTGCGGCCACCAGGGCCAGGGACATGCGGTTGAATCGAAAATATTTCACGTTGAACTCTCGTTGCTTGGGAAAGAAATCATTGCTTCTGGAATGGCCCCCATGCCGGCTCGCGGATGTCGCCGCCCTGCCCTGCCAGACGGGCCTTGATCCTGCCGTCCAGCGTGGTCGTCATGAGCGCCTCCTTGCCCTGCTGCTGCGTGGCGTAGACGATCAGCTTGCCGTTGGGCGCGAAACTCGGACTCTCATCCGCCGTGGTATCGGTGATTGCGCTGGCGGTGCGCGACTTCAGATCCATGACATGCAGTTTGAACGCGCCACTGACGCGTGCGATGTACGCCAGCCACTGGCCATCCGGGCTCAGGCTGGGCGAAATGTTGTAGTTGCCCTGGAACGTGACGCGCTCGGCGCTGCCGCCTCCGGCGGGTACGCGGTAGATCTGCGGGGTGCCACCGCGGTCGCTTACGAAATAGATCATTGCACCGTCGCTGGAGTACGTCGGCTCGGTGTCGATGCCCGCGCTTTGCATCAGGCGCCGCGGCTCGCCGCCGTTGGCGCTGACGGTGTACAGCTGCGAGCCGCCATCGCGGCTGAGCGTCACGGCCAGCGTCCGGCCATCGGGCGCCCACGCCGGCGCGCTGTTGGAGCCGCGGAAGTTGGCGATCAGCCTGCGCTTGCCCGTGGCGATGTCGTGCACGTAGACCACGGGCTTGCGCGACTCGAACGAGACGTATGCCAGTTGCATGCCCGAGGGCGACCACGCCGGTGAAATGATCGGTTCGGGACTCGATAGCGCCGACTGCGCGTTTTCGCCGTCCGCATCGGCCACCCACAGGCTGTAGCGGGTGCCAACCTTGGTCACGTAGGCGATGCGCGTCGAAAAAATGCCGCGCTCGCCGGTGAGCTTTTCGTAGATGTAGTCGGAAATGCGGTGCGCGACCAAGCGCAGGTCGGCGCGCGTCACGACAAAGCTCTGCCCGCTCAGGTCCTGCGCCTTGACCACGTCCCACAGCCGAAAGCGCACGTCCCAGCGGCCGTCCGCCAACGCCGCGATGCTGCCGGTGCTGAGCGCATCGGCCTTGCGCTCGCGCCACAGCGCCATGTCCGGGCGCGAGGTTTCGTCAATCTGCCCCCCCGCGGCGTCGACACCGACAAAGCGGCCGCTGCGCTCCAGGTCGGCCTGGACGATGGCGGAAATCTTCTGTGGCGCCGCATCCTCCCCACGCAGCGGTGCGATCGCGATCGGCAGCTGGGTCAGGCCCACGCCGGTGATTTCGACACGAAATTGCGCCCATGCTGGCGCGCTCGCCACCAGAGCACCCGCCGCGAGCACCTGACGGCGCGCCACCGACCGCGCGATCGAGGGAAAATGGTCAGGAATCATTGGCAACCCGAAATCACTCGAAAATACTGTCGGAACAAGCCCGACATGTTACACATAGCGTAGCAAGCCATGTGACAAACTGTGCCCTCTCGCGACCACCCCAACGTAGAATTTGCGCGTCATGCCAACAGCGGATTTTAGCGCTGCGCCACCATCAGCGCAGGCGAGCGCAGCCCCCCTGCCGCTGCTGGCGCGCCTCAAGCGCCTGCACGCCTATTTCGGCTACCAGCGGCTCGCATGGTCGGTGGCGGTGCTCGCCACGCTGGTTGCGGCGGTCACCGAGCCCTTGATCCCGGCGCTGCTCAAGCCGTTGCTGGACCAGGGCTTCACCGAGGGATCGCTGCAGCTGTGGATGGTTCCGGTGGCCATCATCGGGGTCTTCCTGGTGCGCGGACTGGCGCAGTTCGCCGGGCAGTACGCGCTCGCGCGCATCGCCAATGAGGGCATGGTGCGGCTGCGCACGGCGTTGTTCGAGCGGCTGCTCGTCGCGCGCATGGAAGTGTTTCACCGGGAATCCGCGAGCGCGCTCTCCAACACCATGGTCTACGAGGTGCAGACCGGCTTCAACGCACTCGTGCAGGCGCTGCTCGGGCTCTCGCGCGACGGTTTCACGCTGATTGCGCTGCTCGGCTACCTGCTGTATCTCAACTGGCAGCTGACGCTCATCGTCGGCGTGATGGTGCCGGGCGTGGCCTGGATCATGAAGACGCTGTCGCGGCGCCTGTACCGCCTCACCAAGACCAGCCAGCGGGCGACCGACGACCTCGCCTACGTCGTCGAGGAGAACGTGCTCGCGCACCGCATGGTGCGGCTGCACGACGCGCAGGCGAAGGAGACGGAACGCTTCGGGCAGTTGAGCGAGCGGCTGCGGCGGCTGGCGATGAAATCCACCGTGGCATCGGCCGCGATGACGCCGACGACGCAGCTGCTCGCCGCGGCTGCGCTTTCCGCGGTGATCTGCATCGCGCTGTGGCAAAGCCGCGGCGCGGGCGAGCAGGTCACGGTCGGCGGGTTCGCCGCGTTCATCGCCGCGATGCTGATGCTCATCGCGCCCATCCGGCGGCTGGCGGACGTGGCCAACCCGATCACGCGCGGCGTTGCTGCCCTCGAGCGCGGGCTGCTGCTGCTCTCCAGCACCGAGCCGGAGACGCAGGGTACCTACCGCTGCGAGCGCGCGCGCGGCGCGATCGCGCTGGAGAACGTGCGCGTGGTGTTCAACGAAGGGCAGGCGCCCGCGGTCGATGGCATCTCGCTCACGATCCGGCCCGGCGAAGTCGTTGCGCTCGTGGGCTCATCCGGCGCGGGCAAGACCACGCTCGTGAACCTGCTGCCGCGCTTTCTCACGCCGCAGTCGGGCCGCATCACGCTGGACGACGTGCCGCTGCAGGATTGGGATCTGCGCGCGCTGCGCCGGCAATTCGCGCTCGTGAGCCAGGACGTGGTGATGTTCAACGCGAGCATCGCCGCCAACGTTGCGCTCGGCGCCAGCGCGATCGACGAAGCCCGGGTGCAGTCCTGCCTGCAGGCGGCCAACCTGGCCGACCACGTGGCGACGCTCGCGCAGGGCATGCACACCCCCGTGGGGCACAACGCCACGCAGCTCTCGGGCGGGCAGCGCCAGCGGCTGGCGATCGCGCGGGCGCTTTACAAGGACGCGCCCATCCTGATCCTGGACGAGGCGACGTCGGCCCTGGACACCGCCTCCGAGCGCCTCGTGCAGCAGGCGCTGCAGCGCCTCATGCAGGGCCGCACGACGCTCGTGATCGCGCACCGCCTCTCGACCATCGAACACGCGGACCGGGTCGTGGTGATGGAGCGCGGACAGATCGCCGAGCAGGGAACGCACGCCGCATTGATGGCCGAGGGCGGGCTGTACGCGCGCCTGCAGGCCATGGCCGCGGCCCACCGGCCGCAGCCGTAGCGCTGCGCTACCACTGGCCGGGGTTGGGCCGCTGCTGCTGCATCGCGCGGATCACGTCCTGCATCAGGCCGTCGCGCTCGGCGCGGCGCGCGAAGTCGATCGCGCCCTGGCCCTGCTGGTTCTTGATCGACGGGTCGGCGCCCTCCTTGAGCAGCAGACGCGCCACGTCGATCTGGCCGTAGAGCGTCGCCATCATCAAGGGCGTCGTGCCGTTGGGCGAGCCGGCGTCGATGTACGCCGCATGCTCCAGCAGCAGGCGCACCATGTCGGCCGCCTCAGGCGCGTCGCTGCTGGCGGCGTAGTGCAGCGGGGTCCAGCCGGTCTTGTTGACGTCGGCGTCGCGGGCAATCAATGTACGCGCGGCCTCCAGGTTGCCGCGCAGCGCGGCCATCATCAAGGGGCTTTCGTCCTTGGCGTTGCGCGCCTCCACGTCGAGCGTGGGGCTTCGCAGCAGCGCCGCGGCGGCCTGGCGCGCATCCTTGTAGAGCGCGACGGTGATCGCTGGCTGGCGTCGCGGGTCGCGCGCGTTCGGGTCGAACCCGCGGCGCAGCAGGTCGGCCACCGTGCGCCCGTCGTCGAGCTCGATGGCCTGGAAAAAATCCTCGTACGCGCCGGCGCGCGCGGGCACGGCCCACGCGAGCGCGAGCATCGACGCGGCCACCAAGCCACTGCGGCGCCTCACGCGGTGTGCTCCCCGCCGAGAAAGAGCTGCTCGAAATTGCGGCTCGTGGCGTACGCCACGTCCTGCGGCGTCATGCCGCGCACCTGGGCGATCTGCTGCGCGACGTAGGGCACGAAGGTGGGTTCGTTGACCTTGCCGCGCATCGGCACCGGCGCGAGGTAGGGGCTGTCGGTTTCGATCAGCATGCGCTCCAGCGGCACGAAGGCCGCCACGTCGCGCAGTTCCTGCGCCTTCTTGAACGTGACGATGCCGGAGAACGAAATGTAAAAGCCCAGGTCGAGCGCGGCGCGCGCGACCTCCATGGTCTCGGTGAAGCAGTGAAACACCCCGCCCGCGCTGCCTGCGCTGCCGTCCTCGCCCTCCTCGCGCAGGATGGCGAGCGTGTCGGCGCTGGCGCTGCGCGTATGAATGACGAGCGGCCGGTGCGCCGCGCGCGCGGCGCGGATGTGCGTGCGAAAACGCGTGCGCTGCCATGCGAGATCGGCCACGGCGCGCCCGCCCTTGCGCTCGTCCATCTGGTAGTAGTCGAGTCCCGTCTCGCCCACCGCCACCACGCGCGGCAGCCGCGCCAGGCGCACGAGCTCTTCCACGGTGGGCTCGGCCATGCCCTCGGTCTCGGGGTGCACGCCGACCGAAGCCCAGAAATTGTCGAACCCCGTGGCGAGCGCGTGCACCTCGGGAAATTCCTCCATCGTGGTGCAGATGCACAGCGCGCGATCGACCTGCGCCTGCTGCATCGCGGCGCGGATCTGCGCCAGCCGCGGGCGCAGCTGCGGGTCGTTCAAATGGCAGTGGGAATCAACGTACATGGCGTAAACACGAAGAGCCGGATGCCCGGCCCCTCAAGCGTAGCGCGCGCAGGCCTACAGCGTCTGCGTCGGTTTGTCCGAGCCCAGCAGCGGGCCGAGGATTTCCTCGATCTTGGCCTTGAGTTCGCGCGACTTCTCGTCCTTGGGAAACTGCACGCCCACCCCCTGCGTGCGGTTGCCTGAAGCGCGCGCCGGTGTGACCCAGGCCACCTTGCCCGCGAGCGGATAACGCCGCGGCTCGTCGGGCAGCGAAAGCAGCACGTAGACGTCGTCACCCAGGCGGTAGTCGCGCGGCGTCGGGACAAAGATACCGCCCTCTTCGAACAACGGGATGTAGGCCGCGTGCAGCGCAGCCTTGTCCTTGAGGTTGAGCTGCATCACGCTGGGGCGCGGTGCATTGGCGGAATGGCTCATGTCGGGTTGGGTGGCTGCAGGGCGGGCTCAGTCGCGTGAGTGTAGTGTCTCGCGCGCCTGCGCCACAAGCGCCTCGAGCATGAGGGGGGCGTTGTAGGGGTGCTCCGCGCCGCGCGCTTCCTGGCGCAGCTGGCCCGCCCAGCGCGTCAACGCGCCCAGCGCACCGAGCTGCGGCAGATCGGCGCGTGCGAAATACCGCGGCTCGGCGCCGACGCGCAGCGCCAGCAGGTCGTGGCAGACCTGCTGCAGCACCGCAACGGCCTGTGCGGGCGTCATGTCCGCAAGCGCCGCCACCTCGCCGCGCGCCAGCGCCTGCGGCAGCCGCGCCCACGCCTGCGGGTCGCGCCCGGCGCGCGCCAGCGCAAGCGCGTCGTCCGGACGGCCTCCGGCGGCGCGCAGCCAGACCTGCGCGGCCTCCTGCGCCACGCCCTGCCGCGCCAGCCACGCAAGCGCCTCGGGCGCAGCGGGCCAGCGCAGTGTGTGGGCCAGGCACCGGCTGCGGATGGTGGGCAGCAACTGGTGCGCCGCCTCGCTCGCGAGCACGAAGCGCACGTCGCCGGGCGGCTCCTCCAGCGTCTTCAGGAGCGCGTTGGCCGTGACGGCGTTCATCTGCTCGGCCGGGAACACCAGCACCACCTTGCCGCGCCCACGCGCGCTGGTGCGCTGCGCAAACTCCACCGCGTCGCGCATCGCATCGACGCGGATCTCGCGGCTGGGCTTGCGTTTTTTCTCGTCGATCTCGTCCTGCGCCTTCTCGGCGAGCGGCCAGCCGAGCTGCCGCATCTGCACCTCGGGCATCAGCACGCGCAGGTCGGCGTGCGTGCGCACGGCTATGCCGTGGCAGCTCGCGCACTGCCCGCAGGCGCCGTGCGCGGTGGGCGCATCGCACAGCCAGGCGCGCGCAAGCTCCAGCGCCAGCGCGTACTGCCCCAGCCCCGAGGGGCCGTGCAGCAGCCAGGCGTGACCACGCTGCGCAAGCATTGCGTCGCGCTGGCGCGCGATCCAGGGCGCGATGTCAGCCACCTGCCGCTCCAGCCAGCCAGCCACGCGCGCGCACCGCGGCGAGCATCTGCGCCGCCACCTGCTCGCGGCCGAGCGCCGCGTCGATGCGTGCGAAGCGCCGCGGCGCCTCGGCGGCACGCCCGGCGTAGCCGCGCGCCACGCGCTCGAAGAACGCCAGCGGCTGCTGCTCGAAACGGTCGGGCGCGCGTGCCTGCGCGAGCCGCTGCGCCGCCGCAGCCGGTGGCAGGTCGAACCAGAGCGTGAGATCGGGGGTGAGCATCAATTCAGGCTCTGGCGCGCACCCAGACTGCGCGAGCAGCTCCAGATACGATAGTGCAGCGCGATCGAACCCGCGCCCGGCGCCCTGGTAGGCAAAGGTGGCATCGGTGAAGCGGTCGCACAGCACGACCTGCCCCTGCGCGAGCGCCGGGGCGATCACCTGCACGATGTGGTCGCGCCGCGCGGCGAACGCGAGCAGCACCTCGGTGAGCGCATCCATGCGTTCGTGCAGGAGCAGCTCCCGCAGCCGCTCGGCCAGCGGCGTGCCGCCGGGCTCGCGCGTGAGCACCACCGTGCGCCCGGCGCCGCGCAGCGCATCGGCCAGCGCGGCGATGTGCGAGGACTTGCCCGCTCCGTCTATGCCCTCGAAGGTGATGAACACGCCCGCCGTCATCGCCCGCCCCGCTGGTAGCGGTCCACCGCGCGGTTGTGCTCGTCCAGCGTGGTGCTGAACTGGCTGCTGCCGTCGCCGCGCGCGACGAAGTACAGCGCCTTCGTGGGCTCGGGCTGCACCGCCGCGAGCAGCGACGCCCGGCCCGGCATGGCGATCGGCGTGGGCGGCAGACCGGCACGGGTGTAGGTGTTGTAGGGCGTGTCGGACTGCAGGTCGCGCTTGCGCAGGTTGCCGTCGAACTGCGCGCCCAGGCCGTAGATCACGCTCGGATCGGTCTGCAGCAGCATGCCCGCGCGCAGGCGGTTGATGAAGACCCCGGCGATCAGCGCGCGGTCCTGCGCACGGCCGGTTTCCTTTTCGACGAGGCTCGCGAGCGTGAGCGCCTCCTCAGCGGACTTGAGCGGCAGGCCGCTCGCGCGCGCCGCCCATGCGGCTTCCAGGCGGCGGTCCATCTGGCGCAGCGCGCGGCGCAGCACCGCCAGGTCGCTGCTGCCCTTGGCGTAGGCGTAGGTGTCCGGAAAGAAGCGCCCCTCGGGCGACACGCCGGGGCGCCCGAGCGCCGCCATGAGCGCCTCGTCGCTCATGCCGGCGGTGTCGGGCTTGAGCGCCTCGGCGCGCGCGAGCGCCGTGCGCACCTGGCGCATGTTCCAGCCCTCGATGAGCATCACGGTGCGCATCGTTGCATCGCCGCGTACGAGCTTTTGCAACAGCGTGACGGGCGTGGTGCCCGCGGGAATTTCGTAGTTGCCCGCCTTGATCTGCCGGTCTTCGCCCGAGAGGCGAAACCACAGCCAGAGCAGGCGCGGCGGCACCGCCAGCCCCGCCTGCGCCGCCGCCTGCGCCACGCCGCGCGGCGTGGTGCCGGGCTCGATCTCCAGCTCGACCTGGCTTGCGCCGCCCAGCGCTATCGGCGCATGCAGCCACCACGCGCCCGCCGCCACCACGGCGGCGGCCAGCAGCAACGACACGAGAAGGAAACGGCGCATGGAGTGCGTCAGCCAGGCAAAAACGGAACGGATCATGATAATTCAGCCATGCCCGAGCTCCCGCTTACCTGCGCCAGTGGCGCCACCGCCCTCTCGCACCTGGGCGTGATCCGCGCGCGCGGCGCGGACGCGGCCGATTTTCTGCATGGCCAGTTGACCCAGGACGTGCGCGGCCTGGCCACCGGTGCGGCCTGCTTCGCCGACTACCTCTCGCCCAAGGGCCGCGTGCTCGCGAGCTGCGTCGTGCTGCGCCGCGCGCCCGACGAGCTGCTGCTGCTGTGCCATCACAGCGTGCTCGCCGCGGCGCTGCGGCGCCTGGCGCTCTTCGTGCTGCGCGCGCGCGTGACGCTGGAAGACGCCACGCCCGCGTACGCCATGGTCGGCCTGCTGGGCGCGGCAACGCGCGCCTGCGTGCCGGAAGGCGCGCCGCCCTGGAGCGCCCACGCGGCGGGCCCCGCCTGCGCGGTGGCGCTGCACCCGGCGGACGGCGTGGCGCGCGCGCTCTGGATAGCCCCCGCGGGCGAGCCCGCGCCCCAGGCCGACGCGGTCGACGTCGCCGCCTGGCTGCTCGCCGAGGTGCGCTGCGGCGTGGTGACGGTGAGCGCGCCCGTGGCCGACGCCTACGTGCCGCAGATGCTCAACCACGAATCGGTCGGCGCCGTGCATTTCCACAAGGGCTGCTATCCGGGGCAGGAGGTGGTGGCGCGCAGCCAGTTTCGCGGCAGCGTGAAGCGGCGCACCGCGCTCACGCGCTGCGCCGCCGCGCTGGCGGTGGGCGACGAGGTCTTCAGCGCGGGCGCCAGCATCGGCACCGTGGTGCAAAGCGCCGCCCTGCCCGATGGCGGCTGCAGCGCGCTCGTCGTGCTGCCGACCGCCGCCGCGCACGACGCGCTGCGCGCCCGCTCGCCCGAAGGCGCGCCGCTGCAGATCGAGGCGCTGCCGTACGCGCTGGTCAGCGACGTGTGACCCCTCGCCACGCGCGACGACATCCCCGCGACACGCCGGACCTGGTGTCCCGGGTTGGAAGTTCGCTGAAGAAATAAAGATGTCGAAATCGTTGTCAGGCAAGGCGCAAACCACAGCGATAGCCGTAGCTATCGCGCGGATTCGCAACGCCGCATGGCGGCGATGCCCGGCGTCTTTATGAAGCGAATTTCCAACTCGGGACACTGGAGTGTCGAAGCGGAGCCCGAGGCCCCGCGCGGTGCAAACGACGGCGCCTCCCCGTGGCACGGCCTCTCACGCGGCCCGGCGCGCGCGCTGGCTGGAGGCGAAGACGTTGTCCCTGGCCAGCGGCCGGCCGGCCTGCAGCGCCGCGATCCAGTCGGCGACGGTCGCGGCGGCGGCGAAGTTGCTGTGCAGCACCACGCTGAACACGCGGTGGATCTCCTCGGCGCTGGCGCGGCCCGCCGCGTTGGCATAGGGCAGCGCGCCGCTGGCGTCGGTCAGGAATTCCACCGCCAGGCCGCGGTGCGCCGCCTCGAAGGCGGTGGCCGCGTCGCAGTTGTGCGTCATGTAGCCCGCGACGGCCAGGGTGTCGATGCCGCGCCCCGCCAGCCAGTCGGCCAGACCGGTGCCGGCAAAGCAGCTGGCCATGCGTTTTTCGATGCGGTGCGCGGCCGGGCGGCGTGCGACCTCGGGGTGCAGTTGCCAGCGCTCGCCCGGCTTGTCGAACACCGGCGCACCGGCGGGCGCGGTGTGCTGCACGACCACCACCGGCACGCCGGCGGCCTGCGCCGCGTCCATCGCGCGGGTGATGCGGGGCAGCGTCTCGGCCACCGGCGGGTATTCGATGGGCAGCTGGCCGCCCGCAAAGTATTCGTTTTGCACGTCGATCACGAGCAGGGCGCGGCGCGGGGCGTTGTCGGGCATGAGGATTTCCTCCAGTCGAGGTTGAAAGGGAACAACGGCGTGATTGTGGGTGCCGGCCATGGCCGGAGAAAGTGGCCAAATTGCCATTCATCGATAGAATCCGGCCATCATGGCCACCCCCTCTGCAGGCCCTGCCCCGATCCGCGTGGCCGTCATCGCCTTCGACGGCATCAGCCCGTTTCACCTGTCCGTGCCCTGCCTGGTGTTCGGCGAGGAATACACGCCCGAGGGCGCGCCGCGCTACCGCGTGCAGGTGTGCAGCGCCACGCCCGGCGTGCTGCGCACCTCGGCCGGATTCGGCCTGGCGGTGGCGCACGGCCTGGGGGCGCTGCGGCGCGCCGACATCGTGGTGGTCCCCTCCTGGCGCTCCGACCTGGCGCCTGCGCCTGCGGCGCTGCTGTCCGCGCTGCGGGCCGCCCGGCGGCGCGGCGCACGCATCGTCGGGCTGTGCCTGGGCGCCTTCGTGCTGGCCGAGGCCGGACTGCTGGACGGGCGCCGCGCCAGCACCCACTGGGCGCTGGCGCACGCCTTCGCACGCCGCTACCCACAGGTGCGGCTGCAGCCCGAGGTGCTGTACGTGGAAGACGGGGCGGTGCTCACCTCGGCCGGCACCGCCGCCGCCATCGACTGCTGCCTGCACCTGCTGCGCCAGCAGCACGGCGCCGAGGCGGCCAACCGCGCGGCGCGGCGCATGGTGGTGGCGCCGCACCGCCAGGGCGGGCAGGCGCAGTACATCGAGCAGCCGGTGGCGCCCGCGCCGCAGGGCGACCGGCTCGCGCCGCTGATAGCCTGGCTGGGCCGCCACGCGCACCAGCCGCACACGCTGGCCGAACTGGCCGAGCGCGCGCGCATGAGCCCGCGCACCCTCACGCGGCGCTTTCGCCAGGCCACGGGCACCACCGTCGTGCGCTGGCTGCAAGGCCAGCGGCTGGCGCTGGCGCAGCGCCTGCTGGAAGGCAGCAGCCGCAGTATCGAAGCCGTGGCGCAGGACGCAGGCTACGGCTCGGCAGTGGCGCTGCGCCAGCATTTCGCCAGCGCGCTGGGCGTCTCGCCACAAGCCTGGCGGCGGCAATTCCGCGGGCCGGTGCGGGCAGACTGACCGGCAACGTACAGTCTACCGTTCAACTACTATTTTTATAGCCATTTTCAATGCATCAAAAGTGGCTTCAGCGCTTGTCCATCAAGCGCTGGCAGCTCCTGGGATCGATGCAGTTTTCATGAAACTTCAGGGCGTCCCGTCCAGGCGCTGGCGCATCCCGATGTGCGCGATGCCCGCTTCCTCGAACACCGCGCCCTCGGGCACGAAGCCCGCGCGGCGGTAGAAGCCCTCGGCGTGGCACTGCGCGTGCAGCAGCACGCTGGTATCGCCCCGCTCGCGCGCGGCCTGCACCAGCGCGTCCAGCAGCAGGCGGCCCCAGCGCTGGCCGCGCAGCGCGCGCGCCACCGCCATGCGGCCGATGCGGCCCTCGCCGTGCTCGGCCGCCAGCAGCCGCCCGGTGGCGATGGCCACGCCCAGGCGGTTGACGGCCACGGCGTGCAGCGCCGCCGCGTCGTCGTCGTCCAGCTCCAGCGCCGGTGGCACGCCCTGCTCCTGCACGAACACGGTGGTGCGCAGCGGCGCGGCAAGCGGCTCCAGCGCGGCCCAGTCACCGGTGCGCACTTCGACCATTTCGCCACCCGCCTCGAAGCGCTCGATCACCGCGCGCAGCGCGGGCGGCACGGCGCGCCTGGTCTGCGTGGCCGGGTCGGCGAAGACGTAGACGAGCTCGACCGAAACCAGCCGCTCGCCCGCGCGGAAGATGCCGCAGTCGAACACCATGGAGCTCGTGCCGATGCGCGCGCAGCGCATGCCAATGTCGAGCACGTCATCGAGCCGCGCCGAGGCGTGGTACTCGACGCTCGCCTTCTTGAGAAACACATCGCCGCCGAGCGCGTGCATCGTCTCTTCGTAGGGCAGCGCGAGCGCGCGCCAGTACTCGGTGACGGCGCAGTCGGCATAGGTGAGATAGTGCGCGTTGAAGACGATCTTCTGCGCGTCGATCTCGGCCCAGCGCACGCGCAGGCGCAGGTGGCAGCGGTAGTCGTCGCTCGGTGCATGCATGGGTTCACTCCGGTCCAAAGGCGGCGCGCAGGGCGTGCGCGGCATCGCGGTGCGCCTGGCGCGCCTCGGGCAGCGCGCGGCCCATCTTGATGAATTCGTGCGTCACGCCGCGGTAGATTTCCAGATCGACCGCCACGCCCGCCATGCGCAGGCGGTCGGCCCAGGCGATGCCTTCGTCCACCAGCGGATCGAGCTCGGCGAGGCCGATCCACGCGGGCGCGACGCCGTCCACGTCGGGCGCGAGCAGCGGGGCGAAGCGCCAGTCCTCGCGCTCGGCCTCGGCGATGTAGTTGCCGAAGAACCAGTCGATCGCCGCCTGGTCCAGGATGGGGCCGCGCTCGAAGCGCGCGTGCGAGGGCGTGTCCTGGTGCGCCGTGGTGCCGGGGTAGAAGAGCAGCTGCAGGGCGAGCTTCAGCCCTGCGTCGCGCGCCATCACGGCGCCGGCCGCGGCGAGCGTGCCGCCCGCGCTGTCGCCGCCGATGGCGATGCGCGAGGCGTCGAGCCCCAGCGCGCCCGCCTGCCGGGCCAGCCACGCAAGCGCGTCCCACGTGTCGTTACTTGCGACCGGAAAGCGGTGCTCGGGCGCGAGGCGGTAGCCCAGCGAGAGCACCGCCGCGCCGCTCAGGTGCGCGAGCTGGCGGCACAGCACGTCGTGCGTGGCGATGCTGCCGATGGTGAAGCCCCCGCCATGCAAATACAGCAGCACGGGCTGGGCTTGTCGCCCGCCGTGCGCGTACAGGCGCGCGGGCAGCCGGGCGCCGTCGCGCGCGGGAATGTGCAGGTCCTCGACGCGCGCCAGTGCTGCCGGTGCAATCTCCAGCACCCCCGCGCCCGCCTCGTAGGCGGCCCGCGCCGCGGCGGGCGTCAGCGTATGCAGCGGCGGCCGCGCGGCGCGGGCCATGCCCGCCAGCACCGCGCGCATCGACGGCGTCAGCGGCAGATCAGGGAACAACGGGCCCGAGACCATCATGCCGCGGCTTCACGCAGCACATGTGTGTGGGTGATCAGGCTCATCTGCAGGCGTTCGATCAGCGCAAGGATTGCAAGCGTCACGTGCTGCTGCACGTCGCGGTGCGCTGCGAACTGCGGGCTGAGCACGTAGTAGACAAACTCGTAGTCGAGCGAGGTATCGCCGAAGCCGATCAGGTGCCCGCGGTCAAAGCGCACGCCCTCGGTGGCGGCGATCAGATCGCGTACCTCGCGCACCAGCCGTTCGGCCTGCTCGCGCGGCGTGTCGATGGCGATGCCGAACTGGTAGACCACGCGCCGTTCCTGCATGCGGCTGTAGTTGTGCACGCGCTTGCCCAGAATCTGCGCGTTGGAGATCGCGATCTCCTCGCCCGAAACCGAGCGCAGGCGCGTGCTCTTGATGCCGACGTGGCTCACGGTGCCCGAGACGCCGTCGAACTCAATGGTTTCGCCCACCTCGAACGGCTTGTCCAGCCCGATGCTGATCGACGCCAGCAGGTCGCCCAGCACGCTCTGCGCCGCTAGCGCCACCGCCACGCCGCCGATGCCCAGGCTCGCGAGGAAGGCGTTGACGTTGACCCCGGCGTTGGAGAGCACCGCCAGCAGCAGCACCACCCAGACGATGAGCTGCACGCTCCACTTGACGATGCCCAGCATCACCGGATTGCGGGGCCCGCCCTGGCGCTCGGCCAGGTGCTCCAGCGTCGAGACGAACAGGCGCGAGAGCCACAGCGCCAGCTGCAGCCCCACGAGCACGTAGATCACGCGCGACAGCCCCGTCTGCACCCCGTCGGGCAGTTGCAGCGACCGCGCCGCGACTGCCAGCGCCAGCGGCAGCAGCACCCAGCCGCGCGTGGCGCGCACCACGGCGGCGGCGATGCGCACCGGGCTTTCGGGGTGCTCCTGCGCGCGGCGCGCGAGCCGCCGCCCGAGCACGAGCGCCACGCCGTGCACCAGCGCGTACGCGGCCAGTGCGGCAGCGGCGGCGACGGCCCAGGCGAGTGCCGTCTCGCCCAGCCAGTGCGATTCAAACCACCAGCGCGGCATGGTCAGATCACACCTGCGAACCAGCGCGCGGCCGTCACTGGAAGTTCACCTTCACCGGCTGCGCGCCGGTGAGCCCTGCGTAGTCCACCGTGATCGACAGGCCGGACTTGGGCGGCATCAGCGGCGAGAACGACCCCAGACTGATGAGGTCGCCCGGCTTGAGCTGGATGTTCTCCTTGTGCAGCGCCCCGGCGATCCAGACCACCGCATTCAACGGATGCTCCAGAACGTCGCTGCCCTGCCCCACGGCCAGCACCTTGCCCGCACCGTCGCGCACCTGCACCTGCATGGTCGCGAGTTCGTCGAGCAGCCGGTAGCGCTCGCCGCGCGTGGCCGGGACGGCCATCGGCGTGCCCGCCACGCCCATGCGCGCACCGACGTTGATCGCGTTCACCCCCGCGCCGTCGAGCTTGGAGGGCGCGGCGACGACGAGGTCGGGCAGCTCGATGAACGGGATCACCTGGTCGATGTGGCGCAGCACCTCGGCCGGGGTCTTGGCATCGTTGACGCCCGCGTCCTTCACGCGCACCAGCATGTCGGCCTCGAACAGCGGGCGCGCGCCGTAGTTGGGCGCGGTGCTGAAGCCGCTCTTCTGGATCATGCCGTCGTAGAGCACGCCCCAGGTCGGCTGGTTGGTGTTGAAACGCTTTTGCACCGCCGGGTTGGTCAGCCCTGCCTTGTAGCCCACCACCTTGCCGTACTTCGCGAGCAGCAGCTTGTTGAATTTGGCGCGCGTGCACGCGGCGTCGGCATCGCTTTGCGCGGCAAAGTTGGGCGTGGGCGTCTTCGCAAAGTAGTGCTCGGCCATCTGGCCCACCTCGGCGTCGCTCAGGCAGGCAGCCTGCGCGCCCAGGGCGGTGGTCAAGCCGACCGCCAGCGCCAGCAGGGTTTTGGTCGTACGCATCAATCGTCTCCTTCCTTGGTGGGTGAAAGCCCTTATCGTACGCGCGCCCGACCTGGGCGGACACGAAAAACCCCGCGCCCCGACACCAGCCACCGGGGCGCGATCCGGCCGCTCGCACAGCGCCTTATTCACCCAACTTCAGCACCGCGCCGAAACCGACGGGCTCCCGGGGCCAGTCCGCCGCCCGATGCACCTGCCGCACGCCACGCGCCAGCAGCCGCGCCGCCCGGATCACTCCCGCGTGCGTGACCCATGCAGCGTCGCGCCCGTCGGCGCGCCAGTCGTCCCAGGCCTGGCCCACGCGCGCCATCAGCTCGGTCACGCGCTCGCCGCCGCCGGGGCGCGCGTGGGCGAAGTCGGCCAACCAGGCGTCGAACGCGGCGCGGGGAATGTCGACCCAGCGGCGACGCTCCCACGCCCCGAAGTCGAACTCGCGCAGGCGGGGGTCGGTTTTCAGCATCAAATCGGGCCGTAGCGCATGCAGGGCGTGCGCAAGCAGCTCGCATCGTTGTAGCGGAGAGACCTGCACCGCGATGCCGCGTGGCAACTGCCCGGCCAGCGCCTGTGCCGCCGCCTGCGTGGCCGCGGCATCGGCGGGCAGGTCGCTCGCGCCATAGCACAGACCCGCTGCGCCAGCGACCTCGGCATGGCGCACCAGCCACAGCCTCATGCGAGTGCCAGCCCCAGGTACAGCGCCAGTTCGCACAACTGCTGCGTGGCGCCCAGCGTGTCGCCGGTGAAACCCTGCAGACGGCGGCGCAGCCAGCGCAGCATGGCGACCAGCGCCGCGCACCACAGCAGCATTGCCGCCATCGTATTCATAGCGCCCAGCGCTTGTCCCATCAGCGCCAAGGCCGGAATAGACCATAAAAATCCAACCCACAGGCCGGCCGCCGACACCGCCTCGGCCAGCGGCCTGGACTTGGCGCCCGATGGGTCGGACACGTAGGGCAGCGCGCGCATCACCACCAGCGGCGCGGCGCGCGAGAGTACGTGCGCGGCCAGCAGCGCGCAGGCCGCACCCGCCACGCCGCGCTGCACCAGGAGCGCGAGCAGCGCCACCTTGAGCAGCAGCACGAGCACCAGCGCCACGGTGCCGTAGCTGCCGATGCGCGAATCCTTCATGATCGCCAGCGCCCGCCCGCGCTCGGCGCTGCCGCCCAGACCGTCGAAGGTGTCGGCCAGACCGTCTTCGTGGAACGCGCCCGTGAGCCACGCCGTCGCGGCGGTGCAAAGCCCCGCCGCCGCCAGCGCCCCCAGCGGCGACGCGCCCCAGGCCCACGCCGCGCCCCAGAGTGCCAGCGCGCCCGCCGCCCCCACCACCCAGCCCACGCCGGGGAAGTGGCCGCTTGCGGCGTTGAGCATGGCCGGGCTGTAGCCCACCCAGGCGGCGAGCCGACCGGCCACAGGGATGCGCGTGAAGAACTGCAGCGCGAGCAGGAAGTGGCGCACGCCGTTCATCACCGGCTTTGCGCCTCCCACTGCGCGACTTCGCGGGCAGACACCCCCCCAAGGATGGGCGGCAACGCGCCCGGCAACGGTTTCCTGTTTCTGACAGACATGCACGACCCCGACAACTCCCGGGATTCTGCGGCATGCGCCCCGGCCTGCGTCCTCCCCGCGCGGCAGCCCTTTCCGAGGACACACCTTGACTTGCATCAAATCAATGCAAATACGAATTGTTATCATTCAATCATCCATGCTTCACATCACGCCATGACACCGACCACGCCCCCCGGAACCGCCCACCCGCCACCGTACGCCCACGAGCCGGTGAACAACGCATGGTCCGCGCGCTTCGACGCAGGCGCGGCCGCGCTCGACTGCGTATGCTTCGGAGGCGCGCGCAGCGCGACGCCCTGGCCCAGGCGCGCCGTCGTGGCGCTCGCGGCGCTGCTCGCCACGCTCGTCGCGGCGCAGGCCAGCGCGCAAGACGCCGCCACCCTGCCCGAGGTCAACGTGACGGCCAAGGGCTACGCGGCCAGCGATGCCGAATCGCCGATCTCCACCACCGTGCTCTCCGCCGACGACTTGGCGCGCAAGCAGGCGCAGAACGTGGGCGAGGCGCTGCAGGGCGAGCCGGGCCTGGCGGTGTCCTCGGACAGCGCGCAGGGCCAGAACCCGGTGATCCGCGGGCTGCAGAAGGACAGCGTGGTGATGCTGGTCGACGGCATGCGGCTCAATTCCGCGCAGCCCGCGGGCTCCATCGCGTCCTTCCTCTCGCTCGGGCTGGCCGAGCGCGTGGAGGTGGTCAAGGGCCCGGCCTCGGTGCTCTACGGCACGGGGGCGCTGGGCGGCGCGGTCAACGTGCTGCTGCCGCAGGCGCGCTTCGAACCGGGCGTGGGCCTGAAGGCGCGGCTCGGCTACGACAGCGCGAGCCGCGGCAAGACCGGCGCCGCCGTGCTCAACGCGAGCCAGGGCGACCATGCGCTCATGCTCGGCGCCTCGCTCGCGGACCATGGCGACTACAACGCCCCGGGCGGGCGCCAGGCGCTCACCGGCTACGACTCGGGCACCCTCATCGGCCAGTACCGCTACAGGATCGACGGCCGCCAGCAGCTGCGCGTATCGCTGCAGCAGCAGAGCGACCGCGACGTCTGGTACCCGGGCTCGACCAAGCCGCACCCGGTGCCGGCCGTCGGGCAGCTCACCATCCACTCGCCCGAGCAGACGCGGCGCCTGGCCGAGATCGGCTACAACCGCCAGGGCACGGGCGATCAGCCGCTGAACCTGGACGTGCGCGTGTACCGCCAGCAGATGCAGCGCCAGGTCAACGCCTGGGGCACGCTGCTGGCGCGCGACATCGTGCTCAACGACGTGGGCTTCGTCACCCACGGGCTCGATGCCCGCGCCGACTGGCTGGTGCATCCGCAGCACCTGCTGTCCTTCGGACTGAACGCCTGGCGCATGACGGCCGACCCCGACAGCCGCATGGCCGGGCCACCCACGTTCGCCGCCTTCGCACCCTCCAAACCCTTCAGCGACGGCGCGCTGCAGGCCACGGGCCTGTACCTGCAGGACGACATGAAGTTCGGCGCGCTCAGCGTGCTCGCCGGGCTGCGCTACGACCGCGTGAGCGGCAGCGCCGCGGACATGGCCAACCACACGGTGACCAGCGGGCTCGATCGCAGCGACAGCGCGCTCTCTGGCAGCATAGGCGCGGTCTACGAGGTGGCGCCGCTGCTCAGGCCCTTCGCCAACCTCTCGCGCGGCTTTCGCGCGCCGGACCTGCGCGAGCGCTACCAGTCGGGCGCGCGCAACGACGGCTACTTCTGGGCCGGCAGCCCGCAGCTCAAGCCCGAGCACGCGACGCAGTTCGAGCTCGGCCTCAAGGGCTCGGATGCGCGGCTGGACTACAGCGTCTCGGCCTGGCGCATGCGCGTGAACGACTACATCACCGGCATGCAATTGAGCGGCCCGGCCGCCGTGGCCGCCTGCGGCGCGGGGCCCAACGCCGCCTACTGCAAGCAGAGCGTGAACCTGGGCCACGCCACGCTCAACGGCGTGGAAGCCTCGCTGCGCTGGCGCTTCACGCCCGGGCAGACCCTCTGGGCCGGGTACACGCGCATCCGCGGCACCAA
>JAIXLP010000069.1:31418-76678 GCA_026954015.1 Burkholderiales bacterium | reverse complement strand
TGGCCGAAGGCTTGCCGGGCATGGAACTGATCGCGCCCGGGCGCAGCCTGGCGGTGACGTGGCAAGGGAAGTTTTAATCAACCCTTGCCCGAGACCCCTGCCGACTCGAAGCTCGCCATTTCATTGAGGATGCGGCAGGCCGATTCAAGAATCGGCCAGGCGAGCAGCGCACCGCTGCCCTCGCCCACGCGCAGGCCCAGGTCCAGCAGCGGCTCGGCCTGCAGCAGCGCCAGCAGCCGCGCGTGACCGCGCTCGTCCGAGCGGTGCGCGTACACGCAGCGCTGCGCCACGCGTGGCGCGAGGCGGCAGGCCACGAGCACGGCGGCCGAGGCGATGAAGCCATCGACCACGACCACACGGCGCTCGCTCGCCGCCTGCACGATGGCGCCCACCATGGTGGCGATCTCGAAGCCGCCCAGCGCCGCGAGCGCATCGAGCGGCGCCGCAGCTGCGGCATTGGCCGCCAGCGCTTCGCGCAGCACGGCGGTCTTGCGCGCGACGCCCGCGGCATCGAGCCCCGTGCCCGCGCCCGTCACCTCGGCCACGTCCAGATTCCCGAGCCGCGCCACCAGCAGCGACGCGGCGCTGGTGTTGCCTATGCCCATCTCGCCCAGCAGCAGCGCATTGCCGGGCAGCGCGCGCACCAGCGCCATGCCGTTGGCCAGCGCCTCTTCGCACTGCGCGCGCGTCATCGCCGGGCCCTGCGTGCTGTCCTGCGTGCCCGGCGCGATCTTGCGCAGCAGCAGGCCGGGCGCGGGCTCGAACACATGGCGCACGCCGCAGTCCACCACCGTCTGCGTCACACCATGCTGGCGCGCGAGCACGCTCACCGCCGCGCCGCCCGCAAGGAAATTGCCCACCATCTGCCAGGTCACGTCGCTCGGATAGGCCGAGACGCCGCGCGCGGCGATGCCGTGGTCGGCGGCGAACACCACGAGCTGCGGCGCCTGCAATTGCGGCTCGGTGCTGCCGAGGATCACGCCCAGGCGCCGCGCCAGCGCGGCCACGCGCCCGAGCGCGCCCTGCGGCACGGTCTTGCCATCCACCCTGCGCTGCAGCGCGGCGGCCAGCGCCTCATCGCGCAGATCGGAAACCTCGGGGAAAACCGCCGTCATTCGTCGCCCTTTCATCATTCGTCATGCACCAGCGCCGCCAGCACCCCGGGTGCAAACGCCCGTTCGATCTGCGCGGCCAAATCATCAAACACATCGTCCAGCGAACGCGCCGTGCGGCCGAAGAGCGCGCGCAGCACCGCCGCATCCTCCAGCAGGCCGTGCACGTAGCAGCCCAGCACATTGCCCGCCGCGTTCTGCCACGCCAGGCCCGGCACCACCTCGCGCGCCACGTCGCCCTTGCGCGCCATCGCGGGGTGCTGCACCGTCCGGCCACTGTGGATTTCGTAGCCGCCAAAGACCACGCCCGCAAGCGGCGCCCATGCGCCCGCCAGCGCGCCAAAGCGCCAGGCCCCGCGCCGCAGCGTCTTGACCGGCTCGAAGCGCGTGACCAGCGGCAGCAGCCCCAGGCCCGGCCCGCTGCCGCCCGGCTCCACGCCGTGCACGTCGATCAGCGCCTCGCCCAGCATCTGCAGGCCGCCGCAGAGGCCCAGCACCGCGCCGCCCGCCGCCGCATGCCGCGCGATCGCGCCGTCCATGCCCTGCGCGCGCAGCCACAGCAGATCGGCCGCGCTGGCCTTGCTGCCGGGCAGGATGATCCAGTCCGCGCCATCGAGCTGCGCCGCCGAGCGCGCCCAGACGAGCGAGACGCCCGGCAGGTTCCTGAGCGGCTGGAATTCATCGAGATTGCTGATGCGCGGGTAGGCGACGATGGCGACGCGCCACAACTTTTCCCCGGCACCGTCCTGAAGCGTGGGGCGGTCATCGAACACCCCGTCTTCCTCCGGCAGCCCGTGGCCGAAGCGCATCGGCACCACGGCCACCGTGGGCACGCCGGTGAGCTGTTCAAGCCGCTCGGGGGCGGGGGCGAGCAGCGCAGCGTCGCCGCGAAACTTGTTGAGCACGAAGCCGCTGATGCGCGCGCGATCCATCTCGGGCAGCAGCGCCCAGGTGCCGTACAGGTGCGCGAACGCGCCGCCGCGGTCGATGTCGGCCACGAGCAGGCAGCGTGCATCGGCGTGGCGCGCCACGCGCAGGTTCACCACATCGCTCGCCATCAGGTTGATCTCGGCGGGCGAGCCCGCGCCCTCGATCACCACCACGTCGTTGTGCGCGCGCAGCTCGTCCAGCGCGGCGGCGATCCGCGGCCACACGCGCGCGCTGCGCCCGCGCCAGGGCAGTTGCGAGAGCGCATCGCTCACCTGCCCCATCAGCACCACCTGGCTGTGCGTATCGGCCTCGGGCTTGAGCAAGAGCGGGTTCATGCGCACGTCGGGCTCGGCGCGCGCGGCCAGCGCCTGGAAGTACTGGGCGCTGCCGATTTCGCCAAACGCCCCGCCTGGCGCGGCCACCACGCGCGCGTTGTTGCTCATGTTCTGCGCCTTGAACGGCGCCACGCGCAGGCCCTGGCTGGCATAGTGGCGGCACAGCGCGGTGGCGAGCCAGCTCTTGCCCGCGCCGCTGCTGGTGCCCAGCACCATCACGCAGCGCGCGGTCATGCGGGGCTTGCGGGCGCGGGCAGCGGCCGCACCATGCGATCCATCACATGCGCGAGCGCCGCATCCGGGTCGGTGCACAACCCGGTGTGCACGGCGGATGTCTGGATCACGCCGCTGCGCCGCGCGGTCAGCCAGTGAAAGCGCGCGCGCAGCGGCAGTCGCGCGATCGGGCCGCCCTCGGGCGCTCCGGCGCAGATCGCGGCGATCGCGCCCAGGTGGCGCCGCAGCGTGGGCATGTCGGCATGCGCGTCGAGCGCCAGCAGCCGCGCCTCGTCCAGCGCGATGGCGGCGCGCAGAAAGCCGCTCTTCTGGCACGAGAGGATCACACCCGCGTTGATGAATTCCTCGCGCTCCACGCGCGGCACCACGCGCACGACGGCGTAGTCGTACAGCTCAGGCGCGCGCATCGATCGCCCCCTGCAGCCAGCGCGCGCGATCCGCCAGGCGCGCCGCAAAGTAATCGACATAGGCCTGAGCGCTCACTCCCGCCTCGGCCAGAAAGCCCGGCGGCACCCGTGCAACCACGGCGCGCAGCACCTCGGGCGTGAGCTGCCCGGCCAGTTCCGCATCCAGGCGCGCCAGCGCATCGGCGCGCGCCAGCAGCACGTGCTCGGCAATCGGCGCGAAGGGCTTGCCCGGGTCGGCCACGGTGCCGTTCCAGGCATGGTGAAAGGTCAGGCTCGCGCCGTGGTCAATCAGCCAGGGGCGCCGGTGCCACATCAGCAGATTGGTATTGCGCGCAGTGCGGTCCACGTTGCTCGTGAACGCATCAAGCCACACCAGGCGCGTGGCGAAATCCGCCGTCATCTCGTCCACCGCGGGGTCGAAGTTGAGCGCGCCCGACAGATAGTCCAGCGCCACGTTCAACCCGCCGCTGGCGCGGATCAGATCCTGGATTTCGGGGTCGGGCTCGGTGCGCGCCAGCTCGGCATCCAGCTCGGCCAGCACGATCTCAGGCACCGGCAGGCCCAGCGCGCGCGCCATCTCGCCAGAGATGATCTCGGCGATCAGCGCGCGCACACCTTGCCCCGCGCCACGAAACTTCAGCACGTACAGGCCGAGGTCATCGGCCTCGACCACCGCCGGCATCGAGCCGCCCTCGCGCAGCGGCGTGACATAGCGCCGCACGACCACCGTGCGCAGCGCGCGCGCTTCGGTATCCGTCATGACGCGGGTACCCACGGGAAGAACATGGTGATTCGCCTCATCAAAAAACCCTGCCGTATCAGAACCTTGCAGCGTAACCGACGCGCGATCCGGCCCGCTCGCACAAAAGCTGAAACGCACGCGCCACTGCCTGCATCCAATGTTGCAGCTCGGCTGGTTACCGTAGAGAACGAGTTGCCATGGTGAACGATTCACCACGGCGTCATCCACGATATGGAGAGTTCACCATGAACATGAAGATGCACACACTGTCGATCGCCTGCGCCGCCCTGCTGGGCCTGGGTTTCACCACCGCCACGCCGGTGATGGCGCAGGGCCACGCGCACGCCGCCACCGCGCCTGCCGCAACGAATGCGCCCAACCTGCACAAGGCCATGCGCGCACTCTGGCACGGGCACGTCGTGACCACGCGTGACTACGCGCTCGCGGTGTTTGCGGGTGACAAGGCGGGTGCCGACAAGGCCGCCAACGCCGTCGTGGCCAATGCCAAGGACATCACCGGCGCCGTGGCGGGCTTCTATGGCCAGCCCGCGGGTGACGCGCTGCTCAAGCTGCTCGCGGGACACTGGGGCGCCGTCAAGGCGCTGACGGATTCCGCGCACGCGGGCAATGCCGCGGGTGAAGACAAGGCGCTGCAGGACGCCGTGGCCAACGCAGGCGAAATTTCCAAATTCCTCGCCGGTGCCAACCCGAACTGGAAGGCGGCGGACCTCAACAGCGGTCTGATCGCCCACTTCGGCCACCACAAATCGCAGGTGGACATGATGGCCGCCAAGGCGCCGCAGGACAAGCAGGATGCTGAATGGAAGGCCATGCAGGATCACATGGATGCGATCGCGGACGTGCTCACCGACGGCATCGCCAAGCAGTTCCCGAACAAGGTGAACTGAGCCACCTCTGCGCTGCGCCGTGATGCTGGCGCAGCGCACCAAGGAAAGCAGCCGCAGGCCGGCTGCTTTTTTTGTGGCCGTCACACCGCCGCAGGCACTCTGTTTTGAATAGCTGTCCGCGCTTGCTGTACAAGCGCCAGCTGCCGTTTTTATTCCCGTCCTGAGGTCGCCGGGAGAGCGGCGCCCCACTCACATGAAATTGCGCGTGTGCAGCAGCGCCAGCCGCTCGGCATCGGCGCGCTCGAACCCCAGGCGCAGCAGCCGCGTGAGGCGCCCGCCCGCCATGTCCTGCACGAGGGTCTGCACACGCCCGAACCCCTGGTGCACGGCCTGCGGCGCCAGGCTGCCCGCGGCGATGAGGATGAGCGCGTCGAACACCTCCTCGTTCAGCCCCGAGGTGCCCGCCAGCGCGTCGTGGCGCTGTTCCATCGCGCGCGCCAGGCGCAGGCGCAGCGCGGGCTCGCCGCGCAGGCGCTGCAGCAGGTGCGACATGCCCAGCGCCACGTGGCGCGCCTCGTCGCGCGCGGCCAGGCGTCCGATCTGGCGTGTGAGCGCGTCGGGGCCGTATTCGGCCAGAAAGTGCAGCAGGTTCACGAAGCTGCCCTCGCCCTGCACCGAAAGCAGAAAGCTCGCCACCGAAAAATCGGGCTCGTCCAGCAGGCTCCTGAGCGAGGCCTGGCCGCCCGCGGTGGAAAGCGCGGGTTCGCCGCCACTCAGGCGGATGCGGCGCGTGAACACCTCGATGTGGCGCGCTTCGTCCGCCACCTGGATCGCGAGCGCCGCCTGCAGCTCGCGGTAGTGCGGGTGGATCTGGCCGAGGAAGCGCGCGGGCACGAGCAGCGCGGCGTTTTCGTTCTCGACCATGTAGGTCATCACCTGGACGACGGCGGCCTCGACCTCGGGCGGGTGGGTGAGCGCCACGCTCCAGTCGAGCGCCACGTCCGGGTCCCACTGCGCGGCGACGGCCTGCGCGTACAGGTCGGCGGCGTTGTCGGCCCAGAGCTCGTCCTTGCGGGCCAGCCGGAAGGCGAACGCGGGGGAGCCCGCCTCCACGCGCGCGCCGCGCGCGGCCAGGCCCCAGGTGGGCTCGGCCTGCGCCAGCACGGCGCCGCTCACGCGGGGGTCGGCGTGGCCGGTGTGCGCGGCGTCGCGCCAGCGTCCGGCCTCGGCGCCGCCGCGTGTCACCAGCGCCTGGGCGTGCGCGTCGTCCGCCCACGCGAGCGCATGGCCCTGCGCGCGGCACCAGTGCGCCAGTTGCGCCTGCCAGCCGCTCGCGTGGCCGCTCACGCGCAGCGGCGTGCCCACGGGCAGGCGCGCGAGCGCGTGCTTCACCAGCAGGTGCGCGCCGGCGTCGAAGCCCAGCGACTCAATATCGATAGTCGCTGGCGAGGATGTTTCCGCGGTCGTCATAAAAGCCTTGCTCCGTGCTTGCGCGCTCCAGCAGCCTGAAGCCGTCCACGCGGCCCGCCCGCCATGCGCGCAGGCCTTCCAGCTCCAGCAGCGGGCGTACCTGCGCGTCGTTCCAGTCCATCGCCAGCAGCAGCTCGGCGAAGCGGCGCGACGCCTCGTCGTCCACGCCGGGGCTCACGGTCATCGTGCAGTGGTCGTACAGGCCGGTGGTGGCGAGCACGCGCGTGCCGCCCGCGGGCAGCAGCCCTTCCTTGGCAAAGGCGGCGTGGTTGCCCGCGATCATCCAGCTTGCGGCGACCTCCCCGGCCAGCATGGCCACGGCCGCGTCGCGCTCGCCGCCGATATGGTCGCCATGCTTGCCGCCGAGCACGTCAAAGCGCCGCACGGTGTAATCCCGGCCGGGCACGAGGCCCCCTTCGTGCTGCAGGTGGTCGAGCGGGATCAGCGTGGCCTGCGGCGAGTCGATGGCGCCAAAGCCCACCACCTTGCCCTGGAGGTCGGCGAGCGAGCGCACGGGGCTGCTCGCGGGGACGACGAGCACCGATTGCAGGCCCTGGTCGCTGTCGCGCATCACGAGCGAGCGCACCGCCTGCCCACGCGCGCGGGCCATGCGGTCGGCGCGCACCCAGGCGAGCGGCGAATTCCAGGCGAAGGCGATGTCGCCCTTGAACTGCGCCTGCACCTGCGTTTCGTAGTTGGAATACAGCGTGTAGTCCATCGCGAAGCCGCGCTCGCCCAGGTAGGTCTTGAAGCCCTCCCAGATGGTGACGACCTTGGGCGCGTAGGCCACGGCGCCGAGCATGAAGGTTGGTGCCATGGGGTTCACTCCTTGGGGGTGGCGGCATCGCACAGCGCGGTGCCGATGGAGCACGACGCGAGCAGCGTGGCGAACACCGGCATCTCGTCGTTGTTCATCGCGTCCGCGCCGCTGCCGTCGGCGCCCAGCGCATCAAGCGCCGCGCACGGAAAGCGCGCCTCGCGGTCGGTGGCCTCGGCAGCGGGCGCGACGATGTCGCGCACGATGGGTTCGAGCGTTTGAAGAAAAGTCATGCAGTCTCCGTAATGACGGCGGACGTCGACCGGAGCAGGCCGGTGCGGGCATCCATCCAGGGTTGGGGTAACGCTGCAATGGACACACGACCGCGTGGCGCATCTTCGCGTGCAGAACCTGCAACAGCGCCCCACGGCAGTCATCGGCGTGGCACGCCCGCGCGGGTGGGGCGCGGGCGTGCGCAATTCTATGCGGCTACGGGCGAACCGCGGGGGTGGTCGAACCGGGCCCGTTTGGCGCGCCGGACACGACACCGGCGGGCGATGACGGCCCCGTATCCGACAGCGCGGCCCACAGCGCCCGCCACGCCTGCGGCGACGCCACCGCGATGCGCACGCGCCCCGGCAGGCCGAAGCTGGCGCAATCGCGCAGCTTGATGCCGCGCACGCGCAGCGCGGCAAGCCAGGTTTGCAGGTCAAAACCGGCTCCAGCGCTTGCCAGGTTTGCGTGGGCAGCGACGAAAAAGTTGGCGTCACCGGGCTCCACCTGCCAGCCCGCCGCGCGCAGTGCCGCCACCTGCGCGCGCTTGCACGCGCGCAGTTGCGCGCGGCAGGCGGCAAGCCAGTCGTGGCAGGGCGCGCTGGCCCAGGCGTGCAGCAGCGCCACGCCGTGCGCGCCTATGGGCCACGAGGGGGCCAGGCCGCGCACGCGCGCGAGCAGCGCGGGGTCGGCGCCCGGCGGCGCCACGGCATACGCCGCGCGCACGCCCGTGAGGCCCAGCGCCTTGTTGGGCGTGACAAGGCGCCAGACGCGGTCGAGCGCGGGCGCATCCAGGCTCGCCGCGCCGCTCAGGCGCAGCGGCTCGTAGGCCTGGTCGAGCACCAGCGTCTGGCCTGCGCGCAGCGCCGCCACGCGCGCGGCCAGACCCGTGTCGGGCTGGCCCAGCGGGCTGCCGGGCTCGCACGCCCAGAGCAGCGCGGCGGTGCCCGGATCGTCGGTGGACACCAGCGCGGCGGCGTGCGCGGCGCGGGCGTAGTCGCCATAGGCGGGCGCGGGCAGCCACACGCGCGCCGCTGGCCCCGCGTGCAGCGCCACGGCCACGCTGATGCGCTGGATGAATTCGCTGGCGCTGGCCGCGAGCACGACGCGCTCCGGCGCCACGCCGTGCCACGCGGCCAGCTGCACCGCGAGCGCGGTGTAGGTGGGGTCGGGGTAGTGGCGCGCATCCACCGCCTGCAGCGCGCGCAGCGCGGCGGGGTACGGACCGCAGGCGTTGGCGTTGGTGGAGAGGTCGTGCAGCGGCACGCCCAGCGCGTCCGGCCCGCCGTGGGCAGGCGTCAGCATGGGTACGCTCCTGATAAAAGAGCTGCTTGCGCTTGCTGGACAAGCGCCAGAGGCCGATTCGTCATGAAATCTTTCACGCCCACAGCGCCACCCCGGCGCAGGCCAGCAGCGTAGCCGCCACCGCCGCGCGCGAGGCGATGGCGCAGGCGCGCAGCAGATCGGCAGGCTCGGGCGCGCGGGCGCCCTCGCCCAGCACGTACACGCCGGGCTTGCCCAGGCGCACGCCCAGCACCAGCGCCATCGCCCCCATGGGCCAGCCGCCGTTGGGCGAGGGCGTGCGCGCCGCCTCGCGCGGCAGGCGCCGCCAGCCGCGCAGGCCGCCCAGAGCGCCGATGAGCAGCGCGGTGAGGCGCGCGGGCAGCCAGCACAGCACGTCGTCGGCGCGCGCGGCCCAGGTGCCTGCGCGGCGAAAGTCGCGCCCCGCGCGCACGCCGCGGTAGCCCCACATCGCATCGGCGGTGTTGGCAAAGCGCAGCAGCACCGCGCCCGGCAGCCCGAGCAGCGCAAACCAGAACAGCGGCGCCACCAGCGAATCGTTCAGGTTCTCGGCCAGGCTCTCGATGGCGCTCTCGCGTACTTCGGTGGCATCCAGCTGCACGACGTCGCGGCTCACGAGGCGCGCCAGTTGCGCGCGGCCCTCGTCCAGCGAATCAGCGAGCGCCTGCTGCACCGCCAGCACCTCGTCGTGCAGCATGGCCCAGGCGAGCAGGGGCTTGAGCAGCAGCGCGAACATGGGCACCGCGGCCCAGTCGGGCAGGCGCAGCACACCGACCTGCACCAGCCACGCCAGTACCACAAGAACGACAGCCCCGGCACACCACGCGAGCGCTCCACGCAGGAAGGCGCGCAGGTCCCCGTTCTCTGATTGCGGCGCATCCGCCGCAGGGGCGATCCAGCGACCCGCCCACGCGAGGTAGCGCCCCATCCACACCACGGGATGCCAGCGCGCGGGCGGCTCGCCGAACAAGCGGTCCATTGCCAGCGCCAGCGCAGGCACCATGCACAGCCACACGCCCAGCGCCGCACCCCACGGCGCGCCCGCAAGGCCCATCAGGCAGGCAGCGCCAGCGCGCGCTCGCCGCGCTCCATGGCCAGCAGCCACTCCTTGCGCGCCACGCCGCCGCCGTAGCCCGTGAGGCTGCCGTCGCTGCCGATCACGCGGTGGCAGGGCACGATGAGGCTGATCTTGTTGTTGCCATTGGCAGCGGCCACCGCGCGCGTGGCGGTGGGCTTGCCGATGGAGCGCGCCTGCTCGGCGTAGCTGCGCGTCTGGCCGTAGGGGATGGCGAGCAGCGCATGCCACACGCTTTGCTGAAACGGCGTTCCGACCAGGTCCAGCGGCACATCAAACGTGCGCCGCTTGCCCTCGAAATACTCGGCCAGCTCGCGCCCGAGCTGCGCGGTGAGCGCGTTCTTGCCCGGTCGCGCCGGGCCGCCACGCGCGGCCTCCACCTGCGCGATCTCGCGCGCGAGGCCTTTCGTGCGTTCGCTGAATTCCAGCAAACACAGGCCGTGCTCGGAAAACAGCGCGAGCATGTCGCCCAACGGCGTGCAACAGGTGTGCGAGATCAAGGACATGGTGGGCATCGTAGCGCCAATCGGGCCGGAAGTCAGGCGCAAAAAAACGGGCCGCCGTGGATTGCACACGGCGGCCCGCACCCGCACCACAGGCACGCGCATACGCGCGGCTCAGTCAAGATACAACTGGCGCATCGCCTCGTGTTCCGCAACGGTTTCAGAGCGCAACGCGTCCTTCACCTCGGACCGCGTGACGTCGGACCGGGCCGACGGCATGAGCGGCAGGCCGGCCACCTCACCAAACTTCAGCGTGTCGTCGCGCATCGCGGCCACGGCGCCTTGTGTCACCGCGGCGCGCGTCGTGACACTCGTGAGCGCGGGCGACGCGATGACGGAGGCGGATTCACCATAGAACGGCTGGGCGGCGCCCGCCACCGCGAAACTCTGCACACCTAGGGCCGAGGCGGCGGCAAGACCGGCCACCAGTACGAAATGGTTGAAACGACGTTGAAGCATGATCTTCTCCTTGAAGGTAAACATCCACGAGCCAGTCCCTGTTCATTGGTTGTTGCAAGATCACTCGCTCGTACTGTGTTGGATGCGCGGTCTTCGCAGGGTGTTTCAGCGGTATCGGGCACACATCGCGCGGCCCCGCTCCACGCCTGCGCTGTCGCGGGCCGCCGATTCGCGGCTCGTGGCGGCGCGATGGAATAAACCGCCCCGCCGCGGTGTTTGTACGGACATCATCACTGTGTTTCAGGAACTCCCATGCGCTTGACTTTGATCGCCGCGACGCTGTTCACGGCCAGCTCCATCGCCTGCGCGCAGCAGGCGCCCGCCAAGGTGCAGGACGGCGCGCTCGTCGGCCCCAACGGCATGACGCTCTACACCTTCGACAAGGATCAGCCCGGCAGCGGCAAATCGGCCTGCAACGGCCCGTGCATCGGCAACTGGCCAGCGCTGGCGGCCAGCGCCGGCGCCACGGCAAACGGCGACTACACCATCATCCAGCGCGACGACGGGGCACGCCAATGGGCCTACAAGGGCAAGCCGCTGTACTTCTGGGTGAAGGACGCCAAGCCGGGCGACCGCACGGGCGACGGTTTCAACAACGTCTGGCATCTCGCTCGCCCGTAAGACAACGCCGCGACGGCGCACGCTGGCATGGATCGATCGTCCGTACTGGAGCACCTGCCCGCGTTACGCCGCTACGCGCGCGTGCTGACAGGCGACGCCTGGGCTGCGGACGATCTCGTGCAGGACACCCTCGAGCGCGCCTGCGGCAAGTGGCACCTGTGGCTGCCCGGCACCGACCTGCGCGCCTGGCTTTTCACGCTGATGCACCGCGTGTTCCTCAATCAGCGCCGCGCCAGCGCCAGCCGTCCGGCGATGCTGGCGCTGAGTGAGGAAGATGCGCAGCGGCGCAGCGTCACGCACGACCTGGACCATGCCATCGACCTGCAGCGCTGCCTGCTGAGCCTGCCCGAGGAGCAACGCAGCGCGCTGCTGCTGGTGACGCTGCAAGACCTGTCCTACACCGATGCCGCCAAGGTGCTGGGCGTGCCGGTGGGTACCATCATGTCCCGCCTGTCGCGCGCGCGCAGTCGGCTGCGCGCGCTGATGGACGAGCCCCCGAACGCCGGAACGCGCGTGGGCATCACGCCCTTGCGCCGCCGCGGATGAGCGAGATGAAACGCACGACGCCCGCACCTTCCTCCGACGAATTGCTGCACGCCCTGACCGACGGCCGGCTCGACGACGCGCAGGCCGCCGCGGCGCGCGAGGATCTGGACGAGACGGCGCGGCGCACCCTGCACGCCTGGCAGGCACAGCGCCAGGCGCTGCGCGCGCTGCACGCCGCCCTGCCGGAAGAGCCCCTCCCGCCCACACTCGCCGCCGCCGCCCGTCGGCTGCAGGCACGGCATGCACGGCGCGGCGCGGGATGGCGGCTTGGCGGCCTGGCCGCAACCGTGCTCCTCGCATTCGGCGCGGGCTGGGTGGCGCACGGTGCCGCGCCCACCAGCACGGCCGCCGCGCAGCTGGCGCAGCAGGCGCCAGCACAACGGTTCGCGCTGGCGGCCACCGCAGCGCATGCCGTGTTTCAGCCCGAGGTACGCCACCCGGTGGAAGTACCGGCCAGCGAGCAGGCGCAACTGCTGCAATGGCTGAGCAAACGCCTCGATCGCCCGCTGCGCGCGCCCGATCTGCGGGTCGACGGCTACACGTTGATGGGCGGTCGGTTGCTGCCCGGTGACGGCGGCGGCACGCGGGCCCAGTTCATGTACCAGGATGCGGCCGGTGAACGGATCACGGTCTATCTCGGCGCGCTGCCCGCACGCGGCGGCACACCAGACGAAACCGCATTCCGTTTCGAACGCGACGGCAGCACCGGCGCCTTCTATTGGACGGACGGGGGGTTCGGCTATGCGCTCGTCGGCAGCCTGCCGCGCGAGCGTCTGCAGACGCTGGCGACGCGCGTGCACCAGCAATTGCCGTAAGGCGACGCTGAAAAAGCCCCGCGATGCGCTGGGCCCTGATTTGGGATGAGCTGCAAGACGCAAAGCGCAGCGAGCCATAGCTATTGCGAGCATTTGCAACGCCGCAGATCGCCCAAAACGGGGATGCAGCGCGCGCGAGGGGCTTCTTCAGCGTTGCCATAAGGTTCCGTCTGGGAGCGCGGGCGGCAGAGGCATCGACAGCCTCCCGTGGCAGGACGGGCCCGCGGCGCGCACCGTTGCCGACCCGGACACACGCATCGCCAACCGGCGCGCGGCCGGTGGATGCGGCGTCGCCGCGCACGCCGTCGCAGGCGCCCGCGCGGCCTCTCAGTCCTCGATCCCCCGCTGCGCCGGCACGCCCGCCTTGAAGGCATGCTTGACGAGCTGCATCTCGGTCACCGTGTCGGCGATCTCGACGATCTCGGGCGGGCAGCGCCGGCCCGTGAGGCACACGTGCACGTCCTTCGGGCGCGCGCGCAGGGTGTCGAGCACCTCCTGCAGCGGCAGCCAGCCGTAGATCAGCGGGTAGGTGATCTCGTCGAGCACGACCAGGAAATGCGCGCCGTCCAGGATGGCCGCGCGCGCCTTCTGCCAGCCCTCGCGCGCCAGTTCGGCCGAGTGCTCCAGGTCCTTGCTCTTCCACGAAAAGCCGTCGCCCAGGCCGTGGATGGGCAGGCCGAGCTGCTCGAACGCGCGGTGCTCGCCAAAGCGCGCCGTGGGCACCTTCATGAACTGGAAGATTGCCACCTGCTTGCCATGCACGTGCGTGCGACCGAAGGCGCGCAGCGCCAGGCCGAAGGCCGCCGTGCTCTTGCCCTTGCCGTCGCCGGTGTGGACGATGACCAGGCCCCGGCGCTCGCCTTCGGGGCGCTCGTAGCGTTTTTCGGTGGGTGGGGTTTCGATCTGCATCAGGGTCTCCGTTCAGAGGGGAAAAGGCGGGGTGCGGGCGTACACTGGATCGGCTGGCGCGGCGCACGCGCACGCCGTCCGCGCCGGCCATGGCCATGGCCCGCGACGCCGCACCCCTGCTCGATCACACGCGCTGCTGCGTCGTCGGCGGCGGCCCGGCCGGCATGGTGCTGGGTCTGCTGCTGGCGCGCGCCGGCGTGGCGGTGACGGTGCTGGAAAAGCACGCCGACTTCCTGCGCGACTTTCGCGGCGACACGGTGCACCCCTCGACGCTGCAGATCCTGGACGAGATCGGCCTGGGCGAGGACTTCGCGCGGCTGCCGCAGCGGCGCGTCGAGCAGCTCTCGGCGGTGATCGGTGGGCGCGCGCAGCCGATCGCCGACTTTCGCGGGCTCAGGCCCTACGGCCACGTCGCGCTGGTGCCGCAGTGGGATTTGCTGAACCTGCTGGCCGGCGCGGCACGCCGCTACCCGACGTTCGAGCTGCGCCTGCGCCACGCGGCCACCGCCCTGGTGCGGGATGGCGGGCGCATCGCCGGCGTGGACATCGCAACGCCCGAGGGCCCGCGGCGGCTCAGCGCCGACCTGGTGGTGGCCTGCGACGGGCGCCACTCGACGCTGCGCGCGGCCGCGGGCCTCGTGCCGCGCGAGTTCGGCGCGCCGATGGACGTGCTGTGGTTTCGCCTGCCGCGCCGCGCGGGCGACCCGCCGGATGCCTTCGGCATCGTCGAGCGCGGCCGCATGATGGTGCTGCTCGATCGCGGCGACGCCTGGCAGGCGGCGTACCTGGTCGCCAAGGGCGGCGACGCCGCGCTGCGCGCGCGGCCCCTGCAGGTGCTGCGTGCCGACGTGGCCGCGCTCGCGCCCTTCCTGGCCGATCGCACGGCGGCGATCGCCGACTGGGACGCGGTCAAGACGCTGTCGGTGCAGGTCAACCGGCTGGCGCGCTGGCACCTGCCGGGGCTGCTGCTGATCGGCGACGCGGCGCATGCGATGTCGCCGATCGGCGGCGTCGGCATCAACCTGGCGATTCAGGACGCGGTGGCCGCCGCCAATGCGCTGGCGGCGCCGCTGGCCGCGGGCGGCCCCATCGACGAGGCGCTGCTGGCCGCGGTGCAGCGGCGCCGTGAATGGCCGGTGCGGCTGGTGCAGCGCGTGCAGATCGCGGCGCAGCAGCGGCTGATCGCCCGCGTGCTGCAGGCCGAGGGGCCGGCGCCGCGCCTGCCCGCCGCGCTGCGCTGGCTGCTCGGCTTTCGCGCCGTGCGGCGCATTCCGGCGCGACTGGTGGGCTACGGCGTGCGCCCCGAGCACGTGCGCTCGCCGGCCACGGAGCCCCCCGGCTGAAAGCGGCCACCGCGCGTTCATGCCGCCTCGCGTGCGCCAGCGCGCGGCAGCGCGACCCAGTCGTCGCCCACCTGGCGGATGGCGATGCGCCCGTCGAACGCGGCCTGCAGCGCCTGGTGCGTGGCGGCATCGGCGGCCGCGCCGTGGTGCGCGATGCGGCCGGCGCGCACGACCACGATGTCGTCGGCCTGCAGCGCCATGTTCAGCTCGTGCAGCACGCTCACCACGGTGGCACCGGCCGCGACCAGCGCGCGCACGGTGGCCAGCCAGTCGGCCTGGTGCGGCGGGTCCAGGTGCGCCAGCGGCTCGTCCATCAGCAGCACCCGCGCCTGCACCGCCAGCAGACGCGCCAGCAGCACGCGCTGGCGCTCGCCGCCGGAGAGCTCGGCGAGGCGCCGCGCGCGCAAGGCGTGGCTTTGCGTGGCGCGCAGCGCCGCATCGACGGCGGCGCGGTCGGCCCCGGTGGGCGCGGCCAGCCACGCACGGTGCGGCAGGCGCCCGAGCATCACCACGTCCCACACCCGCAAATCCTCGCCGCCCGCCTCCTGCTGACCCATCCAGGCCAGGGTGCGCGCGCGTTCGCGCGCGGGCCAGTCGGCCAGCGGCCGACCCAGCAGCGACACCTGCCCTTCACAGGGCAGCAGCCCCGCCATGCAGCGCAGCAGCGTGGACTTGCCCGCGCCATTGGGGCCGACGACAGCCGTCCAGCGGCCCACGGGCACCGCCAGATCGATGCCCTGCAGGATGCGGCGCTCGCCGATGCGCGCCGCCGCGATCCGCGCCTGCAGCGCCGGGGCGTTCACCGCGAGCCTCCCGCGCGCCGGTTCATCAGCCACAGCAGGTAGGCGCCGCCGAGCACGGCGGTGAGCACGCCCACGGGCAGCTCCTGCGGCGCGATCACGAGGCGCGAGGCCACGTCGGCCAGCGCCAGCAGCAGGCCGCCCACCAGCGTGGAGAGCAGCAGCAGCGGCCCGTGCGTGCAGCGCACGAGCGAGCGCGCCAGGTGCGGCGCCACGAGGCCGACGAAGCCGATCAGCCCGGTCTGCGCCACCGCCGCGCCCGTGGCCAGCGCCAGCACGCCCACGAGCAGCGCACGCAGCGGCGCCAGCGGCAGCCCCAGGCTGACCGCCGTGGCCTCGCCCAGCACCAGCGCATCGAGCACGCGCGCCAGCGCCCAGGCCAGCACCACGAGCGGCGCGAGCACCGCGGCCATCACCGCGCAGCCGCCCCAGCCCACAAAGCCGGTGATGCCGAGCGTGAAGCCCTGCATGGCCTGCAGCACGTCGGGCTGCGCAAGCTGCACCAGATCGCGCACCGCGCCGAGCACGAAGCCCACGACCACGCCCGCGAGCAGCAGGCGCAGCGTCTGCTGCACGCCGCGCGCCAGCACCAGCGCCAGCAGCACGCCGCCGAGCGCGCCCAGAAACGCGGCGCCCGTGAACCCCAGGCGCGCGAGCCACGGCGAAGCCGCCTGCAGCAGCGCCACGCTGCCGCCGCCCGTCACCATGCCGCCCACGCCCAGCGCCGCATAGGCGAGTGCCACGCCCAGCGCCGCGCCCGAGGCGCTGCCCAGCAGAAACGGATCGGCCAGCGGGTTGCGAAACAGGCCCTGCGCCACCGCCCCCGCGAGCGCCAGCAGCGCCCCCGCGAGCCACGCCCCGAGCGTGCGCGGCAGGCGGATGTCCCAGACGATCTGCGCCGCCGCCGGGTCGTCGAACGCGCGGCGCAGGCTGTCGAACCCCGTGCTGCCCGCGCTCGCGCCCCAGGCCAGCGTAAACACCGAGGCCACCAGCAGCGCCAGCACGAGCCACAGCACGCGCACGCCGGCCCCCACCGGGGCGGATGCGGCGGCGTCAAGGGTGGTCGCGGTGCTGCTGGGCATCGGCAAAATTTTGAGTCAAATTGGCCTATAGCGCCTGTCCATCAAGCGCCACCAGCTTCTTTTTTTGAAGTCATGCGGTGGGCGGCGCAATCGGCCATCAGCCGCGCCGCCTCGGGCATGCGCGGGCCGGGGCGCACCAGAATATCGCGCTCGGCGGCATTGAATTCGCACACGCGGTGCTCGCGCAGCGCGCGCAGATGCGCCCAGCCGGGGCGGCGCGCCAGCTCGGCCGCGCCCTGCTGGCTCACCATGATGAGGTCGGGGTCCAGGCGCACCACCAGCTCGGGGTTGATGCGCGGATACGGCCCGAGCGCCGGGTCGATGATGTTCACCAGGCCCAGCGCCTGCATCAGCTCGTCGATGAAGGTGCCGCGCCCGGCGGCGTGCGGCGCGGGCGTGACCTCGTAGTACACGCGCTGGCCACGCGCGGCGGGCGGCACGGTGTCGGCCGCGGCCTGCACGCCCGCATGGATGCGCGCCAGCAGCCCGGCCGCGCCGTCCACCTGCAGCATCTCGCCCAGCAGCGCGGTGGTATGGCGCATCGCGGCAAAGGTCTTGGGTTCGAGCGCCAGCACCTTCAGCCCGAGCGCGCGCAGCCGCACGCTGGCGCGCGAGGAGGTGCCGATCAGCACCACGTCGGGCCTGAGCGCCACCACCGCCTCCACATTCGGGTCCAGCCCGCCGCCAACCTGCGCCAGCGTGCGCACGCTCTCGGGCCAGTTGGAATAGCGGTCCACGCCCACGAGCCGCTCGCAGGCGCCCAGCGCGCACACGGTTTCGGTCAGCGAAGGCAGCAGGCTCACGATGCGCGCGGGCGGCGCATCGAACCGCGTGACCTGCCCCGCGTCGTCCGTCAATGCGTACCCGGCCCATGCGCTGCCTGCGCAGAGCATGAACAGCGCCAGGAAGGCCCGCAGCGCGCGCTTCATGCGCCGCCCTTCACCACCACGGGGATGCCCGCCACCATCAGCGTCACGCGCTCGCACGCCGCCGCCACCCGCTGGTTGAGCACGCCCAGCGCATCGACGAAGGCGCGCACTTCCGCGCCCAGTGGAATCACCCCCAGACCGATCTCGTTCCCCACCAGGACGATCGGCCCGGGGGCAGACTTCAACGCTTCCAGAAAGAGAGCTGATTGCGCCTGCCAGTCCTGCGTCAGCGCCGTTTTTTCTTCATATTTTCGGGCCATGGCATCACCCGCTGGCATGAGCCAGTGCGTGAGCCACAGCGTCAGGCAATCGACCACCAGCAGCGTGCGCGCCTCGCCATGGCGCGCGATGGCGCCCGCCAGGTCGCGCGGCTCCTCCACCGTCTGCATGCGCGGCAGGCGCTGTGCGCGCTCGCGCTGATGGCGCGCGATGCGCGCGCGCATTTCCTCGTCGTGCGCCTGGCCGGTGGCGATCAGCACCGCGCGGCGGTCGGCGCGCTCGGCGAGCCACGCCTGGGCCAGACGTTCGGCGCGGCGCGATTTGCCGCTCTTTTGCCCGCCGAGGATGAGCTCGCTGCGCGCCACCCGCATGGCGTCAGCGCCCGGTCCAGCGCAGGCCGACGAAGAAGGTGCGCGGCAGCGCCGGGTAGCCGTTGGCAAGCGCGTAGCCCTTGTCGCCCAGGTTGTCGATGCGCGCGAGCACATCCCACTGGCGCGCGATCGTCGTGCTGGCGTACAGGTTCACGAGGCCGTAGCCGCTCAGGCGCGTGGTGTTGGCCGCGTTGTCCCAGCGGTGGCTCACCGCCTGCCATTCGGCGCCCAGCGTCCAGCCCGCCACGCGCGTATCGGCCGCCAGCTTGAGCAGGCGCTGCGCACGTCGCGCCAGCAGCTTGCCGGTGTCAAGGTTCCTGGGCCGCTGCAGATCGAGCGAGGCGCTCAGGTTCACGCTGCCCACGCGGTGCGCGCCCGAGAAGGTCACGCCCTGCATGCGCGCATTGCCCGCATTTTCATAGCAGCCAAAGGCCCCGGCGCAGGGGCCGGGCGCGCCGAAGTTGATGAGGTTGGTGACGCGGTTGCGGTAGGCCGTGATGCCGAAGTGGCTGGCGCCGTCAGCCCAGCGCAGGCCCACTTCCACGTTGCGGCCCTTCTCGGGCTTGAGCGCCGGCTGGCCGTATTCGGAAAACCGCTGGTACAGCGTGGGCACACGGAACGCCGTGCCCGCCGCCACCGTCGCGCGCCAGCCAGGGGCAAAGCCGTAGCCATACGCCGCGCCGCCCGTGGTCTGGCCGCCAAATTCGCTGTCGCGGTCGTGGCGCAGGTTCAGTTGCAGCGTGTGCGCGCCCGCCGCGTAGCCATAGCCCAGCGCCAGTGCGTCCTGGTGGCGGCTGCGGGCTATGGGGTCGTTGTCAAGATGGTCCCCGCGCCGCTCCAGCGCGCCGGTGAGCGTGTGCGCGCCCTCGCGCCACTCGTTGCTGAACAGGTAGTTGCGCAGCTTGGTCCTGGAAAGGTAGGGCGAAGGAATCGTCTCGTAGCGCTGATCCGATTCGCTCACCGACAGGCGCGTGCTGTAGGCCTTGCTCCACTGCGCCGACCAGGTCGCGCCCAGCGTGGACAGGCGATTCAGCCCGTGGTCGTCGAGCCCCGGCGCGAAGCCGTCGTACTGCGCGTCCATGTCGGTGTAGGTGCCCGTCAGGTCGATGCGATGCGCTTCGCTCAGCTGCCAGCCCAGCCGCCCGCTGGCCGAGCTCTGGCGGTAGCCGTCGATGTCGGGGTTGGTGCCGGGGCGCGAGTCGTAGCCGCGGCTCACGTCGCGCGCGGCGCCCAGCGCGTAGTCCACCGCACCGCTCTGGCCCGAGAAGCCCGCCTCCAGCTTGCCGGTGCGGCGGTTGCCCGCGCCGATGCCGACGTAAGGCGTGAACGAGCCCTCGCCCTTTCTGGTGAAGATCTGGACCACGCCGGCCACCGCGTCCGAGCCGTACACCGCCGCCGCCGGCCCGCGCACGATCTCCACGCGCTCGACCTGGCCGAGCGAGATCGCCTCCCACGGCGCGCCGCCCGTGGACTGCGAATCCACGCGCACGCCGTCGATGTAGACCGCCGTGAAGCGCTGCTCCGCGCCGCGCATGTACATGCTCGTGGACGTGCCCGGGCCGCCGTTGCGCGAAAGTTCCAGCCCCGGCTGGCGCGCGAGCAGGTCGGTGATCGTCACCGCGCCGCTGCGCTCGATCTGCTCGCGGTAGATCAGCGTCACGTCCGCGAGTACATCGGTGAGCGGCTGCGCCACGCGCGTGGCCGTCACCACCACCTCGGACAACGGCGCAGCGGCGGGCGCGAGCGCCACCTGCTGGCCGACGGCCTGCGCCAGGACGGGGGATGCGGCAAACGCCGCGAAAGACAGGGCCACGCACGCACGGGCGCGCGGGGCAGTCGAACGACTCTTCATGGAAATACACCACAGACTGAAGTGCCCGTGCCAGCTTCCCCGCCGGCCCTGGGCGATACGGCCGGCACGACAGGCGCGCGCAGCCACCGTGTTGGCCGGTATCCGGGCTGGCGAAACACCCTGTGCCGCCTTCCCAGACGCTTGTTCAAGGCGTCCAGTGGCGTAGAGGCAAAGAGGGAGCCGCGCGAGGCGGCTCGTTCGCTGACCGTTGCGGGGGCAGCGCAGGCACGGGGCCGCATCCCTGGCGGAGGACCCCTCCCTGCTTCCCGTTGAACCGCGGCGTGCGAACCACGACCGCGAGCACCAACGGCGCGCGATTCTACCGGTGGCGCGCGCCGCTCTCTACAATCGGCCCCCACATGGCCACACCTTCACCCATCGACCAGATCGCCGAGCGCGTGGAGCAGCTGCTGGTGCGCCACGCCGAGCTCACGCGCACCAACGCCCTGCTCACCGAGCAGGTGACGCAGCTCACGCAGGAGCGCGACTCGCTGCGCTCGCGCCTGCAGGCAGCGCGCGCGCGCGTCGAATCGCTGCTCGACCGCCTGCCCACGAGCGGCGACACCCGGGAGCCGTCATGAGCGCCAAGCAACTGGAAGTGCAGATCCTGCAGCAGACCTACCTGCTCGCCTGCCCCGAGGGCCAGGAGTCGCGCCTGCTCGACGCGGTGGAGCGCGTGGACACCGCCATGACGCGCATCCGCGACGCCGGCAAGGTGCGCGCGCGCGACCGCATCGCCGTGCTGGCCGCGCTCAACCTCGCGTTCGAGATCGCCGACCACCGCGCGCAGGCGCCCGCCGCAATGCCCGAAACCGCGCCCCTGACCGACGACGATGCCACCCGGCTGCAGACGCTCCTGCAACGCCTGAACGACGCGCTGGGCAGCGACGGAAAATTGCTCTAGACGTTTGCCCGCACGGGCCTACAATGGCTTCGTCTGCGGTGCCACCGGGCTTTATATTGCCTTGAACCAATGCTCCTAGAGCAAGGGCTTGGTATATCACCCGGCGGGCGTGATCATCTCGCGTCAGATGAACCCAACGCCGGGTTGCCCTGGCCCACCTGAACTCCGGTTCAGGATGAGGGCCCGGTGGATCGCCGCAGACACCTTCCCTTCCACCACGCACCCTCACCGCCGCTGGCGGCGGCGCCACCGCGCTACGCCGCGGCAGCGGACGGCATGCGCTCGAAGAAATAGCACAGATGCTGCTGCGGCAGCACGTGGCCGAGCACCTCGTCGGGCAGGAAGTCCAGCTTCACGCTGCGGCGGATGCTGCGCTCGGTCTGCGCGCTCAGGTCCAGCGCCAGCGCATCCTGCGGGTCTTCACCGGGGGTGTAGGGCAGCACGCACGGGCGCAGCGGGTACTGCGAGTTGCTGGAGAGCACGCGCGCAAAACGCCCGTCGTCGAGCTGCACCATCGACCCCGGCGGGTACACCCCCATCATGCGGATGAACGCCCCCAGCACGGTGATCGCGTCGAAACGCTCGCGCTCCTGCGCGAACAGCCGCGCCAGCGCCTCGTGCGGCGTGCACGCGGCCTCGCCGTGCAGCGGGTTGCACATGCGGTCGTAACGGTTCACCAGCGCCAGAATCTGCCCCGCACGGCTCATCTGCGCAGCGCCCAGCCCGCGCGGGAAGCCGCTGCCGTCGGCCATCTCGTGGTGCTGCCCTATCGCCAGCAGCACCTCGCCGCCAAAGCCCATGCGCTGCGCGAGCGCGACCGACTGCACCACGTGGTCCTCATACCGGCTGCGGTCGATCGGCGACAGCGGCGCATTCGGCTCGGCAATGTGCGCGGGCAGACGCACCTTGCCGATATCGTGCACGAACGCCGCGGCCGCGAGCCGCTGCAGCGCTTCGGCCCCCATCCCCAGCGTGCGCCCTAGCAGCATCGAGAGCACCATCACGTTCACCGCATGCCGGCTCGGGCGCTGCGCGCTCACCTGCGTGAGCAGGTGCACCGCGTAATTTTCGGCATCGAGCAGCTCGGCTACATCGCGCCGCGCCCGCTCCTCCACCTGCGCGCGCGCCTGCGCCGGCGCCTTGTCCACGAGACCAACGATTTGCGCGTACAGCACCGCGGCCTGCTGGTAGCGCAGGCGGCTGTGCGCCTGCAGCCGCTCCCAGTCGCCCCCGGGGGACAGACCGGCGGGCCCGCCCGCCACGAGCTCGGCCAGCGCCGAATCGGCATCCACTTGCTCGGCCAGGGGCGCCGGCTGCGTCCCCCTGCCGCCATCCGCCGCAAATGCCGCGGGCACCGGCATGGCCAGCAGGCTCCTGGACGGTACGTACCGCACCTGCCGCAAGCCCAGTTCGCGCAAGATGCGGATCTGGTCGTCCGACGACACGCGAAAGCTGTTCGTCGGAAACGGGTGGTTCATCCAGCCGATTTCGAGCTGGATGTACATGCCCACGCGGAGCGCGTCGATGTCGATCAGGATGGAGGGTGTTGACACGGGTGATCCGCCTGTCCACGACGGTCATGCCGTCGAGGGATTTCTTCCCTCCGTTATCGGCAGCGCCACCCCGTACTTGACGTGCACCCTGATGAGCCGAATCCCGCAAGACACGACGAAACACGGGCCAGAAAAAGGAAAAACCAACCGGGGCGGTTGGTTTTGGGGTCGTTGGTGGTGGTGGAAACGGGAACCGAACCCGCGTCCGTTTTCTGAGCCAGATAGTAATGCATTGGGCTTGAGGGCGTGGGTTCGAGGATTTGGCCACCGTCACTGTTCTGAACCCAAATCGAACTCCAGCCAATCCCTCCCAGACCAAAGAAAGCCGTCATCTTCTGGTATGGCAGATGCCCCCTTCGGCCGCATAGAAAAGTGTCGCCTTTTCCCTGTTGTCTTGAGCGACCAAGTTGCCTGGCAAGTTCCGCATTGGCAGTAGAAGTCCTGCTGCTGCCCTCGCACGAATCGCGCCTGATGACCACAAAGCTCAGCAAGAGTTGCGATCTGTTCGATGGCGGCCCCGACGGCATTCTCAACTTGCGAATTAGCTGAGCCTTTGAGTGAAGCCTTCAGTTCGGCTGCTTTCTGAGCATCGACTGGCGCGAGGAGCCTGACATGGGTAGACGAAATAGATTCAAACTGTTCTGGCCAAGCCTCGGTTAGCCTTTTGGCCGGTGTGGGCAACGGCCCCAATTTTCGGCCATGACCTTGGAGCAATTGCCGCAACATCCACTCATCGATCAACTTCCCCACCTTCTCCACGACATAAAGGTCCAGCGGAGAGACAGGAAGACTCTGCGGCGATGCGACACTGGTTGGCACGCCTGGCCAACACACGATGCGACCAGGCTCCAGACTCTCACTGATATTTATTGACGCGCCGAACCAGGCAATCGGCACGATCCTCAGGGTAGATCCCTGAGACTGAGTTACGACCCAATCATGTACATCGCGTCGGAATACGAAACTCCGTCCCGCCCAACTGAAGACGAAATTTTCATCCACTCTGCGCAGACCATACCGCTCAAGCGCCCGCCTGATCACAAGACCAACGTAACTGACGTAAGCCAGTTGCAATTGCAGTTGCCGCGCCAAGCGCTCTTCCGGGGGTAAGAGCCGGTCATCTCGATCATCTTTCAGCTTCTCCCAAAGCGGGGGCAGATGACGATAGTGCGGGTCGTGGTTGAGAATGTTTGTCCGGTGAACTTGGGCAGGAACCACAGATGCAGGAGGCACCAGAGAATAAAGCCCCCTTTGCTTGAGTCCTCTGATTACACGCAACTGAGACTCCAAGTCGCTGAGTGCACGCTTTCCTGCCTCCAACTGCATCCCGGTCTTGTCATCAAGATATGACTCGCCCCAAAGGCGACAAATATCCTGGCGAAGTCGAAAATGCGTCTGCTCAGAGTCTTGGAACTCCAAAGCTCGCTCCAGTCGTGAATTGACTCCCCGGATGCGAGCCAATCTCCTGGCAAGGTGTCGATCTAGCCGATCCAGTAAGCGCTTGTAGAGCCTGTTCTCATAGATGGCATAGTCGTCCTCGCTGAAACGTGCAAGAACCTTGCGCGGTTGAACACCGCTGAGCGTACGCTGCTGCCAGCAATCAGAGTGTGATGCCAGGTGACTTAATGCCGAAGTCGCGAGGCGTCGAGCTCGCGCCACTGGCGCAACCAAGTCGTCATATCGAAGGTCTCTGCGGGGGCTGTCAGATATTGAATGCAGATGACCGTCTCTGATGACCACCGCCAAGTCGCGCTCGAGTTCTTCGAGCGCGCATTGGGCGGCCATCTCAGCGGGCAGCATGGGCGAGACATTTGCATCATGTGCGTGAGCGATTTTCCCGGCGATGGAAATAATCGCTTCTGCCGACAGATCGCAGTCCGCCTGATCGTCGTCAGACTGATCGATCGCGAGCACTTGCGATTCTGTGTCTTGAGTCCGGATTACGCCCGAGCCGTCATCTGAGAGCAGATCACCGGGTTGCAAGCGGCTGTGTCCATTGACCAAGAGTGGCTCAAGCAAGCAATACCGCCCCGGCAGAAGTGCGTCGGGTAGGCGGCTGAGTTTGCCACCCGTAAGGCGGTCCAGAAACATCATGCCCCACGTTCCTTGCGGCGACGGTCTTCAGCCAACAAGTTAATGGAACGGCGAGGCTCCGACTTCCACCCCTTCCATACTGTGGTCAGCGCTTGTTCGATGGCGGCTAGATCATCGATGGTCGCATCGTATCTACCAGTGACCTTCCCGCGTCTGAATACTCTACTGGCAAGCAAATGGTCCAGAGCATCCTCTTTGCGACCGCCGGCAGCCATGTAAACAGGGACAAATCGCATGGCTTGGCGTTCGAGTCGATTGCCCCAACCCAGGTCAAAGCGATCCTGCAAGATGCTTGTGAGCGGGCCCGTGGTCAACTCCGCCAACAACTCTGAAACCTCATCAGCGTTTTGTGTCACAGCAGCATCAAAACGCTCAATCAATGATCCATAGCTAAAGCTGGCCTTCGGCTTCGGCTCCACCTTGAATCCAGCTTCGTGGCGGGAAAGCGTCATGACATGAGCACGGTCGTAGGTTTTGTCAGCGAACTCGTTCGTCGTTTCATCGTGGTTAGCAGTGCCTACAAACCAGACGTTGTGGGGAACCCGAATTCTTCGACCCTCGACCAGCAGCGCTGGTGCGTTTGGCAACTGGCTCTCCGACAAACTGATGAGTCGATCTCTTGGGTCATTCTTTTCGAGCGCCGAGAGGAATTCAGCAAAATACTGCTCCGGGCGCGACAGGTTCATCTCGTCCAGCAAGATGATGTTGCACCGGTCCTTGTAAGCGGCTGTTTGCGCACGGTAGAGACCTTGCAGGCAGTCGCGCTCATAGAAGCGCTTCTCGAATGCGTTGTAGTGGCCTAGTAGATCATCACGGTCTCGCCAGCCAGCTTGGACGGCAATGTCAGTGCAATGCCCTCCCACAGCCTTTGCGAACGCCTTCGCCAGGCTCGTTTTACCCGTGCCGCTGATTCCCTGAAAGATGTGAAGCTGGCTCATGGCCAACCCGGCAATAAGCAACTGAATATCTTCGAGGCGGAAATGCAGTATCGCGCCTTCCTCCGCTTGAGCGATCCGGTGCTGCAATTCAACCGAGAATTTTTTCAGATCAGGAACATCTTGCTCCGGCAGGCTCAACTCCTTGGCCTTGCGATCCTTGATCCAATCGGCAGTGGATGCGGAATCCATCCATGCCATTTGAGGGAACGGCTTCTCAGATTGCTGTGACTGGGTTAGGTCATCTACCGTTTTGCCCAAGTCATTGAGCCTTGCACTCAAGATCTGATTGTTCTTTTCCAGGGCACGCTTTTCTCTTTCGAGGTTCTCTTTGTCACTCACGCCGAGGCGGAGGCGATGAAGCTGAGCTTTTGCATCAGCCAAATCAAAATGAACCTCGTCGAGTTGAGCCTTTTGCTCATCACGAAGTTTTCGCAGCGCCTCGTTCTCAAATTGCAACTGATCATCCTGACTGTTTGCAGTTTGGTTTTCCAATTCAATGACTCGACGTTTCTGAGCGGCCAACTCGTCAAGTATCTCGCGGGCAGACCTCCCTGCCAATGCCTCTGAGAACTCCCGGTATTGCTCTAGTTTCTGTTCAGTCAATGTCCAATCGCGGTAAACCTTTTCAAGGCGTGCCTCTGCGCGTAGTCGAGCATCGGTCAATCTGGCAATTTCCTGACTGGCCTCGCGAAGTGAATCTTCGCGGATCTGTACCCGTTCACGCTCAAGCTCTTTCCACTCTGCATCTAGTCGCCGTTGCTGCTGATGTAGAGCTCTCTCCTTGTTTGCAATCTCCGCTTCACGTTCCATCACTTCGGATGCGCGCGCGGACTCATCGTCACGTGCTTTCTGCTCCGCTTGAAGGATGCCGAGTTGAATCTCAGTCTTCCTAGATTCGAGCTCCACGATTTCTTTCTTGAGATCACTGAGTGCGGCCACGTTTTGGGCGGCAAAACCGGAACGCGCATCCAGTTCTCGCTTCTCAAGTTCACGCTCCTTATCGGCCAAACTTGATTCGGACTTTTTTATCTCAACTTGTCTTTGCTTCAACTCTTCGTCGAGTTTGTTGATCTCTTCGGTTCGCTTCTTGTTCTCATCACTTCGGCGGGAGAATGCCTCCTCCTTGCGAGCCAGGTCATCGGTGCGCTTCTGTGCGTCTTCATGTAGATCACGAACTCTCTTTGCGACATCAGAGATATCCGCCAACAACCTCTCGAGCTCGATTTTTTTCTCGGGCTCTGCCTTATCCAACTCGCTGACCTGATCTTTCTCCAAGTCGGGGAGTGCCACAGCGGAAGCATCGCCTTGCACCAGCGATGCAAGGGAGCCAATTCCAGCAGTTGCTTTCTGCCATGCCGATGCGACCGCACTTTGTGCAGTATTTGCGTTTTGCGCGACTGGGGTTTTGTTCCCCTTATTGTGTTTTGCCATTTCAATACCAGCCCTTAAAAATTTGAATCCATTCGATGACAAAGTCAGCGTGTTTCATAGCTTCTTCTCTATCGATTCTCTCGCTACCTGAATGCCCGGCTTTTTTGTTGCGAGCATCAGCCATATCAAGCAGACGAGTCAGTTGAAGCTCATCGGCGGATAACTTGAGGAAGGGATGTGATGCTTGATCCACGGTCCCTAGAAGTCCTGCAAACAACAACGCCTTGAGCGAACTGCTACCGCGCTTCACCGCTGTGCGCACCTGATCCAGGCGCTGCTCAGACAAACGCTTGATTACGTCATCGGTCAGGCAAGGAAGGTTGAAGAACTGGAGGTAATATTGGGCTTCCCCATCTTTCCAATCCCTCTGGTCTTTCCAGTGCGGCAATCTACGAATGTCCGACGGGTACGCTTTCAACAGCCACTGCAGCACGCTTTCTGCCAGGTTGTGGGTCTCAATGAGAAGGCTAGTCACATCCTCCTGCCAAGACCTCTCCTGACTAGCCAGCACGGACCTTCGTCTCAGAACGCTGGCGAGGTATCCCTCAACAATCGGCACCTTCCGCGACCAGTTGTAGTCTGCAAGTAGTGTCAAGTCGATCTGATTCTCCAGGGATCGGAGCCACTCCTCTGCCGACAAATCGTTCGATCTCGGTTCGCCTACCGCGTCAGCGATGTATCTTGCAAGTCCATCGTTTCGCGGCAAGACTTCCTGCAGGGGTTTGCGCAACCACGACGCAGCCTGCTGCAACCCGAATGGGTCGGCAACCAACCAGGGTTGTGGCCCAGCCTCGTCGGGAAAAATCCATGTCCATAACCACATCGGCTGCGCCGAATCTTCGACAAAGCTCAGGCTCTCAATGCGGACACGTGCCGAAAGCTCCTCATCACGCTGCTTGGCGTGGTCGTGATCCGTTCGATAGCGCTGAAACGCATCAAAGAGGGCCGCTGTGTCCAGTGCGCCCTCTCGGAAGTGATTGAGGCGGAAGGGGCGATCCTCCTTTCCGGAATCGAGGTCTCGCAGGAACACTGGGTAACCACGTTCATCGATTCGCTTCGCTTCGATCTCTGGAAGCTCTTCAGTGAATCGCGGCAGCCAGTTCCCCGAAATCGCGTCCTGATATGCGTACCCCATGCGGACTTCCTCGCTGGCATCCTGAGCCTCTTCGAGGACACGCTCACCTTGAGAGGTGACTGATCCCGAGGTGGTCATCCAGCCGTTCGGGATAAGTTGGGTTGCAATGATGAATGCCACCAGTTCTCGGTCCAGCCCCAGCAACTCAGCCATTTCCGAACTGTCCTGGCATCTGGCCCTTGCCAGTCCAAGGATCGCCTGCTGGAACAGGTTCAACTTGAGGACACGATTTGTTGGATAAAGGACCTTCCAAACGCGGACAGGCCACAAAAGCGGCCGCCCACCCGGGGGGCGACGGACATCGAAGCGAAGATAGCGGTCAGCGGCCATGCGCCATCTCCTCTCTGCAAAGCTTGAGGAATGCAGCCAGAGCTGGGACCCCTTCCTCGGACTCGGGCCCTTCGGCCATGTGTTTGGCACCGACGGCGACGAGGAGCTTCCTCTGGCGACTCATCGCCACGTTCATGCGATTTGCCAACCGCAAGTGTCCATACTTGCTGTTTAGCAATCGTTCGCGCTCTTCCCCTTCCTTGTGATCGGGAATCACCACGTCGTTAGCTCGCACTACGGACAGGAAGACGGCGTCAAACTCTTTGCCTTGAAACGCGTCAACCGTGCCGACGCGCAGTCGCTCATCACCTGATTCAGTCTGCCGGTAGGAGCGCGCGATCCGGATTTCCCCATCCTCTTCCTCTGCCAAGCCCTCGTCAGCCAGTGCATCAAGTATCAGGTCACACTGGGCGCGGTAGAAACTGATGACCCCAATGCTCAGCGACGGCCCACAAGAATCTGCAATCCGCTTAACCTCTTTTGCAATAGAAATTGCCTCCGCCCGTCTTTCATAACCGGGTTTTAGGAATTTTTCTTTCCCGTCCTGCAGAGGCACATCCAACCAAGCCGCACATTGGCCTTGGTAGCCGGGAATCGTGTGAACGAAATCCTGCGCAGGCCGACCTGAGTGCAGGACGTCCAATCCCTCAGATTCATAGAACTGCTTGCTGATGAAGTCACCTAGTGTCGGATGCATTCTGTACTGCGTATCGAGCATCACGACGCGCTTGATGTTGTCGACTTTCTCTTGCTCCCTAAGCTGCTTCACCAGCCGCTCAAAAAGACTCTGCTCATACGCCTTCGCTTGAGCCTCTGTCAGGCTTTGTCTCGAAATGAGTTCGTCTTCCAACTCTCGTTGAACAAGGTGAGGTAGTTGTCGATGGTCGCCGACCAAGATGATGCGACGCCGCGCCATCGCCATAGGAACGAAAAGGTCTAGAGGGTTTGCCCTGGCGGCTTCGTCGATGACAACCGTGTCGAACTCAATTCCTTCTGATGCATCTAGGTCGCTCAACTCTTTCAAACTACTCATCGCCTTACCAGCTGACTGCTGGCAGGTCGCACCGACAATGCTGGCGTACTCGCGGACCGCTCTCACTGCCTCATTGGGGGCTTGGGAAAGTGCCGCGTGGTACGAGGCCACCACCGCAGAGATGCCACGGCGAGATTGACGCAAAGGCGCGTCGATTGCGTGCTCGATGTTGGCCAAGAGACCAAGTGCTTCGCCGCTCAACGCTTGCTTTAGCTGTGGGGGCCTGTAATCGGGGCTCAACCGATCCAGCATGGACCGCTTAAACGCAGCCAATTCAGCAAGATCTGCTTCAGTGGCATCGGCAACCGTTGAAAGTCGCTGGAGCAAGCCCCATTCCGAATCTTGAAGTTTGACGTTGCTGCGCCGCAGCGTGCGCTTAAGCTGGTGAGCTCTGTCCGGCCCGTCGTCGGCGAACCCGATAGAACTGGTGCGCAGAGCCCTCAGCAAGCGCACAAGCCCAGCAGGCTCATTGGCCTGACGCTGGGTTTCGACTCTCTTCTGCTGGGCAAGAAACTCATCCCATCGGTCCTTAATTTGGGCCGGGAGACGAACGTCTAGATCGAACAGCTGACGCAAAAGGACATCAATTTGCTCGAACTGTGTTTGGCGTTCCTGTGCCGACATGCTCGCGAGTCTCAATGCTGTGATACGTCGATCTAGCTCTTCCAATGGTTGAGTCAGCGGCTCATTCAGCCGAATCGTGTCGAGTCGAACAGAGATTTCTTTCCGTTTGCGTTCACACCAAACACCAACGGGGTCGACACCGCCTTCGTCACGGCGCCCTCGACCGCCAATTCGAACGGCAGGCAAGCCAAAGACTTCTGCACGATTCAGGGCGTTATCGACCGCATCGTGCTGGTAACTGCTAATTAGCACTTGGTGCTGCAGCGAGTTTTCACCGAGTGTTTCGGCAAGGCGCCGCTGCAAAGCTGCAATGACCTGAGTCTTACCTGTTCCTGGTGGGCCAACGATAAGTGCGATATCAGGTGTATTGATCGCCTTCTCCAGCGCCTCAATCTGCCGCTTGGTCGGAACACCCTTGAAGCAAGATTTGGCGTAGGTGGATAAGCCGTCGAGCTGACGTCGCCGGGCGCTTGGCGGAGCCACCCCTTCCAGCAAGTAGCTCAGTTGCGGCAGTCGCCGTCCTTCATTGATAGATTGCCTTGCGCGTGCACGACGGGTCTGTACGGCTTCATCACCCGATAGTGAGTAGTAGATGAACCCCTTGGTTGGGGGGCGTTCTGAGCGCCGGTCCTGGCTCGGAACCAAGACCACGCCATCCCGCTCGAACCGCAATACACCACGAACCGGGCGACGGCGTGCTCGGTCAGCTCTGCCCGGCACGTCATCAACCTCGGAATCAAGATCAAGCTCCCGATCCCCAAGCTCCACTTGCGTCGTGTTCGCCAGCCCCAAAGCTTTCCATCGTTTCCGGAAATCCCTTAGGTGATCCGCATCAACTTTTAGAAACCAGGCCCACAGTTCACCTTCGACGAGCTCCGCACTCTTGAAGCGAAGAGAACCCAGTTCCCTCGCACAATCTCGAGCCTGCTCCCATTCGAGCGCACCATACTCTTGCCATAAACGTAGGTAGCTGCCGTTGTCGCGCAGCGCGGCATCCAAAAGTGCGCGTTGCTCTGTACTCTGGAGACGCACGGCGACACTGGCATCTTGGAAAGATATCTTGCCAACGGCCATCGCTACACGTGCTGTAGCCCCCTTGAGACGAGTGACGCTCATCAGTTTCAGCACGCCAGCATCTCGTTTGACGTTGCCGCGCCAGCCTGCACCAAACAGAACGAAACTCTCATCGGAAGCGTTGTCGAAGCGGCCAAGAAAAACACGATCCATTTCTGCGGTCGGTGCTTTTTCAGCTGAGATGAATTGCTCATTCAACCAACCAACTGCAGTGGGTACGTCTGGAGCAGAAATCTCATCCCTGCTGGCCAATTGCTCCGCAATGGCCTCATCAACAGAAATCGCCATATCCAGCTGGATCTGCTCGACCAAATCCAGCGATTGAAGGTGGAGAACCTCGCCATGCCGATGTCTTAACACCCACAACGTCAGGCCTCGTTGGACCTGAAGCGCAGTTCGATCTTGGCGCCCTTCTGCTTTGCCGACGCAAACGGTGTTGCCCTGTCGGAGAAGATAGTCATTACCGTGTGCCTGTACTGACACGGCCTCACCGATTTGCCAATCGGCTCCCAGGTCGTCACATGTGAACTGGGCAAGTTCACCCGACAGAAGAGGAAAGTCGCAGAGTTTCATCGTTGCCTCACCAGTTGAAACGCCAAACGACGTGCTCTTCTTCTACTGCGCCTAGGTGGAGCCAAAAAGACACTCCTGAACGACTGTCTGACTTGAGCCGCTGACGACGCACAACAGCGACGACTTTGTCATCAGATGCTCTCTGCAAGGAAACTTGCGTACCGACTGATGGCTCTATCCACAACCCATCCTTAGCAAGTTCGACAGTGCATAGCGGACGGGCATCCGCGTACAGGGACGTCCCCAAAGGCAAAGTCTTTAACTCGGTAGGGCTCATACTCAAAACCATCGCTTTGCCTGTGCGAGTCCAGCACTCTTTTCGAATCAACGACTCTGGAACATCTTCCGGCAAGCCCTCCCGGAGCAGATCCGGAGGCATATAGCGATATTCCTGCAAGAGGATCGTGCGATTCGTGTCCTGGGCGTGATCGCAAAATGGACAGATGTGCTTCGAGGTGTAGAAAAACGTGCTGCCGCAAGACTCGCATTGATCGCAATGGCCTGTGGCAGCCTCGAATGCATCTGCCCACTCATTCAGACTTGGCCGCTCACCCGGATTGTTCAGCCCGGCATTGAAGCATCGTTCAAACAGCGCACGCAGTGGCGCATTAAGCGTGATTTCGCGGGGAAGTCCTATCGACAAGGCGTTGCTGCGATCAACTGGGTGATCTACCCAAGGGAGTTCGCCTCGGAGGGCCGCCTCTTCACGCTCGGGTTCACCTTCAAGCACAACGTCCCCCTTGAGGGGGTGAACCAGCGTGAGGATGCGATACGCCATGACCGCAAAACTCCAGCTGTCGGTCAGTGTATTGATGCCGGACTCTCCCCTCAGAATCTCTGGAGCCCCGTAATCAGGGGTGAATACACCTTGCTGACCGTCACGCGACTGACTCGCAACGTTGTCGGCGTCGATCAACCAGACTTCGGCGTACTCTAGTGACTGCGATACGAAGACATTTGCAGGAGAAAGATCGCCATAAGCGAGTCCTCGGCCATGCAACTCAGCCAGGACCCGAGCCAGTCGCGCGAGCAACTTCAACCGGCGCAACAGACCGCCTGTATTCACATAGCCCGAGAGGCCTTCATCTGACATCAAGGCGTCCGTCGCGACCTGCATCAGTTCAGTCATTGGGACCAGTCCATCCATCAGTTCCATGACGTAACCGGGCTGCGGCTGCGTGATGAGGGCTTGCGGATGTGCGATGGGAAGGCCCTCAAGTGGCTGACGCATAAGTGCGCGAATCTTGCTCGTCCAACTGTTTCGCTTTTCTTCTGTGGTTGCGCGAGAGACTTTGACGAGTACATTGGGGTAGTTGGTCGTGCAAACGATCCCCTGACCGCCTTCGCCGATACGCCCTGTCAGTTCATAGGACTGACCGTGTTGGTCTAGCACCGTCCTGTTTTTCTTTGGTGCCTCTGGTGTTGCAGTGCTCATTCAGAAGTCCTAAAAATGGCCACGAGTGTTTTGTCGTCGCTGTGTAAGGGTGTCGCCCAGTCATTCAGTTCAGACTGCAACCAGCGTCTGCCTCTGCGCCGATTTCTAGCGCTTAAGTCTTGGTAAAGCGCATCAAAGAAGCCGGCAAGATGTGCAGGTTCGAGGTCATCGGCCACGCCATCTGTCATCAAGACAACACCATCACCCGGCTCGGTGAATCGGCCTTTCGTACAGCTCCATTTGTCCTGCAGGTGCGTGGACTCAAGTGCCCAAGTCTGATTGCCATAGGCTGTGCGCTCTGGCGTGATGCGACGGAACTCGCCAGCGCATTTCACCAGCAGAAGACCATCACCCAATTGGGCTGCATGGACCTCGCCTTGATCTGTCACGCGGCCGAACAGCAGCGTGGTCGCGGCGTCTCGGGGAGTTGTCGGAACGATCGCTTCAAGCCATTGCTGATGAATCAAGGGCAGGGTTGCGGGTAGATCTAAGCTGCTCAATGTAGCGCGCAAGATCCGCCGGGTAACTTGGCAGGCACTACGTGCCCCCAGATCACTACGTGCTCTCGATCCCAATCCGTCTGCCACAGCCGCAATCCAGCCACCTCGGCAACCCGCCAGAACCATCGCGTCCTGATTAGGCTCGCCCAGATCCCGGTGTCGGGGGCCAATGACGCTCGCACCGCAGGCAATAAACCTCATTGGAAGTCGAGGTCCAGTGCGTCGTCATCCGGCGGCGGGACAACGAATGCGGTTGAGACGTCTGGATTTTGGCTTGCCGTGCGAGTGGTCACACTCATGGTCACTGCACGGAAGAAGCGGTGGATGTCCCGGGCGTTGTGAGCTTTAAAAATGGGAGCCTCTGCGTCGTTCGCAAAATCCTTCAGCATTGCTTCATCGGCATCCGGCCCAATCGCCATAGCTAGCCGGGTCGCCTTCTGTGCCCGCTCGGAGTCGCAAAGAGCCTTGAAAGGACCCTCCCAGTCGTCGGTCGGTTGTCCATCAGACAACAGAATCAAAACGGGGCGATAGGCTCGGGAGGGGATGCGATCCTTGTCCTCCAGCAACTGACGAGCGAGATCAAATGCCGCACCCATCGGCGTGACACCGTCAGCCTTAAATTCCGAGAATCCTGCGACGCCATGCGCTGCAACCAATGGCAAGTGCATCTGCGCCTTGCCACCAAAGGTGATCAGGCCCACCTGGATCTCGGCGCGCAAACGACTTTCCTTGGCGAAAGTCGACACCATGTCCTTCATCGCAGCGTTGAGCGCTTCGATCTTGCCGTTCTCCCCCATGCTGCCACTTGTGTCAGCCAAGACGATCACGGGGAGAGGCCGGGGCGTGGCGACAGCGAATTTTTTGAGACTGCTCATCTTCTTTGTCCTTTGATCAGGTTGATTTTTGGCATTCGGGCTTGAGGGCTTGGGTGGTGAAACCGGCACCTTGATGGAACGCATCGCGAGATCGCCGACGTATCAACTCACGATGTCTTCTTGGTATTTGGCAAACCCCATGACCCAGCCTCCAATTCATAAAAGTTCTTATGCTTATGCACCATCCGTGCCAGCTTTTTTGGACTGGTACTTGAGCAACCAATTCGTCAAAGTTTGGTAACTGCCAAGACCCAACAGCTTCGCTGCCTCAGTCTTGTTGCCACGACTCTGCTCCATGGCCCTATCCAAGTAGTGCCGGGCTACATCTGCCATCAGGTCAGGCAGCGAAAACCCCTCGCCAATTGCAGCCCCGAGAATGGCGTCGTCGGTGCCGGTGGTTGTGAGCGAGAGAACCTCATCGATATCCTCGGCGGCTATCTCCTCTCCTGGCGCCCAGATGGACGCCCTCAAAAGCGCGTTGTGCAGCTCCCTCACATTGCCCGGCCAGGCGTGGCGAAGAAGAAGATTTCTTGCACCAACAGATAATGTCTTATGTTTAAAGCCCGGCTGGGAAGTTGCTTCGCGATTGATCTGCGCCAGCAAAGCGTCGATCAATAGATTGAGGTCCCCTTCGCGAGCGCGCAGGGGAGGCAACGCCAAGATGCCAACCGCGATTCGATGAAACACATCCTCTCTGAATCGCCCCACCCGAACTTCTTCCGGCAGAACCCGGTTGGTAGCGGCGACGATGCGCACATCGATTTTTCGGGACTTACTGGCCCCCAGGCGCGTCACCTCATGCTCCTGGAGTACGCGCAGTAGTCGAACCTGTGACTGCAGCGGCAGTTCACCGATTTCGTCCAAAAAAAGCGTCCCGCCATCAGCTGCCTCAAAGTAGCCAGCACGGGTTGCATGGGCACCGGTGAACGCACCCTTTTCATGACCGAAAAGCTCGGAGTCGATCAGTTCGAGCGGGATGGCCCCACAGTTGACTGCAACAAAGGAGGCGCCTTTTCGCTTGCTGGAAGCGTGGATCGCACGTGCGAAGAGTTCCTTGCCGGTCCCGGACTCCCCTTGGATCAATACGGGCAGATCCCGTTGCGCCAATCGCTGCGCCATCGCGACTACACGCTTCATCGCATTGCAGCGGTGAATGATGCTGGCGAACTCCGGCGCTGCCGGGGGCAATCCTTGGACAAGGTGTGCGAGAGTTTCGTCAGCTTGCTTGCTCGCAACTGGAAGGAACTCGGCGGCCAGGTCGAACGGAACAACGACAGGACGCACCCCGTGTTCACGAGAGGATTCGATGAGGCTGGCCCCGTACTTGGCTTTCGCCAATAGCACCCAGACAGCAGCCATGGCAGGGGTGCCAGGGCTCACGTGAAAAGTGACCGACAGCTCAGGAGAAGAAGATAGCGTCGCGGACACCGCTCCGTTGGCTGCGACGTATATGTCTTCGAAATCGGTGGGGCTACGCAGTTTTGCGTACCGCACTTCTGTAGCCCCCGTGAATTTGCCGCTCAGCCACGTCACGAAGTTCTGCGTCTTCTGCTGACCGTGATCTGATAGGAGCACTAGACGGTCATACACCCCGGTCTCCAGCGCCATCAAGATGGGACCGAAGTCTGTGCCCGACGCATCTTCCGAGGCGCGAAGGTCTGAGTTACCAAGCCAGGCAAAAAGTGTGGGCATCAGGCATAAGAAATTATGTGACTACATAAATTTCATTCTATCCTGGGTCATATGCAGATGGAAAGCATCGTAGGCGCTGGCCGATGACAAGCAAAATCCTGGACGGCGAGTAGCGCAAACCGATCAACTTCACAGCACCCCGGCATTCACTCGCCATACCTCATTGCCCCAGCTTCCGTCGCAAAGTATTATGTCATCAATTTGATGATGTAAACTGCCTAGCAATGAGCAATCGAACAACCAATTTCGGTCTTACCGTCATCTTCCGTGGGTGAGGAGCACCTGACCATGCATCCCCAGCGCGTCGAGAGCTTGAGTCACGCCCAGCGAGAGCGGCTGGCCTACATCGACTTCCGGCTCTACTTCTTCGGTGAGATCGGTCGCCCAGACCTGATTGGGCGCTTCGGTGTGGCTCCAGCAGGGGCGACACGTGACTTGGCGCTGTACCGGGAAATCGCACCGCAGAACATCACCTTTGACGGTAGCAACAAGATCTACCGCATCGGGCAGGCGTTCTCCCCGCTGTTCGACCACGCATCGCAGCGCGTGCTGTCGGCGCTGGCTCTGGGCTTCGGCGATGGCGTGAACGGCGCAACGCAGCCGCTGCTTCCGTGCGAGTCACCCACCGCCCTGAGCAATCCCAGGATGGATGTGTTGGCCCCGGTCTGCCGGGCGATCCACGCCAAGCGACCCGTCGCCATCCGCTACCACTCAATGAGCAGCGGAGAGTCCGAGCGGGTCATCGTGCCCTTTGCGCTGGTGGACACCGGGCTGCGCTGGCACATCCGGGCATTTGATAGGAAGAGCGGCGAGTTCCGGGACTTCGTCGTCACCCGCATCGAAGCGCCCACGCTGCTTGATGAGGAGCCGCAGGCCAACGAGCGACCGGACAACGACATCCAGTGGACGCGCATTGTCGAGCTGGACTTCGTGCCGCACCCGCGCCTTGAACGCCCCGAGATCATCAAGATGGACTATGGGATGACAGACGGCTCAATCCGGATGCGCGTTCGCGCCGCCGTCGCAGGCTACATGCTGCTGCGCTGGAGCGTGGACTGCTCGCCCGACCACCGGCTCAAGGAAGAACAGTACCGCCTGTGGCTCAGCGATCCGCTGGCGCTGTACGGCGTTGAGAACGCAAAGCTGGCTCCGGGCTATCAAGCCCCGAGCAGCGCCAAGAAACGATAGGAAAGAACAAACGCAATGGCCAAGACACTTGAAGCCCACGACAAACTGATCCGCGAGATTTTCGAGGGCAGCTACCAATTCGAGATTCCGGACTACCAGCGCCCCTATGCTTGGACGATCGAGCAGGCGGGCGAGTTGTTCGACGATCTGATCTCGGCGATGCAGGACGCCCGTGTCTCCGGTGCGACCAGCCAATACTTCCTCGGCAGCATCGTTCTGATCAAGAACGACCGGGAGCCGAAATCGTCGGTGGTCGATGGCCAGCAGCGCCTGTCCACACTGACGATGCTGTTCGCGGTGCTGCGCGAAGCCATGCCGCACGCCGCTGACGACATCACCGATTTCCTCTACAAGAAGGGCAAGGTCAGCCTCGGAGAGAAAAACGAATACCGGTTGACCGCCCGCGAGGAAGATGCTGACTTCTTCCGTACCAACATTCAGGAGCCGGGTGGCATCGCGCAGTTGGTCGCCAGCACCGATAAGCTGGAAGACAGCCGCCTACGCTACCGCGAAAACGCCACGCTACTGCTGGCCAAGGCCAAGGCGCTGCCGCCCGCCGACCTGATCGCGCTTTGGCAGTTCCTCGCCAACGACTGCTCGCTCGTCGTCATCTCCACGCCCGATCTTGAAGCCGCGTACCGCATCTTTTCCGTGCTCAACAACCGGGGGCTCGACCTCGCGCCTATTGACATCATCAAGGCGCAGGTGCTCGGCCTGATCCGCACCACGGCAGGCGACGTCAAGAGCCGCGCCTACGCCAAAGAGTGGAGCCGCATCGAAAGCACATTGGGCCGCGACGCCTTTGGCGATCTGTTCGGCCACATCCGCACCATCTACGCCAAGCAGAAGCAGCGGGCAACACTGGTCAAGGAATTTCAGGAGCACGTCACCGAGTACAAGGCTCCCATCGACCTCGTCGACAAGGTCATCAAGCCTTACGCCGAGGTGTGGGACTTCGTGCGCGATGCCGACTTCGAAGCCACCGAGCACGCCGAGACGATCAACGAACACCTGTCTTGGCTCAACCGCGTGGACTTCAAGGACTGGGTGCCCCCGGCACTGGTCTACTTCAAGCGCTTCCGGCAGCAACCCAAGCTGCTCGCAGAGTTTTTCCAGTCACTGGAACGCCTGACCTATTTCCTGTTGGTCACCAAGGTGGGCATCAACGAGCGCATCGAAACCTACGCCGCGCTCACCAAGGAAATCGAGCCGGAGACCTTCAAGGGGGATCTGGCCGCGCTCACTACGCTGGCCTTGACAGACGCGCAAAAGCGCAAGTTCGTCGCGGCACTCGATGGCGACGTTTACGACGATCTGCCCAAGGCCAGGATGGCGCTGGTCTTGCGCCTTGAGTCCTTGGTGCGCGCCCCCGGAGTGCAGCTTCAAGATGCCGTGTCGCTCGAGCACGTCCTGCCGCAAACACCGCCCGACGGTTCGGACTGGATCAAATGGTTCCCGGATGAAGACGAGCGCGATGGCTGGACGCACCGTTTGGCCAATCTGGTTCCGCTGGATAGGAACAAGAACTCGTCTGCCAGCAACTACGACTTTGCCAAGAAGAAGGACGCCTACTTCAGGGGCAAAGGCAAGGCGTCGCCCTTCGTGCTGACGCAGGAAGTCAGATCAGAGAACGAGTGGACGCCCACGCTTCTGGCCGAACGTCAGAAGCGCCTTGTGGGCGTCCTCAAAGACCATTGGAATCTCGCCGTCGCCACAGGCACGGCGGCGAGCTGAGGAACGTATCGATGCAGAAGAAACAACAACAAGACCAAAGCCAGATCAAGTGGATTTCCGACTTCATCTGGAACATCGCCGACGACCGGCTGCGCGATGTCTATGTGCGCGGCAAGTACCGCGACGTGATCCTGCCCTTCACCGTGCTGCGACGGCTCGATGCCGTGCTCGAAGCCACCAAGGACGCGGTGCTGGAGCGCAAGAAGTTCCTCGACACCCACAAGGTGGCCGAGCAGGACGGCGCGCTGCGCATGGCGGCGGGCCAAGCCTTTTACAACGTCAGCGAATTCACGCTTGCCAAGCTCAAGGCCAGCGCGGCGGGGCAGCGCCTGCGCGATGACTTCATTGCGTACCTGGACGGCTTCTCGCCTAACGTGCAGGAGATCCTCACCAAGTTCAATTTCCGCAACCAGATCCAGAAGCTGGTGGATTCGCACGTCCTTGGCTACCTGATCGACGACTTTCTCGACCCCGAGGTCAATCTCTCGCCGCTGCCGGTCAAGGACGCCGATAGCCGCATCAAGCTGCCCGCGCTCGACAACCACGGCATGGGTACGGTGTTCGAGGAGCTGATTCGCCGCTTCAACGAAGAAAACAACGAGGAGGCGGGTGAACACTTCACCCCACGTGACGTGGTGCAGCTCATGGCCAAGCTGCTGTTTCTGCCGGTGGCCGAGCGTATCGAGTCCAGCACCTACTCGCTTTACGACGGCTCCTGCGGCACCGGTGGCATGCTCACCGTGGCTGAAGAAGTCCTGCACGAACTGGCCGAAGCCCACGGCAAGGAAGTTTCCATCCACCTGTTCGGGCAGGAAATCAGCGACGAAACCTACGCCATCTGCAAGGCCGACCTGCTGCTGAAGGGAGAAGGCGGCGCAGCGGAGAACATCGTCGGTGGCGCAGACAAATCGACGCTATCCGCCGACCAGTTCCGCAGCCGCGAGTTCGACTTCATGATCTCCAACCCGCCCTACGGCAAGAGCTGGAAGACCGATCTGGAGCGCATGGGCGGCAAGAGGGAGTTCAACGACCCGCGCTTCATCGTCAGCCACGCGGGCAACAACGAGTTCAAGCTCATCACCCGTTCCAGCGACGGGCAGCTCATGTTCCAGGTGAACAAGCTGCAAAAGATGAAGCACAACACCGCGCTGGGCAGCCGCATCGCGCTGGTGCACAACGGCTCGGCGCTGTTCACCGGCGACGCGGGTCAGGGCGAAAGCAACATCCGCCGCTGGGTGCTGGAGAACGACTGGCTGGAAGCCATCATCGCCCTGCCGCTCAACATCTTCTACAACACCGGCATTGCCACCTACATCTGGGTGCTGGCCAACAAAAAGGCCGAAGCGCGCCGTGGCAAGGTGCAGTTGATCGACGCCAGCCAGTGGTTCGCGCCGCTGCGCCGCAACCTCGGCAAGAAGAACTGCGAACTGGGTGAGGCCGACATCGCCCGCATCCTCGACCTGTATCTGGGCGAGCGTGCTGAGACGGCGGAATCGAAGTGGTTCGACACCCAGGACTTCGGTTACTGGAAAATCACCGTCGAGCGCCCGTTGCGACTAAAAAGTCAGCTCTCCGACGACCGCATCGCACCCCTGCGTTTTGCTACCGGCGACGAGGCATTGCGCGCCGAAATCTACGCCACCCACGGCGACGCGCTCTACACCGAGTTCGCCAAGCGCAAGCCGGCTATCGAGGCGTGGCTGAAAGGTGAGGACGAGAACGAAGATGACGACGGCGAAGACAGCGGCGATGATGGCGAGGCTGCAACTGCACGTCAAGCCGTGCCCGCCAAGCGCCGCAAGAAGTTGCTCGACGCATCGACGTGGCAGCGCGACAAGGCGCTGATGGACGTGGCGCAACGGGTGCAACAGGCATTGGGCAGCGCCGTGTTCGACGACCACAATGAGTTCCGCACGCGCTTCGATGCGGCCCTGAAGGTGCAGGGCGACAAGCTCGGCGCGCCGGAGAAGAAGGCCATCTACAAGGCGGTCAGCTGGCGCGACGAAGCCGTGCCGCCGGTCATTGCCAAGCGCAGCAAGCTCAAGGCGGGCGAACACTTCGAGCCCGGCTTCGATAGCGCGTACCTGGAGACCGTGGGTAAGGATCGCTTCATGGTCGAGTACGAGCCCGACAGCGAGCTACGCGACACCGAGCAGGTGCCGTTGAAGGAACCGGGTGGCATCGACGCCTTCTTTGCCCGCGAAGTGCTGCCGCACGCGCCGGACGCCTGGATCGCCACGGACAAGACCCAGATCGGCTACGAAATTTCGTTCGCTCGCTATTTCTACAAGCCTACGCCGCTGCGCACGCTGGAAGAAATCCGCGCTGACATTCTGGCGTTGGAGCGGCAGAGCGAAGGCTTGCTGCACAAGATCGTGGGGGCGGCGTGATGGCGGTGGCGAGCGCGTATCCAAACTATCGCGATTCCGGACTTCCGTGGGTTGGCGAGATTCCTGCGCATTGGCAGACGCGCCGCAATCGCTTTCTGTTCCGGGAAGTTGATCGTCGCTCGCTGCACGGCGAGGAAACGCACCTTTCAATGAGTCAGGTTCACGGTCTCGTACCGAGCAAGCACTTGAACCGGAAAAGCCTTCAGTCGGAGAACTATGCGGGCGGCAAGCTCGTGGAAGAAAGCGACTTGGTGCTGAACCGTTTGAAAGCGCATCTCGGTGTATTTGCTCGCGCCAAGCAAGCCGGTGTGGTCAGCCCGGACTACACCGTGCTTCGTCCTAAAGGCGAAGCATCCGTCCGATATTGCGAATTGCTTTTTAAGACGCCGATGTATGTCGGGGAATTCCGGCGGCGAACAAAAGGCATTGTTGAAGGTTTCTGGCGTCTCTACACGGACGACTTCTACAACGTGTCTGCGTTGTTGCCACCACAGGAGGAGCAAGACCAGATCGTCGCCTACCTGCGTGCGCAGGACGCGCACATCGCCCGCTTCATCAAGGCCAAGCGCGATCTCATCAAGCTGCTCACCGAACAGAAGCTGCGCATCATCGATCACGCCGTCACGCGCGGCCTCGACGCTGCGGTCGCGCTGAAGCCTTCCGGTATCGAATGGCTCGGCCAGGTGCCGGAACATTGGGAAGTGAAGCCGCTCAAACGTTGGGTGCGACTCAATGCCCGCACGCTGGGCCAAAAGACCAATCCAGATTTTGAGTTCCGCTACGTGGACATCGGCTCGGTGCAAACTGGGCGCTTGGCGAAGGAGCTTGAGCGCATCCGTTTCGAGGCCGCGCCGTCGCGAGCGCGTCGTGTTCTCCGCCGAGGCGACACCATCATCTCGACTGTACGGACGTACCTGAAGGCCATCTGGTATGTCAGTGAGGACACCGATGACCTGATCGCATCCACTGGGTTTGCGGTGCTCACGCCCGGCAAGAGTGTGGAGCCCGAATACCTCGGCTACGTCATCCAGAGCAGTGCCTTCGTGAACCGAGTGGCGGCGAACTCCATCGGCATTGCTTACCCCGCCATCGCAGAGACTGTGCTGGGGCGCTTCCCTGTAGCGCTGCCACCGACCGTGGAGGAGCAGCAGGCCATCGTTGCGCACATCAAGACAGAGAGCGCGCCGCTGGACGAAGCCATCACCCGCGCCGAGGACGAAATCAAACTGATCCGCGAATACCGTGACCGCCTGATCTTTGATGCCGTCACCGGCCAGGTGGACGTGCGCGGCTGGCAGCCCGGCCCCGACGATGTGGTGAGCGACGACGATTTGGCCGCGCTGGGCGAGGATGAAGCCGAACCCGCCGAGGAGGACGCCGATGGCGAAGAAAACTGACGCAAAAATTGTGTTGACACCGCCGACACAATCTGCCGCCGTGCAAGCTGCGGGACCAATGGCCGCTCTACCCACCACCGGGCAAGGCGAGTTTCTGCTCTACCAGACCGAGGACGCCCAGACCCGCGTGCAGGTGCGCTTTGAGGCGGGCGACGTGTGGCTGACCCAGCAGCAGTTGGCCGACCTCTACCAAAGCTCGCCACAGAACATCACCCAGCACATCCGCGCCATCTACCAGACCGGGGAATTGCAGGAGGCGGCAACTTGTAAGCCGTACTTACAAGTTCGGCAGGAGCGCGGGCGGCAGGTCAGCCGCAGCCTCAAGCACTACAACCTGGAGGTGGCGCTGGCCATCGGCTACCGGGCGAAGTCGCATCGTGGCACACAGTTCCGCCGCTGGGCCACGGAGCAGCTCAAGACCTACTTGCGCAAAGGCGTGCTGCTGGACGATGAGCGCTTCAAGCGCGGTGACGATGCCGAGTATTTCGAAGAGCTGCTGGCGCGCATCCGCGACATCCGCTCGTCGGAGAAGGTGTTCTGGCGCAAGGTGCTGGACATCTACGCCACCAGCCTGGACTACGACCCGCACACGGAAACCTCGCAGCAGTTCTTTGCCACGGTGCAGAACAAGATGCACTGGGCGGCGCACGGCCACACGGCGGCCGAGCTGATCGCGCAGCGCGTGGATGCCAAGGCACCGAACATGGGCTTGACCAGTTGGGCCGCTGCCAGCAAGGGCGGGCCGGTGCGCAAGGCAGACGTGGGCATCGCCAAGAACTACCTCAACGCCGAAGAGCTGGACACGCTCAACCGCATCGTTACGGCCTATATCGAGGTGGCGGAATTGCAGGCACAGGCGCATCAGCCCATGACCATGCGCGATTGGGCTACCGAGCTGGATAACTTTCTGCGCATGACGCGCAAGGACATCTTGACCCACGCTGGCAAGGTGCAGGCCAAGGCGGCGCTGGACAAGGCGGAAGCGGCCTATGCCGAATATCAGGCGCGGGTTCGCAATCTGCCGTCGCCGGTAGAGAAAGACTTTGAGGTAGCCATCGCGCAGCCGGTGAAGCAGTTGGAGAAGGGTCGGAAAGCCTTGCCAAGACAGAAAAAGGGAGGAGACGCATGACCCGCCCCACCGATACCAGCGAGAAAGCGCTGGAACAATTGATCGTGCGCCATCTGGCGGGCATCAGCGAACATCCGGGCGTTGCGCCGAACACGGTGCAGGAGCCGGTGCCGGTGTATGGGCCGGGCGGCTACGTACTGGGCCGGGCGAGCGACTACAACCGCGACGTGGCGTTGGACGTGGCGCAGTTGCTGGCCTTCCTGCGGGCCACCCAACCCAAGGTGGTGGACACGCTGGAACTGACGGCGGACGGCATGCAGCGCACGCAGTTCCTGCACCGCCTGCAAGGGGAAATCACCAAGCGCGGCGTGGTCGATGTGCTGCGCAAGGGTGTGAGCCACGGGCCAGTACACGTTGATCTCTACAAACTGCTGCCCACGCCGGGCAATGCCTTGGCTGCGGATGCCTTCGGCAAGAACATCTTCAGCGTGACCCGGCAGGTGCGCTACAGCAATGATTCGGGCAATGAGCTGGACTTGGTGGTCTTCATCAACGGCCTGCCGGTGCTGACCTTTGAGCTGAAGAACTCGCTGACCAAACAGACGGTGGCGGATGCCATCGAGCAGTACCGCAGCACGCGCGATCCACGCGAACTGCTGTTCCAGCCGGGCCGCTGCATCGCCCATTTTGCCGTCGATGATGCCGAGGTGGCCTTCTGCACCGAGCTCAAGGGCAAGGCATCGTGGTTCCTGCCGTTCAACCAGGGCTGGAACAGCGGGGCGGGGAATCCGCCCAACCCGGAAGGTTTGAAGACCGACTACCTCTGGAAGCAGGTGCTGACGCGCGAGTCGCTGGCCAACATCATCGAGAGTTACGCGCAGGTGGTGGAGGAGGAAGAAGCCGACGCCAGCGGCAAGAAACGCAAGAAGCGCAAGCAGATCTTCCCGCGCTACCACCAGTTGCGCACGGTGCGTGCCCTGCTTCGCCGCGCCCACGCCGACGGCGTGGGCCAGCGTTATCTGATCCAGCATTCGGCAGGCAGCGGCAAGAGCAACACCATTGCCTGGCTGGCGCACCAGTTGGTGGAGCTGCGCCGCAAGGACGACCCTCTGAAGCCGCAGTTCGATTCGGTCATCGTCATCACCGACCGGCGCGCGCTGGACGCCCAGATTCACAGGACCATCAAGGGCTACGACCACGTGGCGGCGATCCTCGGCCACTCGGACAACGCCCAGGAGTTGCGCGACTTCCTGCGCCGGGGCAAGAAGATCATCGTCACCACGGTGCAGAAATTCCCCTTCATCCTCGATGAGCTCGGCGACCTCTCCGGCAAGAGCTTCGCGCTGTTGATCGACGA
>JAIXLP010000069.1:30383-31294 GCA_026954015.1 Burkholderiales bacterium | reverse complement strand
CGCATCGCCTCGCGCAAGCTGCTGGCCAACGCCAGCTACTTCGCGTTCACTGCCACGCCCAAGAACAAGACGCTGGAGTTGTTCGGCGAGAAGACCCTCGTCGGCGACAAGGTGCAGTTCCGCTCGCCCGAGGAGTTGACCTACACCACCAAGCAGGCCATCCAGGAGAAATTCATCCTCGACGTGGTGGAGAACTACACCCCCTACGACAGCTTCTACCAAGTGGCCAAAACGGTGGCGGACGATCCGGAATTCGACAAGGTGAAGGCGCTGAAGAAGATCCGCCACTATGTCGAATCGCACGACAAGGCCATCCGCCGCAAGGCCGAGATCATGGTCGATCACTTCATCGCGCAGGTGGCGGGCAAGCAGAAGATCGGTGGCAAGGCGCGGGCAATGATCGTCTGCAACGGCATCGCGAGGGCCATCGACTACTGGCGCGAGGTGTCGGACTACCTCACGCAGATCAAGAGCCCGTACCGGGCCATCGTGGCGTACTCGGGCGAGTTCGAGATCGGTGGGCAGAAGAAGACCGAGGCCGATCTCAACGGCTTTCCGAGCAAGGACATTCCGGCCAACTTCAAGCAGGACCCGTATCGCTTCCTGATCGTTGCCAACAAGTTCGTCACCGGCTTCGACGAACCCTTGCTGCACACGATGTACGTGGACAAGCCGCTGGCGGGCGTGCTGGCAGTGCAGACCCTGTCACGCCTGAACCGCGCGCATCCGCAGAAGCACGACACTTTCGTGCTCGACTTCGCCGACAACGCCGAGGCGGTGAAGGCGGCGTTCCAGGACTACTACCGCGCCACCATCCAGACCGGCGAAACCGACGCCAACAAACTGCACGACCTGAAGGCCGAACTCGACGGGCAGCAGGTGTACAGCTGGCAGCAGGTGGAAGACTTGGT
>JAIXLP010000069.1:26315-30373 GCA_026954015.1 Burkholderiales bacterium | reverse complement strand
AGGCCGAACTCGACGGGCAGCAGGTGTACAGCTGGCAGCAGGTGGAAGACTTGGTCGCGCTGTATTTGAGCGGCGCTGACCGGGACAAACTCGACCCCATCCTCGATGCCTGCGTGGCCGAATACACCGACAAGCTCGGCGAGGACGATCAGGTCAAGTTCAAGGGCAAGGCCAAGGCCTTCGTGCGCGGCTACGGCTTTCTTGCCGCGATCCTGAGCTACGGTCACCCGACGTGGGAGAAGCTCTCGATCTTCCTGAATTTCCTCATCCCCAAGCTGCCCGCGCCGAAGGAGGAAGACCTCTCCAAGGGGGTACTGGAGACCATCGACATGGACAGCTACAGGGTGGAGGCCAAAGCGGCGTTGAAGATGGCAATGGACGACGCCGACGCCACGGTCGAGCCAGTACCGTCGGGCGGCGGTGGCGGCAAGGGTGAGGCAGACATCGACAAACTCTCCGCAATCATCAAAACCTTCAACGACCTGTTCGGCAACATCGAGTGGAAGGACGAAGACAAGATCCGCAAGGTGATCGCCGAGGAAATCCCGGCGCGGGTGGCGCAGGACAAGGCTTACCAGAACGCGCAAGCGAACTCCGACAAGCAAAACGCCAGGCTGGAGCACGACAAGGCACTCAACCGCGTGGTGCTGGAGCTGCTGTCCGACCACACCGAGCTGTTCAAGCAGTTCAGCGACAACCCCAACTTCAAGCGCTGGCTGACGGACACGGTGTTCGATGCGACTTACCAGCCGGGTGCGGTTCCGCCGAAGGCGCCGCCGCAGACAGGCTGCGCGATGGCGAGTTGGTGAACGTCAAGGGGTGCGGTTCCGCCGAAGGCGCCGCCGCAGACAGGGGCGTCGGCGTGATGACCGGGACGGGATGGGAATGGCTATGGAATTGAATCTGGCGAAAACCGTCGTCGGGTACCTCAAGGCGCACCCGGATGAGAAATTCACCGCGCGGCAGATCGCCGACTGGGTGTTTGCCACCTATCCCGAGCAGTGTCAGGCCAAGAAGCAGAGCAGCCAACGGCTCGAAACGGATGCCGAATTGGTGCAGCAGATCGTGCGCGAGATCAGTTCCCAGTTGCCGCGCCTACAAAGGAAGCATCTGGAACTGAAGACGACCGAGGGGCGGCCGCGCAAGCATTACTACTCGGAGCGGACGGACAGCGCCGAGGTAGCGGCAGTCGAGAGCGAGGGGGCTGCGTCAACGACGGATGCGAGCACCTTGAAGATCGACGAGCACGCGCTGTACCCGATGTTGTCGCAGTACCTGTGGGAGGAGTTCGGGTTGTTCTCCAAGCGCATCGACGAAAAGCGCTCATCGAACAAGCGTGGGCCAAACGGCAACCGCTGGTTGTACCCGGATGTGGTCGGCATGGAGGATTTGGGCAAGGAATGGCACCGCGAAGTGCGCGATTGCGTCACGCAGTATTCGGACAAACGCACCAAGCTGTGGTCATTCGAGGCCAAGCTGCTGATCAACCGCTCGAACGTGCGCGAGTGCTTTTTTCAGGCGGTGTCGAATTCGTCGTGGGCCAATTTCGGCTATCTGGTCGCTGCGGAAATCGGCGGCACCGATACGCTGAAGGAACTGCGGATGCTGTTCGCCGCCCACGGCATCGGCTTCATCAAGCTGGACGTGGACAACCCTGCCGACAGTCAGGTGCTGATTCCGGCGCGCGAGCGCGACGAGATCGATTGGGACATGGCCAATCGGCTGGCCACGGAGAACCGGGATTTTCTTGAATACGTGAAGCTGGTGAAGCAGTTCTACCAGACCGGCGAGGCGCGCCCGGCGGACTGGGACGTTCCCGAACTGGACGATTGACCGCCTATTCCAGGTGGCCGACGACGTCGAGGCGTTCGTCGCCGCGCTGAAACGCACCGAACCAGCCGTCACGCGAGTCGGCGCGGGTGCGGCTCACCAGCAGCGTGAACCCCTCGCAGCCGCGCCCTTTGGCGGTGGCGAAGTCGGTGGTGTCGAATTTTGCCTCGCGCACCAACGTCGTGGCCACCGACTTCATGGCCGATTCGAACAGGTCGAGAAGATGGTCTTGCAGGCTGGCGTCGATGTTGCGCGAGGTGACATCGTCGATGACGGCGTGCTTGAATCGGTTACTCATGGTCAATGCTCCGTGGTGGGTACGGATGTCATGAACGCGCTGTTCCAGATGGAAGCCAAGCGCCTTCGGATGGAACGATCAGGTGTTGCGAAGTCGCCAAGCGCTGACTACTTGGTGGTGGATGCCATCTCACTGACCCACACCTGCAACGCACTCAGTTGCTCGGCGTTTTCGTGGCAGGTCTGGTAGTTGGCCGCAACGGTTCCGGCGACGGCAGAGAGCGCAATGCCTGCGGCGGCCGCATCAGCATCTCGGGCGGGCTCGGGCAGTTCACCTGCGGCGGCAGCGTCGTGCAGGCGCACAAAGCCACGGTTGATAGTGCAAGCAGCATCGGCCTGAACGGGCACATAGACGGGAACCTCCTTGATGATGGTGTCGCCCTTCTCGCGGACGACGCGGACGCGGTCGACGTACTCGGTAACGACCTTGACGGTGGCTTGCGCCTGCCGCTCACGGATGGCGGCGACCTGCAGAGCTTGCTTCTGGGCGGCGGCGTCCCACTGGGCCTGAACGTGGCCCGCGCCCTTGATCCAACCGAAGCCGATCAGGGCGGCGGCGAGCGCAGCCACGGCCAACCAGCGGTACGGCCACGGGATCAGGCTCATGGCGCGTCCCCGAGGCATTGGCGGTATTCAGCTTGCCGCCGCGTGACCAACCCGCCGCACAGACGCGCATTGGCTGGCAGCGCGCAGTCCTTGCCCTGGAAGAAGCGCCAGCGCAGCAGCTCGGAGCACGCTCCGGCGTAGTCCTCGGCGTTGAGTTTTCTGACGAGGGTGGACTGGCAGAACGCCCGGCTGCCGACGTTGTAGGAGAAACTCACCAGCGCGTCGTACTCGTGCTGGGCCAGGGGCACGGTCACGCAGCTTTTCAGGGCACCCTCGAACTGCTGTACGTCGGTGAGCGCGCGGGCCAGCGCCTTCGGCGGCGTGGTGGTGTCGCCGATCTTCACGTCCTTGGTGGTGCCGAAGCCGATGGTCGGCACATCGCCCTTGACCGGGATCACCGCGCGGTCGGTGTAGCCCTCGTGCAGCACGATGCCGACCAGGGCGGCGGCGGACAGCGTCAGCGCGGCCACGGTGCGTCTTTGCGGTGGCCGGATCATCGGTGCATCTCCGGCTGTGCAACGATGCGCGCCACGGTCGCACCGATGCTGGCAGCGAAGGCCAGCAGCACGAACAGGCCACGCGGCAGCACGTCACCGAACAGCGGCACCACCACTTCCGCCGCCGTGAAGGCCGCCGCGAGCAGCGAAAAACGGATGCTCCAGGCGCGGCGCAGCACGCGCCGCCAGTCGTCCAGAAGGCAGAGCTTGGGCTTGGCGGTCATTGCGCACCTCTCATCAGCTTCAACTTGAGGGCAGCCCCGACCAGCAGCGCGGCCAGGATGCCAGTGGTGACGACCTTCACGGCGGTCTGCCACGCGGTGCGGCGGGCATCGCACCACGCTTGCTACAGGTCGCGCAGATCGCGGATGTCCTTCGCGGCGTGGCCGTTTTCGAGGCCGATGTGGGCGAGCGCACGCTCGACACCGCGTTCGGCGGCACGGTCGAGCAGATCGTCGAAGTCCTCCTTGTGCAGAAGCAGCATGTTCTCCACAAGGGCGGCGGGTTGGGTTTCTTCAGTCATTTGCTTCCTCCAGAAATGCAAAACCCGCCTCGTGGGCGGGTTCAGTGGTTACGGTGGTATGGGTTTCAGATGGCGATGCCTGCACTCCAGCCTGCGGGTTTGAAAGCCGAAAGCTTGGCCTCGTCCTCGATGTAGCAAAGCCAGCCGACCTTGGGCGGGTGGTATTCCCACGCGCCCTCGATGCGCACAGCGATCTGGTGGGTCTTGCCCGCCCACGCACCGGTGGCGGCGGCAGGCACGATGTAGCGGTCGCCGTTGGCCGGGCTGGCCGGTGGCGTGGTCAGGTCGCGGTCTTTCACGGACAG
>JAIXLP010000069.1:7549-26305 GCA_026954015.1 Burkholderiales bacterium | reverse complement strand
CGCCGTTGGCCGGGCTGGCCGGTGGCGTGGTCAGGTCGCGGTCTTTCACGGACAGGCCCACAGTTGCGCCCAAGCGCTTCAAGTTGGCGTCCATGCCGGTGTCCCAGCCGCTTTCGCCCAGCGTCCAGCCGTAGGTGAGTCCAAGGTTCGGATCGGTCGATGACATGCTTATCTCCAGAGGGGTGCGGCTTGCCGGATACGCCGGACGGCTTCCGGATCGCCAGCGCGGTGGCTTTGCTGCGGGTGTTGCCGCCAATGCCGCCCGACGATGGGCAGGTGCAGTACACCGCCGCGCTTGGCCACCAGCAGCGTCAGCAGCCAGTCGGCGAAGTTGTTGAGATCGGTGGTTTCCGCAAGCGCGGCGTCCACGGCCGTGCGGCGCATCACGATCAGGCCGTGGACGTGGCTGGCGCTGTTCGCGTGCTGCCAGCGGCTGTAGGTCAGACGCCGCACCGCGATGTCGCGGCCCGTTTCATCCATCAATGCCTCGTCGGTGTAGGCCATTACGGCTCGCGAGCAGGCATCGAGTGCATCGGCCAGTTGCGTGAAGGCGCTCGCTTCGTAGAGATCGTCGGGATCGACGAAAGACACCAGTGGCAAGCTGCCCGAGCTGCATCAGTGCGCCTGCTGCCGCCTCGCTGGATGCGCCGGAGAGCGACACCGCCTGCCGTGATTCGACCGGAAGCTTGCCCTTGGCGGCATCGGCCAGCGCCAGCAACTCTGGCAATGTGCCGCCGCTGGCGCGTTCAAGCAGGCGCACCACCAGCGCCGGACGCTTGACCTTGCGCACCAGATCGACGAAATGCTCCATCCCGGGCAGGATGACGGGGCCGTCATCAGACCGCTGTTCGCGCGCACGCTTGCTGGACGGCTTCGGGTTGACCACTTTCTTCTGCTGGGCGGTGGTGTGACCGGTAGGCATAGGCAGGCTCCTTTGGAAAGTGCGCGATTGCGCGAGTTGTTAACTGTGGGGTTCAAAAAATGCCGACGCGGAGTCGGCGTGGCGGGGATGGGAAAGGGTCAGCGCACAGCACCCTCCGGTCGGATCAGGCCGTAGCGTTGCAGGCGCACTTGCACAAAGCGCCGGTTGACGCCAAAGCGGGCAGCGAGCGCCTTCTCGAAGAACTCCAGATCGCTTGTGTCGCCAGACGAGAGATGCAGGCTGGTGCCGGGAATATCCGGATCGAGGGATGGGCCACGGTGCAGCGCAATGTTGAAGTGCGGAGCAAGTTCCTCAACTGCCACGTTCAAATGTTGGCGCGGCACCAGCAGCGAACCCATGAACTCGTTGGCGCGCAGCTCGGCAAAGTGAATCTCCGTGGCCAGTACCGCCTGCGCCGGGGCTGTGGGTGATTTCGCCAAGTGGTCGCTGTCCGGCGTGGTGGTTCGATAAGCGCGCTGCACGGCTGGTTCCAGAGCATCGAACAATCCTGGGCCTTTGCTGCCATCGACAATCCAGCCTGGTGCATCGAACACCGCGTGCCCTAATTCGTGGGCCAAGGTACTGAGCGCCAGCAGTTCGCTGAGTTTTTCGCCGACAGGAGAGACGCACACCATCGCAGTGTCCGGAACACCGGGGTCGTACTCGCAGATGCCAAAGACGTGACGGCCCTCGTCGTCATGCACCTCGCAATCCGTGCTGACTTCAAGTGAGAAGTCGATGCCGTTGATCTTCAGACGGTTGATCTCACGCAACGCGTCGAAGGGGATGGCATCGATGCCCGAGCCGACCAGTTGATGGCGGGCCAGCGCGGCGATGCCTTCAATTTCGATGTGCTTGACGTATTTGGGGCGCTTGCGGTCGCAATGCCGGTAGTCGAGGGTCAGAACCGGCATTCACTTCTTCTCCGTTACTTCCCGGCGGTACATCCGCACCACGCTGGCCACGTCGTCGCGCATATCGGGGGGCAGACGGCTGGCCTCTACGAAGGCGTCGTCTGGGTCGATACCCAGAATCTCGGCCGCCTTGCGGATCAGCTCATCCTTGGGCGGCTTTTCCATATCGCGCTCGATGCGTGACCAGTAGGCAGGCGATATCTCGAGCTGGCGCGCAAACTCGTTCATCTGGATCTGCTTCTCTTCGCGCTTTTTGCGAATGAAGGCTCCGAAAGGCATGGGTGTTTCCTAGTTGCGTGATTGGTTAACAGGGTGATCGTACTTCCCCGCTGCAAGGCCGTCAACTGTTTAGTTAACGCGAAAGTTTTGCCGCCGCCGATTACCCGGAATTGCCATCCGCTTCGGAAGATCAGGCTCACTATCCCTGACGGTTGCTATTCCCCGGAGCCGTCATGAAGAACCTCGAACTTGCATCTCCCTCGGAGATGTCCGCCAGCGCCCGTGCTGGCGAAATCACCGCCATCCTGGCCCGCGCCATCGTCCGCACGCTCCTCGCGGATGATCCCAATCGCAGAGAAGTTGGCCTTGGCTTCCTGCCCGACCAGCGCGTTCATACAACCCCTTATCAACAGGAGCAGTTGTGATGAACGACCAACACACATCGGTGGCCGCGCAGGTGGCGGCCTTGCCATCCTTGGCGATGGCCGAGGTCTGGGCGCTTTGGGATCGCTTTTTCCCGCGCCGCCCGGACAAGACCAATCGCGTCTATCTGGAATCCCGCATCGCCTACAAGTTGCAGGAAGAAGCCTTCGGCGGACTCGATCCCGACACCCGCAGGCGGCTGGCCAACATCGGCGTGCGCCACTCGAAGATCAAACAGCCGCGCAAGGCCCGGGATATCACGCTGGCCCCGGGCACCGTGCTGGTACGCGAATGGGGTGACCGCGATCACCACGTCCGGGTCACCGCTGACGGCACCTTCGACTACGAGGGCAAGCAGTTCAAAAGCCTGTCCGCCGTCGCGCGCCACATCGCAGGCACCCCGTGGTCGGGGCCATTGTTCTTCGGCCTGCGCCGCGCTGGGGAGGGCTACGAATGAACGACGTGCCCCACAACAAGCCGCGCCAGCGTTGCGCGGTCTACTGCCGGGTGTCCTCGGATGAGCGGCTCGATCAGGAATTCAACTCCATCGACGCGCAGAAGGAAGCGGGCCACGCCTACGTCGCCAGCCAGCGCGCCGAGGGCTGGATTCCGGTGGCCGACGACTACGACGACCCCGGTTTCTCCGGCGGCAACACGGATCGCCCCGGGCTGAAGCGCCTGATGGCAGACATCGAGCGCGGCCAGATCGACATCGTGGTGGTCTACAAGATCGACCGCCTGACGCGCAGCCTTGCCGACTTCTCCAAGATGGTCGAGGTGTTTGAGCGCCACGGCGTGTCGTTCGTGTCGGTCACGCAGCAGTTCAACACCACCACCTCGATGGGGCGGCTGATGCTCAACGTGCTGCTGTCCTTCGCCCAGTTCGAGCGCGAGGTCACCGGCGAGCGCATCCGCGACAAGATCGCTGCCGCCAAGCGCAAAGGGATGTGGATGGGCGGCGTCCCGCCGCTGGGCTACGACGTCGAGAACCGCTTGCTGGTCATCAACGACACCGAGGCAGCAGTGGTGCGTCGCATCTTCGAGGAGATGCTGATCATCGGCTCGCCGACGCAGATCGCCGCCAACCTGACCGCCGAAGGCATCACCACCAAGGCGTGGACGACGCAGGAAGGCATCACCCGCGCAGGCACGCGCATCGACAAGAAGTACCTGCACAAGCTGTTGCGCAACCGCATCTACCTCGGGGAGTTGTCGCACAAGGGCACGTGGTACCCCGGCGCGCACCCGGCCATCATCGACCACGGCTTGTGGGGCAAGGTGCATGAACTGCTGGCCAAGGACGGGCACGCACGCTCGGTGGAAACCAAGATCAGGTCGCGCACCGACGCCTTGCTGCGTGGCCTGCTGTACGCACCGACCGGCGAGCGGATGTACCCGACCTACTCACGCAAGAACGGGCGCAAGTACCGCTACTACGTGTCGAAGTCGGAAGTACGCTACGGGGCGGGCGGCAAAACCTACGAGCGCATTCCGGCTGACGAAGTGGAGTCGGCGGCCATCGCGCAGATCAAATCGGTGCTGGCCAGCCCCGAGGCGATCACGGCGGTCTGCCAGTTCATCCAGCGCAACGGCGCGCAGATCACCGAGGACATGGCGGTGATGGCGATGCACCGCTTGGGAGATGTGTGGGAACGACTGTATCCGGCAGAGCGCCACCGCATCGTCAACCTGATGGTCGAGCGCGTGGATCTCGTCCCCGGTGGCCTGAAAGTGAGCTGGCGCGAACTGGGCTGGAAGGCGCTGATCGGCGAATTTGCCCCGGAAAGCATCGGCGCAGAACTGGTTGAGATGGAGGCGCAATGAACGACTCCGGCACCTTGGAAACCTTCGTGCCGCTGGTGTTCAAGCGCCGGGGCATCCGGCGTCTGGCCGACACCGGCGCGGTGGCACACGACCCGACGATCATCGAAGCAGTCGCCCGGGCCTTTCACTGGCAGCACCTGCTGGATAGCCGCGAGTTTGAAAGCGGTGCGGCCATTGCCCGAGCCGAGGGGCTGCATCCCAGCACCGTCAATGAACTGCTGCGCCTGACCCTGCTGGCCCCGGACATCGTCGAGCAACTGCTCGCGGGTCGCCAGCCCAGACGCCTCACGCTGATCTGGTTTCAGCGCAACCCCATTCCTGTCGACTGGCAGCAGCAGCGCCAGATCATCCAGTCCTTCGAGTAGGAGACAGCACATGGCCAAGAAAGACATCGGCAAGTTCACCGGCGAGGCGGTCACCTTCCAGATTCCCAATCCGGCTGGCGGGGTGAAGATGGAGACGTTCATTCCGTGGACGCTGGTCAAGCGCGGCGTGCGGCGCAAGATCATCACGCCGCTCGACACGCCACAGGCGTTCGCGGATGAGTCTGCGCAGGAACGCGAGGCCCGAGTCGCAGCGCAGGACAGCGCCTTGGTGCGGGCGCTGGGGATGGCGCACCACTGGCAACGCCTGCTCGACGACGGGCGGTTCACCTCGATGACCGAGATCGCGCAGGCCGAAGGACTCAACCCCGGGCGAGCCAGCACGATTGCGCGGCTGGTGCATTTGGCTCCAGACGTCGTCGAGGCCTGCCTGACTGACGACAGCGGGATCGCGCTGGAGCACCTGATCCGCAACGGCAGCCTGCCGCTGGACTGGCAGCAGCAGCGCAGGATGATCCAGGCCAGAAGCTGATGGTCAGCACCTTCACCACGCGCCGCCTCCGGGCGGTTTTTTTACGCCTGTTGCATTCTCGGTCGCGCCGTCTCCAGCAGACGAAAAACGCAACCCGGCACGCGCAACCCCGCGTTTTTGTTGGGTACGGGGCGTTTTCCGGTAAAGAGCCGGACAGAGAACAGAGAGAGAAAACGGAGCTAAACGGCCCCGAAATGGGCGTCGGCAGAGGGGTGGCGCTAAAGAGGCCAACGCCCGGAACCGCGCCAACACTGGTGCTGCGGGCAGAAAAAAACCCGACCGATAAGGGTTGGGTTTTTGGTAAATGGTGGAGCTGGCGGGAATTGAACCCGCGTCCGCAAGCCTTGTTCGGGCAGATCTACATGTTTAGCGTTCTGTTTTGTGTCTCGCCCGACATGCCGCGCAGACGCACGCTGCATGCCAGACCAGCACCCTAGGATCTCGCCGCTTGCCAAGGTGCCCGGCAGGCGGCCAGCTGACGTGAATTCCCTTGCAGCCGGGAGGTATTGCTACCCCCTTGCCCAGCCCGTCAGCGTGCTGTTGCAAGGCTCACCGGTGTTTAGGCGGCGAGTGCGAAACGTTCGTCGTTTGCAGTTACTTTTGTGAATGGAGATTTACGAGCGTCACTCAAGCTCGACATGCACCACACCGCGTCCGAACCCACGTCGAAACCGGTACAGCCCCTCAACGCGCATTTTAGGCCAGCGCGCGCGATTTCAACCACCAGACGCGGCAAGTTCAGGCGACGTTGAACAAGTGCCCGCGATGTGGCGCGCCCTGCAGGGGGACGGGATGCAAGGCGCAACGCGCGGACATGGCCCCAGCCATGGCGCGCATGTGCAACGCCGCAGACCGCCCCGGGCAGCGATGCGACGCGCGCAAGGGACTTGTCCAGCGTCGCCTTTACCCCACCCAGCGGCGGGCGTTGCGCCACAGGCGCATCCAGGGGCTGAACTGCGAGACGTCGCCCGCCGTCCAGCTCATCTGGACGTTGCGAAACACGCGCTCGGGGTGCGGCATCATCGCGGTGAAGCGCCCGTCGGCGGTGGTCACGGCCGTCAGGCCCTCGGGGCTGCCGTTGGGGTTGGCGGGGTAGGCGTCGGTCGGCTGGCCATGGTGGTTCACGAAGCGCAGTGCGCGCACCACCTGCGCGGCGTCGCCGCGGCGCGCGAAGTTGGCGTAGCCCTCGCCGTGGGAGACGACGATGGGCAGGCGGCTGCCTGCCATGCCCGCGAAGAAGATGCTGGGCGAGTCGAGCACCTCGACCATCGAAAGGCGCGCCTCGAAGCGGTGGCTGAGGTTTTGCGTGAAGCGTGGCCAGGCGTGCGCGCCGGGGATGATCTCGGAGAGCTCGGCGAACATCTGGCAGCCGTTGCACACGCCAAGCGCGAAGGTGTCGGCGCGCGCGAAGAAGCGCTGGAATGCGTCGGACAGCCGCGCATGGAAGGTGATGGAGCGGGCCCAGCCCACGCCCGCGCCCAGCGTGTCGCCGTAGCTGAAGCCGCCGCAGGCGACGAGGCCCTGAAAATCCTGCAGCCGCGCGCGGCCCGCCTGCAGGTCGCTCATGTGCACGTCGCAGGCCTCGAACCCGGCGGCGTCGAACGCATAGGCCATCTCGACGTGCGAATTCACGCCCTGCTCGCGCAGCACGGCAACCCGCGGGCGCGCACGGTGCACGAAGGGCGCGGCGATGTCTTCGGCGGCGTCGAACGTGAGGTGCTGGTGCAGCCCCGGGTCGCCCGGGTCGCCCGCCGCCGCGTGCTCGGCATCGGCGCACGCAGGGTTGTCGCGCTGCTGCGCGATCTTCCAGCTCACCGTGTCCCAGACCTGCTGCAGGTTCTGCAGCGTGGTGCCGAAGATTTTCCTGGCATCGCGCCAGACCTGCAGCTCGCCCTTGCCCACCTGCATGGGGGCGCTGGCCGGGCGCGTCTTGCCTATGGTGGTGGTGCACGCGATGAGATCGTGCGTGCGCAGCACCTGCATGACCTGTTCGCGCTCGGCGGTGCGGATCTGCAGCACCACGCCGGGCTCTTCGTTGAACAGCGCGCGCAGCGTGAGCACCTCGCGGCGGCCACTCACCTGCTGGCTCCAGTCCTTGGCCTCGAAGCTGTCCATGCGGCCATCGCGCACGCCGTCGCCTTCGGTGACGAGCATGTCCACGTTGAGCGCCACGCCCACCCGCCCGGCGAACGCCATCTCGGCGACGGTGGCGAGCAGGCCGCCGTCGCTGCGGTCGTGGTAGGCGAGGATGAGAGCGCGTGCACGCAGCTCGTTGATGGCGGCAACCAGGCGCTTCAAGTCCTGCGCATCGTCCAGGTCGGGCACCTCGGTGCCGAAGCCGCCCAGCACCTCGCCCAGGATGGAGCCGCCCATGCGCATCCTGCCGTGGCCCAGGTCGATGAGCAGCAGCGTGCTGTCGGATTCCTGCGCATCGAGCTGCGGCGTGAGCGTGCCGCGCACGTCGGCCAGCGTGGCGAAGGCGCTCACGATGAGGCTCACGGGCGAGACGACCTTCCTGGCCGTGGCGGCGTCGCACCACTGGGTGCGCATCGAGAGGCTGTCCTTGCCCACCGGAATGGAAATGCCGAGTTGCGGGCACAGCTCCAGCGCCACCGCGCGCACGGTGTCGTAGAGCGCCGCATCCTCGCCCGGCTCGCCGCAGGCGGCCATCCAGTTGGCGCTGAGCTTCACGCGCGCCAGTTCGATGGGCGCGGCCAGCAGGTTGGTGATGGCCTCCGCCACGGCCATGCGGCCCGACGCGGGGGCGTTCAGGCCCGCGAGCGGCGTGCGCTCGCCCATGGCCATCGCCTCGCCCGCGAACCCTGCGTAGTCGGCCAGCGTCACGGCCACGTCGGCCACGGGCACCTGCCAGGGGCCGACCATCTGGTCGCGGTGCGTGAGCCCGCCCACGCTGCGGTCGCCGATGGTGACGAGAAAGCGCTTGCTCGCCACGGTCGGATGCGCGAGCACCTCGATCACCGCTTGTTCCAGCGGCACGCCATCGAGCGGCAGCGGCGCGCCCTGGCGGGCAACGCGCGCAACGTCGCGGTGCATGCGCGGCGGCTTGCCGAGCAGCACGTCCATGGGCATGTGCACGGCGGCGTCGGCGCCGGGCGCGGGGGGCGCGCAGTCCACCGCAAGGTCTTGCTCGGCGACGATGAGCTCGCGCGCCTCGGTGGCGACGCCGACGACGGCGCAGGGGCAGCGCTCGCGCTCGCACAGCGCCTGCAGTTGTGCGAGCGCGTCGGGCGCAACCGCCAGCACATAGCGCTCCTGGCTCTCGTTGCTCCAGATCTCGCGCGGCGACAGGCCCGAGGCCTCCAGCGGCACCGCGCGCAGATCAAAGCGCGCGCCGCGCCCCGCGTCGTTGACGAGCTCGGGGAAGGCGTTGGACAGGCCCCCTGCGCCCACGTCGTGGATCGCGAGGATGGGGTTGGCCGCGCCCAGCAGCGCGCACTGGTGGATGACCTCCTGCGCGCGCCGCTCGATCTCGGGGTTGCCGCGCTGCACCGAGTCGAAATCCAGCTCGGCGGCGTTGGCGCCGCTGGCCAGCGAGCTTGCCGCGCCGCCCCCCAGCCCGATGCGCATGCCCGGCCCGCCCAGCTGCACCAGCAGCGTGCCCGCGGGGAAGGCGATCTTCTTCGTGAGCCGCGCGTCGATGCTGCCCAGACCGCCCGCGATCATGATGGGCTTGTGGTAGCCGCGCTGCACGCCGTCCACCACCATCTCGTACTCGCGGAAGTACCCCGCGAGGTTGGGACGACCAAACTCGTTGTTGAACGCCGCGCCGCCCAGCGGCCCCTCGGTCATGATCTGCAGGGCGCCTGCGATGTGCGCGGGCTGGCCCACGTCGGAGCCCCAGAGCCGGGAGACGGTGAAACCCGTGAGTCCGGCCTTAGGGCGCGAGCCGCGGCCCGTGGCGCCCTCGTCACGGATCTCGCCGCCCGCGCCGGTGCTCGCGCCGGGGAAGGGCGAGATCGCCGTGGGATGGTTGTGGGTTTCCACCTTCATCAGCACATGCCGCAGCGTTTCATGCTTTTGATAGCTGGCAGCGCTTGCCCCTCCTGCGCTGGAAGCCGATTGGGCTGCAAATTCCTCGACCCGCGTGCCCTCCATGACGGAGGCGTTGTCGGCATAGGCGACGATGGTGTGCTGGGGCGACGCGGCCTCGGTGTGGCGGACCATGCCGAACAGGGTTTTCTCCTGCGCCACGCCGTCGATGGTGAATTGCGCGTTGAAGATCTTGTGGCGGCAGTGCTCGCTGTTGGCCTGCGCGAACATCATCAGCTCCACGTCGGTGGGGTTGCGCCCGAGCGCGCCGAAAGCCTGCACGAGGTAGTCGATTTCGTCGTCCGCCAGCGCCAGCCCCCAGGCGGCGTTGGCCGCCACCAGCGCCGCGCGCCCCCCGCCGAGCACGTCCACGTGCGCCATGGGCTCGGCCTGCACGGCGTCAAAGAGGCGCGCGGCCTGCTCGCGCGTGGCAAGCACGGATTCGGTCATGCGGTCGTGCAGCAGCGCGGCCACCTGCGCGCGCTGCTCGGCGCTCCACGCCGCCTTGCCGCCCAGCAGGCCGCCCTTGCGCCGCAGGCCGTACTCGGTCGCGCGCTCGATGCGCGCCACCTGCAGCCCGCAGTTGCGCGCGATGTCCGTGGCCTTGGACGCCCAGGGCGAGACCGTGCCCAGGCGCGGCGTGACGAGCAGCACCGCGTCGGCCGTGCCATCCTCCGCCGGCTCGCCGTAGGTGAGCAGCGCCGCAAGCCGCTCGTGCAGCGCGGCAGACAGTGGCGCATCCGTCGCCACCCAGTGCACATGGCGCGCCGCGATGCCCGCGATGCGCGGGTCGATGGCCTGCAGCCGGGGCAGGAGCTGCGCGGCCCGAAAGGAGCTCAGGGCGTTGCCGCCTTCGAAGGTGGTGAGATGCAGGGACACGGTGGCGCAGGTGGGTGGCGACGCGATGGCCTGCCCGTTTGCTACAGGAAACAGAGCGCGCCGCAGCGAAAATCAAGCGGGAGCTGCGATTTTAGTGGGCAGGCGCGGCCCTGCCCGCAGTGGGATAATTTCAGCATGACCATAGAAATCAAGGACGCGGCCGGCATCGCCGGCATGCGCGAAGCCTGCCGCCTCGCAGCAGACGTGCTCGACTACATCGCCCCGCACATCGTGCCCGGCCTGCCCACCATCGAGATCGACCGGCTCGGCGCCGAATGCATGAAGAACCAGGGCACGGTTTCGGCCACCATCGGCTACCAGCCGCCGGGCTACCCGCCCTACCCGGGCCACCTGTGCACCTCGGTGAACCACGTGGTCTGCCACGGCATCCCGAACGACAAGCCGCTCAGGAAGGGCGACATCGTGAACGTGGACGTCACGGTGATTACCAAGGACGGCTGGTTCGGCGACACCAGCCGCACCTACCTCGTGGGCGAATGCTCGATCGCGGCCAGACGGCTCGTCAAGCTCACCTACGAATCCATGTGGCTCGGCATCCAGCAGGTGAAGCCCGGCGCCCACCTGGGCGACATCGGCCACGCGATCCAGACCTTCGCCGAGGGCCAGGGCCTCACGGTGGTGCGCGAATTCTGCGGCCATGGCATCGGCAGGAAGTTCCACGACGAGCCGCAGGTGCTGCACTACGGGCGCCCGGGCACGGGCGTGGAGCTCAAGCCCGGCATGACGTTCACGATCGAGCCCATGCTCAACCTGGGCAAGCGCGACATCAAGGAGCTGGGCAAGGACGGCTGGACCATCATCACCAAGGACCACAGCCTCTCGGCGCAGTGGGAACACACCATCCTCGTGACCGAAACGGGCTTTGACGTGCTCACGCTGTCGCCGGGCTACCCGCCGCTGCCCGACTTCGTCACCGCCACGGCGACCTGAGGGCCGACGGGCGGCGCCACGGCCTTGCGCGCCATGACCTGCAGCGACGACGCCCACCTGCTCACCGCGCGCGCCGACCACGCGGCCCGCCGCGCCGCACTGCTGGCGCAACTGCAGGACCCGCGGCTTGCGCCGGCGGGCGTGCACCGCGTGCTGCGCGCGCTCTCCGACGCCACCGACGACCTGCTGCGCGCGCTCTGGCACGCCGCGCGGCCCGGCCGGGGGGCCGCGCTCGTGGCCGTCGGGGGCTACGGGCGCCGCCAGCTGTTTCCGCACTCCGACGTGGACGTGCTCGTGCTCGTGGCCGAGGGCGCGCCCACCGCCGCGGTCGAGGCGTTCATCGCCTGCTGCTGGGACGTGGGGCTGCCGATAGGCTCCAGCGTGCGCACGCTCGCCCAGTGCCTGGACGTGAGCGCCCAGGACATCACGGTGCAGACCGCGCTGCTGGAGGCGCGGCGCCTGGCCGGCAGCACGCAGGCGTTCGCGGCGCTGCAGCGCGCGCACGCCGAACGGCTGGACGCGCGCGCGTTCACGCAGGCCAAGCTGCTGGAACTGCACCAGCGCCACACGCGTCACGAACACACGCCCTACGCGCTCGAACCCGACTGCAAGGAATCGCCCGGCGGCCTGCGCGACCTGCACCTCGTGCTCTGGCTGGCGCGTGCCGCACACCTGGGCACGAGCTGGCGCGCGCTCGCGGCGCACGGCCTGGCGACGCGCTACGAGGTGCGCCAGCTCGAACGCAACGAGGCGCTGCTGTGCCTGATCCGCGCGCGGCTGCACCTGGTGGCGGGTCGGCGCGAGGACCGGCTGGTGTTTGACCTGCAGGGCGCGGTCGCGGCCAGCTTCGGCCTGCGCGACGCCACCGCGCCGGGCGGACGCACGCTGCGCGCGAGCGAGCAGCTCATGCGCCGCTACTACTGGGCAGCGAAGGCGGTCTCCCAGCTCACGCAGATCCTGATGCTCGAAATCGAGGAGCGCCTGCGCCCGTCCACCGCGCCGCTCATCATCATCGACGCGGAGTTCCTGGAAAAGGGCGGGCTGCTGGAGATCGCGCGCGACGACCTGTACGAGCGCAAGCCCCAGGCCATCCTGCGCACCTTCCTGCGCTACCAGGGCACGCCGGGCATCCAGGGCCTGTCGGTGCGCACGCTGCGCGCGCTCTACAACGCGCGCCCGCTGATGGACCGGCGCTTTCGCGACGACGCGGCCAACCGCGCCACCTTCATGCAGATCCTGCGCGGCACGAGCGGCGTGACGCACGCACTCAGGCTCATGAACCAGACCTCGGTGCTCGGGCGCCTGCTGTGGCCCTTCCGGCGCATCGTCGGGCAGATGCAGCACGACCTGTTCCACGCCTACACCGTGGACCAGCACATCCTCATGGTGGTGCGCAACCTGCGGCGCTTCTTCATGGCCGAGCACGCGCACGAGTACCCGTTGCTGTCGCAGCTTGCCGCCGGGTGGGACGCGCCGTGGATCCTCACCGTCGCCGCGCTGTTCCACGACATCGGCAAGGGGCGCGGCGGCAACCACTCGCAGATCGGCGCGCGCGAGGCGCGGCGCTTCTGCCGGCAGTACGCGGCGCACGGCATCCCGGACGAAGACGCGCGGCTCGTCCAATTCCTCGTCGCCGAGCACCTGCTCATGAGCCAGGTTGCGCAGAAGCAGGACCTGAGCGACCCGGCGGTGATCGCCGCGTTCGCCGCGCGCGTGGGGAGCGAACGCGCGCTCACCGGGCTGTACCTGCTGACCGTGGCCGACATCCGCGGCACCAGCCCGCGCGTGTGGAGCGCATGGAAGGGCAAGCTGCTCGAAGACCTGTACCACGCCACGCTTGCGGTGCTGGGCGGGGGCGGGCGCGTGCCCGACGCCGCCACCGAGGTGGAAGAGCGCAAGCGCGACGCGCGCGTGCTGCTGGCACTGCACGCGCTGCCGCCGCGCGCGCACGAGCCGCTGTGGCGCACGCTGGACGTGGGCTACTTCATGCGCCACGACGCGGCCGACATCGCCTGGCACGCGCGCCAGCTCCTGCGCGCGGTGGGCAGCAGCACGCCCGTGGTGCGCGCGCACACGTCGCTGGCCGGGGAAGGGCTGCAGGTGCTCGTCTACACACCCGACCAGAGCGAGCTCTTCCTGCGCATCTGCGGCTACTTCGACCGCGCGGGGTTTTCCATCCTCGCGGCGCGCATCCACACCACGCTCGACGGTCACGCGCTCGACACCTTCGAGGTGCTGCCGCGCCACGCCACGAGCGGCGTGCGCGAGCTCATCGCGCTGGTCGAAAGCGAGCTGCCGCACGCGCTCGACCTGCGCACCCCCCTGCCCCAGCCCCGCGCCATGCGCCTGTCGCGGCGCGCGCGCAGCTTCCCGGTGGCCACGCGCGTGACGCTTCGCCCCGACGAGCACGCCGAGCGCTGGATCCTCACGCTGGCCGCCGCCGACCGCGCGGGCCTGCTCTACGTGGTGGCGCGCGTGCTCGCGGCCCACGGCCTGAGCGTGCAGCTGGCCAAGGTCAACACCCTGGGCGAGCGGGTGGAAGACACCTTCGTCATCACCGGCGAGGAACTGCGGCGCGGCGAGCTGCAGCTGCGCATCGAGGCCGAGCTGCTCGACGCCCTGCAACACTGACGCTGCCGCTACACTGGCCCGCAGGAAACATCCCATGCCTGCCACCGGCCATTCCCACTCCTTCGAGACGCCGCGCAAGGCCGTTGCGGCCGTGCTGCTCCTGCTGTGCGTGGCGCTGTGCTGGTGGCCTGCGCTGGACACCAGCGCCGAGGGCGCGGTGGACACCGGCCTCAAGCGCGCGCTGGTGAGCTTTGCCACCGCGCGCACGCTGCACGGCGTGGTCTCGGTGGTGCAGGGCACGGAGCTGGCGGTGCAGCCCATGGGCATGGGCGTCACGCTCACGCCGGGGCGGCTGCTCACGCCCATCAACGAGCTCACGGCCCAGGTGGCGGACTGGATGCTCTGGGCCAGCGTCGCCTTCGGGCTGCAGAAATTCCTGCTCGGCATGGGCGGCAGCTTCTGGGTTTCGGCGGCGGTCTCCGCCGTGGCGCTGCTGTGGCTTGGACTGAGCCTGCGCGGGCGCGGCCCCCCGTGGCTGGCGCGCCTGCTCACGCTGCTGCTCTTCGTGCGCCTGGTCATGCCCATCACCATCCTCGGCAGCGAGCAGCTCTTCGCGCACTTCCTGGCCCAGCCCTACGAAGAGAGCCAGCTCGCCAGCGACACCGCCTCCAAACAGCTGCAGGCGCTGCAGAGCGAAACGCCGCCCGCTGATACCGCGGAGCCAGCCGAAGACACGGGCGCCGAAAACAGCCTGCTCGACCGGATCAGGCAATGGGGCAGCAGCGCCAGGGACACGGCCACCCGCCCCATGGAGGCGGCGCAGGCGCGGCTGGGCGAGATCGCCGCTGCGGTCGATCAGCTCGTCGAGCGGCTAGTGACGCTCATCGTGGTGTTCGCGCTGCAGACCCTGGTGATTCCGCTGCTGCTCGCCTGGGCCCTGCTGCAGCTGTTCAAGGGGCTGGTTCAGCCCATGTCCGGCGCGATGCCCTCGGCGTAGTCGTAAATCGCCCCCAGGATCGCCTGCGCGCGCTCGTCGGCGTCGCCGCCCAGCGCGTCCAGCTGCGCGAACAGCGCGTCGAACGTGCGCGCCCCGCCCTCGCCTTCGACGAGCGCCGCCACGCGGTGCGCCTGCCAGCGCGCCTGCTCTTGCGCCGTGAGCGTTTCAGGGTGGTTGCGCGCACGGTAGCGGAACAGCAGCTCGGTCAGGCGCGCGTCGTCGAACCCGGCGCGCGCCTGCGCCAGCTGCGCCGCGCCCAGGCCGCGCAGGCGCGCCAGGCGCCTGCGGTCTTCGTTGCCGAGGAGGCCCCCGTACAGGTCCTGGTCCACGTCGGGCGCGGGCTCGGCGGGTCGGGCGTACACCGCGGGCCAGATCGCGCTCATGTCGGGCAGCGCGCGCGCGGTCTCGGCGTGGCGCAGCGCCTGCGCCAGGTCTATGCCCCACCGGACCGCCAGCGCGGGCGTGAGCGTGTTCAGGTTGCCCACCACCATGGGCGACTTGTTCAGGTGCACGCCCTTGATCGGCAGGCGGGTGACGCCCGCGGGCAGGTCTTCGGCGCGCGTGAACAGGCGCTCGCGCAGCTCGGCCACCGACAGGCCCGCGAGCATGGCCGGGTCGTGCGCCAGGTCCCAGGCGAGCAGTTCGTTCCTGTTCGTGGGGTGCGTCGCAAGCGGCCACATCACCGCCAGGCACCCCTGCTGCGCCGGGAACATGCCCGAGACGTGCAGGAAGGGTTTGGCAGTGCTTTGCGTCGTTGGCAGGCGCAGTTCCTGCGCGACGCGCTCTTTTTTGTGGAGCGAAAACGCAAACTCGAAGAGCCGCGGATGGTGCTCGCGGATCAGGCGCGCGAGCGCGATCGTGGCGCGCACGTCCGAGAGCGCGTCGTGCGCCGCCTCGTGCGCGATGCCGTTGGCCTGCGTGAGCTTTTCCAGCCGGAAGCTCGGCTTGCCGTCCACCTGCGGCCAGACGATGCCCTCGGGGCGCAGCGCGTACGCGAGGCGCACCACGTCGAGCAAATCCCAGCGCCCGCACTGGTTCTGCCACTCGCGTGCGTAGGGGTCGATCAGGTTGCGCCAAAAGAGAAAGCGCGTCACCTCGTCGTCGAAGCGGATGGTGTTGTAGCCCACGCCGATCGTGCCGGGCTGCGCCAGCTCGGCCTCGATGCGCGCGGCAAAGGCGTGTTCGGGCACGCCTTCGGCCAGACAGCGCTGCGGCGTGATGCCGGTGATCAGGCAGGCGCCGGGGTCGGGCAGGTAGTCGTCGCCGGGGCGGCAATAGAGCATCACCGGCGCGCCGATTTCGTGCAGCGCGGCATCGGTGCGGATGGCCGCGAACTGCGCCGGGCGATCGCGCCGCGGATCGGTGCCGAAGGTTTCGTAGTCGTGCCAGAGAAAGGTGTGCATGGACAGCAGTGCGCAGCGCGGGAAGGCGGTGCACGAGTATCGCCCGGCGCCGCCCATCCCCCGATCAGGGGCGGCCGAGTTCGGCACAATCCGCGGGTATGCGCATCTCACCGAGCCCCCCGACGCTCGCCCTCACGCTGGCCCTCGCCTGCGCCCTGGCCCTGCCGGCCGTGCACCTGGCGCACGCCGCCCCGGCCTCCAACGACACCGCCAGCGCCGACCAGCGCCCGGATTTTCGCGCGTGGCTTGCAGGCTTTGCGCAGGACGCGCTCGCGGCGGGCATCAGCCAGGCGACGCTGGACGCCACACTGGCGCGCGCGCGCTGGCTGCCCCAGGTGATCGAGCAGGACCGTGCGCAGCCCGAGTTCGTGCGGCCGATCTGGGTCTACCTCGACGGCGCGGTGTCCACGCAGCGCGTACTCGCGGGCAAGACGCAGCGCCTGCTGCACGCCAGCGCGTTCGACAGCGCCGTGGCGCGCTACGGCGTGCCCGCCAGCATCATCACCGCGATCTGGGGCCTGGAGAGCAGCTACGGCGCGCACTTCGGCGGCTTTCGCACGGTGGACGCGCTCGCCACGCTGGCGTTCGACGGCCGGCGCCGCGATTGGGCGCGCGGTGAACTGCTGGCGGCGCTGCGCATCGTGCAGCAGGGCGACATCCCGGCATCCATGCTGATCGGCTCCTGGGCCGGAGCCATGGGCCACACGCAGTTCCTGCCGTCGGTGTACCTGAAGTACGCGGTGGACGCCGACGGCGACGGCAAGCGCGACATCTGGGGCAGCGTGCCCGACGTGGTCGCCTCCACCGCCAACTTCCTCGCGCAATCGGGCTGGCGTCCGAGCGAGCCCTGGGGCGCCGAGGTGCGCCTGCCCGCGCGCTTCGACTACAGCCGCGCCGAGCTCACCGTGCGCCAGGACGCGAGCGCCTGGGCCGCCGACGGCGTGCAGGGCATGGACGGCAAGCCGCTGCCCGCGATGCGCGACGCCTCCATCCTCACCCCGGCGGGCGTGCACGGGCCCGCGCTGCTCGTGGGCAACAACTTTCGCGTGCTGCTGCGCTACAACAGCTCGAACAACTACGCGATCGCGGTCGCGCTGCTCGCGCAGCAGATCGACGGCGGCCCCGGCCTGCAGGTCGCCTGGCCGCGCCAGATGAAGCCGCTGTCGCGCACCGAGATCGAGGCGCTGCAACTGGCGCTGAACCGGCGCGGCATGGACGTGGGCGAGGCCGACGGCGTGGTCGGCCCCGCCACGCGCGCCGGGCTGCGGCGCTACCAGCAGAGCCTGGGCCTGCCCGCCGACGGCTACCCCACGCCGGAGCTGCTGCAACGGCTGCTGCAAGCGCCCCCGCCCGCCGCACTATGACCCCCACGAGCCCGCCCATCCTCAGCAGCCAGCTGCGCGCCATCCTCGGGCGCTGCCGCACCATTGCCGTCGTCGGCCTCTCGCCGCAATGGCACCGCCCCAGCCACTTCGCCGCGCAGTACATGCAGGCGCACGGCTGGCGCATCGTGCCGGTGAACCCGCGCGTGGCGCAAAGCGGCGCCACCATCCTCGGCCAGACCACCTACGCCAGCGTCACCGAGGCCGCGCAGGCCCTGCAGCGGCAGGGCGCACGCATCGACATGGTGGACTGCTTTCGCCGCGCCGAGGACACCCCGCCACTGGCCGAGGAGGCCGTGGCCATCGGCGCCTCCTGCCTGTGGCTGCAATTGGGCGTGGTGAATGAAGAAGCCGCGCGGATCGCACGCGACGCGGGCCTGGACGTGGTGCAGGACCGCTGCGTGAAGATCGAGCACGCGCGCCTGTTCGGCGGCCTGGGCTGGGTAGGGGTGAACACCAGGGTGATCACGGCCAAGCGGGCGCGGCAGTTGCCCTACTGAAACCATAGCTGCCAGCGCTTGCCAGACAAGCGTTGGAGCCATATTTTGCTTGAACTTTCGATGAACACCACCGCCAAGGAAACCGAGCGCGCCGAGCTGCACAAGACCATCTGGCGCATCGCCAACGACCTGCGCGGCAGCGTCGATGGCTGGGACTTCAAGAGCTACGTGCTCGGCATGCTGTTCTACCGCTTCATCTCGGAGAACCTGACCCGCTACCTGAACGAGCAGGAGCGGCGCGCCGGCAACCCGGATTTCGACTACGCGCAGCTCCCCACGCTGGACGCCGAGCAGGGCCGCGCCGAAACCGTGCGCGAAAAGGGCTTCTACATCCTGCCCGGCGAGCTGTTCGCCAACGTGCGCCAGCGCGCCGCGTTCGACGCCAACCTGAACGAAACCCTGGCGCGCGTCTTTGCCAACATCGAGCGCTCGGCCCTGGGCAGCGACAGCGAAGACGACCTCAAGGGCCTGTTCGACGACCTCGACGTGAACAGCAGCAAGCTCGGCCCCACGGTTGCCAAGCGCAACGAAAAGCTCGTCAAGCTGCTCGACGCCATCGGCGATCTGCCGCTGGCCAGTGGCGCGGACGGCGGCAACGGCTTTGCCGACAACACCATCGACCTGTTCGGCGACGCCTACGAATACCTGATGCAGATGTACGCCTCCACCGCTGGCAAATCCGGCGGCGAGTTCTACACCCCGCAGGAAGTGTCGGAACTGCTGGCGCGCATCGCCGTCGTCGGCAAGACCGAGGTCAACAAGGTGTACGACCCGGCCTGCGGCTCGGGTTCGCTGCTGCTCAAGTTCGCCAAGGTGCTGGGGCCGGACAAGGTGCGCCAGGGCTTCTTCGGGCAGGAGATCAACCT
>JAIXLP010000069.1:5007-7539 GCA_026954015.1 Burkholderiales bacterium | reverse complement strand
AGGTGCTGGGGCCGGACAAGGTGCGCCAGGGCTTCTTCGGGCAGGAGATCAACCTGACCACCTACAACCTGTGCCGCATCAACATGTTCCTGCACGACGTGAACTACGAGAAGTTCGACATCGCGCACGGCGACACGCTCACCGACCCGGCGCACTGGGACGACGAACCCTTCGAGGCCATCGTCTCCAACCCGCCGTATTCCATCAAGTGGGCGGGCGACGCCAACCCCCTGCTCATCAACGACCCGCGCTTCGCCCCCGCCGGCGTGCTCGCGCCCAAGAGCAAGGCCGACCTCGCCTTCACCATGCACATCCTGAGCTGGCTGGCCACCAGCGGCACGGCGGCCATCGTCGAGTTTCCCGGCGTGCTGTACCGCGGCGGCGCGGAGCAGAAGATTCGCCAGTACCTGATCGACAACAACTACGTCGACGCCGTCATCCAGCTCCCGCCCGACCTGTTCTTCGGCACCACCATCGCCACCTGCATCATCGTGCTGAAGAAGTCCAAGCACGACAACGCCACGCTGTTCATCGATGCGTCCGCCGAGTTCGTGCGCAGCGGCAACAAGAACAAGCTGACCGACGCCAACCAGCAGAAGGTGCTGGGCGCCTACACCGCCCGCCAGGACGTGGCGCACTTCGCACGGCTGGTCGACAACGGCGACATCGCCGCCAACGGCTACAACATCGCCGTGTCGTCCTACGTGGAGCAGGAAGACACGCGCAAAGCCGTGGACATCCGCGCGCTCAATGCCGACATCGCGCGCATCGTGGCGCGGCAGGCCGAGTTGCGCATGCAGATCGACGCCATCGTGGCCGACCTGGAAGGGGGCGAAGCATGAGCCTGCCCGTCAAACCCATCGAATTCGACGGGATTAAAAATATGGCGAATTCGCCATACTTGGCAGGGTGCAAACCATGAGTGATGTCATCCTCTACACCACCGACGATGGCAAAACCAAAATTGACCTGCGCTTGCAGGATGGAACCGCCTGGCTCTCCCAGCAGCAAATCGCCGACCTGTTCCAAACCACCAAACAGAACGTCAGCAAGCACATCAAAGCCGTTTATGAAGACGGCGAGCTGAATGAAACGGCAACTGTCAACCAGCAGTTGACAGTTCAAAAAGAGGGCACGCGGGAGGTGTCTCGCACCATCACGCTTTACAACCTCGATGCCATTCTCGCCGTTGGTTATCGCGTTCGCTCTCCGCGTGGTGTGCAGTTCCGTCGTTGGGCTTCCACCGTACTCAAGGAATACCTTGAAAAAGGCTTTGCACTCAACGACGAACGGTTGAAAAACCTCGGTGGCGGCAACTACTGGAAAGAGCTGCTTGACCGCATTCGCGACATTCGCTCCAGCGAAAAAGTCATGTATCGGCAGGTGCTGGATTTGTACGCCACCGCCACCGACTACGACGCCAGCAACGAGCAAAGCCTCATCTTTTTCAAAATCGTGCAGAACAAGCTGCACTATGCCGCCCACGGCCATACCGCCAGCGAAGTCATCTACCTGCGCGTGGACAGCGACAAGCCCTTTGCCGGTTTAAGCAACTTCAAAGGCAGCGAGCCCACACAGGCCGAAGCCATGATTGCCAAGAATTATCTGGACGAGCAGGAGCTGCGGGTACTGAACAACCTGGTTTCCGCGTACTTTGATCTGGCCGAATTGAACGCCATTGAACAGCGCGAAATGCAGATGGCCGACTATGTGCGCGAGCTTGACCGCATCCTGTCTTCCACCGGCAGAAAACTGCTGGAGAGTGCCGGCAAAATATCGCACCAGCAAGCCGAGGGAAAAGCCAGGCTGGAATATAAAAAATACAAGGCAAAAACGCTGGCGGCGGTGGAAAAAGACTATTTGAAAAATATCAGCGCACTGGAAAAACAGGCCAAGCAAGAGAGCCGTAAAAAATGAGCCGAATAGACAAACTGATTGCCGAGCTTTGCCCGGATGGCGTTGTGTTCTTCCGCGTTGGCGATATTGCTAACGTTGGTACTGGCAGTAGCGATCGTAAAGACGCAACAGACGACGGCGAATTCCCGTTCTACGTGCGCTCAAAGGAAGTGCTTCGTATTGACAAGTACCAGTTCGACGAAGAAGCAATCCTGATTCCCGGCGAAGGCGGAATAGGCGAAATCTTCCACTACGTATCCGGCAAATACGCTCTCCATCAGCGCGCTTACCGCATCAGTTTCAATCAAGATCAACTTGACACGAAGTTCGCGTATTACTACTTCGCTGTTCACTTCAAGAGTTTCATCCTGTCGAAAGCAGTCAGCGCAACCGTCACGTCGATCCGCAAGCCAATGATTACCGATTTTTGCGTCCCCATCCCACCACTCGAAGTCCAGCGCGAAATCGTGAAAGTGCTTGACGCTTTCACGGAGCTGGAGGCGGAGCTGGAGGCGGAGCTGGAGGCGGAGCTGGAGGCGCGTCGGCGGCAGTACCAGTACTACCGCGACGCGCTTTTGACGTTCGGCGAACGTACGGACGCTGACGCAAGCAAGCAAGCAAGCAAGCAAGCAAGCA
>JAIXLP010000069.1:0-4997 GCA_026954015.1 Burkholderiales bacterium | reverse complement strand
GCAAGCAAGCAAGCAAGCAAGCAAGCAAGCATAAGATGGGTGACACTGAACGAAGTTGCAACATTCAAATACGGATTTACCGCAAAAGCGGCGAATGCTGGCGAGTTCCGTTTCATTCGGATTACCGACATCACCGACAGCGGGAAACTCTCACCCGACGACGCCAAATACGTTGATTCAACCGACGGTGCTTCCGACTATTTGGTTCAGCGAGGCGATGTTCTGATGGCAAGGACAGGCGCAACCTTCGGCAAAACTGTTCTTATCGCAGACGACATGCCCGCGGTATATGCCTCGTTTCTCATCCGTATCCGACTGGAAGAAGCCGAGATTCTGCCAAGCTACTACTGGCACTTCGCACAGAGCAGTTTCTATTGGCAGCAGGCCAATAGTCTTGCCAGCATGGGTGGGCAGCCGCAGTTCAATGCCAATGTTCTAAAAGACATCCGACTTCCGATTCCGCCACTCGAAGAACAAGCCCGCATCGTCTCCATCCTCGACAAGTTCGACGCGCTGGTGAACGACCTCTCCTCCGGCCTGCCCGCCGAAATCCAGGCCCGCCGCCAGCAGTACGAGCACTACCGCGACCGCCTGCTCAGCTTCCGCGAGGCCGCGTGACTTGTTTTGCTCATTACGTTGAGTAAAATTACTCAATATGTCGAGCGAAAGCGCACCTCCCTACCAACGGCCACAAGCCACCGTGCTGCGGGCCCGGCTGGCGCAGCCGCGCCGCTTCATCCAGGTGGTGGCCGGGCCGCGCCAGGTGGGCAAGTCCACGCTGGTGCAGCAGGTGACGCAGGCCAGCGGCCTGGCGGTGCGCTATGCCAGCGCCGACGAGCCCACGCTGCGCGGCACGCAATGGATTGCCCAGCAATGGGAGGCCGCGCGCCTGATGCCGGCTGGCGGCGGCGCGGCGGTGCTGGTGCTGGACGAGATTCAGAAAATCCCGGCATGGTCGGAAACGGTCAAGCGCCTCTGGGACGAAGACACCCGCGCCCGGCGCGCGCTGAAGGTGGTGCTGCTCGGCTCGGCGCCGCTGCTGATCGCGCGCGGCTTGACCGAGAGCCTGGCGGGGCGCTTCGAGACGATCACGCTGGCGCACTGGTCCTGGGCGGAGATGCGCGCGGCCTTCGGCTGGTCGCTGGACGAGTATGTTTTTTACGGCGGCTACCCCGGCGCGGCCCCGCTGATCGCAGAGCCCGCGCGCTGGGCGCGCTACGTGCTGGACAGCCTGGTCGAAACCTCGATCTCGCGCGACGTGCTGCTGCTCACCCGCGTGGACAAGCCCGCGCTGCTGCGGCGGCTGTTCGAGCTGGCGTGCCGCTACTCGGGGCAAATCCTTTCCTACACCAAGATGCTGGGCCAGTTGCAGGACGCGGGCAACACCACCACGCTGGCGCACTATCTGGACTTGCTGGCCGGCGCGGGCATGGTCTGCGGCCTGCCCAAGTATGCCGGCGACGTGGCGCGCAGCCGCGCTTCCAGCCCCAAGCTGCAGGTGCTGAACACGGCGCTGATGACGGCCAACTGCGGACTTGCTCTGGCCGAGGCCAGGGCTGACGGCGAGTTCTGGGGGCGGCTGGTGGAATCCGCCGTGGGCGCGCATCTGGCCAACGCGGCGATGCGCGGGGAATGCACGCTGCACTACTGGCGCGAGGGAACCCGCGAGGTGGATTTCATCGTGCAGGCCGGGCGCCGGTTGACCGCCATCGAGGTGAAAAGCGGGCGCGCACCGCTGGCGCATGCGGGCACTGCCGCCTTTGTGCAGGCCTTCGAGCCGCAACGCACCCTGCTGGTCGGCGGTGACGGCATCGCGCTGGAGGACTTTCTGGCGCAGGATGTCACGCACTGGGTAAAGGCTGCCGCATGACCGAAGCCCCCGCGCCCAACCGCTACGAACCCATCGCGCTTTCCAGCGAAAGCACGGTCGTCGCGGAATTCGAGCGCCCGGACGAGGTGCGCGAAGAACGCTATCAGTCCGAAGCGGAGCTGGAGCGCGACTTCATCGAGCGCCTGCAGGCGCAGGCCTACGAGTACCTGCGCATCGGCAGCGAGGCTGACCTGGTCGCCAACCTGCGCCGCCAACTGGAGGCGCTGAACAGGATCACGTTCTCCGACCGCGAATGGCAGCAGTTCTTCGGCGAGAAGATCGCGGGGGCCAACGACGGCATCGTCGAGAAAACCGCGCGCATCCAGGAAGACCACGTCCAGATCCTGAAGCGCGACGACGGCAGTACCAAGAACATCTACCTGATCGACAAGCAGAGCATCCACAACAACCGCCTGCAGGTCATCAACCAGTACGCCGTGGAGGCAGGCGCGCGCGCCACGCGCTTCGACGTGACGGTGCTGGTCAACGGCCTGCCGATGGTGCACGTCGAACTCAAGCGCCGGGGCGTGGACATCCGCGAGGCCTTCAACCAGATCGACCGCTACCAGCGCGACAGCTTCTGGGCCGGCTGCGGCCTGTTCGAGTACGTGCAGTTGTTCGTCATCAGCAACGGCACGCTGACCAAGTACTACAGCAACACCGTGCGCGACGGGCATCTGAAAGAGCAGTCCACCCGGCGCGGCAGGGGCAAGACCTCCAACAGCTTCGCCTTCACCAGCTGGTGGGCCGATGCCCGCAACCAGCCGATCACCGAGCTGGCCGACTTCACCAGGACCTTCTTCGCCAAACACGCGCTGCTGAACATCCTCACCCGCTACTGCGTGTTCGACGTGGACCGCAAGCTGCTGGTGATGCGGCCCTACCAGATCGTGGCGGCCGAGCGCATCCTGCAGCGCATCGCCACGGCCACCAACCACCGGCAACTGGGCACGGTGGCGGCGGGCGGCACCATCTGGCACACCACGGGCAGCGGCAAGACGCTGACCAGCTTCAAGGCCGCGCAGCTGGCGCGCGGGCTGCCGGAAATCGACAAGGTGCTGTTCGTGGTGGACCGCAAGGACCTGGACTACCAGACCATGCGCGAGTACGAGCGCTTCGAGAAGGGCGCGGCCAACTCCAACACCTCCACCGCCGTGCTGCAAAGGCAACTGGAAGACCCGCAGGCCCGCATCATCGTCACCACCATCCAGAAGCTGAGCCGCTTCGTCGCCCGCAACAAGAAGCACCCGGTGTACGACGCGCACGTGGTGGTGATCTTCGACGAATGTCATCGCAGCCAGTTCGGCGACATGCACGTCGAGATCACCCGGTCATTCAGGCGCTACCACCTGTTCGGCTTCACCGGCACGCCGATCTTTGGCGACAACGCGGGCACCGGCGGCAACCCGAAGCTGCGCACCACGCAGCAGGCCTTTGGCGACAAGCTGCACACCTACACCATCGTCGATGCCATCAACGACAGGAACGTGCTGCCGTTTCGCATCGACTACATCAACACCATCAAGGCGGCAACGGGAATCAAGGACAAGAAGGTTCCGGCCATCGACACGGAGCGGGCCTTGCTGGCGCCCGAGCGCATCGCGCATATCGTGGGCTACATCCGCGAGCATTTCGACCAGAAGACCAGGCGCAGTGCCAGCTACCGGCATGGCGGCAAGCGACTGGCCGGGTTCAATTCGCTGTTCGCCACCGCGTCCATCGACGCCGCCAAACGCTACTACACCGAGTTCGCGCAGCAGCAGAAGGACGTGCCACCGGCTCAGCGGCTCAAGATTGGCCTGATCTACAGCTTTGCCGCCAACGAAGGCAGCGAGGACGGCTTGCTGGGCGAAGAAGCGTTCGAGACCGACGGACTGGATCAAGGCTCGCGCGATTTTCTCGACGCAGCGATCAAGGACTACAACGCGCTGTTCGGCACCAGCTACGACACCTCGGCCGACAAGTTCGAGAACTACTACAAGGACCTGTCGCAGCGCCTGAAGAACCGCGAGCTGGACCTCGTGATCGTGGTCAACATGTTCCTGACGGGCTTTGACGCCACCACGCTCAACACCCTGTGGGTGGACAAGAACCTGCGCGCGCATGGGCTGGTTCAGGCGTATTCGCGCACCAACCGCATCCTCAATTCGGTCAAGACCTACGGCAACATCGTCTCCTTCCGCGATCTGGAGCAGGCGACCAACGATGCGCTGGCGCTGTTCGGCAACAGGGACGCTAGGGGCATCGTGCTGCTCAAGCCCTACGCGGACTACTGCGCGGAGTACCAGAAGAAGGTCGGCGAACTGGTGACGCTGTTCCCGCTGGGCCAGGCCATCACGGGCGAAGCGGCGCGCAAGGCGTTCATCAAGCTGTTCGGCGCCATCCTGCGGCTGAGGAACATCCTCACCGCCTTCGACGACTTCGCGGGCCACGAGCTCCTGAGCGAGCGCGATTTTCAGGACTACCAGAGCCTGTACCTGAACCTGTATGCCGAGTTCCGCCGCACGTCCAGCGCCGAGAAGGAAGCGATCAACGACGACGTGGTGTTCGAGATCGAACTGATCAAGCAGGTCGAGATCAACGTCGATTACATCCTGATGCTGGTCGAGCGCTACATCGAGGCCAGGGGCACCGGCCAGGACAGGGAAATCCGCGCCACCATCGAGCGCGCGATCAATGCCAGCCCGTCGCTGCGCAACAAGAAGGACCTCATCGAAGCCTTCGTGGACTCCGTTTCGCCGAAAGCCCAGGTGGACGCGCAATGGCTGGCTTTCATCGCCCGGAAGAAAACCGAGGAACTCGAACGCATCATTGCCGAGGAAAACCTGAACCCCGAGGCGGCGCGCCGTTTCATGGACGACGCCTTTCGCGATGGCGGCATCGCCAGCACGGGCACGGCCATCACGCAGGTGCTGCCGCCCACCTCGCGCTTTGGCAAGACGGCCGACAGCCACACCGAAAAGAAACGGCGCGTGCTGCAGCGGCTGGCCGAATACTGGGAGCGCTTTGCGGGGCTCATCTGATGCAAAACCATCAAATGCATAGCTGCCAGCGCTTGCCAGGCAAGCGTTAGCGGCCAATTTGGCTTGAAACATGACCACACCCCACGGCGACCACACCTTCGGCT
>JAIXLP010000048.1:74386-153219 GCA_026954015.1 Burkholderiales bacterium | reverse complement strand
CGATCATCTTGCGCACGTTGTCCAGCACCAGCCAGCGCGCCAGATGAAAGCGCCATTTCAAGCCCGTGGGCACCGTCTCGCCCGCCAGTACCTTGTCGGCGATCGCGCGCCCCACACCGATGGCCCAGGCGTAGGCGGCCTGCTGCAGCCGCGAGCTTTCCTTGAGCGTGATCATCACGCCCGAGTAGAACTTCTCCCACACGCGTGGCACGGCCACGAACACCGTGGGCGCGATCTCCCGCACGTTCTCGGGCACGGTGTCGGGGTTCTCGACGAAGTTGAGCCTGCAGCCGGTGTAGAGCGAAAAATATTCGCCACCCATGCGCTCGGCGATGTGGCACAGCGGCAGGAAGGCCATGGCCTCGTCCGCTTCGCTGCGCGCGATGATGGTGTTCAGCCCCCGCGCCGTCTGCACCAGCGCGGTATGTGTGTGCATCGCGCCCTTGGGCTTGCCCGTCGTGCCCGAGGTGTAGACGAGGATGGCCAGGTCCTCGGGCTTGATGGCGGCCACGCGCGCCTGCACCGCCTCCGGGTGCTGGGCATTCCACTCGCGCCCGAGTGCGCGCACGGCGTCGAGGCTCATCACGCCCTCGTCGTGCAACTGGTGCAGCCCCTCCATGTCGAAGACGATGATTTTTTTCAGCAGCGGCAGGCGCTCGCGCACCGCGAGCGCCTTGTCCAGCTGCTCGTCGTCCTCGACGAAGAGGATGCTGCTGTGCGAATCGCCGGTCAGGTAGTGCACCTGCTCGGCCGCGTCCGTCGGGTAGATGCCGCTGGCCACGCCGCCGCAGGAGAGCACCGCCAGGTCGCACAGCACCCATTCCAGGATGGTGTTGGAGAGGATGGACGCGGTGTGCCCGGCCTCGAAGCCCAGGGCCATGAGCCCGCCCGCGATCTCGCCCACGGCCTCGCCCACCTGCGTCCAGTTCCAGGCCTGCCACAGGCCCAGCTTCTTCTCGCGCAGCCACACCTGGTCCGCGCGCTCGGTCACGGCATTCCAGAACATCGCGGCGATGGTGTCGCCGGGCATGGCGATGCCCTCGCGTGGCGCGCAGTCGGGGTTCCAGAGCACGCTCATCGCACCTATCTCCAAGTCTTCTTCTTTTTCCAGCGCCGCTCGCCGCGCACGCCGGTGTCCTTCATGCCGAGGTAGAACTCCTTGATGTCCTCCTTCTCGCGCAGGCGCTCGCAGCGGTCTTCCATCACGATGCGGCCGTTTTCCAGCACATAGCCGAAGTCCGCGGCGTTCAGCGCCATGTTGGCGTTCTGCTCCACCAGCAGGATGGTGGTGCCGCGCTCGCGGTTGATGCGCACCACGATCTCGAAGATCTCCTTGGTCAGGCGCGGGCTCAGGCCCAGGCTGGGTTCGTCGAGCAGGATGAGCTCGGGCGTCGCCATCAGCGCGCGGCTGATCGCCAGCATCTGCTGCTGCCCGCCCGAGAGCAGCCCCGCGTCCTGGTTCATGCGCTCCTTGAGCACGGGGAAATAGGCGTAGACCATCTCCAGGTCGCGCGCCACCGCATCGCGGTCGTGGCGCGTGTAGGCGCCCATCATGAGGTTGTCGCGCACCGACAGCAGCGCGAACACCTCGCGCCCCTCGGGCACGTGCATCAGGCCCATGCGCACGATGGCCGTGGGGTCCTGCGCGGTGATGTTGCTGCCCTTGAAGTGCACGCTGCCCTTGAGCGGATCGATGATGCCCGAGATGGTCTTGAGAATCGTCGTCTTGCCCGCGCCGTTGCTGCCCAGCACCGTGGCGATCTCGCCCGGGTGCACGGCCAGGCTCACGCCGCGTATCGCCTTGATCGGGCCGTAGGCGCTCTCCACGTTCTGCAGCTGCAGCAGCGGCGGCGTGGTGATCGAAGGCGCGCTCATCCCCGGCCTCCCACCTGGTGCCCAGCCGGGCGGCGCAGGTTGCTCACGTCGGCTATGGTGCCCAGATACGCCTCGGCCACCCCCGGATGCGCCTGCACCTCGGCGGGCGTGCCCAGCGCCAGTACCTCGCCCTGGTTCATTGCCAGCACCCGGTCGGAGACGCGCGAGACCAGCGACATGTCGTGCTCCACCATCAGCACGGTGATGCCCAGGTCGCTCCTGATGTCCTCGATCCAGAACGCCATGTCGTCGGTTTCCTCCACGTTCAGGCCCGAGGAGGGCTCGTCCAGCAGCAGCAGCCTGGGCTCGGTGGCCAGCGCGCGCCCGAGCTCCACCACCTTGCGCACGCCATAGGGCAGGCCGCCCACGAGGGTGTCGCGGTAGTGCTGCAGGTCGAGGAAGTCGATCACTTCCTCCACTTTCTCGCGGGCGCGAATCTCGGCGGCGCGCGTGCGCGGCGTGAACAGCATGTCGCGCCACAGCCCGGTCTCGCGCTGGGTGTGGCGCCCGATCAGGAGGTTGGAGAGCACGCTCGCATGCTCGAACAGCTCGATGTTCTGGAAGGTGCGCGCAATGCCCAGCTGCGCCACCGTGTGCGGCGCCTGGTCGGTGAGCCTGAGCTCGCCGTGCGGCCCCGCGTAGGTGATGTGCCCGCTCGTGGGCTGATAAATGCGGCTGATGAGGTTGAACACCGTCGTCTTGCCCGCGCCGTTGGGCCCGATCAGCGTGAACACCTCGCCCTCCTGCACGTCGAAGCTCACGTCGTTCACGGCCAGCAGGCCGCCGAAGCGCACGCTCAGGTGGTGGGCACTCAGCAGGGGGCTGCCGCTCATCTGAGGCGCTCCGATTTCTGGAAGGACTTCTGCCGCTTGAACATGCCGCGCCGGTAGAACGGAAAGAGCTGCAGCCAGGCGCGCACCTTGAGCCAGCGCCCGTAAATGCCCAGCGGCTCGAACATCACGAAGGCGATCAAGACCGCGCCATAGACGAAGGTCTGCAGGCCCGGCGACTGCGCCAGCGACTCCGGCAGCCACTCCTTGCCCAGCCCGATGAGCTGCGGCATGAAGATGAGGAACATCGCCCCGAGGAAGGCGCCGTGCACCGAGCCCAGCCCGCCGATCACGATCATCAGGAGCAGGTCGATGGACTGCACGATGTCGAACTGCTCGGGCGTGATGAACTGCAGCTTGTGCGCGTACAGCGCCCCCGCGATGCCCGCGAGCGCCGCCGAGAGCGCGAACGACAGCGTCTTGTAGTACGCCAGGTGGATGCCCATGCTCTGCGCCGAGATCTCCGAATCGCGGATCGCGACGAAGGCCCGCCCCGTGGGCGCGCGCAGCAGGTTCAGGATCGCGAGCGTGCAGGCCACGGCGATCACGAGGCACAGGAAGTAGAACGCCTGGGACGACTCGAACGCATAGCCCATGATCTGCGGCGGCTGCAGGAAGACGCCCTTGTTGCCGCCCGTCACCGACTCCCAGCGCGCAAAGATCTCCTCGACGATGAAACCGAACGCGAGCGTCGCGATCGCGAGGTAGATGCCCTTGACGCGCAGCGCCGGCAGCCCCACGACGATGCCCACCGCCGCCGAGAGCAGCCCCGCGCAGGCCAGCGCCAGGAAGAAGGGCCAGCCCGCCGCCGTGAGCAGCGCCTGCGTGTAAGCACCCACGCCCAGGAAGGCCGCGTGCCCGAGCGAGAACTGCCCGGTGAACCCCGCCAGCAGCATCAGCCCCAGCCCGGCGATGCCGTAGATCAGCACGAAGGTGAGCTGCGCCAGCCAGTACTCGGGCAGACCCCAGGGCGCGGCCAGCAGCGCGAGCACCAGCAATCCATACCAGAACACGTGCCCGCCGTGTTTGGCAAGCCGGATGTCCTGCGCGTAGCTGGTCTTGAAGATGAAGCGCATGCCCTAGACCTTCTTCACCAGGCGCTCGCCGAACAGCCCATTGGGCCGCACCATCAGCATGATGAGCACCACGACGTAGGCCGCCACGTCCTTGAACCCCTCGGGCAGGTAGAAGCCCGAGAGCGACTCGATCACGCCGATCACCAGCCCGCCGACGATCGCGCCCGGCAGGCTGCCGAAGCCGCCGACCACGGCCGCCGGAAAGGCCTTCAGACCGATGAAGCCCATGTTGGCGTAGACGAAGGTGATGGGCGCCAGCAGCAGCCCCGCCACCGCCGCCACCATGCCCGCGAGCGCCCAGACCATGCCGTTGATGCGTTGCACCGGTATGCCCATGTAGTACGCCGCCAGCTGGTTCTGCGACGCCGCCTGCATCGCCACGCCCAGGCGCGTGTAGCGGAACATCACGAACAGCAGCGCGCACAGCACGGTGGTCACCGCGATCACCGCGAGCTGCTCGGCCCCGAGGATCAGCGTGCCCCAGGCCAGCGTCGCATCCTTGTAGGGTACGTTCAGCGTCAGCGTCTCGGTGCCGATGCCCGGGATCATCGTCACCAGCCCGCGCAGCAGGTAGCCTATGCCTATCGTGAGCATGACGATGGAAAACGCGGGTTGCCCCAGCACCGGGCGGATCACCACGCGCTCGAGCAGCAGGCCCAGCAGCGCCATGGCCGCCATGCTCGCGATCACGGCGAGCCAGAACGGGAAGTCGAGGTAGCTCATCACGGCCACGCCGATGAAGGCGCCCACCATCATGAGCTCGCCCTGGGCGAAACTGACGATTTCCGTGGCCTTGTAGATCAGCACGAAGCCCAACGCGATCAGGCCGTAGATGCACCCTTGTGCGACGCCGCTGATCAGAAGTTGGACGAATTGCACCGTGCAGGTTCCGTGATTTTTACAAAGCAATTGCTTTGGATAAATGCGGATAATGCCCGATCACCCCAAGTTGCGTACCGCGTAGTAACCCTGAGATTTTGCGGAAAAAGTACGTCTGGTCCTTGCGTGGCAAGCGCCAGCAGCTATCAAACGAGGTCACCCCATGTCCCACGCCAGCGCCACCGGCGCGTTCGAGCCCGAGTTCGTCGCGCTGCTGCGCGAACTGTTCGAGGAGCGCATCGTCTTCAACCGCCAGATCGGCCTGAAGGTCGTCGACGTTGCGGCCGACGCCGTGCACGGGCGCATCACGATGCGGCCCGAGCTCGTCGGCCATTTTGCGTACCAGCGGCTGCACGGCGGCGTGATCAGCGCGGGGCTGGACGCAATCGGCGGCCTGGCCGTGATGGCGGCCATCGCAGCCAAGCACGCCGACAAGTCGCCCGCGCAGCGCCTGCAGTACTTCGCGAAGCTGGGCACGATCGATCTGCGCATCGACTACCTGCGCGCCGCGATCGGCGGGCACTTCGACCTGCGCGCCCGGGTGCTGCGTCTGGGTTCGCGCGTTGCCAGCACCCGCATGGAGTTCCTTGGCCCGCAGGGCGAGCTGTTCGCCGCGGGCGCGGCGTCCTACATCGTTTCGTGAACCTCAGCCGATCTGCCGCGGCCGGCCTTCGTCGTCGATCGCCACGTAGGTCAGGCGCGCCTCGGTCACCTTCACGTACTGGCCCTGCGCTCGGATGCGCTCGGCAAACACCTCCACCTGCACCGTGATCGAGGTGCGCCCCACGCGCAGCACCGACGAGTAGAACGAGAGCAGGTCGCCCACGCGCACCGGCTGCTTGAAGATGAACTCGTTCACCGCCACGGTCGCGATGCGCCCCTGCGCCACGCGCGCGCACAGCACCGAACCGGCCAGGTCCACCTGCGACATCACCCAGCCGCCGAAGATGTCGCCATTGCCGTTGGTGTCGCTCGGCAGCGGGATGACCTTGAGCACGAGCTCCTTGTCGTCGGGCAGGCTGGTGTGAAAGGCGTCGTCGTTTTGCGGCATCGGCAAGAATCCCTGTTTCCGTAGCACCGATTGTCCTTCATGCGTTACCGAGGTTCCGCCGCCGCCGGCGATCCGTCGGATGCCCCGCGCGGGGCGTCCGACCGCCAGACGCTCGCGCGCCTGCTGCCCTATCTCTGGGAGTACAAGTGGCGCGTGGCGGCGGCCATCGTCTTCATGGTTGGGGCCAAGCTGGCGAACGTGGGCGTGCCCCTCCTGCTCAAGGACCTGATCGACGCGATGGACGTGAAGACGGGCACCGCGGCCGCGCTGCTCGTGGTGCCCGTGGGGCTGCTGCTTGCCTACGGCGGGCTGCGCCTGACGACCTCGCTGTGCAACGAGCTGCGCGATCTGGTGTTTGCCAAGGCGACGCACGGCGCGGCGCGCTCGATCGCGCTCAAGACTTTCAACCACCTGCACGGGCTGAGCCTGCGCTTTCACCTGGAGCGCCAGACGGGGGGCATGACGCGCGACATCGAGCGCGGCGTGCGCGGCATCGAGTCCATGGTGTCGTTCGCGCTCTTCAACGTCGTTGCCACCTTGATCGAGGTGCTGCTGGTGCTGGGCGTGCTCGGCGCGCGCTTCGACATGCGCTTCGTCGCGGTGACGCTGGGCGCGCTGCTGCTGTACATCGGCTACACCGTCTGGGTGACGGAGTGGCGCATCGAGTTCCGCCGCCAGGCCAACCAGTTCGATTCGGCGGCGCACACCAAGGCGATCGATTCGCTGCTGAACTACGAGACCGTCAAGTACTTCAACAACGAGGCGTTCGAGGCGGCGCGCTATGACGAGAGCCTGGAGCGCTTTCGCCTCGCGCAGCTCAAGAGCCGCTCGTCGCTGGCGCTGCTCAACGGCGGCCAGCAGGCCATCATCGCGGTCGGCCTCGTGGCGATGCTGTGGCTGGCGACGCAGGGCGTGGTCGAGGGGCGCCTCACGCTCGGCGATCTGGTGATGGTCAACGCCTTCATGATCCAGATCTACATCCCGCTGAATTTCCTGGGCATCGTCTACCGCGAGATCAAGCAGAACCTCACCGATCTCTCGCGCATGTTCGCGCTCATGGACCGGCACCAGGAAGTGGCCGACGCGCCGGGCGCGCTGACGCTCGCGGGGCTGGAGGCGCCCAGCGTGCGCTTTGATGACGTGTATTTCGCCTACGAGCCGGACCGGCCCATCCTGCGCGGCGTGAGCTTCGATATCCCCGCAGGCCGCACGGTGGCCGTCGTCGGCCCTTCGGGCGCGGGCAAATCCACGTTGGCGCGCCTGTTGTTTCGCTTCTACGACATCCAGCAGGGCCGCATCCTGATCGCGGGGCAGGATATCCGCGACGTGACGCAGCACAGCCTGCGCCGCGCCATCGGCATCGTGCCGCAGGACACCGTGCTGTTCAACGACACGATCGCCTACAACATCGCCTACGGGCGCCCCGGCGCGACGCGGGCGCAGATCGAGGAGGCCGCGCGCGCCGCGCACATCCACGACTTCATCGCTGCCACGCCGCAGGGCTACGGCGCGATGGTGGGCGAGCGCGGCTTGAAGCTGTCGGGCGGCGAAAAGCAGCGCGTGGCGATTGCGCGCACGCTGCTCAAGAACCCGCCCATCCTGGTCTTCGACGAGGCCACGAGCGCGCTCGACTCGGCCAACGAGCGCGCGATCCAGGCCGAGCTGCGCGCAGTCGCGCAGGGCAAGACCACGTTGGTGATCGCGCACCGCCTCTCCACCGTGGTCGACGCGCACGAAATCCTGGTGATGGAGGCCGGGCGCATCGTCGAGCGTGGCACGCACGCCGAATTGCTCGCTGCAGGTGGTCGCTATGCGCGGATGTGGGCCTTGCAGAGAAATACCAACAAAATGACGGCCTAGCGCTTGTGCAGCAAGCACGAGCAGCTATCAAACAAGAAGAATGTGACACGGGATATCGCGTTGCGCTCCCTGCGGAACCTCGTGGCGGCGCCGCGCGGGCAATGCTGCCGCAAGCGCTCAAGCGCGTTGAGCGCGCGGGGCAGGGCGCCGTGCAACGGCACTCCTTTGCCACCTCCACCCGCCACGGCCCGGGGCCGTCCGTCGATTGTTCGGTTTCTTGAAAAGTGTGTCCCGGTGCTTCCCTTGACGAGGGCGGCGGCGGCAAATTAGCCTTGCGTGCAAGTTGCAAGGAACGGCCGCATGGCTTGCGCATCGACGGCGCGCACCGGGATCACGCAGTGCACCGGGGTCATTTGCACACGTGGCGAACTTGGTTCAAATCAGTGAAGGATGTGGAGTGTTAAGCCATACGACCAGAATCGGAATCATCGGCGGCGGGATGGGCGGCCTCACGGCCGCGATCGCGCTCAAGAAGATCGCGGGTATTGAGGCCACCGTGTTCGAGCAGGCGAGCCAGCTCGATGAGGTGGGCGCGGGCGTGACGGTTGCCCCCAACGCGGCCCGCGTGCTGGACCGGCTCGGCGTGCTCGAGCCGATCCGGCAGGCGGGCGCGATTCCCGCTGGACACGGCGTGTACCTGGATGCGATGGGCCACGAGGTCACCGACGCGGCCTGGGAAGACACGGCCCGGCAGTACCAGAACATCGGCATGTACCGGCCCGACCTGATCCGCATCCTGGCGGAGCACGTTGACCCGGGATCGATCCGCTACGGCCACCACATGACGTCGATCCGGACGCTGGACTCCGGCGTGCGCGTCGAATTCGGGAACGGCGCGCACGAGCAATTCGATGCCGTGATCGGCGCCGACGGCGTCCACTCCATCGTCCGGGATACCGCGATATACCCCACCAAGCCCGTCTACTCCGGCTACATCTGCTACCGCGGCGTCGTTGATGCCTCGCGCATGCCCAAGGACTGGCCCAGGATCAGCCAAGTCTGGATGGGCCATGAACGGCACTTCATGTTCTACCCGCTGCAGCAGCAGCACACGCTGTACAACTTCGTGGCCTGCGTGCCCAGCGACCGGCCTTTGAAGGGCCCGCAGTCCGGCCCGGCGGAGGCGGGCGAACTCGCGGCGGAGTTCACCGGCGACGGCTGGGATCCGAAGCTGCAGCACATCGTCGGGCTCATCGGCAAAACCTTCTGGTGGGCCCTGTGGGACATCGATCCGCTACCCATCTGGACACGAGGGCCCATTGCCCTGCTGGGCGATGCGGCGCACGCCATGATTCCGCACCAGGGCCAGGGCGTGAACATGGCCACCGAAGACTGCATGGCGCTGGCCTTCTTCCTGCGCGAGGCCGACAGCGTGAGCGACATCCCCGAAGCCTTCAGACGCTACGCCGCCGTGCGCATGCAGCGTGCGGCGATTCTGCAGGTCGGCTCGCGCCGGGCCGGCGCGATGTTCGATGGCCAATACCAGTTCAAGAACCTCGCCAAGCGCGATATCGATATCCGCGCCGGACGGGACTTTCGCCGGCGGGCGGTTTTCGACTATGACGTGCTGAAGGTTTGTGAACTGGCACTTCAGCGATTCAAGAGGATCTGATTTTCATGACACCGATAAGCATCATTGGAACCGGCAAGATGAGCGCCGCGATTGCGGACGTCGCACTGCGCGCCGGGGCGAGCGTCCAGATCGTCAAGCACAGCGCGTCATCCCATCTGGTCAAGGAGCACCCGCAGGCGAACTACGCTGTGCTCGGCGACGATCTGACGGGGGAGCTCGTGGTCTTCGCCATTCCGTCCGGGGCCTATCCGAGCGTGCTCAAGCACTACCGCGAGCGCCTGCACGGCAAGGTCGTCATCGACATCAGCAATTCGATGGACTTCAGCACCTACGAACGGCCGCAGGCGCTGCTGAGCACGTCCGCGGCGCTGGAACTTGCCAGGCAGCTCCCCGCGGACGTGCCCGTCTTGAAGGCGTTCAACGTCAATCTGGGCGACACGCTCTTCACCGGCACGAACGGCACGACGACCACGACCGTGCTGTTCGCGGGCGATGACGCCGAGGGAAAAATCGCGCTCACGCAGCTGCTCGAGGCGGCGGGGCTGCGCGCCGTCGATGCCGGGCCGCTGCCGCGCTCGCGGGAGCTCGAGGCGATGGGCTACCTGCAGATCACGCTGGCCGCGAGCGGGAAAACCCAGTTCGAATCGGGGTTCACGCTGCTGCCCTGAACAGAGCCCCCGGCTCAGCGCTGCAGCAAGCGCCGCGCTGCCTGCACGACCTGGTCCTTGCCGATGCGCGACGCGGCCTCCAGCACCGGCGCGTAGCCCACGGGGATGCGCGGGGCGCCCAGGCGCGCCACGCGCGCGCCCGTGTGCTCGGCCACGGTCGCGGCGATCTCGGCGCCGAAGCCCGCAGCCTGCACGGCTTCGTGCACCACCAGCAGGCGGCCGCTCTTCGCGCAGCTTGCGAGCACCGTCTCGCGGTCCCAGGGCCAGATGGTGCGCAGGTCGATCACCTGCGCGCGCACGCCTTCGACGGCGAGCTGCTCGGCGGCCTGCACGCAGGTTTGCACCTGGCGCGACCACGAGACGAGCGTGAGGTCGCTGCCCGCGTCAAACGCCATGCGGCAGGGGCCTATGGGCACGGGCGTGGCGGGGTCCACCTCGCCCTGCAGGCCCCAGAGTTCCTTGTGCTCGAGGTAGGCGACCGGGTCGTCGCCCGCGAGTGCGCTCTTGAGCAGGCCGTAGTTGTCCTGGGGCGTGCCGGGCGCGAGCACGACGAGGCCGGGCACGTGCGCGAACCAGGCTTCGAACGACTGCGAGTGCTGCGCCGCCGAGGCCGTCCAGATGCCGATGGGCATGCGCGCGACGAGCGGCACGCGCCCCTGGCCGCCGAACATGAAGCGGTTCTTGGCGGCCTGGTTCACGAGTTCGTCGATCGCGCAGAGCGCGAAGTCCACGACGCGCAGCTCGACCACGGGGCGCAGGCCCGCGAGCGCCATGCCCACGCCCGCGCCCATGATCGCGGCTTCGGAGATCGGCGTGTCGATCACGCGGTCGGCGCCGAAGGCGGCGGCGAGCGGCCTGCCGTCGGTGGCGCGGTACTGGCCGAAGACGCCGCCGCGGCCCAGGTCTTCGCCGAGCGCGACGACCCTGGGGTTGGCGGCCATGGCTTCTTCAAGCGCCAGCGACGCGGCCTGTGCGTAGGTGAGGGTGCGCGCGCTCATTGCCACACTCCTGCGCCGGTGGTCATCACGTCGGCGTAGGCCGCGTCGGCGGTGGGTGGCGGCGCGCTCGCGGCGGTGGCGACGGCGGCGGCGATTTCGTCGCGCGCCTCGCGTTCCACGCGTTCGGCCTCGTGCGCGAGGCCCTGCGCGGCCAGGCGTTCGCGGGCGAGGGTGATGGGGTCGTTTTTCAGCGCGGCCTCGACTTCAGCCGCGTCGCGGTAGGTCGCCGGATCGACCGAGACGTGGCCTTTCAGGCGGTAGGTGATCGCGTGCAGCAGGCGGGGGCCGCCACCTGCGCGGATTTCAGAAATCAGGCGTGCGGCGGCTTCGCTCACAGCCTGCACGTCGTTGCCGTCCACCTGTACCGCCGCGACACCCATGGCCTCGGCGCGGCGGCTGGCGGCGTTCTCGCCCGCGGTCATCGCGGCGGAGGGGGTGGTCGCCGAGATGCGGTTGTCCTCGCAGACGAAGAGCACCGGCAGGCGGTAAACCTGCGCCCAGTTGAGCGCCTCGAAGAACGGCCCGCGGTTGAGCGCGCCGTCGCCGACGAAGCCGACGGCGATGGCATCGATCTTTTGCAGCTTGAGCGCATGCGCCGCGCCCACGGCGATCGGCAGGCCGTCGGCCACGACGCCGTTGGCGCCGAGCATGCCGACGGCGAAGTCGGCGATGTGCATGGAGCCACCCTTGCCGCCGTTGGTGCCGCTCGCGCGGCCAAAGAGCTCGCACATCATCTTCGCCGGATCGGCCCCCTTGGCCAGCGTGTGGCCGTGGCCGCGGTGGGTGGAGGTGAGCAGGTCGCGCGCCGTGAGATGGGCGCAGACGCCCGCGGGCACGGCCTCCTGGCCGGTGGACAGGTGCAGCGGGCCCTTCACGCGCACCTCGGCCACCTTGTCGGTGGCTGCGCCGCCCCAGGAGACGCCGCCCTGGCTCGCGGCCTCGGCCGCGTCCTCGAAGGCGCGGATGCGCACCATGGTGCGAAAGAGTTCAAGCAATTCGGTCATGCCAGCAGCAGCGGCATCCGCAGGTGCCGCCGAGAGTTCCGGGATGCACACCCGTGCGGTGTGCGCGCCGCAGCCCGTGGCTGGCGTGCTGCCCGCCACGGATGTTGCGCAGGAGATCAGTGCTTGCGCGCGGCGATGGCCTTTTCGGCGGTATCGACGAGGGCGTTGCCGATCTGCGGCTTCCACTTGTTGTAGACCGAGCGCGTGGCCTTCACGAAGGCGTCGCGTTCTGCGGGCGTGAGGTGCGTGATCGTCACGCCCATGCCCTCGATGTCCTTGAGCAGTGGCTGGCCGGGCTCGACCAGGCCCTTGCGCGCGATCATGATTTCTTCACGACCGGCCTCGATGGCGGCCTGGCGCACGGCTTCGCGATCCTGCGGCGTCCAGGAGTTCCACACCTCCTTGTTGACCACGAAGACCAGCGGGTCGGCGATGTAGCCCCACATGGTGAGGTACTTCTGGCCCACGTTCTGCAGCTTGGCGGCGGTGAAGATGCTCATCGGGTTTTCCTGCCCGTCCACGGCGCCGCTGGCGAACGCCGGCTGCGCGTCGGCCCAGCTCATTTGCGTGGGGTTGGCGCCCAGCGCGGTGAAGGTGTCGATGAACAGCGGCGAGCCGACGATGCGGATCTTCAGGCCCTTGAGGTCCGCCGGCGTCCTGACCGCGTGCTTGGAGTTGGTCAGCTCGCGGTAGCCGTTTTCGCCCCAGGCCAGCGGCACCACACCCGCCTTGTCCAGGATGGTGAAGATCTGCTTGCCCACTTCGCCCTGCGTCAGCGCGTCGATGGCGGCGTAGTCGGGCATCAGGAAGGGCAGCGAGAACAGGTTGAGCTGCTTGACCTGCGGCGACCAGTTGATGGTCGAGCCGATCGCCATGTCGATCACGCCCTGGCGCAGCGCGGAGAACTCGCGCGTCTGGTCGCCCTGGATCAGCGACACGCCGGGGTAGAGCTTGATGTTGATGCGCCCCTGGGTCTTTTCCTTGACCTTGTTGGCCCAGATCTCGCCGCCCTTGCCCCAGGGAAAGGCCGTGCCGACGACGAGCGACATGCGGTATTCGCTCTTGTAGTTGCTTGCCTGCTGCGCGAGCGTGGGCGTGCTCAAGACCAGCGTGGTGGCGGCTGCGATGGCCGTGGCCAGGAAAGTGCGAAGTTTCATGGGAAAGTCTCCTGTCAGGGGTGAAAAAATCAGTATCCCAGCTTCGCCGGGAGCCAGAGCGAAATTTGCGGGAAGGCCACGACGGCCAGGGTGGCCAGCGTCATCGCGAGCACCATCCACAGCACCCAGCGCGTGGTCGACTCCATGCGCACCTGCGCAATCTTGCTCGCCACCATGAGGTTCACCGCCATCGGCGGCGTGAACTGGCCGATCGCGATGCACAGCACGAGGATGGTGCCGAACCACACCACGTCCCAATGGTAGTGGTTCAGGATGGGCATCATGAGCGGCACGAAGATCAGCATGATGGAAATGCCGTCGAGGAACATGCCCATGATGAGCAGCAGGATGAGGATGCCGCCCATCACGCCCCATTCGCCCAGGCCCGAATGCACGATGGCGTTGGTCACCGGGTCGATCACGCCCAGCGTGGAGAGCGAGAACGCGAAGATGCCCGCGAGCGAGACCACGATGAGGATCACCGCCGAGAGCTCGCCCGCCTCGCGCAGGATTTCGTAAAGGTCACGCAGGCCGATGGTGCGGTGGATCACCATGCCGACGAACAGACCGTAGAACACCGCGACGACCGCCGCCTCGGTCGGCGTGAACCAGCCCATGCGCATGCCGCCCAGGATGACGACGGGCGCGAGCAGCCCCCATGAGGCCTCGCGCAGGCTCTTCCAGAACGGCGGCCTGGGTTCGCTCGCCTCGTTCTGCCCCATCCTGTGCCGGCGCGAGAGCCACACCGCGGGAATGATGAGCGCCAGCCCCGCGAGCACGCCCGGGAACATGCCGGCGGCGAACAGCGCGGGCACCGACGCGCCCGAGACCAGCACCGAATACACGATGAACGCGATCGAGGGCGGGATCAGGATGTCGGTCGATGCGGCGGCCGCGACCACGCTGGCCGAGAACGCCGCCGGGTAGCCCGCGCGGCTCATCGCCGCGATCATCACGCCGCCCACGGCGGCGGCGGTGGCCGGGCCCGAACCGGAGATGCCGCCCATGAACATCGCCACCGAGATCGCCACCAGCGGCAGCATGCCCGGCCCGCGCCCGACGATGGCCACGGCAAAGTTCACCAGGCGCAGCGCCACGCCCGAGCGGTCGAAGATCGAGCCCACGAGCACGAACATCGGGATCGCCAGCAGCGGGTACTTGCCCAGCCCGGCGTAGAAGTTCTGCGGCACCGCGAGCAGCCCGAACCACTGCGCGTCCTGGTTGGCCAGTGCGATGGCCGCCGCGCCCGCAAGTCCCAGCGCCGCGCCGATCGGCACGCCCAGGAACATGAAGACGACGAAGGCGGTGAAGAGCAGCGTGGCGATCACGGTGCGCGCCCCTCGTCCCTGGCGAGATATTCAGCATCGCTCTGGCGCGAACGTCGGCGGTACAGGCCGATGGCGCGCGCCGAGATCAGCGCCGAGAGAATGGGCAGCCAGACCGAATACCACCACTGCGGCACGCCGATGCCGGGCGAGGTTTCCTCGTAGCGAAAGTCGTCCCAGACCACGCGGATGCTGATGACGGCGATGAAGGCGAAGAGCAGCGCCACCAGCGCCGCGCCGAGCTGCGCCAGGCGCCTGCGCCGCGCGGCCGAGCCGCTTTCGGCGAAGAACTCGATGCGGATGTGCGTGTCGCGCGCCACCGCGGCCGAGCCGCCCACCATCGCGAGCACGATCATCAGGAAGACCGAGATTTCTTCGGTCCACGCGAACGACGCGTCGGTGAAGTAGCGCACCAGCACGTTGGCGAAGGTGATGAGTGCGAGCAGCGCCATGGCGATCACCGTGGCCCAGTCTTCAAAGCGCAGCGAGCGCGGCTCGCGGGCTTCGGGTGCGTGCGGCGTGCCCGCAGGCTCTTGGTGGGTAGGGGACGACATTGGGTGTGCGATCGTGACGAGGGCGACCGCACCAAGCGGCCGCGCGGCGGGCCGGGGAGCTATTTTGCACGCAAAACCGCAGCGGCCAACGCCGTGGACGCGCGCCGGATAATGCACGCCATGGAAACCAAATGGCTCGAGGATTTCGTCAGCCTGGCCGAGACGCGCAGCTTCAGCCGCTCGGCGCAGCTGCGCCATGTGACGCAGCCGGCGTTCTCGCGTCGCATCCAGGCACTCGAAGCCTGGGCCGGCACCGACCTGGTGGACCGCACCTCCTACCCCACGCGCCTCACCGCCGCGGGCGACACGCTCTACGACCAGGCGCTGGAAGTGCTGCAGGCGCTGCAGAACACCCGCGCGGTGCTGCGCGCGCACACCGCGGCCAGCGACGACGTGATCGAGTTCGCGGTGCCGCACACGCTCGCGCTCACCTTCTTCCCGACCTGGGTGACGGGCGTGCGCAAGAGCTACGGGCCGCTCAAGAGCCGCCTCATCGCGCTCAACGTGCACGACGCGGTGATGCGCCTGGTCGAAGGCGGCTGCGACGTGCTCATCACCTACTACCACCCCTCGCAGCCGCTGCAGCTCGACCCGCAGCACTACGACATGATTTCCATCGGCGAGGAGCCGCTCGCGCCCTATGCCAGGGCGGGCAGCGACGGCGAGCCGCTGTTTCGCCTGCCCGGCACGGCCGCCGAGCCGCTGCCCTTCCTCGGCTATGCGCCGGGCGCCTACCTCGGGCGCATGACCGACCTGGTGCTGCGCCAGGCGGGCAGCGCGGTGCACCTCGACCGCGTGTACGAGACCGACATGGCCGAAGGCCTGAAGGCGATGGCGCTCGAAGGCCACGGCGTCGCCTTCCTGCCGCTCAGCGCGGTACGGGGCGAAGTGCGCGCGCGCAGGCTCGTGAGCGCCGCTCCGCCGGATGAGGCAGACAAGCTGCGCGTGGTGATGGACGTGCGCGCCTACCGCGAGAAGCCCACGCGCCGCGAGCCCGTCAAGAGCCTGACGCAGTCGCTCTGGGAATATCTGCGCCAGCAGGCGGACGAGCACAAGGGCGATGCCGCCTGAAGCGCCGGTTGCGCGGCAGGCAGCGGCCATCGATTGGGACGTTCCATGGCTGCGGCCATACGCGGCCACGGGCCGCGCGTGCGTGCTGGCGCTCGAGCGCGGGCTGCCGGTGCATGCGGCGCTGGCCGCGTGCGCTGCGGCGCCACCCGTGCGCTTCGTGCCCCACGCGCTGCTGCCGCCCGGCACCGCGTACGAGGCCTACATCCACGCAACGCGCCAGGTGCCCACGCGCGACAACCTGCACGACCTGTTCAACGGCCTCGTGTGGCTGCACTTTCCGCGGGCCAAGGCGCGGCTGAACCGGCTGCAGGCCGGCGCGATCGCGCGCGAGGGTGTGCGGCCCGTGCGCGGGCCGCTGCGCGACGCGGCGACCGTGTTCGACGAGAACGGTGCGCTGCTGCTCGCGCCCGACGCGCTGTGGCACGCGCTGCGCGAGCGCGACTGGCGGCGGCTCTTCGTGGACCTGCGGCTGCTCTGGCCGCAGGCGCGGCCGGTGCTCTTTGGCCATGCCTTGCTCGAAAAGCTCGTTTCACCAAGAAAATCGGTGGTAGCGCATGTGTACCAAGCGCGGACCGCTATCAAAAGCGTAGCCATCGACGCCTGGCTTGCGCGCGACCTGACGGCTGCGCACCTGGCATGCAAACCGTTTGCGCCGTTGCCGGTGCTGGGCGTGCCCGGCTGGTGCGCCGCGAGCGAGAACTTCTGCTTTTATGATGACTCCACGGTGTTCCGCCCGCCGCGCCGCTCTTGAAGCACGGCGATCGGCCCTCAGCTTCTGCCCACCCCTACCTGTCGCTCGTCTGGAGCCCTGCCCATGAAACGCATCGCACTGTTCCTGCTGACCAACATCGCCGTCGTCGCGGTGCTGGGCATCGTCGCCAGCCTGCTCGGGGTGAACCAGTACCTCACGGCCAACGGTCTGGATCTCACGAACCTGCTCGGTTTCGCGCTCGTCATCGGTTTCGGCGGCTCCATCATCTCGCTGTTGATGAGCAAGACCATTGCCAAGATGAGCATGGGCGTGCAGATCATCAGCGCGCCGCGCAACGCCGATGAAGCCTGGATCGTCGAGACCGTGCGCGAACTGGCCGACAAGGCCGGCGTGCAGATGCCCGAGGTCGGCATCTACGACGGTGCGCCCAATGCGTTTGCCACCGGCGCGTTCAAGAATTCGGCGCTGGTGGCGGTCTCCACCGGCCTTTTGCAGGGCATGACGCGCGAGGAGGTGCGCGCGGTGCTCGGCCACGAAATGGCGCACGTGGCCAACGGCGACATGGTGACGATGACGCTGATCCAGGGCGTGATGAACACCTTCGTGGTGTTCGCCTCGCGCGCGATCGGCTACCTCGTTGACGGCTTTTTGCGCCGCGGTGACAGCCGCGACAGCGGCCCCGGCATCGGCTACATGGTGACGACGCTGGTGCTCGACGTGGTCTTCGGCTTCGTTGCCGCGATCATCGTTGCGTGGTTCTCGCGCCAGCGCGAGTTCCGTGCGGACGCGGGCTCGGCGCATCTGCTTGGCCAGGCGCAGCCGATGATCAACGCGCTCTACCGGCTCGGCGGGATGCAGCCGGGTGAGCTGCCCAAGAGCATGCAGGCCATGGGCATCGCAGGCGGCATCGGTGCGCTGTTCTCGTCGCACCCGCCGATCGAGGAGCGCGTGCAGGCGCTCAAGGCGCTGCGCGCCTGAGCACGTTTTCCACCGCCAGCGCCAGCGCGATCAACCGCTGGTCGTGCCCGCCGGGGCAGGCCAGGCTCAGTCCCACGGGCGCCTCGCCCGCCGCGTGGATGGGCAGCGAGACGGCGCATCCATCGAGAAAATTCACCAGCGAGGTGTTGCGCAGCAGCAGCGCGTTGGCCGCGAAGAACGCCGCGTCGCTGGCCACGAGCGGCGCGATCTCGGGCGCGACGATGGGCACCGTGGGCATCACGAAGGCGTCGAAATCCGCGAGCTGCGCGCGCATCGCGGCGATCCAGCGCTGACGCGCCGCGAGCAGATCGACGTAATCGGCCGCGCCCATGCGCTGGCCCGCGAGGATGCGCTCTGCCACGCGCGGGTCGTACGCGCCCTGGTGCTCGGGCAGATAGCGGCGGTGCCAGGCCCAGGCCTCGGCGGCTGAAAAACTGCCGCGCGCGTGGATTGCGGCGAGCTCGTCCAGCGGCGCCAGCGGTGCGCGCGTTACCTGCGCCCCGGCGCGCGACAGGCGCGCGAGTGCGCGCTCCCACCCCGCGCCCACCGTCGCATCCATGCCCGCGAGCACCACGTTGGTTGGCGCGAGCAGCCGTAGGTGCGCCGCATGGGCCGCGAGCGGCTCGCTGTACGGCTCGCCCGCGAGGATGCTGCCCAGCAGCGCGCAGCAGCGCACCGTGGGCGCCAGCGGTCCGACCGAGTCGAGCGTGGTCGAAAGCGGCAGCGCGCCTTGGGTCGACACGCGCCGCGCGGTCGGCTTGTAGCCCGTGAGCCCGCACAGCGCCGACGGGATGCGCACCGAGCCGCCGGTGTCGGTGCCTATGGCCGCGAGCGCCATGCCGTCGGCCACGCTCACCGCCGCGCCCGAGGACGAGCCGCCGGGGATGCGCCCGCCGCCGTCCTCGCGGCCCCAGGGGCCCCGCGGCGTGCCGTAGTGCGGATTGATGCCCACGCCCGAGAACGCGAACTCGGTCATGTTGGTCGTGCCGACGATCACCGCGCCCGCAGCGCGCAGGCGCTGGACGATGCGCGCATCGTGCGCGGCGGGCACGGCGTTCTCCAGCAACCGCGAGCCCGCGCGCGTGGCGTGGCCGGCGATGTCGAACAGATCCTTGACCGAGATCGGCAGGCCTTCGATAGGCGAGCGCACGACGCCCGCCGCGCGCAGCAGGTCGCTTGCGCGCGCTTGGGCGCGTGCGCTCTCGGTCAGCACGCGCGTGAACGTGGACGGGCCTTCGCCCGCGCCAGCGCGCGCCAGTGCCGTTTCGGTCAGTTGCGTGGCGCTGGTGCGCCCGTGCGCGAGGTCGGCCGCGGCGTCGGCCAGGGGGGTGAGCGGTGCGAAGGCGGGCATGGCGAGAACCATCGGCAGGATGACGCGCACATCGTAGCCCGCTCGCCGATAATCGCCCCCGTGAAGCACGCCAGACCGCCGCTGGTGCGATCCGGGAAACCGGGCACTGGAGGAACGTCCGGACTGCACAGGGCAGCGTAGCAGCCAACGGCTGTCCACCGCGAGGTGAGGATCAGAGCAACAGAGACGAGTCCGCCCGGGCGCAAGCCCAGGTGGGGTGCAACGGGCAATCTCTACGCGCAGCAACACCAAGCAGCACACGGTGACGGGGCCCCCCGAGTGTGCGGGTAGGTGGCATCGAGCCGGCGGGGCGACCTCCGGCCCAGATTGATGGCGGTCACGTGCGGGCAACCGCACGCACAGAATCCGGCTTATCGGCGGGCTTCACACTTTTTCTCGCTGCCCGCCGACGCCCCGGCGCTTACGCCGCAGGCAGGAAGCCGTCCACCGACAGGTAGCGTTCGCCCGTGTCGTAGTTCACGCCCAGCACCCTGGCGCCCGCGGGCAGCTTGGGCAGTTGCTGCGCAATGGCGGCCAGCGCCGCACCGGTGGAAATGCCCACGAGGATGCCTTCCCTGGCGGCGCACTGGCGCGCCCAGGCACGCGCGTCCTCGTCGGCCACGGTGATCACGCCGTCGATTGCGCCGATGTCGAGGTTCTTCGGGATGAAGCCTGCGCCCAGCCCCTGGATGCCGTGCGGGCCGGGCGGGCCGCCGCTGATCACCGCCGACTGGCTGGGCTCGACCGCGTAGACCTTGAGCTGGGGCCACCTGGGCTTGAGCACGCGCGCCAGCGCCGTGATGTGCCCGCCCGTGCCCACGCCGGTAATGATCGCGTCCAGCCCCTCGGGGAAGTCGGCGAGGACTTCCTGCGCCGTCGTGCGTGCGTGCACGTCGATGTTGGCCGGGTTCTCGAACTGGTTGAGCATCACCGCGCCGGGCGTGGCCTCGGTCAGCTCCCTGGCGCGCGCCACGGCGCCGCTCGTGCCCTTTTCCTTGGGCGTGAGTTCCAGCCGGGCGCCAAAGGCCAGGATCAGGCGGCGGCGCTCCACGCTCATGCTCTCGGGCATCACGACGATCAGCTGGTAGCCCCTGACCGCCGCGACCATGGCCAGGCCCACGCCGGTGTTGCCGCTCGTGGGCTCGACGATGGTGCCGCCGGGCTGAAGCTGCCCCGATTGCTCGGCCGCCTCGACCATGGCGAGCGCGATGCGGTCCTTGAGCGAGCCGCCGGGGTTGGCGCGCTCGCACTTGAGCCAGACCTCGGCGTCACCGAACAGCCGGTGGATGCGCACGTGCGGCGTGTTGCCTATGGTCTGCAGGATGGTGTTGGCTTTCATCGCAAATTCCGAAAAGTCAGAAGAAGCGTGAAAGATAGTGGTGTTTTGACGAAAGTGTCAGATATTCGCGTCATATGCATATGGCGCGCCTGTGCGCCCGCCGCCCGGGCCGTGCAGGAGTTCAGTCGTTGCCCGGCTTCAGCGAGCGGATGCGCTCGACGTGCGCGAGCAGCGAGCGCTGCGCGAGTGGCCACATGCGCGGCGGCACGTCGTCGTAGGCCAGCTCCACCCATTGCTCGGGCGTGCCGTCGGGCAGCTTTTGCATGGCGGCGAGCACCTTGGCCTCGCGCGCGAGGCGGTGCGCCTTCAGGTGTGCGATCGCGCCGCGGGCATCGCCGAGCACGTAGCCGTGCGCAGGCAGGATGAATTGCACGTTCCACTGCTTGCACAGCACGTCGAGCCGGTCGAGCGCGTTCATGTAGTCGGTCATGTTGCCGTCGGGCGGGTCGATCACGGTGGTGCTGCCGTTGAGGATGTGGTCGCCGCTGAAGAGCAGCCCGTCCTCGCGCAGCAGCAGGCAGACGTGGTTGGCCGCGTGCCCCGGTGTGTGTACCACCTGCAGCGTATGCGTGATTTCGCCTTCCGGACCCTGCCCTGCAAGCGCCAGCAGCTCTCCATCCGATAGCGACCGGTCAGGCGTGAAGGCGCTGTGCGCGCGCGCCGTCGGTTGCGAAGGCAGGCCGAGGATGGGCGGGCGGGCCTTGCCCGATTGCCCGCACAACTGCTGCAGCGGCCGCGCGCCCGGCGAGTGGTCGGGGTGCGAGTGGGTGCAGACGATCAGGCGGATGTCGCCGCCCGCCGCGCGCCACAGGCGCTGCTGGTGGCCCGCGTCCAGCGGGCCGGGGTCGATCGCGATGTAGCCGGTCGCCGGGTCGCCCACGAGGTAGCTGTTGGTGCCGGGGCCGGTCATCGCGCCGGGGTTGGGGGCCGTGAGGCGCTGCACGTTCCTGAGCAGCGGCACGGCGTGGTCGCTCTGCCAGTCGAGCGCGTGGCGAATCTGGCCGTCGGGGCAGACGAGGGCGAGCTCGCCGAACTCCATCTCGTGCTCCATGTGGCGCGATTCGCGGCCCGCCCTGAGGCCGGCGCGCGGGCAGCTCGTCCACAGCGGCTGTTCGCCGTGCAGCGCGGCCAGGAGCGCGTCCACGCTGGCAAAGCGCGTCAGGCGCTCGAGCGTGCGGATGGTCGGGAAGATCATGAAGAAGTGCCCGGCCGTATGGCGCGCGAGCGCGTCCGCGGGGCTCACCCATTCGGGCGCGAACTGCTCCGCGTTGTCGGCCACCGGCGTCTGGCCCGGCGGCATGCGCGCGACGAGGAAAGGCACGTCGAAGCGCTTGGGCAGATCGCGGTCGGTCGTCCAGTGCGCCAGCGGGTACATCGCGTCGGCCGCCAGCCGCAGGCCGCGGGCCGCGCACTGCGCGGCAAACGGTGCCGCGCGGTCCAGCGCTGCGATATCGGCGGGCGTGGCCCAGGCGCCGTCCGCGTGGCGCGCGAGCACGATGCCCAGCTCTTCGAAGCTCTCGCGTATCGCCGCGATCGCCTGCGTGAGCGCCTGGCCGGTCTGCGCCGGGCGGTGCTCGGCGAGCGCGTGCGCCCCGGCGTCGGTGGGCTCGATGCCGCCACCGGGAAACACGTAGGCGCCGGGCGCGAAGCTCGCCTTCGCCGAGCGCCGCGTCATCAGGATCTGCAGCCCCGCCTGCGCGTCGTCGCGCAGCAGCAGCACGGTGGCCGCGGGCAGCGGCGTGGGTGGTTCGCGGTGGGGGTAGAGGAGTTGGCTGGTGCGGGGCATCGCCGGATTATGGAGGCGTGCCCGCGTGGTTGCCGGGGCCGGCCGTCAGCCCCTGGGCTTGGCCGTGAGCATCACCACGAGCGCGCTGAAGAAGTAGAACGCCTGCAGTTCCAGCGCCCAGCCGCCCGACTGGTTGATCTCCAGCACCTGTCCCTGGTGCATCAGCAGATAGGCGACGATCATGTTGGCCATCACCAGCAGCGCCGCGGGCACCACGAACACGCCCGCAAGCAGCAGCAGCGGCGCCAGCACCTCGCCCAGATAGACGGCGTAGGCGAACCAGCCCGGAAAGCCCATCTTGTCGAGCATGCCCACGAGCCAGCCCACGCCGCCAGTGATCTTGGCCCAGCCGTGAAACAGCAGCAGCAGCGCGAGCACGGTGCGCAGCAGGATGTGGCCGGCGCGGGGATGGTAGAGAGCGTTCATGGAGATCCTCGTATGCCTGAAGGGTATCGGGAGTGCAGTGAGAGGGAGCGGCGTGCACGCTATCAATTATCACATGGCTGTCGGCGCGACGTCTGGCGCGCGCGCCGGTTTTGTCAGCCATGATGGGCGTATTTCTGGAATAGCATCCGGCCGGTTGCTATTGCATGGCAGCATACTTGGCGAAATCCCGGTCCAGCCGTTCCAGCGAGGTGTCGATGGCGCGGCGGTGCTCGTCGATCCATTGCTGCTGTGCCATGAGGTCGGTGGTGGTGTTGGCCAGCATGCGCTGCATTTCTGCCGGCTGCGGGCCGCCCGATGTCTGCCGACGCCGGACGATAGCCACCGGATCCAGAGCCGTGCGCAACGCCTGCTCAGTCATCGGCAGTTGCGGCGCGTAGTGCGTGCCGCCAACCACTTGTGCGTAGATACGCTGCGCTTCGGTGTACGGAAAATCAAGCGGCTTGATGTTGTGCTGGCGCGCGTAGGAAACCACCTCGGAGGCGAAGTGGTGCCCCAGGCGGAAGGGTAGCTTGTGCTTTTGCATCAGCTCGTCGGCCAGCTCCTGCGACGCGGTCCAGTCGCTGTTGAGCTCTTCCAGCGCACGGTCGGGGCTGATCACCAGCGCACGCAGCACGCGCTGCCAGTTCTGCAATGCCCTGACGCCGCTTCCGATCATCTGGCTGTTGGCCTTCACGTCTTTCGGATCCGTCATTCCGGGCGTGATGTTGTGCATCTGGATGGCGGGGCCCAGTGCCAGCGTCATGGCGGTTGATGCGCTGCTGCGGGTGTTGTTGAGCAGGCCGGGATTGCGCTTTTGCGGCATGGCGCTGGACACGTAGGTGTTGCCGCCGCCTTCCTGCAGCAGGATCCACGGGCGCGACTGCGCGTATTGCGTCATCAAGTCCTCTACGAAGTTGCCGGTATGCAGGGCGATACTGGTGACTATCGAGCCGGCTTCCACGGGCTCATCCATCGACGAAATTTGCGCCGCGTCATAGGCGTTTTCAACGAGCGCGGAAAAACCCAGGTACGCCGCCATGCGGTTGCGATTCAGCGGCCAGCCCGTTCCGTTCAGCACCGTGGTGCCCATGGGCGAGCGGTCCACGCGCGCGTAGGCCTCGCGGATGCGCTGTGCATCGCGCGACAGGCCCGCCGCGTGGCCCAGCAGGTAGTGCCCGTAGCTGTTGGGCTGCGCCGCCACGCCGTTGGTGTAGTTGGGCACGATGGTGTCGACGTGCTTGGCAGCAAGCTCCACCAGCGTCTTGGAGGTGCTTTGCACCTGTTGTGCCAAGTTGAGCAGGTCCTCGCGCAGGATGGCGGCGCGGTAGGTGGCGTGCATGTCCTGGCTTGAGCGGCCGGCGTGCAGCAACGTGATTTCTTCGCCCGCGGCGGCGATCATCAGCGGCTCGAACGTGATGACCGAGGAGGGGCGCTTGGCGCCTTTCTGGGCCCCGTCGGCCAGGACTTTCTGGATGCCGCGCGCGAACTTGGGCGCCATCGTTGGATCCAGCAAACCCTGTTCAGTATTGATGACCAGCGAGGCCTTGTTGATTTCGCCCAGCCAGAAAAACTCGTCGCGCTGAGCGCCATCCGCCGACCAGGCGGCGTGCGACGCGATCAGCCCCAGCGTTGCGATTCCAAGGAAGCTGCGATATAGGCGCATGATCGACCTCTCTTTCTCAAGAATTGAAGAATTGCCATCGTGCCTGATGGGCAGCCGTTGGTGGCTGGGTGCCGTTCAGTGTGCTCTCACGTCGCGTCGAGGGCCAGCCTCATTCCGGGCGGGTCGCCTTGCGCGGCTGCGGGCTCCAGGAGCGTGAACACGTTCTAAGATGTTGCCCATTGCCGCTGTATTTTCCGCTCGCCCATGAACTCCTCCGCTCTGCCGCCCATCACCGAAGACGACATTGCCCAGTTTCTGGTCAATACGCCCGATTTCTTCGAGCGCCACGCGCAGTTGCTCGCGAGCGTGGTGCTCACGAGCCAGCACGGCCAGCGCACCGTGAGCCTGGCCGAACGCCAGGCCGAAATGCTGCGCGAACGCATCAAGGGGCTGGAGCAGCGCATCATGGAGATGATGCGCAACAGCAGCGAAAACGGCGCAATCGCCGACAAGGTGCAGCAATGGGCGCGTCAGGTGCTCGCGGTACCCGAAGCCACCGAACTGCCCGAAGCCGTGCAAAGCGGCATCCGCACCTGGTTCGACGTGCCGCAGGTGGCGCTGCGCGTCTGGGAAGTGGCCGAGTCGCATGCGCAGGCGCCGTGGGCGCAGGACGCGAGCCCTGACGTGCGGGCCTTTGCCTCGTCGCTCACGATGCCGTTCTGCGGCCCCAACCTGGGTTTCGAGGCCGTCGCCTGGCTGCCCGATGCGGCCGCCGTGCGCTCGGTGGCACTGCTGCCGCTGCGCACCGGCGCGATCGACGACGCCGCGCGTGCGGCGTTTGGCCTGCTGGTGCTCGGGTCGGACGACGCGGCGCGCTTCGACAGCACCATGGGCACGGAATTCCTCACGCGCATGGCAGAACTGGCGAGCGCGGCATTGATGCGGCTGCGCTGAGGTGATGACGTCACTGCCGCTGCCTCCCGAGGCACAGCGTTATCTCGAGTACGTGCGCGTGCAAAAGCGCCTGGCGGCGCGTACGCAGACGCTGTACGAGCACGAACTGCTGCGGCTTGCGGCGCTGGCGCAGGACACCGCACTGCTGGCCCTCACGGCCGCGCAGGTGCGCCACTTCATCGCGCGGCTGCACGCCCAGGGGCGCGGCGGGCGCAGCCTCGCGTTGACGCTGTCCGCATGGCGCGGTTTCTTCGCCTGGGCCGGGCGGCACGGTCTGGTCGCGAGCAACCCGGTGCAGGACGTGCGCGCACCCCGGGCGCAGCGGCTGCTGCCCAAGGCGCTCGCGGTCGACGACGCGGTGCGGCTCGCCGAGTGCGTGCCGCCCGATGCCGACCCGTGGCTCGACGTGCGCGACAGCGCCATCGTCGAGCTGCTCTATGGCTGCGGTCTGCGCGTGGGTGAACTCGTCGGGCTCGACTGCGTGCCCGACGACGCGGCGCGCGAGGGGCGCGGCTGGGTCGATCTGCAGGCGGGCGAGGCCCACGTCTTCGGCAAGGGCTCCAAGCGCCGCACGGTTCCCGTGGGGCGGGCGGCGCTCGCGGCGCTGCAGGCCTGGCTGGCGGTGCGCGCGCAGCCATTTGCGGGGGGCTGTGACGCGGCGTTGTTTCTCGGGCGGCGCGGCACGCGCCTCACCCCGCAGTCCGTCTGGCAACGGCTGCGCCGCCGCAGCCAGTTCGCGGGGCTGGCAACGCCCGTGCATCCGCACATGCTGCGCCACTCGTTTGCGAGCCACCTGCTGCAGTCCAGCGGCGATCTGCGCGCGGTGCAGGAGCTGCTGGGCCACGCGAGCATAGGCACGACGCAGGTGTATACCCGGCTCGATTTCCAGCACCTGGCCAAGGTGTACGACGAGGCGCACCCGCGCGCCCACCGGCCACGCCAGTAGCAGCCCGGTTGGCCGTACGCGCGCCAAGGCCTCCGGCTTGGCCGCAGAATCGCCGCTTTCCACTGCATTTCACCAGGAGAGAGACCTATGGCCGACCCGTGGCTGACTTCCTTGATCACCGAAACGCCCCAGCAAGGGTTCGAGCTTGCCATCACGCTCAGCCGCCGCGGCGTCAAGTACACCCAGCCCGACACCGATGTGCTGCACAAGCTGCGCCCCGAGTACGCGAACGACGCGGCCGGGTTGACGGCTGCCTCGCAGGTGATCGCCACGAACTTCCAGACCGTGGCCGCCGCGAACAATTACTGGCGCAAGTGAACCCCGCGACACGCCGCGGCCCGTGGGGCGCGGCGGTGGTGTCGCACTACCGCGCGGCCGGTCTTTGATTGCCAGGCTGCCTGCCGCGCCCGCCAGATTCCTAAAATGCGCGCAACGCCGCGTGCGCGCGGCTGCGTCGTTTCTGCAAGGTAGACCATGTCCCTGATTCCCGCCACCATCCTCACCGGCTTCCTCGGCTCGGGCAAGACCACGCTGCTCAAGCGCGTGCTCACCGAGACCCACGGCCAGAAGATCGCCGTGATCGAAAACGAATTCGGCGAGGAAAACATCGACAGCGACCTGCTCGTCACCGAATCCAAGGAGCAGATCCTGCAGATGAGCAACGGCTGCGTGTGCTGCACCATCCGCGAGGACCTGCGCGACACGCTGCGCCTGCTCGCGGCCAAGAAGCGCAAGGGGATGCTCGACTTCGAGCGCGTGGTGATCGAGACCACCGGGCTCGCGGACCCCGGCCCCGTGGTGCAGACCTTCTTCATGGACGACGAAATCGCCGAGTCCTACATGGTCGATTCGGTGATCACGCTGGTCGACGCCAAGCATGCCAACGAGCAGCTCGACACGCGCCAGGAGGCGCGCCGCCAGGTGGGCTTCGCCGACCAGATCTTCCTGTCCAAGACCGATCTCGTGAGCGAGCAGGACAAGGACGCGCTGATCCACCGCTTGAAGCACATGAACCCGCGCGCGCCGATCCGCGCGGTGCACTTTGGCGAGGTGCCGCTCAAGGAGGTGCTCGATCTGCGCGGCTTCAACCTCAACGACAAGCTTGAACTCGACCCGGAACTGCTCAAGGACGACGACCACGACCACGATCATGAGCATCACGATCACGACCATGGTCATGAGCACGGCGAGCACTGCGCGCACCTGCACCACCACCACTATGACGATGACGTGAAGAGCTTCGTCTTCCGCTCGGATCGGCCGTTCGACCCGGCCAAGCTCGAGGACTTCATCGGCGCCATCGTCAACATCTACGGCCCGCGCATGCTGCGCTACAAGGGCGTGCTGGCGATGAAGGGCACCGAGCGCAAGGTGATCTTCCAGGGCGTGCACCAGATGATGGGCAGCGACCTCGGGCCCGCATGGGGCCAGGACGAGCCGCGCCAGAGCCGCATGGTGTTCATTGGTATCGACCTGCCGCGCGACATCTTCTTCCAGGGACTGGAGCAGTGCCTGGTGGCGGCCTGAGAGACTCCAGGCAGCACCCGGTGCTGCTGTAGCGCGCCGCGCGCGGAGGTTCCGCACCGTGCGTGCGGTCATGGCTTGAGGCCTGCGTGGCAGGGTCGATACAATCGCGGCCCGTCGGGCCGGCGCGCGCTGCTGGCGCGCAGCGTCTCATGCGCAGACCGGCCGAGCCAACTCGGGGTACTATCCGCCGCACCCGCTCCTTTTTCGTTCCACCCTCTGCCAGCGACCTTCATCCATGAACACGACCCTGCAAAAACCTGTGGCGGCCGCCAAGAAAGACCCCAAGCTGGCCAGCAACTGGAAAACCAAGGCTGTCGAGCAGCTCACCGACGCCGACGTGCTCGCGATGCCCGAGAGCGAGTACATGAACGAGAAGCAGCTCGCGTTTTTCCGCCTGAAGCTGGTGCAGCTCAAGCAGGACATCCACGACAACGCGGGCGCGACCACCGAGAACCTGCGCGAGGACACCGTGGTGGTCCCCGATCCGGCGGATCGCGCGACCATCGAGGAAGAGCACGCGCTCGAACTGCGCACGCGTGACCGCGAGCGCAAGCTGCTCAAGAAGATCGAGCAGTCGATCGCGCGCATCGACGCGGGCGACTACGGCTACTGCGACGAAACCGGCGAGCCCATCGGCGTCGGACGTCTGCTGGCGCGCCCCACGGCCACGCTTTCGCTGGAGGCGCAGCAGCGGCGCGAGCTCAAGCAGAAGATGTTCGGCGATTGATGCTGGCGCGGGCATGACATGGTGAGCGTTCGAGCGATGCGGCGGCAGAGGCGGTAGACCGTGGCCCGGGGCGAGTCCACGCGTGGCAGCCTGCTCACCAAGGTGGTGCGGTTCGTGCGCAATCCGACGGTGGATTGGGCCGATCTGGACACGCTGGACGAAACCCGAGAAAGCCAGTTCAGCCGCGAAGCGCTCAAGGAGATGATCGAGCGCAAGCGGCGCAACGATTTCGTGCGCAAACGCGAGTTCGAGCAGTTGCGCCGCCTGCGCCGCAAGGAACCCGCGCCGCCGACACCGACCGGCATGACCTCGCAGGCGACTTCGATGCTCCAGACCGGCGAGGGCGAAGAGCGGGCCCAGACGCTGCGCAAGATCGATGCGATCGAACAGCAGATGGCGCGCCACTGGATCAAGGCCGCGGATGCGCCCGCAGCCGATGGCGCGACGGGGGCGGCCACGCAGCAGCCGGTGGCGCCAGCCGACGATGCGTCGCGCGCATACGCGCCGACCGAACCGCTGGCGCTGCAGCCGGGGGCGGCGGCAGCGCCGATTGGGGGCGACAATGCGCCCGAGACCCTCGCGCCCGGCATGGGCGCATCCGAGGCCATGCCGGAAGAGGACTCCGGACAGGAAATATTCGTGCACGAACCCGATCTTGAAGAGGCCGCCATACTGTTTGCCAACGCCGACTACGCCGGCGCCGCGCGCTGTCTGACGGCCGTGCTCGAACAACATGCGCACGACGATCCCATGCAGCAGCACGAGATCTGGATGACACTGTTCGATCTGTATCGCGCCACCGGGACGCAGGAGCCGTTCGATGCGCTCGCGATCGAATACGCGGCGCGCTTCGGCCGCTCGGCGCCGCTGTGGTTCTCGCTGCCCGAGCAGTTGGGCGTGCCCACGCGGGCGGCGCCGGTGAGCGCGCCGCAGCGTCAGCTGGGCTGGAGTGCCCCGCCCACGCTGGGCGTGCAGTCGGTGGCGGCGCTGCAGGCGGCGCTTGAGCGCGCGGCGCAACCCTGGACGCTCAACTGGTCGCGTGTCGTCGCGCTGGACGAGGCCGCCGTGGCGCCGCTGCATGCGCTGCTCACACGCTGGGCCGGGCAGGCGGTGCAACTGCGTTTTCACGGCACGAATGCCTTGCTGCAGGTGCTCGAGGCGCACACCATCGCGGGCGAGCGGGGCATCGATGCGCAATGGTGGCTGCTGCGCATGGCGCTGCAGCGCGTGATGGGGCAGGCCGATGCGTTCGAGATGACGGCGCTCGACTACTGCGTCACCTACGAGGTATCACCGCCTTCGTGGGTCGAGCCGCGCTGCGCCTACCGCGATGACGACGCACCGGACGACCAGGAGTTGACGGCCACCGGCGCGCAGCTGCTCGTGAGCAACGAGCCGAAGGCGTCCACACCGATGCCGCGGGCCGAGCTCACGGGCCAGATCGAAGGCGATGCCGAGCCGCAGCTGCAGCCGCTGGTGGCGCTCATGCGCGAGGGCGAGCCCTTCACGATCGCGTGCGACCGGCTGATCCGCATCGATTTCGCCGCCGTCGGCTCGGTGCTCAACTGGGCTGCGGTGCAGCAGGCGCAGGGGCGCGAGTTGCATTTCCACAACCTGCACCGGCTCGTCGCAGTGTTCTTCAACGTCATCGGCGTGAGCGACCACGCCCGCGTCGAGCCGCGCCGCAACTGAGGGGCTGGCGGGGCGCGCCGCGCAGGCTTGCAAAACCGCGCGCCCGCCTCCAGATCGGACAGCTATGGAACAGTTTCACGGCACCACCATCCTGAGCGTGCGCCGGGCGCTGCCCGATGGGCGCCTGCAGGTCGCGATCGGCGGCGACGGCCAGGTCACGCTGGGCAACATCGTCGTCAAGGGCACGGCGCGCAAGGTGCGCAAGCTCTACCACGACAAGGTGCTCGCCGGTTTTGCCGGTGCCACGGCCGATGCGTTCACGCTGTTCGAGCGCTTCGAGGCCAAGCTGGAAAAGCACCAGGGACAGCTCACGCGCGCGGCGATCGAGCTCACCAAGGACTGGCGCACCGACCGCGTGCTGCGCCGCCTGGAGGCGATGCTGGCGGTGGCGGACGAAACCGCCTCGCTCATCATCACCGGCAATGGCGACGTGCTCGAACCTGAGCAGGGCATCGTCGCGATCGGCTCGGGCGGGCCCTATGCCCATTCGGCCGCCAAGGCGCTGCTCGCGCACACCGACCTGAGCGCGGTGGAGATCGTGCGCGAGTCGCTCGCCATCGCGGGCGAGCTGTGCATCTACACCAACATGCACCACACGATCGAGACACTATAGTCTCGGTTTTTCATTGTTTTGATAGCTGCCTGCGCTTGACTGGCAAGCGCTGGGGCCTGATCTGGATCAGAAATGTCTTCCATGACCCCTCAGGAGATCGTCTCCGAGCTCGACCGCCACATCGTCGGCCAGCAGGACGCCAAGCGCGCGGTGGCGATCGCGCTGCGCAACCGCTGGCGCCGCCAGCAGGTCGACGCCGGCCTGCGCGCGGAGATCACGCCCAAGAACATCCTCATGATCGGCCCCACCGGCGTGGGCAAGACCGAGATCGCGCGGCGCCTGGCGCGCCTGGCCGATGCGCCCTTCATCAAGGTGGAGGCGACCAAGTTCACCGAGGTCGGCTACGTCGGCAAGGACGTGGACGCGATCATCCGCGACCTCGTCGAGGTCGCCGTCAAGCAGACGCGCGAGCACGACATGAAGAAGATGCGCGCGCGTGCCGAGGACGCGGCCGAGGAGCGCATCCTCGACGTCTTGATCCCGCCCGCGCGCACCGATGCGCCCGCGGGCGACACCACCGCGCGCCAGGTGTTTCGCAAGAAGCTGCGTCAGGGGGAGCTCGACGACAAGGAGATCGAGATCGAGGTGGCGGACGCACGCCCGCAGGTCGAGATCATGGGGCCGCAGGGCATGGAGGAAATGGCCGAGCAACTGCGCGGGCTGTTTTCGCAGATGGGCCAGACCCGGCGGCGCGCGCGCAAGCTGGCGATTGCCGAGGCGTTGAGGCTCCTGACCGACGAGGAAGCCGCCAAGCTCGTGAACGAGGAAGAGGTGAAGGCGCGCGCGATCGCGAACATGGAGCAGAACGGCATCGTCTTCATCGACGAGATCGACAAGGTCGCGGCGCGTCAGGAAACGAGCGGCGCGGACGTCTCGCGCCAGGGCGTGCAGCGCGACCTGCTGCCGCTGGTGGAGGGCACGACCGTCTCCACCAAGTACGGCATGGTCAGGACCGACCACATCCTGTTCATCGCCTCGGGGGCGTTCCACCTGGCCAAGCCCAGCGACCTGATCCCCGAGCTGCAGGGGCGCTTTCCGATCCGCGTCGAGCTCGGGTCGCTGTCGGTGCAGGATTTCGAGGCCATCCTCACGCAGACACACGCAAGCCTGGTCAAGCAGTACCAGGCGCTGCTCGCCACCGAAGGCGTGACGCTGGAGTTCACGCCCGAGGGCATCACACGCCTGGCGCAGATCGCCTGCGACGTGAACGAGCGCACCGAGAACATCGGCGCGCGCCGGCTCTCGACGGTGATGGAGCGCCTGCTCGACGAGGTGAGTTTCGGCGCCACGGGGCTTGCGGGCCAGAGTGTGCGCGTCGACGCGTCCTACGTCGATGCGCGCCTGGCCTCGCTCAGCACCAACGAAGACCTGTCGCGCTACATCCTGTGACGATCACGGGTTGAAGCGCGCCGCGCTTCAAGGATCACCTGTGCAATGTGATCCAAGTTCTTGACTATCAAGGTTTTTCTCCTCGCCAACCCTGAACATTTGGCGCTAAACCTTTGATTTCATTCACAAAATTTCGGGCACTCCCCCTTGTGCGGCGCTTTTTTCCTGCTACAGTGCAGAAAAGTGCAATGAAGTGGTAAAAAGTGCCGTCGTAGCGCCGTAACGTGGGGCTCGGTGGCACCGGTCGATCCGAGAGGTTTCAGTCCGTGTTCCAAGGTGCGTCTTCGCTCAGTCTGGATGCCAAGGGGCGTTTGTCGGTGCCCACGCGCCACCGCGATGCGTTGCTGGCCGAGGCGGCGGGACAGCTCACGATCACCAAGCACCCCGATGGCTGCCTGATGGTCTTCCCGCGCCCCGCGTGGGACGCCTTCAGCGCGCGCATCGCGCAGCTGCCCATGGCCGCGCAGTGGTGGAAGCGGATTTTTCTCGGCAACGCGATGGACGTGGAGATGGACGGCACCGGCCGCGTGCTGGTGTCGCCCGAACTGCGCGCCAGCGCGGGACTGGTGAAGGACGCGGTGCTCCTGGGCATGGGCACGCATTTCGAGCTCTGGGACAAGGCCACATACGAGGCCAAGGAAGCCGCGGCCATGCAGGCGCAGATGCCTGACGTGTTCAAGGACTTCTCGTTCTGAGAGCGGCACGTGCACGCAGACCTCCCGCACACCACCGTCCTGCTCGACGAGGCCGTCTCCGCGCTGCTGGCGGGCATGACCGCGCCGAACGCGACCTTCGTTGACGGCACGTTCGGTCGCGGCGGGCATACGCGCAGGCTCCTGCAGGCGCTGGGACCGGGGGCGCGGCTCATTGCATTCGACAAGGACCCGCAGGCGGTGGCGTGCGCCGCGCAGCTGCGCGACGCCCGGTTTTCCATGCGCCACGCGAGCTTCGTCGAGATCGCGGCGCTGGCGGCGTCGAGCGTGGCGGGCGTGCTGCTCGACCTTGGGGTGAGCTCGCCGCAGATCGACACGCCCGAGCGCGGGTTCAGCTTCCGGCTCGACGGCCCGCTGGACATGCGCATGGATCCCACGCGCGGCCAGAGCGTGGGCGAGTGGCTGGCGCACGCCGAGCCGTCTGCTATCGCGGAGGTGATACGTGACTATGGTGAAGAACGGTTTGCTGGGGCCATTGCAAAGGCGATTGTTGCTCGGCGCGAGAAGCAGGGGCCCGTACAGACCACTGCCGAGCTCGCCCACCTCGTGGCTGGCGCGGTCCGCACCCGCGAGCGCGGGCAGAACCCTGCGACGCGCACATTTCAGGCTCTTCGGATTTTCATCAATGCCGAACTCGAGGACCTCCGGCAGGCGCTAGACGCCAGCCTGCGCGTGCTCGCGCCGGGCGGGCGCCTGGTGGTGATCAGCTTTCATTCGCTGGAGGACCGGATCGTCAAGCAGTTCATCGCGCGCCATGCGCGCGAGGTGGTCGACCGGCATGCGCCGTTCGCGGGCGCACGGGCCATGCCCTTGAGGGCGCTTGCGCGCGTGAAGCCCGGCGCCGCCGAAATCGCCGCCAACCCGCGCGCGCGCAGCGCCGTGATGCGCGTGGCCGAGCGCACGGAGGCCACCGCGTGAGCGCCGCCGCAGCCGTGAGGGGCACGCCATGACGCGCGTGAGCATCGTCCTGCTGCTGGCGGTGATGGCCAGCGCCATGTGGCTCGTGCAGGTGCAGTACGAGTCGCGGCGCCTGAACACCGAATGGCACCGCGCGAACGTGGAGTCGCGCCAGCTTGAGACCGAGCACCAGCGCCTGCTCGTGGAAAAGCGCGCACAGGCGACACCGCTGCGCGTCGAGCGCCTCGCGATCGAAAAGCTCAAGATGCGCACGCCCACGCCGGCCACGACCTTGTACGTGACGGGCGACGGCACCGCGGTGCAGTCGCTCGCGGGGGAGCGCCCATGAGCGCGCGGCGCGGCGTCAACTACACCTCCAGCCCGCTGCTGGCGGCGCGCACGCCGGTGTGGCGCAGCAAGTTCATCGTGGCGCTGGTGGCGTTCGGCTTCGTGGCGCTGGCCGCGCGCGCGGCCTACGTGCAGGTGATCCACAGCGACTACTTCAAGCGCCAGGGCGAGGTGCGCTTCGTGCGCACGCTGGAGCTGCCGGCCAACCGCGGGCGCATCCTCGACCGCAACGGCCTGATCCTCGCGTCCAGCGTGCCGGCGGCGAGCATCTGGGCAATTCCCGAGGACGTGGACGCCAACGAGCCCTCGGTGCGCGCGCGCCTGAAGCAGGCCGCCAGGCTCATGGACATGCCGCTTGCGGCGCTCACCGCCAGGCTCGCCGACGAGGACAAGACCTTCGTCTGGGTCAAGCGCCAGCTCGACTGGGACGTGGGCCAGCAGATCATGGCGCTGGGCATCAAGGGCGTGTACCTGCGCAAGGAATACAAGCGCGAATACCCCGAGGGCGAATCGGTGGCGCACGTGGTCGGGTTCACCAACGTGGAGGACCACGGCCAGGAGGGCATGGAGCTCGCGTTCGACAAGGAGCTGGCGGGCAAGCCCGGTTCGCTGCGCGTCATCAAGGACGGGCGCGGGCGCGTCGTCGAGGGCGTGGGCACCGAGACGCCGCCGGTCGACGGGCGCGACATGCAGCTCTCGGTGGACAGCAAGATCCAGTTCTTCGCCTACCAGAAGCTGCGCGACACGGTGATCGCGAACAAGGCCAAGGCGGGCAGCGTCGTGGTGCTCGACGCGCACACCGGCGAGGTGCTGGCGCTGGCCAACTACCCGAGCTACGACCCCGGCGACCGGCGCAAGCTCACGGGCGAGCAGCTGCGCAACCGCGCGCTCACCGACACCTTCGAGCCCGGCTCCACGATGAAGCCCATCACCATCGGCACGGCGCTGGAGCTCGGGCGCGTCAGGCACGACAGCATCATCGACACCTCGCCCGGCAGGTATGCGCTGGCCGGGTTCACGATCTCGGACACGCACAACTACGGCGTGCTCACCGTGGACGGCGTCATCCAGAAGTCGAGCAACATCGGCGCGCTCAAGGTCGCGCAGCGCATGTCGCCACAGGAGATGTGGACGGTGCACAACGCGCTGGGCTACGGCCAGAAGCCGCACCTGGCGTTCCCCGGCGCCGCCAGCGGACGCCTGCGCCCGTGGAAGACCTGGAAGCCCATCGAGCAGGCGACCATGGCCTACGGCTATGGCCTGTCGGCGTCGCTGTTTCAGATGGCGCGCTCCTACACCGTGTTCGCCAACGACGGCAAGGTCATCCCCGCGACCATGCTCAAGGTGAGCGAACCGCCAGCGGGCACGCAGGTGTTCTCGCCCAGGACGGCCGAGCTCGTGCGCCACATGCTCTGGCTTGCGGCCGGGCCCGGTGGCACGGGGCAGAAGGCGCAGACCGTGGGCTATTCGATCGGCGGCAAGTCGGGCACGGCGCGCAAGCAGGCGGGGCGCAGCTACGTGGCGGGCAAGTACCGCGCGTGGTTCACGGGCATGGCGCCGATCGACAAGCCGCGCATCATCGTCGCGGTGATGATCGACGAGCCGACCGCCGGCAGCTACTACGGCGGCACGGTGTCGGGCCCGGTGTTCAGCGAGGTGGTGCAGCAGACGCTGCGCCTCATGGGGGTGGCGCCGGACATGGAGGTCAAGCCGCTCATCGTCTCCAACCCGATCGAGGAGCCCGCGCTGTGACGCCGCGCGTGCTCGCCGGGGTTCCCGAGGCGCTCGCGTTCCTGCGCGAACGCGTTGGCGGCGCGCTGCGCACCGACAGCCGCGAGGTTGCGCCGGGCGACGGGTTTCTGGCGTGGCCCGGCAGCACGGCCGATGGTCGCGCGCACGTGCCCGAGGCGCTGCGCCGGGGCGCGGGCGCGTGCGTCGTCGAGCAGGGCGGCGCCGAGGCCTTTGCGCTGGGCGGCGCCGCGGTGGCGGCGATGGCCGGGCTCAAGGCGGCCGCAGGGCCGCTCGCATCTGCCTGGTTCGGCGAGCCGAGCCGTGCGCTCAAGGTGCTGGCGGTGACCGGCACCAACGGCAAGACGAGCACTGCCTGGTGGCTTGCGCATGCACTGGAAAAACTATCGAAAAAAGAGCTGCCCGCGCTGGGTGGATGCGGCCTCATAGGCACTCTGGGTGTGGGAATTGCGCCCGACCTGCGGTCCACCGGCCTGACCACGCCCGACGCGGTGCGGCTGCAGGCGGTGCTGGCGGACTTCGTGCGCCAGGGCGTGGGCGCATGCGCGCTCGAGGCGTCGTCCATCGGCATCGTCGAGCAGCGCCTGGCGGGCACGCGCATCGACACCGCGCTCTTTACCAACCTGACGCAGGACCACCTCGACTACCACGGCAGCATGCAGGCCTACTGGGAGGCCAAGCGCGCGCTGTTCGACTGGCCGGGGCTGCGCGCGGCGGTGGTGAACGTCGACGACGCGCACGGCGCGGCGCTGCACACGGCGCTTGCAGGCCGCGCGCTCGACCTGTGGAGCGTGGCGCTGGCCGCGCCCGCGCGCCTGCGCGCCGACGGCGTGCACCACGGCGCGGCGGGGCTCGCGTTCACCGTGGTCGAGGGGGCCGACGCGGTGCCGCTCGCCACGCGGCTGGTGGGTCGCTACAACGTCTCCAACCTGCTGGGCGTGATCGCGGCGCTGCGCTCGCTGGGCGTGCCGCTCGCTGCCGCGTGCGGCGCCTGCGCCGACCTCGCGCCGGTGCCGGGGCGCATGCAGCAGATCACCGCGTCCGGCGCGCCGCTGGCGGTGGTGGATTACGCGCACACGCCCGATGCGCTGGTGCAGGTACTCGCGGCGCTCAGTCCGGTGGCCAGCGGCCGCGGCGGGCGGCTGTGGTGCGTGTTCGGCTGCGGCGGCGACCGCGACCCCGGCAAGCGCCCGCTCATGGGCGCGGCGGTGCAGGAAGGCGCGGACGAGGTGGTCGTGACCAGCGACAACCCGCGCAGCGAGGCGCCGGGCGCGATCATTCACCAGATCCTGCAGGGCATGATCGCGAGCCGCCACGTGCGCGTCGAGCCCGACCGCGCGGGCGCGATCGCGCTGGCGCTCGCGCAGGCCGAGCCGCGCGACGTGGTGCTCATCGCGGGCAAGGGGCACGAGCCCTACCAGGAGATCGCGGGCGTGCGCCGGCCGTTCTCCGATCTGGCGCAGGCGCAGGCGGCGCTTGCCGCGCGCGCGGGGGCCGCAGCATGAGCACCATGGGCACGCTGCAGCAGGCGTTCGAGCTGGTGCGCGCGCGCGTGCCGCAGGCGCGGCTCGTGGGCGACGGGCGCGTCGCGTTCCAGCGCGTGCACACCGATACACGCACGCTCGTGGGGGGTGACCTTTTCATTGCGCTCCGGGGTGAGCGCTTCGACGCGCACGCCTTCCTGCCGCAGGCGCGCGCCGCCGGGGCGGTGGCGGCGATCGTGCACACCGGGCTGGAGGCAGCGGGCCTGTCCGGCATCGAGGTGCCCGACACGCTGGCTGCGCTCGGCGCGCTGGCCGCGGGCTGGCGCGCGCGGCGCGACCTGCCCGTGATCGCCGTGACCGGCAGCAACGGCAAGACCACGGTGACGCAGATGATCGCCAGCATCCTGCGCGCCTGGCAGGGCGCGGCGGCGCTGGCGACCGAGGGCAATTTCAACAACGCGATCGGCGTGCCGCTCACGCTGCTGCGGCTGCGCGATGCGCACCGCGTGGCGGTGGTCGAGCTCGGCATGAACCATCCGGGCGAGATCGCCGAACTGGCCGCAATCGCGCAACCGACGGTGGCGCTGGTGAACAACGCGCAGCGCGAGCACCAGGAATTCATGCACACCGTGGAAGCGGTGGCGCGCGAGAACGGCGCGGTGCTTGCGGCGCTGCCCGCCAGCGGCGTGGCGGTGTTCCCCGCGCTCGACGCCTACGCGCCGCTGTGGCGCGAGCTGGCGGGCGCGCGCCGGTGCATGACGTTTGCGGGGCTGGCGCAGGCCCGCTCGCAGGCAGCCAGCGGCGCCGCCGTGCGGTGCGTGGACGCCCAGTGGCAGGACGACCATTGGGCGGCGCGCATCGCCAGCCCCGAAGGCGCGATCGACGCGCGGCTGCGCATCGCCGGCGTGCACAACGTGACCAACGCCGTGGCCGCGGCTGCGTGCGCTATCGCCGCAGGAGCGCCTGCCGCTTGTGTGGAGCGCGGTCTGGCCGATTTCGTGCCGGTAACCGGGCGCTCGCGCGCGTTCACCGTGCGCTGCGGCGCGCGCGCGGTCACCGTGGTGGACGACAGCTACAACGCCAACCCCGACTCCGTGCGCGCCGCGATCGACGTGCTCGCGCGCCTGCCCGCGCCGCGCGTGCTCGTGCTCGGCGACATGGGCGAGGTGGGCGACGATGGGCCGCGCTTTCATGCCGAGGCGGGGAGCGAGGCGCGCGCGGGGGGGGTGAACGCGCTGTACGCGCAGGGTCCGCTCGCGCTGGGCGCGGTGCAGGCGTTCGGCGCGGGCGCGCGCCACTTCGACGATGCCGATGCGCTGATCGCCGCGGTGCGCGCGGCGCTGCCCAGCGCGGGCAGCGTGCTCGTGAAGGGCTCGCGTTTCATGCACATGGAGCGCGTGGTGCGCGCCATCGAAGAAGGGGGAGGCGCATGCTCCTGATGCTCAGCCAGTGGCTGCAGGGCCTGTCGCCCGAATGGAGTTTTCTGCGGGCGCTGCAGTACCTCACGCTGCGCGCGGTGCTCGCGGCCATGACGGCGCTCCTGATCGGCCTCGTCGCCGGGCCGCGCGTGATCCGCAGGCTCACCGAGCTCAAGATCGGCCAGCCGGTGCGCGGCTACGCGGTGCAGACGCACCTGGCCAAGAACGGCACGCCGACGATGGGCGGGGTGCTGATCCTGATCGCGATCACGGTCTCGACGCTGCTGTGGTTCGACCTGTCCAACCGCTTCGTCTGGATCGTGCTCGCGGTCACGCTCGGCATGGGCGCGATCGGCTGGGCCGACGACTGGCGCAAGGTGGTGAACAAGGACCCCGAGGGCATGCGCTCGCGCGAGAAGTACTTCTGGCAGTCGGTGATCGGGCTGCTCGCGGCGCTGTACCTGGTGTTCAGCATTTCCGAGAACTCCAACGCGCGCGTGTTCGAGCTCTTCGTCACCTGGGTGCAGTCCGGCTTCTCGCTCGACCTGCCGCCCAAGGCCGGGCTGCTGCTGCCGTTCTTCAAGGAGGTGAGCTACCCGCTGGGTGTGCTCGGCTTCGTGATCCTCACCTACCTCGTGATCGTGGGCGCGAGCAACGCGGTAAACCTCACCGACGGCCTTGACGGCCTGGCGATCATGCCGGTCATCATGGTCGGTTCGGCGCTGGGCATCTTCGCCTACGTGACGGGCAACGCGGTGTACGCGCGCTACCTGCTGTTCCCGCACATACCGGGCTCGGGCGAGCTGCTGGTGTTCTGCGCCGCGATGGCGGGCGCGGGGCTGGCCTTCCTCTGGTTCAACGCCTATCCGGCGCAGATCTTCATGGGCGACGTGGGGGCGCTGGCGCTCGGCGGCGCGCTGGGCACCATCGCGGTCATCGTGCGCCAGGAGATCGTGCTGGCGATCATGGGCGGCATCTTCGTCGTCGAGGCGATCTCGGTGATGGTGCAGGTGAGCTGGTTCCGCTACACCAAGCGCCGCTATGGCGAGGGGCGGCGCATCCTGCGCATGGCGCCGCTGCACCACCATTTCGAAAAGAGCGGCTGGAAAGAGACGCAGGTCGTCGTGCGCTTCTGGATCATCACCATGCTGCTGTGCCTCGTGGGCCTGTCCACGCTCAAACTGCGATGACCGAGCCGAGCACCACCCCCACGACACGCTCGGCTGCGGCAGAGGCCGCCGAGTTCGTCGCGCGCCTGTTCGCCGATGCTGGCGCGCCGCAGGTGCCGGTGGAGGCCGCGCCGGTCGTGGTCGACCCGTCGCCCGCCGATGCTGCACCGACCGCGACCGCGCCGCTTGCCGTAGGGCCCGAGTGGCAGCCGCTCGCGAGCCAGCGCGTGCTCGTGCTTGGCCTGGGTGCGTCGGGCCTGGCGATGGCGCGCTGGTGCGTGCAGCGCGGCGCGACGGTGCGCGTGGCCGACACGCGCGAGGCACCGCCGCATCTGGCCGAGCTGCGCGCCGAGCTGCCGCAGGTGGCTTTCGAGAGCGGGCCGTTCACCGCGGCCCTGGCGCAGGGCAGCACGCTGGTGGCGCGCTCGCCCGGCCTGCCGCCCGCCGCGATTGCTGCGGTTGTCGAAGCTGCTGGCGCTGGCGGGGCCATGGTTTGCGGTGAATTGGACCTGTATGCGGATGCATTGCGCGGGCTGCGCGACGGCTACGGCTACGCGCCCCGGGTGCTGGCCGTGACGGGCACCAACGGCAAGACCACCGTCACCTCGCTCACGGGCCAGCTCGTGCAGCGCGCGGGCCTTGCGGTGGCGGTGGCGGGCAACATCGGCCCGACGCTGCTCGATACGCTGGCCGCGCATCTGGCGGGGGGCACGCTGCCCGCGGTCTGGGTGCTGGAGCTGTCGAGCTTCCAGCTCGACGGCGTGCAAGGGTTCGAGCCGACGGCGGCGACGGTGCTCAACGTCACGCAGGATCACCTCGACTGGCACGGCAGCATGCAGGCCTACGCGGCGGCCAAGGCGCGCGTCTTCGGCCAGCGGGCGCTCATGGTGCTCAACCGCGACGACCCGCTGGTGATGCAGATGCTGCCGCCCCCCGTGCCGGTGAAGCTGCACCCGCCGCGCCAGCGCGCGCACTGCACGTTCGGCGCCGACCTGCCGCGCGCGCCGGGAGACTTCGGCATCGAGACGGTGAACGGCATGGCGTGGCTCGTGCGCGCGCACGACGCCGAGGTGGGCGCGCGCCGCGGCAAGGCCGAGCCGCCGCTGTACCTGCAGCGCCTGATGCCGCTCGATGCGCTGCGCATCCACGGGCGCCACAACGCCACCAACGCGCTCGCGGCGCTGGCGCTTGCGCAGGCCGCGGGCTGCCCGCTGGCACCGCTGCTCTACGGGCTGCGCGCGTACCGGGGCGAGCCGCACCGCGTGGAGTCGATCGGCGTCATCGACGGCGTGGAGTATTTCGACGACAGCAAGGGCACCAACGTGGGCGCGACGGCGGCGGCGCTCGCGGGCCTGGGCGCGGCCCGGCGCGTGGTGGTGATACTGGGCGGCGACGGCAAGGGGCAGGATTTTTCGCCGCTGGCCGCGCCGCTGGCGCGCCATGTGCGCGTGGCGGTGCTGATCGGGCGCGACGCGCCCCTGATCCGCGACGCGCTCGCGGGCACCGGCGTGCCGCTGCACGATGCGGCCACGCTGCCCGACGCGGTGGCGCAGGCCGCGCAGGCCGCGCAGTCCGGCGACGCGGTGCTGCTCTCGCCCGCCTGCGCGAGCCTGGACATGTTCGACAACTACGCGCACCGCGCGCGCGTCTTCGTCGCGGCGGTGCACGCGCTGGCCGAAGAGCGCGGGCAGGTGCTCACGGGAGGTGGCGCATGAACAGCGCCTCGCTGCGCACCCCCTCGCTGTGGCAGCGCCTGTGGCGGCGCGGCGGCGGCGCCGACGGCGAGAGCGTCGATCACCTGCCGGTGCGCATCGGCGGCGTGGAGCTGCGGCGCACCGCGGCGCTGCCCGCGCGCGTGCTGGGGTTCGACCAGGCGCTGCTCTGGGTGGTGGTGCTGCTGCTCGCGTTCAGCGTGGTGATGGTCTATTCCGCGTCCATCGCGATGCAGGACAACCCGCGCTTCGGCCACGTGACCGCCACCACCTTCGTCGTGCGCCACGTGCTCGCGATCGCCACCGGGTTCGTCGCGGCGCTGCTCGCGTTCCAGGTGCCGATGAACACCTGGGAGCGCACCGCGCCGGTGCTGTTCATCGCATCGATCGCGCTGCTCGTGGCGGTGCTGATCCCGCACGTGGGCACCATGGTCAACGGCGCGCGCCGCTGGCTCAGCCTGGGCATCATGAATTTCCAGCCGTCGGAACTCGCCAAGTTCGCGGTGCTGATCTACGCCGCCGGCTACATGGTGCGGCGGCTGGAGGTCAAGGAGCGGTTCTTCCGCGCGGTGCTGCCGATGGCGCTGGCAGTCGCGATCATCGGCGGCCTGCTGCTGGCCGAGCCGGACATGGGCGCCTTCCTCGTGATCGCGGTGATCGCGATGGGCATCCTGTTCCTGGGCGGCGTGAACGCGCGCATGTTCTTCCTCATCGCGCTCATCCTCGTGGCGGCGTTCGCGCTGATGATCTGGACCTCGCCGTGGCGGCGCGAGCGCATCTTCGCCTACCTCGACCCGTTCAGCGAGGACCACGCGCTGGGCAAGGGCTACCAGCTCTCGCACGCACTGATTGCCATCGGGCGCGGCGAAATCTTCGGCGTGGGCCTGGGCGGCAGCGTGGAAAAGCTCAGCTGGCTGCCCGAGGCGCACACCGACTTCCTGCTGGCGGTGATCGGCGAGGAGCTGGGCCTCGTGGGCGTGCTCGTGCTCATCGTCGCCTTCCTCTGGCTCACGCGCCGCATCATGCTGATCGGCCGCCAGGCGATCGCGCTCGACCGCGTGTTCTCCGGCCTCGTGGCCGAGGGCGTGGCGGTGTGGATCGGCTTTCAGGCCTTCATCAACGTGGGCGTGAACCTGGGCGCGCTGCCCACCAAGGGCCTCACGCTGCCGCTCATGAGCTACGGCGGCTCGGCGATCCTGATGAACCTCATCGCGCTGGCCGTCGTGCTCAGGGTGGATTACGAAAACAAACTCCTCATGCGCGGAGGCCGCGTATGAGGAGCTTGTTTCGCCAAAACAAATTGCTGCAGCGCGTCAGCGCTGCGAGGCGCGCAGCGCCCATGCGCGGAGGCCGCGTATGAGTGGGCCCAAGACCGCCCTCATCATGGCCGGCGGCACCGGCGGCCATATCTTTCCAGGGCTGGCGCTGGCGCAGGCGCTGCGCGCGCGCGACTGGCGCGTGCACTGGCTGGGCACGCCCGGCAGCATGGAGTCGCGCATCGTGCCGCCCGAGGGTTACGCGTTCGAGACCATCGATTTTTCGGGCGTGCGCCGCAACGGCCTGCTGGCGCTCGCGCTGCTGCCGATGCGGCTCCTGGTCGCGTTCTGGCAGGCGCTGGCCGTCGTGCGCCGCGTGCGGCCCGACGTGGTCGTGGGCCTGGGCGGTTACGTGACGTTTCCGGGCGGCATGATGGCCGTGCTCGCGGGCAGGCCGCTGGTGCTGCACGAGCAGAATTCCGTGGCGGGGCTGGCCAACAAGGTGCTCGCGGGCGTCGCGGACCGCATCTTCACCGCCTTTCCCGGCGTCTTCAAGAAGGGCCAGTGGGTGGGCAACCCGCTGCGCGCGGCGTTCACCGAGCAGCCCGACCCCGAGCTGCGTTTCGCGGGGCGCAGCGGGCCGCTCAAGCTGCTCGTCGTCGGAGGCAGCCTGGGGGCGCGTGCGCTCAACGAGGTGGTGCCGCAGGCGCTGGCGCTGATCCCCGAAGCCGAGCGCCCCGTCGTCACGCACCAGAGCGGCGAAAAGCAGATCGACGCGCTGCGCGCCCACTACGCGGCGGCGGGCGTGCAGGCCGACTGCGTGCCCTTCATCGCCGAGATGGCGCAGGCGTATGCCGACGCCGACGTGCTCATCTGCCGCGCGGGCGCAAGCACCGTCACCGAGATCGCCGCCGTGGGCTGTGCGGCGCTCTTCGTGCCCTATCCGTTCGCGGTGGACGACCACCAGACGACGAACGCGCGCCTGCTCGTCGACGCGGGCGCGGGCTGGCTCGTGCAGCAGGCGGATCTCACGCCGCAGGGCTTGGCCCAAATGATACAAAAATGGGAGCGTTCAGCGCTCGTCCAGCAAGCGCTGGCGGCCAAAAAGATGCAAAAACTGCAGGCCACGCGCGAGATCGTCGCGGCGTGCGAGGAGCTGGCCGGATGAAGCACCTCATCCACCACATCCACTTCGTCGAGGACCTGCGGCACGCCGCCGACGCGCGCCGTGCGGGGCGGATGCCATGAAGCACCTCATCCACCACATCCACTTCGTCGGCGTGGGCGGCTCGGGCATGTGCGGCATCGCCGAGGTGCTGCACAACCTGGGCTACACCATCTCGGGCTCGGACCAGGCCGACAGCGCGGTGCTGCGCCGCCTTGCGTCGCTGGGCATCGCCACCCACGTGGGGCACGACGCCGCACACATCGCGGGGGCGGATGCGGTCGTCACTTCGACCGCGGTGCACGACGACAACCCCGAGGTGCGGGCCGCGCGCGAGAAGAAGATACCCGTGGTGCCGCGCGCGGTGATGCTCGCCGAGCTCATGCGTCTGCGCCGCGGCATCGCGATCGCCGGCACGCACGGCAAGACCACGACGACCAGCCTCGTCGCGAGCGTGCTCGCCGAGGGCGGGCTCGACCCGACCTACGTGATCGGCGGGCGCCTGAACAGCGCGGGCACCAACGCGCGCCTGGGCAAGGGCGAATTCATCGTCGTCGAGGCCGACGAGTCGGACGCCTCGTTCCTCAAGCTCCTGCCGGTGATGGCGGTGGTCACGAACATCGACGCCGACCACATGGACACCTACGGGCACGACTTCGGGCGGCTCAAGGACGCCTTCGTCGAATTCCTGCACCGCATGCCGTTCTACGGCACCGCGATCCTGTGCGTGGACGACCCGGCGGTGCGCGAGATCGCGGTGCGGCTCAATTGCCCGATCACGCGCTACGGCCTGTCGGACGATGCCGACGTGCGCGCGAGCGACGTGCGCGCCGTGGGCACGCAGATGCATTTCACGGTGCAGCGGCGCAACGGCGTGACGCTGCCCGAGCTGCGCGTGGTGCTCAACCTCGCGGGCGAGCACAACGTGCGCAACGCGCTCGCGGCGATCGCGGTGGCCACCGAGCTGGGCGTGCCCGACGACGCGATCGTGCGCGCGCTCGCCGGTTTCACCGGCGTGGGGCGGCGCTTCCAGAGCCACGGCGAGCTGCCCGCGCAGGGCGGCGGCACGTTCACGCTGATCGAGGACTACGGCCACCACCCGGTCGAGATGGCGGCCACCATCGCCGCCGCGCGCGGCGCCTTTCCCGCGAGGCGTCTGGTGCTCGCGTTCCAGCCGCACCGCTACACGCGCACGCGCGACTGCTTCGAGGACTTCGTGCGGGTGCTCGGGCAGGCGGACGCGGTGCTGCTCACCGAGGTCTATGCCGCGGGCGAGGAGCCGATCGCGCTCGCCGATGGCCGCGCGCTCTCGCGCGCGCTGCGCGTGGCCGGGCGCGTCGAGCCGGTCTTCGTCGAGGACGTGGCCGGGCTGCCCGAGCGCATCGCGCAGTTCGCGCGCGCGGGCGACGTGGTGCTGTGCATGGGCGCGGGCTCGATCGGCGCGGCGGCCGGGCGCACCGCGCAGTTGCTCCAGAATCAGGAGCTGCAGGCGCTGGGAGGACGGGCGCAATGACCCTATTCGATTCACAAATTGACGTCGCGGCGCTGGGCAAGGTGGCGGTGCTCATGGGCGGCGACTCGGCCGAGCGCGAGATCTCGCTGCTCTCGGGCGGCGGCGTGCTCGCGGCGCTGCGCGCGCGCGGCGTCGATGCCCACGCCTTCGACACCGCCGGGCAGCCGCTGTGCGCGCTGCGCGACGCGGGCTTTGCGCGCTGCTTCATCGCGCTGCACGGCCGCCACGGCGAGGACGGCACGGTGCAGGGGGCGCTGGAGCTGCTCGGCATTCCCTACACCGGCCCCGGCGTGATGGCCTCCGCGATCGCGATGGACAAGACCATGACCAAGCGCATCTGGCGCGTCGAGGGCCTGGCCACTCCCGACTGGCGGCTCGTGACCGGCGCGGAGCAGGCGGCGCGGGCGTTCACCGAACTGGGCGCGCCGATGATCGTCAAGCCCGTGCGCGAAGGCTCCACGCTGGGCCTGACCAAGGTCACGTCGCTCGCCGAATGCGGGCAGGCCTACCGGCTCGCCGCCAGCCACGACCCCGAGGTGCTGTGCGAGCAGTTCATCGCGGGCGAGGAGACCACCTGCGCGCTCGTCGGGCAGGGTGCGGATGCGCGGGCACTGCCGCTCATCCGCATCATCGCGCCGGACGGCAACTACGACTTCCAGAACAAATACTTCACCGACGCGGTGCGCTACGACTGCCCGAGCGGCCTGCCCGCGCACGAGGAGCGCGCGATCCAGGAGCTGTCGCTCGCGGCATACCGCACGCTTGGCTGTCGCGGCTGGGCGCGCGCGGACATCATGGTGCGCGCGGCCGACCGCCAGCCGTTTTTGCTCGAAATCAACACCTCGCCCGGCATGACCGGGCATTCGCTCGTGCCCATGGCCGCGCGCGCCTGCGGCGTGGCGTACGAGGAGCTGTGCCTGCAGATCCTCGCGCGCGCGTCGCTCGACGCGTGGCAGGGGAGGGAGGTCGCATGAGCGCGCCGCTGCCACTGCCCATCGACATCCGCCTCATGAACTGGACGGCGGCGGTGCTGCTGCTGGGCTGCGTCGTCGCGGCGGTGGTGGTGCTGGGCAGTTGGGTGGCGCGCGCGCCGGTGTTCGCGCTCACGCGCGTGAGCGTCGAAGGCGAGCTTGCGCACACCAGCGCGGCGCAACTGCGCGCCGACGTGGGGCCGCGCCTGGCGGGCAACTTCTTCACCGTCGATCTGCAGGCGGTGCGCCAGGCCTTCGAGCAACTGCCCTGGGTCAAGAGCGCGCGGGTGCAGCGCGAATTCCCCGGTACGCTGCGCGTGCGCCTGACCGAGCAGCGCGTGGCGGCGTACTGGGGCGAGCCCGGCGGCGACGCGCTCGTGAACCGCGAGGGCGAAGTCTTCGAGGCCGATGCGAGCGGCCTGGAGGACAGCGGCCTGCCGCGCCTGCGCGGCGCGCCTGAGCAGTCGGCGCAGATGCTCGCGATGCTGGGGCAGATCGCCCCCGCGCTCTCGGCGCTGGGCGCGCCGATCGACACGCTCACGCTCAGCGAGCACGGTAGCTGGCGCGCGCTGCTGGCGAGCGGCGCGCAGGTCGAGCTCGGCAGCGGCGATGCGCCGTTGCTGCTCACGCGCGCGCGGCGCCTGACGGACACGCTCGCGCGCGTGGCGCAGCAGCAGGGGCGGCGCATCGACCAGCTCGAATACGCCGACCTGCGCTACGCCAGCGGCTACGCACTGCGCCTGAAGGGCGTCACCACGGTAAGCGGCGACGCGCCGCGCCCGCAGGCCCCGCGCACGAGCGCGCGCAATCACCAACGAGGGTAGGACCACACAGCCATGCCAAGGGAAATCAAAGACGTCATCGTGGGGCTGGACATCGGCACCGCCAAGGTCATGGCGGCCGTCGCCGAGGTGCTGCCCGACGGCGCGCTCAAGCTCGCGGGGCTGGGCGTGGCGCCGTCCAACGGCCTCAAGCGTGGCGCGGTGGTCAACATCGAGGCCACGGTGCACAGCATCCAGCAGGCGCTGAAGGAGGCCGAGCTCATCGCCGACTGCAAGATCCAGCGCGTCTATACCGGCATCACCGGCAGCCACATCCGCGGCCTCAATTCCAGCGGCATGGTCGCCGTCAAGGACAAGGAGGTGAGCCAGGCCGACGTGGCGCGCGTGGTCGAGACCGCCAAGGCCGTGAACATCTCCAGCGACCAGCGGCTGCTGCTCGTGGAGCCGCAGGAATTCGTGATCGACGGCCAGGAGGTGCGCGAGCCCATAGGCATGAGCGGCATCCGCCTGGAGGCCAAGGTGCACATCGTCACCGGCGCGCAGGCCGCGGCCGAGAACATCATCAAGTGCGTGCGCCGCTGCGGGCTGGAAGTCGAGCAGCTCCTGCTCAACCCGCTCGCCAGCAGCCAGGCGGTACTCACCGACGACGAGCGCGAGCTGGGCGTGGCGGTGGTGGACATCGGCGCGGGCACCACCGACATCGCCATCTTCACCGGCGGCGCGATCCGCCACACGGCGGTGCTGCCGATCGCGGGCGACCTCATCACGAGCGACATCGCAATGGCGCTCAGGACGCCCACCAAGGACGCCGAGGACATCAAGGTCGAGAACGGCTGCGCCAAGCAGCTGCTCGCCGACCCCGAGGCGCAGGTGGAGGTGCCGGGCCTGGGCGACCGCGGCCCGCGCATGCTCACGCGCCAGGTGCTCGCGGGCGTGATCGAGCCGCGCGTGGAAGAGATCTTTCAGCTCGTGCAGCAGGTGATCCGCGACTCGGGCTTCGAGGAGGTGCTCTCCTCGGGCATCGTGCTCACGGGCGGCTCCAGCGTCATGCCTGGCATGGTCGAACTCGGCGAGGACATCTTCCTCAAGCCCGTGCGCCGGGGCCTGCCGCACTACAGCGGCGCGCTCGCCGACATGGTGGCGCAGCCGCGCGCGGCCACCGTCATGGGCCTGCTCGAAGAGGCGCGCCTGGCGCGCATGCGCGGCCTGAAGGTGGCGGCGCGCAGCGGCTCGATGAAGACCGCGTTCGGCCGCTTCAAGGACTTCATCGTGGGAAATTTCTGACCATGGTGCATTGCATTCCCCGGCCTGCGCGTGCCGGGCCCGCCCACCCCCGCCGCGGCCGATGGCGCAGCACCGGCCCTCCGCCCGCGCGCGGGCCTTCACGGTTTTCTTGATCCAGTCCTTCATCGCAGTTTTCATTACCCATCCAGGAGCACGCACATGGCCATCGAAATGATCGAGACCGAAGAATTCAACCAGGGCACGCAGATCAAGGTGATCGGCGTCGGCGGAGGCGGCGGCAACGCCGTCGAGCACATGATCACGCGTGGCGTGCAGGGCGTGGAGTTCGTCTGCGCCAACACCGATTCGCAGGCGCTGTTGCGCAGCTCGGCGCACCGTTCGGTGCAACTGGGCAACAACGGCCTGGGCGCGGGCAGCAAGCCCGAGAAGGCGCGCGAGGCCGCCGAGCTGGCCGAGGAGGACATCCGCCAGGCGATCGCCGGCGCGCACATGCTCTTCATCACCGCGGGCATGGGCGGCGGCACCGGCACGGGCGCGGCGCCCGTGATCGCCAAGGTGGCCAAGGAGATGGGCATTCTCACCGTGGGCGTCGTCACCAAGCCGTTCGCCTGGGAAGGCAGCCGGCGCATGAAGAACGCCGACGAGGGCCTGCTCGAGCTCGAAGCCAACGTCGATTCGCTGATCGTGATCCTCAACGAGAAGCTGCTCGAGGTGCTGGGCGATGACATCACGCAGGAGGAGGCGTTCTCGCACGCCAACGACGTGCTCAAGAACGCCGTGGGCGGCATCGCCGAGATCATCAACGAGTACGGCCAGATCAACGTCGACTTCGAGGATGTGCGCACCGTCATGGGCGAGCCCGGCAAGGCCATGATGGGCACCGCCACCGCCAACGGGCCCGACCGCGCGCGCATCGCCGCCGAACAGGCCATCGCCTGCCCTCTGCTCGAAGGCATAGACCTCTCGGGCGCCAAGGGCGTGCTGGTGCTGGTCACCGCGAGCAAGGGCAGCCTCAAGCTCGCCGAATCGCGTCTGGCGATGAGCACGATCAACGCCTACGCCTCGCCCGACGCGCATGTGATCTTCGGCGCCGCCTACGACGACACGCTCGGCGACAACATCCGCGTGACCGTTGTGGCCACAGGCCTGTCGCACGCCGCCGCGCGCCGCCAGAACATGCAGGTGGTGCAGGGCGGCCAGCAGCGCACCGGCACCGACAACCTGCCCTACACCCCGGCGACGATGACGGGCTCGATGGCGCGCGGCGACTACGCGAGCATGGCCGTGCCCAGCGTCTGGCGCACCAATCGCTCGCAGGCCACCGCACGCGTCGACGCGATGTCCTCCGGCGGCATGGACGAGCTGGAAATACCGGCCTTCCTGCGCAAGCAGGCCGATTGAAGCGGAGCGCCTCCCCGAGGCGCCGCGGGCGCGGTGGGGCGGCCCCTGCGCGGCGTCCGCTGGCCCGGGCCCGGCGCATCTAAAATCGGCCGATGCTCCAGCAACGCACGATCAGGACGTTGACGCGCTCGGTTGGCGTGGGGCTGCACAGCGGCCAGCGGGTGGAGCTCACGCTGCGCCCGGCGCCGCCTGATACCGGCATCGTCTTTCGTCGCGTCGATCTGCCCGAGCCGGTGGAGATCGCGGTCAGCGCGCAGGCGGTGGTCGATACCCGCATGGCGTCCACCATCGGCGCGGGCGGGGCCAAGGTGCACACGGTGGAGCACCTGATGTCCGCCTGCGCGGGCCTGGGGCTGGACAACCTCTACGTGGACATCACCGCCGAAGAGGTGCCCATCCTCGACGGTTCCTCGGCGTCGTTCGTGTTCCTGCTGCAGAGCGCGGGCATAGCGCTGCAGCCGGCGGCGCGGCGCTTCGTGCGCGTCAAGCGCGCCGTCGAGGTGCGCGAGGGCGAGGGCCACCAGCTCAAGTGGGCGCGGCTTGCGCCGTTTCACGGCTACACGCTGCGCTTCGAGATCGATTTCGCGCACCCCGCAGTCGATTCGACCGGACAGTGCGCCGAGTTTGACCTCGGAAGCGGCAACTACGCGCGCGACATCGCGCGCGCGCGCACCTTCGGCTTCACCAAGGACGTGGAGATGCTGCGCGCCAACGGTCTGGCCCTGGGCGGGGGGCTGGACAACGCGATCGTCATGGACGACTACAAGGTGCTCAACAGCGACGGCCTGCGCTACGACGCGGAGTTCGCGCGGCACAAGATTCTGGATGCGATGGGCGACCTGTACCTGCTCGGCCATCCGCTGCTGGCGGCCTACAGCGCGTTTCGCAGCGGCCACGCGCTCAACAACCGGCTGCTGCGCGCGCTGCTGGCCGAGCCCGATGCGTGGGAATACGTGCAGTTCGCGCACGAGCGCGAGGCCCCGGCAGGTTTCGCCAAACCCGCGGCGGCGTGGTGAGCTTCAGCGCTTGAGTGGTATCGGCGTCGCCGGGGCGACGGGCACGGCGGTCACGCTGTTCTGCGGCGAGCCGTCGATGAGCTTGTCCGAGTAGGTGAGGTAGACGAGCGTGTTGCGCTTCTCGTCGACCATGCGCACCACACGCAGGCGCTTGAAGACGAGGGAGATGCGCTCGCTGAAGACCTGCTCCTGCTGCCTGAGCGGTGCGTCGAACGCGACCGGGCCGACCTGGCGGCAGGCGATCGACGCCTCGGCGCGGTCTTCCGCGAGACCGAGCGTGCCCTTCACGCCCCCGGTGCGCGCACGCGAGACGTAGCACGTGATGCCGTGCACCTTGGGGTCGTCGTAGGCCTCGACGAGGACGTCGTGGTCGCGCCCCAGCCACTGGAACGCGGTATCGACGCTGCCGATCTTCTCGCCCGAGACGGCGAACGCCGCGCCGCTGGCGAGCAGCAGGGCACAGGCTGCGAGGGGAAGACGCATGGCAGGTGGGTGGGTGGTGCTCCGGCAGGCCATCTTCTCACACGGGCTTGCATGCGGTCGCGTCACAGGTGCGGCTCCGCGCAGCGCTTTTGCAGATGCGCAAGCGACTCCTCGACCTGGTCGACGAGGATCAGGCACAGGTCCCCCGCCTGCAGGCGCGCCAGCGCGTGGTCGATGGCGATGAATTCGCCGTGGATCTCGGTGACGTAGCTCGCGCGGCTCGCGCCCTGCAGGCCCTGGTGCAGGAGCCTGAGCACCTCGCCGTCGGCGCGCCCGCGCTGGCAGGCGTCCTGGTAGAGGATGACGTCGTCGAAGCTGCTGCCCAGGATGTGCGTCTGCTCGCTGATGTCCTGGTCGCGCCGGTCGCCGGCGCCGCTGATGACGACGCCGCGGCGCTTGCCCGGCATGCCCTGCGTGGCCTGCACCAGCGCGCGGATCGCGTCGGGGTTGTGGCCGTAGTCGGCGATGATGGTGGCGCCGTGGTAGTCCATGACGTTGAAGCGCCCAGGGGCGCTGCCGGTGTCGCTGATGAAGCCCGCCAGCCCCCGGCGCACCGTGTCCCACGGCAGCGCCACGCCCCAGGCGGCGCCGACGGCGGCCATCGCGTTCTCTACCTGGAACGCGATCGTGCCGCCGCGCGTGAGCGCGATGTCGCGCAGCGGCAGCGTCTCGCGCCATGAACCCTCGGCCGCGACGATGCGGCCCTCGTCCACGTAGATCACGCGCCCGCCGCGCGCGCGGTGCGTGACCAGGGTCGGGTGGTGGCGGTCCTGCGCGAAGAAGATCACCTTGCCGGGGCACGCGTGCGCCATCGCCGCGACGTGCGGGTCGGCCGCGTTGAGCACGGCCCAGCCCGTGGGCGCGACGTTCTGCACGATCACGCGCTTGAGGACCGCCACGTCTTCCACCGTGGTGATGTAGTTCAGCCCCAGGTGGTCGCCCGCGCCGATGTTGGTGACCACGGCCACCTGGCACTGGTCGAAGCCCAGCCCCTCGCGCAGGATGCCGCCGCGCGCGCATTCGAGCACCGCCGCCTCGGTATCGGGGTGGGCGAGGGCGTTGCGTGCGCTCTTGGGGCCGGAGCAGTCGCCGCTGTCGATCTGGTGGCCGCCGACCCAGACGCCGTCGGTGTTGGTCATCGCGGTGGTCCAGCCGTGCGCGGCGAACAGGTGGGCGATGAGGCGCGTGGTCGTGGTCTTGCCGTTGGTGCCCGTGACGGCGACGACGGGGATGCGCCCGTCCTCGCCGGGCGCGAACAGCGTATGGATCATGGGCGCGCCCACGTTGCGCGGCTTGCCGTACGAGGGCGAGAGGTGCATGCGCAGACCCGGCGCGGCGTTCACCTCGACGATGCCGCCGCCTTGCTCTTCCAGCGGTTTGAGCATGGATTCGCAGATCACGTCCACGCCGCAGATGTGCAGGCCTATGGTCTGCGCCGCCTCGACCGCGCGCGCCGCGATCTCGGGGTGCACGTCGTCGGTCACGTCGGTGGCGCTGCCGCCGGTGGAGAGGTTGGCGTTGTGGCGCAGCACGATGCGCTGGCCCTGCGCGGGCACGGACTCGGGCGTGAGCCCTTCGCCGGTCAGGCGCGCGAGCGCGATCTCGTCGAGCCGGATTTTGGTGAGCGCGCTCGCGTGGCCGCTGCCGCGGCGCGGATCCTGGTTGACGAGGTCCACGAGCTGCGCGATCGTGTGCACGCCGTCGCCCAGCACCTGCGGCGGCTCGCGCCGCGCCGCGGCCACCATCTGCTCGCCCACGACGAGCAGGCGAAAGTCGTGCCCTGGCAGGAACCGCTCGACCATCACCTCGCCGCTGTATTCGAGCGCCGTCGCGTAGGCGGCCTCAAGCTGCGCGCGCGTCGTGATGTTCACCGTCACGCCCTTGCCCTGGTTGCCGTCCTGCGGTTTGACCACCACGGGCATGCCGACCTCCTGCGCCAGCGCCCAGGCGTCTTCCACGTCGGCGACGGGGCGGCCCAGCGGCACGGGCACGCCGGCGGCGTGCAGCAGGCGCTTGGTGAGGTCCTTGTCCTGCGCGATCGATTCGGCCACGGCGCTCGTGGCGTCGAGCTCCGCCGCCTGGATGCGCCGCGCCTTCACGCCCCAGCCGAGCTGCACCAGCGAGCCGCTGGTCAGGCGCCGGTACGGGATGCCCCGCGCCACCGCCGCGTCGATGATGTTGCGCGTGGACGGGCCCATGCGCACTTCCTGGTCGAGCTCGCGCAGGGCGGCGATCGCCGCCGGGGCGTCGTAGGCGGTGTCGGCAAGCGCCGCGCGCACCAGTTGCTCGGCCTGCGCCATCGCCTGCCGGCCCACGTCTTCCTCGGTGTATTCGACGACGACCTGGTAGGTGCCCGGCTCCACCGTCTCGTGCGTGCGGCTGAAGGTGACGCGACAGCCCGCCTGCGCCTGCAACTGGCGGGCCCCCACCTCGAGCACGTGGGCGAGCGCGACGGGCTGCTCCGCGCCGTGCGGCGCGAGTGCGCCGATCTGCGGAAAGCGCGCGCGCAGCCGATCCTCGAAGCCGGGCAGCGCCGCGATGTCGTGTTCATCGGCCTCGCAGTGCACGATGGTTTCCAGCGCGGTACTGCGGGTCCAGAGGTTGGGGCCGCGCAGCGCGCGGGTGCGAAGGATGTGCATGGAAATTTGAATGAAATACGGCTCTTGCCCTTGTGCATCAAGCGCAGGCAGCTATCAAATGTGGTAGTCGAACGTCTTGACGCCCGCGCCGATCAGGTCGGGGGCGATGCCCATGGCCCAGGCACCGGCGATGGCCGCGAGCAGCGCGGCGGTGTCGGGTGCCGCGCCACCGGCGGGCTGCAGCGCGGCGAGCGTGCCCAGGGGGCGCTCCTGCGCGCCGGTGGCGAGCCACACCTGCCCGGCGCGCACGAACACCGCGCGCCCGTCGCCGGTGGCGCGGTGGCTTGCCACCAGCGGGTTGTCTGCCGCCAGCGCGTACAGCAGCACCTCGCCGTCGCACAGCGGCGCGAGCTCGGCCACCTGCGCGATGTCGGCGTTGAGCACGCCCACGCCGCCTTCGAGCACCACGTCGATCTGCGTGCGCAGCACGCGTGCCATCTGCGCGCTCTCGCGCACGTCGTGGTCGGCGAGCTGCTCCCAGCCGTCCATGTCGGTGACGATGCCCACCTGGCAGCGGTCGTACGCCAGGCCCTCGCCGAGGATGGAGCGCGCGGTGGTCTGGATCACCGCCGCCTGCGCCAGCCGGTTGGTGAGCAGGCGGTGCGCGCCGGCCCAGTTGGCGGTGTCGATCTTCTGCGTGCGGCGGCCCGCGATATACATGCCCTCGCTGCACGCGATGCCGGTGAGCTTGCCCGAGAGCTGCAGCAGCCAGCCCACGAGGCGCGCGATGAAGGCGCCGCCGCGCGCGCCCGCGATGCCCACGAGCGGGATGCGCCCCGCGCGGCTGCCGGGCTCGCCGCTGCCGGGAAACAGGTGCTCGACGATGGCCTGCCCCACGGGGCGCGGCGCGCCGCTGGAAGGCTTGAGGTGCATCAACAGGCCCGGCCCCGCGTTCACTTCGAGGATCGCGCCGCCCTGCTCGTGCATGGGCCGGGCGATGTCCTTGAGGATCATGTCCATGCCCGCGATGTCCAGCCCCACGACCTTGGCCGCGAGCGTCGCGTGGTAGGCCACGTCGGGGTGCAGCTCGTCGGTGCAGTCGATCGCCATGTTGCCGTTGCGCTGCAGCAGCACCTTGCGCCCCGCGGGGACCACCGTGTCGGCCGTCACCTCCTGGCGCGCGAGTTCGAGCTGGATGTTGGGCAGTTGCAGGTCCAGCAGCTCCAGCGGGCATTCTTCCTCGACGCCGCGGCGCGGGTCGCGGTTGAGCTCGTCGACGAGTTCGCTGAGCGTGCGCACGCCGTCGCCTGTCACGTTCACCTGCTCGCCGCGGCAGGCCGCGACCACCTTGCCGCCGACGACGAGCAGGCGGTGCTCGGTGCCCTCGATGAAGCGCTCGACGATCACCTCCGAGCCCTCCTTTTCCGCGAGCGCAAAGGCGGCGCGGATGTTCTTCTCCTTGTATAGCTCCAGCGTCACGCCGCGCGCGTGGTTGCCGTCGCTGGGCTTGACGGTCACGGGCAGGCCGATGTCCTGCGCCGCCTCCCAGGCCTCGTCGGCATTCGCGACGATCACGCCCTCGGGCACCGGCACGCCCGCCGCGGCGAGCAGGCGCTTGGTGAGGTCCTTGTCCTGCGCGATGCCTTCGGCGATGGCGCTCGTCTCGTCGGTCTCGGCGGTCCAGATGCGCCGCTGCGCCGCGCCGTAGCCGAGCTGCACGAGGTTGCCGTCGTTCAGGCGCACCTGCGGCACGCGCCGCTCCTGCGCCGCGTCCACGATGCACGCGGTGCTCGGGCCGAGGTAGCGCTCGTCGATGCTGGTCTTGATCGCCTGCACCGCGGATTTGAGGTCGAACGCATCGTCGTTGATCGCCGCCATGATGAGCGCATGGCCCTGCGCCAGCGCCACGCGCGCCACCGCCTCCTCGGGACAGCGAAACACCATGCGGTAGGTGCCGCTCGTCGAGGTCTCGCGCGTCTGCCCGAACCCGACGGGCAGGCCCGCGAGGTTGAGCAGCTCGATGATGACGTGCTCGAGCACGTGGCCCATCCACGTGCCCTCGTGCAGGCGCTCGATGAAGCCGCCGCGCTCGCCCACGCCGCAGTGGTGCTCGACCAGGTCGGGCAGCCACGCCGTCAGGCGCTCGTTGAAGCCGGGGATGGTGTGCGAGGGGTACCGCTCCAGCTCCCCCAGCGCCAGCCAGACTTCAAGCACCGGGCGGTAGGTCCAGATGCTGGGGCCGCGCAGGTAGGTGGTGCGCAGCAGTTCGATCGCGTCAAAGCGTGGCATGACAGGCGTGAGGAAGTAGGGACAATCGGGTGGTGGGCGCGTCGCGCGGGCGCTTCGGGCGTGCATCATGCATCGCGGCGGTGTCAGCCGCCAGTACTCCGCGGGCGTTACGGTCCAGTGTCTCTCGCGCGCCACGCCCGGCGGTCTTGCACGCCCGCGCGGCGCACAGCCCCCGGTGGGCGCGCTTCGTGCCCAGCCCTGTGAACCAACAATGCAACATCACCATGTAACGGGTGCCCATGGCACCCTGCCGGACCCTGCGGAAAACGTGTGGCGCGAGGTGCTCGCACCCGGCGAAAACGTGCTGGCCGCGCTGGAGGTTGACCTCAGCGGCGATCTGCGCTTTGCGCGCGGCGCGCTGGCGCTGACGCCCAGGCGCCTGCTCGCGCGCGACGGCGCGGGGCTGGTGCGCGAGTGGCCGCTCGAACGCACCCTGGCGTTGCAGGAGTTCGACGCGGCCGGCGTCGGCACGCTCGAACTGCACGACGCGCTCGGGCGGCTTGCGCTGTGGCGCTTCACGCTCGCGCGCCACCCGCAGGCGCTGGCGTTCCAGCAGCGGTTCGGCCTCGCCATCGCAGCGCTGGACGCGCCGGGCCGCGCCGCCCCGCCCGAGGACGACACGCCGCGCTGCCCGCACTGCCACACGCCGCTGCCCGAGGGCAGCGACGAATGCCCCGTCTGCGGCGCGCGCGAGGAAGAGCCCGCCGCCTCCACCTGGGTGCTGCTGCGCCTGTGGCGCTTCGCCCGGCCCTACCGCAAGCAGCTGCTGCTGGGCTTCGTGCTCACGCTGCTGTCCACCGCGGCCACGCTGGTGCCGCCCTACCTCACGATCCCGCTCATGGACGACGTGCTGATCCCGTTCCAGGACGGCAAGAGCATCCCCGTCTCGACCGTTGCCCTGTACCTGAGCGGACTGCTCGGGGCCGCGCTGCTGGCCTGGGGCCTGGGCTGGGCGCGCACCTGGGTGCTGGCGCTCGTCTCCGAGCGCATCGGCGCCGACCTGCGCACCGCCACCTACGAGCACCTGCTGCGCCTGTCGCTGGACTACTTCGGCAGCAAGCGCACGGGCGACCTGATGGCGCGCATCGGCTCGGAGACCGACCGCATCAACGTCTTCCTCTCGCTGCACGCGCTCGATTTCGCCACCGACGTGCTCATGATGGTGATGACGGCCGTGATCCTGGTGTCGATCAACCCCTGGCTCGCGCTCGTCACGCTGGTGCCGCTGCCCTTCATCGCCTGGATGATCCACAGCGTGCGCGACCGCCTGCGCACCGGCTTCGAGAAGATGGACCGCATCTGGAGCGAGGTCACCAACGTGCTGGCCGACACCATCCCCGGCATCCGCGTGGTCAAGGCCTTCGCGCAGGAAAGCCGCGAGGCCGAGCGCTTTCGCCTGGCCAACCAGCGCAACCTGCAGGCCAACGACCGCCTGAACAAGGTCTGGAGCCTGTTTTCGCCCACCGTCACGCTCGCCACCGAGATCGGCCTGCTCGTGGTCTGGGCCTTCGGCATCTGGCTGGTGGCGCATGAGCAGATCACCGTCGGCGTGCTCACCGCCTTCCTCGCCTACATCGGGCGCTTCTACACGCGGCTCGATTCGATGAGCCGCATCGTCTCGGTCACGCAGAAGGCCGCCGCCGGCGCCAAGCGCATCTTCGACATCCTGGACCACGTGAGCAACGTGCCCGATCCCGCCAACCCGGTGCGCCTGCAGAAGGTGGAGGGCGCGATCGCGCTGCAGGACGTGGTGTTCCGCTACGGCAGCCGCACGGTCATCAAGAATTTGTCGCTCTCGATCCAGCCGGGCGAGATGATCGGCCTCGTGGGCCACAGCGGCTCGGGCAAGAGCACGCTGGTGAACCTCATCAGCCGCTTCTACGACGTGGCCGACGGCTCGATCAGCGTCGACGGCGTGGACATCCGCCGCATGGCCGTCGCCGACTGGCGCCGCCACATCGGCCTGGTGCTGCAGGAGCCCTTCCTGTTCTTCGGCACCGTGGCCGAGAACATCGCCTACGGCAAGCCCGATGCGACGCGGGGCGAAATCATCGCCGCCGCGCGCGCCGCGCATGCGCACGACTTCATCCTGCGTCTGCCGCTGGGCTACGACTCGCTCGTGGGCGAGCGCGGGCAGGGCCTGTCGGGCGGCGAGCGCCAGCGCATCAGCATCGCGCGCGCGCTGCTCATCGACCCGCGCGTGCTCATCCTGGACGAAGCCACCTCGGCGGTCGATACCGAGACCGAGAAGGAAATCCAGCGCGCGCTCGACAACCTGGTGCAGGGCCGCACGACGATCGCCATCGCGCACCGGCTCTCGACGCTGCGCAAGGCCGACCGCCTCGTGGTGATGGACCGCGGCGAAATCGTCGAGGTCGGCCCGCACGACGAACTCATGGCGCGCGAGGGCGCCTACTGGCGCCTGTACCAGGCGCAGGCGCGCCGCGAGGCACAGGAAGAGGGGGTGGCCGCATGAGCCGTCTGTACCAACTGAACCGCAACGCCCACGGGCGCCTCGTGCTGCACATGGCCGACGGCAGCGAGCACGTCGGCGTCACGCCGGTGCGGGCGTTTCCGATCGCCGCGCCCGAGGAAGGGCTCTCGCTCGTCGGGCCCGAGGGCGCCGAGCTGATCTGGATCGCGCGGCTGGCCGATCTCGATCCGCAAGTGCGCGCGCTGATCGAGGACGACCTGCGCGCGCGCGAGTTCCTGCCCGCGATCACGCGCATCGTCTCGGTGTCGAGCTTTTCCACGCCCAGCACCTGGCAGGTGCAAACCGACCGGGGCGCGGCCACGCTGGTGCTCAAGGGCGAGGAAGACATCCGGCGCCTGACGCCGCGCACGCACCTGCGCATCAGCGCCAGCGACGGCGTGCAGTTCCAGATTGCCGATCTCACGCAACTGGACAAGGTGTCGCGCAAGCTGCTGGAACGGTTTTTGTAGCGTTTGGCGCTTGCCGGGCAAGCGCTGGAGCCTGTTTTTGCCCCAGGATCACGGTGTTGGGCCCATGCGTCGCGCGACGCCCTATTTGTAACAAAAACCGGAACTGGCCTTTATTTGCCCTGCTGTTTGTCGTAATGCTGGTACGACCTGGCGCTAGCGGCTTACGCTTGGCGCCGTGGCGCGGAAAGAGGAGTGTTCCCATGTCCTTGTCTGCCATAGACCGAATATCCAGCCAGTGGCGCCCCCCCGGCGACCTGTATTCCACGGGGGCCTCGGGCGCGGTGGCCGTGCGACCGGTGCAGCCGGTGCAGCCCGTGGAATCCACCGACGCCCTCGGCGCCGGAACCATCGTGCATCTGTCGGATGCTTCTGGTGTGCCCGAGGCGGTGCGCCACGACTGGACCCTTGCCGAAACCGCCCGACAGGTGCCGCAAGCGCTCGAGGAGCCGGCGCGCGATCCGCCGCTGTACAAGCAGCTCATCGACATCGTGCAGTCCATGTGGCGCGCGAGCGGCAACGCGGTGCAGATCGCCGAGGAAATCAACCAGACCACCTTGCCGGATCGCCTGGGCCAGCAGTCGCGCGCCGAGGCGAACAACGAGCCGCTGACCTACGACACCCCGTCGGTCAAGCGCACGGGGGGGGATCGCGACATACTCTGATTTCAAGAGCTGCCTGCGCACGGTTGGTGGGGCTATGTGCGGGTTTTGCGTGTATTGGGGGTGGGCGCCGATGCCTGCCCCTTTTTTTGTCCGGCGCCCACGGCATTCGTGATGCCGCTGTTCACGTGCCCCGAGGGCACATGCGCCGCCGCGTTCGCCGCGTGACCGCGCTGGTCATCAAAGAAAAAATCGGGCTCGAATTCGCGCAGGAACGGGCCTTTTTCGAGGCCGCCGAGGAACATCGCCTCGTCCACCGTGATGCCCCACTCGAGCAGCGTGCGCACCGCGCGTTCGTGCGCCGGGGCGCTGCGCGCGGTGACGAGCGCGGTGCGGATGCGCATGGTCTGCGACGCCGCGGCCTGCTGCTGCAGCCGGCACAGCGCCACCAGCAGCGGCTTGAACGGCCCCTCGGGCAGCGGCGTGGCGGCCAGTTGCGTCTCGTGCTGCAGGAAGGCCGGCAGGCCGCCGTCCTGGTAGACGCGCTCGGCCTCGTCGGAAAAAAGCACCGCGTCGCCGTCGAACGCGATGCGCACCTCGTGCGGGTGGCCGCTGCCCGCGGGGCGCGACTCGGTGAGCACACGCGCGGCCGGGTAGCCCATCGAGAGGGCCTGCTGCACGTCCTCGGCGTTGGCCGAGAGAAACAGGTGCGCGCCCAGGGGCCGCAGGTAGGCGAACGGGTCTTCGCCGCGCGTGAACACGCCGCGCTCGATGCGCATGCCCGCCGCCTGTGCCGACGCGAACACGCGCAGGCCGCTGGCCGGGTCGTTGCGCGAGAGCATGACCACCTCCACGCGCTGCACCTCGTCGGTGTTGAAGGCAAGCAGCTTCTTGACCAGCGCGAAGGCGACGCCCGGTCCGGGGCTCTGGCGCACGTGCTCGAGCTGGTAATGCATGTAGCGCGCCTCGTCGCCGGTTTCGAAGAGGCGGTTTTCCTCCTCGAAATCGAACAGCGCGCGCGAGGAAATCGCGACCACCAGCTTGCCCTGCAGGTTTTCGGCCATGGCGGCGCTCAGCGCACGAACTGGTTGAGCTCGATGATGGGCTGCAGCACCGCGAGCACGATGAGCATCACGATGAGGCCCATGGAGACGATGAGCAGCGGCTCCAGGATGGTGGCCAGTTGCAGCGCGCGCCGCTGCACCTCGTTGCCCATCTGGCGCGCGGCGCGTTCCAGCATGGTCGGCAACTGCCCGGTCTGTTCGCCCAGGCGCGCGAACATCGCCAGCAGCGACGGGAAGCGCCGCGTCTGCGCGAGCGCCGACGCCAGCGGCGCGCCCTCGCGCACCAGCACCAGCGCGGCGAGCGCGTCGGCGCGCAGCGCGTGATTGGAGAGCGTCTCGGCCGCCGCCTGCAGCGCCTTGAGGATGGGCACGCCCGCGCCCGCGAGCATGCCCAGCGTGCCCGCGAAGCGCGCCGCGTTGTAGCCGCGCGCCAGGCGCCCCAGAATGGGCAGGCGCAGCCACCAGCCGTCGAACCGTATGCGAAATGCGGGATTGGCCAGCGCCAGACGGGCGCCAGCAGCTATCACCACAAGAGCGCCAAGCACCGCCCAGCCGTAGTGCCGCACGAAGTCGCTGATACCCAGCATCACCACCGTGAGCAGCGGCAGCGCGCGCTTGCTGCCCGCGAACACGCTCGCCACCTGCGGCACCACGTAGCCGACGAGGAACAGCACGATCGCGATCGCCACAACGGTGACGATGGCCGGGTACAGCGCCGCGCCGATGAGCCTGGCGCGCAGTTGCTGGCGCTCCTCCAGATCGTCGGCCAGACGCTCGAGCACCTGCGCGAGGCTGCCGCCCGCCTCGCCCGCGCCGATTACCGCGCAATAGATGGGCGAGAACTCGCGCGGAAACTGCGCCAGCGCCCGCGCGAACGGGCTGCCCGCGTTGACCTCGGCGCGCAGCGCGGCCACGAGGTGGCGCTGGCGCTCGTCGTCGGCCTCGTCGCTGAGCGCGGCGAGCGCGCGCTCCAGCGGCAGCCCCGCGCCCACGAGGCCCGCGAGCTGGCGCGTCCACACCGCGAGCAGCGTGGCGTTGAACACCGGGCGCGTGAACAGGCGCTCGGCAAGCGTCGGCGCCGCCGAGGCGGTGGCGTCGGCCGCGAGGGTCTGCACCTCCAGCGGCACGAGCGCCTGCGCGCGCAGCAACCCACGCGCGGCGCGCGCGGTGTCCGCCTCCAGCGTGCCGCGGCGCACGTGGCCGTCGCTGTCCAGGGCTTCGAACGAGTACGCGGGCATGGTGGCGCAATGGTAGCGTGGTGGATGGCCAATGACACTCGCTGCGCGAGGGCTGACCCGTGACGGAAATTCCTGTCATGCGCCGTCAGGCGCGATCATCGCCGCGCAGCGCGGTCATTTGTCATCCGACATCACAACGCGTGCGCAGCGATCTCCAGCGAGCGCAGGCGCAGGCCGGCGTCGAACACGTCGCAGACCAGCATGAACTCGTCCGCTTGCGTGGCTTCGTGGATGGCGGCGAACCCCTGGTGCACGGTTTCGGGGCCGCCGACCACCGCGAGCGCGAGGAAGTCCGCGATCGCCATGCGCTCGGCCTCGCCCAGGCGCGCCATGAAGTCCGGCACCGGCGGCGCGAGCAGGCCGCGCCGCCCGGTGACGATGCCGAGCACGCGCTGGTAGGTGCTGCTGGCCAGCAGCTCGGCCTCGGCGTCGGTGGGCGCCGCGATCACCAGCACGCCGATCATCACCCAGGGGCGCCCCAGCACCCTGGATGGGCGAAACTGGCGCCGGTACAGCTCGATCGCGGGTTGCAGCAGGCGTGGCGCGAAATGCGAGGCGAAGGCGTAGGGCAGTCCCTTCTCGGCCGCGAGCTGCGCGGAAAACAGGCTGGAGCCCAGCAGCCAGATCGGCACCTCGGTGCCCGCGCCCGGCACGGCGGTGATCGCCTGCCCCGGCTGCGCGGGGCCGAGCAGGCGCTGCAGCTCGGTCACGTCGCGCGGAAAGTCGCTTTCGCTCTCCATGCGGTCGCGGCGCAGGGCGCGCATGGTCACGCGGTCGGTGCCCGGTGCGCGCCCCAGGCCGAGGTCGATGCGGCCGGGATAGAGCGTCGCGAGCGTGCCGAAGGCCTCGGCCACGACGAGCGGCGCGTGGTTGGGCAGCATCACGCCGCCCGAGCCCACGCGGATGCGCTGCGTCGCGCCCGCCACGTGGCCCACGAGCACCGCGGTTGCGGAGCTGGCGATGCCCGGCATGTTGTGGTGCTCCGCGAGCCAGTAGCGCGTGAAGCCGAGCGCCTCGGCCTTCTGCGCGGTGCGCACGGCGATGTCGATCGCCTGCGCCACCGTGCCGCCTTCGCGCACGGCGACGAGGTCGAGCAAGGAGAGCAGTGGTGTCGTCATGGAGGCGATTGTGCGGTGCGCCGCGTGGTCGTGCGCGTTGCAGGGTCGGCGCGACTGCCCATAATGAACGCCTGCATTCCCGATGGAGACCGTGATGAGTTTTGTCTTACGCAGCCCCGACGTCACCGAGCAGCAGACGCTGGCGAAAACCTTTGTGCACAGCGCGATGGGCGCGGGGGGCGAGAACCTCTCGCCCGCGCTCGAATGGAGCGGCGCACCCGAGGGCACCAAGAGCTTTGCGCTCACGCTCTACGACCCCGACGCGCCGACCGGCTCGGGCTGGTGGCACTGGGTGGTGTACGACCTGCCCGCGAGCTGCACCAGCCTGCCCCGGGGCGCGGGCGCGCCCGACGGCAAGCTGCTGCCCGCGGGCGCCGTGCAGGGCAATACGGACTTCGGCAGCCCCGGCTACGGGGGCGCCGCGCCGCCACCGGGCCACGGCCCGCACCGCTATATCTTCACGCTGCACGCGCTCAGCGTGGACAAGCTCGACGTGCCGCCGGGTGCGACGGCCGCCTACGTCGGCTTCATGATCCACTTCGCCAAGCTGGGCGAGGCCAGGCTCACGGCGAAGTACGAGCGGTGATGGCGAATGACCGCGCTGCGCGGTGACGACCGCGCTCCAGTCGGTCGCCATGCCCCGCGCGGCGGGCTTCATGGGTCATCGGCGGGGTGGCCGCAGATCAGTTGGCCAGGACCAGCTGCACGATCACGCCCGTGGCGATCGCCACCAGCATGTAGTCCGCGCCGTACTGCACCCAGTGGTAGCCCCGCGGCGGGGCGCTCAGGCGGTGCAGGCGCCAGTCGGTGACGACGTATTGGCGGCTGCGGTACTGCACGGGCAGTCGATCACCGCGGTGCCAGCGGCGATAGGGCCCGGTGCCGTAGTTGGGCCGGCCGTGCTGCGGTGGTGGGCGGTGTCCGGGGCGCGGCGGTGGCCGATGACCCGAGGGGCTGCCGTGGCCATCGTGGCGCGGCTGGGCCTGCACGGCGGTCGTGGCCAGACCCAGCACGGCCATGGCGCCTGCGGCGAGCCAGGCGCGTCGCCCCGCGAGGAGGCGGTCGGTGGACGGGCGCGCCGTCCCGGTGTCGTGCGTACGCATGATGGACTCCTGTTCAAACGATGACGGTGCACATCGTGCCGCTGTCGCGGTGAAAAGGCCATGCATCACGGCCCGGTTTTACCCAAGTTTGCCTGCGCTTGTCCGGCGTTCACACGGTTGCCGAGGGGTTTACGCCCGGCACACGAAAATATGCATGAAAAGTGGCTTTCGCGCTTTCTGTACAAGCGCAGCCAGCTATAAATAGTGCAGCAATCCCGCAGCGTCTAATCGCGCGTCACGCGCAGCACTTCCTCGCGGCTCGTGATGCCACCGATGATGAGACGCTCGGCGTCGTCGCGCATGAGCCGCATGCCGCCGACCTGTGCCTGCGTGCGGATGTCCGCCTCGTTCGCCTGGCGGTGGATCTGCGCGCGGATCGCCTCGTCCACCGTGAGCAGCTCGAACACGCCGGTGCGGCCTTGGTAGCCGGTGTTGCCGCAGGTGTCGCAGCCCGCGCCCGCGCAGACGGTGCAGTACTTGCGCACCAGGCGCTGCGCGAGCACGCCCAGGAGCGACGACGAGAGCAGGAACGGCTCGACGCCCATGTCCGTGAGGCGCGTGACGGCGCTCGCCGCGTCGTTGGTGTGCAGCGTCGCGAGCACGAGGTGGCCGGTGAGCGAGGCCTGGATCGCGATCTGCGCGGTCTCGAAGTCGCGGATTTCGCCGATCATGATGACGTCCGGGTCCTGGCGCAGGATGGCGCGCAGCGCCTTGGCGAACGTGAGCTCGATGCGGGCGTTCACCTGCGTCTGGCCGACGCCGGGCAGCTCGTACTCGATCGGGTCTTCCACCGTCATGATGTTGGAGTGCGCCGCGTCCAGACGCGCCAGCGCCGCGTAGAGCGTGGTGGTCTTGCCGCTGCCCGTGGGCCCGGTCACGAGGATGATGCCGTGCGGCTGGCTGATGAGGTGCGTGAAGCGCGAGAGCACGTCGCCCTCCATGCCCACCGATTCGAGGCTGAGCTTGCTCTCGCTCTTGTCCAGCAGTCGCAATACCGCGCGCTCGCCGTGCGCGTTGGGCAGCGTGGAGACGCGCACGTCGATCGCGCGCGTGCCCAGGCGCAGGCTGATGCGCCCGTCCTGCGGCAGGCGCTTTTCGGCGATATCCAGGTCCGCCATGATCTTCAGGCGGCTGATGAGCGCCGCGTGCAGCGCGCGGTTGGGCTGCACCACCTCGCGCAGGCTGCCGTCCACGCGAAAGCGCACGCTGGAGTGGCGCTCGTAGGGCTCGATGTGGATGTCGCTCGCGCCGTCGCGCACCGCCTGCGTGAGCAGCGCGTTGAGCATGCGGATGATGGGCGCGTCGCCCGCGCTCTCCAGCAGGTCCTCGACTGCGGGCAGTTCCTGCATCATGCGCGAGAGGTCGGCCTCGCCCTCGACCTCGCTCACCACCGTGGCGGCGCTCGATTCGCTTTGCGCGTAGGCGGCGCTGATGCGCTGGGCCAGTTCCGGCGCGGGCAGCGGCAGCAGCTGCGCCACCGCGTGCTTGCGCAGCACTTCGGAGAGCGCCGCGGGCTGCGGGTCGGGGCCGTGCCAGAGCATGAGCTGGCCGCCGTCGTCCTCCAGCAGCAACTGGCTCGCGCGCGCAAAAGCGTAGGGCAGGGGGTGGCGCATCGCGGTGGCTCAGTACTGTGTCTGGTAAGGCCAGGGCATGGGCTCGGCGGGGGCGGGTGCGGGTGCGGGTGCGGGTGCGGGTGCGGGTGCGGCGGGCGCCGCCGGGGTCAGCACCGTCGGCGCAAGCGGCGGCGGGGTGTCCGCGCGCGGCTGCGCGCTCGGGGGCAGCGGGGGCAGAACCGGCGCGTCGTTCACCGCGCGCAGCATCACGCGCGGCTCGGGCTGGCTCGCCTGCTGCAGCGCGCGGATGGATTCGTAGCGGTCCATCACCAGCGCGTCGCTGGTGGCGTTGTCGCGGATCACCACCGGGCGCAGGAACACCATCAGGTTGGTCTTCTGGCGTGAGCGCTTTTCGTTGCGAAACAGGTTGCCCACGACGGGCACGTCGCCCAGCACCGGCACCTTGTCCTCGCCCAGCGAGTAGCTGTCCTCGAGCAGCCCGCCGATCACGATGACGCTGCCGTCGTCCACCAGCACGGTCGATTCGATCGAGCGTTTGCTCGTCGACGGCCCGTTGATGTTGGTGAGCGTCTCGGGCGCGACCTTGGAGACCTCCTGGTAGAGCGTGAGCTTGACGGTGCCGTTCTCGTTGATCGTGGGGCGCACGCGCAGCATCAGGCCCACGTCCTTGCGCTCCACCGTGGTGAACGGATTGACCGAGCCGTTGGCCGCGCCGGTGTTGGTGAACTGGCCGGTCACGAAGGGCACGTTGTTGCCGATGATGATCTGCGCTTCCTCGTTATCGAGCGTGAGCAGGTTGGGCGTGGACAGCACGTTGGCGTCGCCGGTGTTTTCCAGGAAGTTGGCGAGTGCGCCGAGGTAGTACTTGCCGTTGGCGCGCGGCACGATGGCGGCATTGAAACCCGCGCCCGGCTTGGCCGCGGCGATGCTGCTGGCGTTGCCGCCGGCTGCCGCAAGCGCGATATCCAGGATGTTGGGCCCGGCCAGGCCCGAATTGCTGCCCAGCAGCCCCAGCGTGCTGCCGGCATTGCCCAGCACACCTTGCCACTGGATGCCGAACTCGGCCACCTTGTTGGCGCTCACCTCGACGATCAGGCTTTCGATGAGCACCTGCGCACGCCGTCCGTCGAGCTGCTCGATCACCGCGCGGATCTGGCGGTACAGCGGGTCGGGCGCGGTGATGATGAGCGAATTCGTGCTCGGATCGGCCTGGATCATGCCGCCCGTGGAAGGCTGCTGGCTCTGGCTGCCGCCGGCCGCGAGGCTGCCGGCGCCGCTGCCCAGGCCGCTGCCCGCACCCAGGGCGTTCGTGCCGCCCGTCGATCCGAGCCCGCTGCCGGTGGCGCCGGTGCGCATGCTGCTGGCGGCTGAAGCACTGGTGGTGGTGCCTGCCGCGCCGCCGGCGCTGCCGCCGCCCAGCGCCGCGCGCAGCGTGGTGGCCAGCCGTACCGCGTCGGCGTTCTTGAGGTAGACGACGTGGATGTTGGCCGTGGCCGCGCCGCTGCCCGGCGCCGGCGGCTGGTCGAGCTGCGCCACGAGCGCGCGCACCTGCGCCAGGCGCGCGGGGTTGGCGGCGCGCACGACGATCGCGTTGCTCTGCGGCTCGGCCAGCAGCGTGGTCTTGAACGTCGCGTCCACCTGCCCCTGACCGGCCGCGGGCGCCGCATGCGTGGCGGTGCCGCCTTCGAGCAGGCGCGAGACCAGCGGCGCGAGGTCGGTCGCCACCGCCCACTGCAGCGGTATCACCTCGACGTTGGTGGCGTTGGAGACGTCCATCGCCGCGACGATGCGCGCGATGCGCTGCAGGTTGTCGGCGTAGTCGGTGATCACCAGCGAGTTGTTGCCGGGGTTCACGTTGATCGTGTTGTTCGGGCTGATGAGGGGGCGCAGCACCGGCACGAGGTTGTTCGCGTTCTCGAAGTTGAGCTTGAAGATCTGCGTGACGATCTGCCCGCCGCTGGCCACGCCCTTGCTGCCGCCGGTGGAGACGCTCACGGAGCCCGTCTGCAGCTTGGCGTCGGCCTCGGGCACCACCTTGTACAGCCCGCCCGATTCGACCACGGTGTAGCCCTGCAGCCGCAGCGCCGAGAGGAACTGGTTGAACGCGGTCGCGGGCGGCACCGGGTTTTCGGTCGAGAGCGTGATCACGCCCTTGACGCGCGGATCGACGACGACGTTGCGCCCGGTGATCGTCGCCATCGTGCGCGCGACCGCCTCGATGTCCGCGCCGACGAAGCTCAGCGTCACCGGCTCGTTCCCGCGCACGCTGCTCGCGCCCGCGCCGTTCCTGGACTGATTTTGGCCCGCAGCGCCCGTCCACAGGGCGCCAAGCGCTATCACGAGAAGAGTGTGCCGCAGCAGGCGTTGAGGTCGGAAAGTCATGAAATCAGCCAATCGTGATGACGGAACGCGCGCCGCTGCGCCGCCCGATGATGTTGAGCAGGTTCGCCAGCGCCGCCTCGCGCCCCGGCGCGGCGGTCGCCTCGCCGGTGAAGCGCAGCCGCTGGCCCACCCAGCGGCCGCTGCCCGTGAGCTGCAGCGCGCCGTCGAGCGTGGCGAGCGTGAGCGTCGTCGCGTCGCCCCCGGCGATCGTCACGCGGTAGCTGCCTATCGGGTGCAGCGTGGACAGGCGCGAGGACACGCCCAGCAGGTCGAGCCGTGCCTGCCCCTGCAGGTCGGCGCGCCCGCGCACCCAGGAGACGGCGAGGCCCGTGGTCGCGAGCTGCACCTGTCCTTGCAGCTGCACCGTGTTCCAGGGCGTGCCCAGGCCGGTGAGCAGCGGCGCGGGCCAGTGGCTCAGGCCGTCGGCGAGCCGCACCGCGAGCGTGCCCCAGCCCGGCGTGGCGCGCGCGTTCAGGGGCGTGCTGGTGCAGCAGTCGGCGCTGAGCTGCACCTGCGCGCCCAGCCCGGCGGGCGCGAGCCGCCAGTGCACGCGCCCGGGCAGCGCCGTCTCGTCGTTGCTGCCGCTGCCACCGGTGAGCAGCAGCCGCGCCGAACCGCGCCACACCGTGCCCTGCGTGTCGATGAGCCGCACCTGCGCGTGGCTCGCCTGGCTGATCACGGCGCCCAGCCAGCGCGCCGGCGCCTGCAGCACCAGCGTGGGCAGGCCGCCCAGCAGCAGGCCGAGCGCCAGCCAGCCCCACGGCGCGCGTGGCGCCGCGTCGGGGCGGGCGAGGGCGCGGCGTGTTTTCATGGTGCGGGCAGCGCGAGCACGAGCGTGCCGCTCCAGTGCACGCCGGGCGCGTCGCCGTTGGCGCGGGTGAGGTGGGCCTCCTGCGGCGCGGCCTGCGTGCTGGCGCGCACCTGCGCGAGCCACGCGGCGAGCGCCGCAGCAGGGGCGTTCGTGAGCGTGACCGTGGCGCGCCCGGCCGCGACGGTGATCCTGGCGGCCGCGCCCAGGTGTTTTTCGGTTGCCTCGCGCAGCGCCTGCGGCGCATCGGCCGCGGTGTGCTGCGGCAGCGCCTTGAGCTGCTCGGCCTCGGCCTGCCATTGCTGCATCTGCTGCCAGCGCGTGTCCACCTGCGCGTGGCGCGCGTCCGAGGCGCGCAGCGCCTTGATCGGCGGCGCGAGCAGCAGCCACCACACGAGTGCCAGCGCGACGAGCGTGCAGGCGAGCCGCAGCATCGATTGCTCGCGTGGCGCAAGCGCCGCCCAGCGGGCCTGCACGGGCGCGAGCGCCTTCATTGCGCGCCTCCGGCCGCGTGCAGCACGAGCGCGCCGTCTTCCTCGCCCATCGCGAGCCGCGCCGCCGCCAGGCGCTCGTCCAGCGTGCCGCGCTCGGCCGGCTCCAGCGTCAGGCCCGTGAGGCGCAACTGCCCGTCGGCGTAGTCGATGCGCGCGGGCGTGCGGCCCTCGGGCAGCGCGCCGGCGACGGCGGCCAGCATGGGCTCCAGGTCGTCGGGCGCCACCGCGCCCGATTGCTGGCGCAGTCGGGCGAGTTCACGCTGCATCTGCGCGGGCGCATCGACGACGAGCCGCACCTGCGGAAAGGTCTGCGTGAGCGCGCCGCGCACCGCCGCCTCCTGGCGCTGCAGCGCGCGCGCGTCCTGCCAGGCCCAGAGGTTGAGCCCGCCGAGCTGCGCCACGACGAGCAGCGCAAGCGCCCAGCGCGCGGCGCGCCATTCGGGCGCGCGCGCGAAGGCGCCGGCCGCGCTCGTGAACCAGCGCAGCGCGCGCCGGCGGCTGTTGCTCGCAAAGTCGAACTGCGCCAGGTTCCACGCGCCGCGCGCGGCGGCAAGCATCGCATCCTCGCGCGACTGCACCGCCACCTGGCGCGCGAGCGCGCGCTCGGCCAGCGTGACGACCGCGGGTTCGGCGCGCACCAGCGCGTCCTCGGGCAGCGCTGCACCGGTGGCGGAGGCCGCGAGCGGCAGCAGCGCCACGGCCTGCTCGGGGCCGAGCCCAACAAACACCGCCTGCGCGTCCTCGGGCGTGCCGATCACGGTGCATTCGGTCTGGCCGCTGGCCGTGGGGCCGGGCGCCCACGCGGGCACGATGCGGTCGATGCGCCGCCCGGCGGCGTCGAAGGTCTGCACCGCCTCGCGCAGCCAGGCGCGGTCGCACGCGGCCACCCAGATCGGGGTGCCGGTGCTGGCGTCGGGTTGCAGCGCAAAGTGCAGCGCCGCGGGTTCGTCGAGCAACTGTTCTTCCAGCAGCCCGTCGAGGATCGCGCGCAGCCTGGGCGTCTGCGCAAGCGACCCCTGTGGCAGCGTCACGCGCTGCCACGAAAGCAGGCGCTGCGGCACGATCGCCACGGTTTCGCCGGTGCGGCCCGGGTCGGGCAGCAGCGCTGCCGTGGCGCTGCCGCTGCGCTCGCCGTGGTGGCCGTCGGGCGAGAGCACATAGTGCAGCTCCGTCGCGGCAGTCGCGGCGTCGACGGGCAGGGTGACGATCAGGGTACTCATGAGGCGCACTTGCGGCGCATTGTAGGGGGCGAGGTCAACGCTTCATGCGATTGTCAAGAGGGCGAACGACCCCCTGATTCAGCGTTCGGCACGCGGCGCGTCGAGCCAGCTGCCGCGTTCGCGCCAGAGCGTGCGCGCGCTGCCGCGCTGCTTGAAGACGAGCGAGCGTTCCTGCACGACGGTGCTGCCCAGGCGCAGCCGCCCGCGCACTTCGAAATAGTCCGACACCACGCCGTGCAGCTCGCCCTGGATCAGACCGGGCCGGTCCAGGCGGGCTGCGGCGTCGGCGTTGCTCGCGAAGTGCTGCGCGTCGCGCGCCTGCGCGAGCTGCTGCGCGGCGGCCATCGAGATGCCGTCGATGCTGGCCCAGAGCACCACGCTGTCGGCGGTGTTCAGGTTCACGCGCGTGCGCACCGGCAGCAGCGTCACGTAAGGCGCAAGCCGCGCGATCGTCTCGGGCGGCACGCCCCACCATGCGAGCTCCTCGATCGAGCGCGGCAGCAGGGGCGCGTCGGCGTTGGCCGGCAGGTCGGCGCGTGTGGCCTGCACCATCTGCTGCGCCAGCGTCTGCAGCAGTTGCGGCGCCAGTCCCAGGTAGTCGAAAAGCCGCGTGAACTGCGCCAGCGCGGTGGCGTCCACCGCGTTGCCCTGCGCGAGGTTGCGCAGGTTCAGCAGCGCCTGCTGGTCGGTGATGCTGCCCGAGAGGAAGGCGTCGGCGACGTCCGTGCTCGCGTCCTGCGCCACGCCGTGCTCGGCCGCGAGGAAGGTGGACAGGCGCGCCTCGGCGAGCGGCACCGACCACGGCTCGGTCAGGTTGTCGCTGCCGTCGCCGCGCGCGAGCGAATCCTCGCGCAGGATGAGCCGCGCCCAGTCGAGCGCGCCGATGAGGATCCAGGCCGACTGCACGCGCGCGCGCTCGGCGGTCTCCACCTCGATCGCGCGCCACTGGCGCCACAGCGCGGTGGCGGCAAAGCTCGCCACCAGCGTCACCACGAGCATCGCGGTGAGCAGCGCGGCACCCCGCTGGCGCGCGGCCTTCATGACTTGTTGCCCCCGACCAGCGGGCTCACCCAGTCGCGCGTGATCACGCCTGCGTACGCGCCGCCGTCGGGCAGCGTGAGCACGAGCCGCACGCCCTCCGGCACGCTGGTGTTGGCGGTCGTGGGCGTGTTCGTCGCGCCGCTGGAGAGCGCGTTGGCCCAGGCGCCCTCGCGGTAGAAGAAGAGCTGCCAGTCGGCGAGTGGCAGCAGCACGGTCTCGCGCTGGCGCGCGGCGGCGTCCGGGCTGCGCGCCCATTGCGCCGCGCCCTCCCACGCCTGGCGCCACTGCTCGCGCGTGGCCACGGGCGGCGACTGCCAGCGCAGCCACTGGTCGGTGCCGTCGACGTTGCGCCGCGCCCACGCGACAACGATGGCCCCCGCGTCGTCCGCGCGCGCGCTGCGTCTGGTAAGGCGCAGCACCTGGCCGTCCCAGGCGAGCGCGGTGGTGCCGGGCAGCGGCTCGAGCGCATCCAGATCCGTGCCCCACTGGTCCAGCACCGTCTGCAGCGTCAGCAGCGCGTCGGTGCGCTCGCCCGTCTGCGTCTGCGAGCGCACCATGCCGTCGAGCCCCCGCCAGCTCACGACCGCGAGCAGCGCCAGGATCGCGATGGCCACGAGCAGCTCGACCAGCGTGAAGCCCCGCGGCAGCGCCTTGTGCTCTTGCATCAATAGCGCCCCACGATGGTGGACAGGCGCAAAACCGGGTTTTTATCGTCAAAGACCTGCGCGTCGACGCGGCGGAACTGCGGATTCGGCGTGGGCGTCACCTGCAGCGCCACGCGGTAGCTGCGGCCCACCTGTTCGCAGCCGCTTTCGGTGTCGCCGATGGACGGCAACTGGCGCGTCAGCCGCACCGCGACGAGCGCGTTTTCCGCGCACAGGTGCGCCAGCAGCACGTCGGTCTGGCGCGCGGTGTTGCGCGTGAGCGCCGAGGTGGCCTGCAGCCCGGCGATGAGCGCGATCGCCACGATCCCGAGCGCAACCAGCACCTCCACCAGCGTGAAGCCGCGCGCGCGCCTCATCGCAGCGCCTGCGCGGTGAACGGCCGCAGCCCGTCGGTGGCCACGCGCACCGCCTCGCCCGGCAACTGGCTGTTGACGATCACCACCTGCTGCGCGCCGATGAGCGGCTCGGGGCCGAGCCAGAGCGTGGCCGCGCCGCGCGCCTGCGTATCGCGGTCCAGCCACGCCTGGGGCAGCGTGCCGGGCGCGACGCCGTCGAAATGAAAGCCCTCGGCGTCGGCGCGCCAGCGCACCGCGGCGCCCGAGGCGCGCGACTGCGCCCGCGCCGATTCGAGCAGCGCCGCCAGGCGCTCGCCCTCGCGCTGCAGCCGCATCTGCCCGCTGTCGGCCAATGCGAACCCCACGCCGGCGCTGGCGAGCGCCATGATGGCCACGACGACCAGCAGCTCCAGCAGCGTGAAGCCGCGCGCGGCACTATTGCCAGCTGCCGATGTCCGCATCCTTGCCCTCGCCTCCGGGCTGGCCGTCCGCGCCGAGCGACATCACGTCCACCTCGCCCTTGATGCCCGGGTTCAGGTACTGGTAGGCGCGCCCCCACGGGTCGTTGGGGAGCTTTTCCACGTAGGGCCGCCAGTTGCCCGGCACGGGCGCGGCCGTGGGCTTGGCCAGCAGCGCCTGCAGCCCCTGCTCGGCCGTGGGGTAGCGCTGGTTGTCGAGCTTGTAGAGCTTGAGCGCCTGCATCAGGTTGTTCACGTCGGTGCGCGCGGCGGTGACGCGTGCGTCGTCCGCGCGGTCGAGCACGTTGGGCACGATGAGCGCGGCCAGCACGCCGATGATGACGAGCACCACCATGAGCTCGATCAGGGTGAAGCCGGCGGCGCGGCGCAAACGGGTAAGGGCGGAAATCGGGGGCACTTCGGGCCTTTCAGGGCTTGGAAAGAGCGTTGGCAGTCAATGATAATGGCGCATGCCCGTCTCCCGCCGCCATCGCCTGCGACTGCGCCTCGTCACCTTGGTGCTGGGCGCGCTCGCCGGGGCGAGCGTGGTGTACTGGGGCCTGCGCCTGTCGCGCCCGGCCACGGTCGCCGCGGTGCCGGTCGCAAGCGTGCAGCCCGCGCCGCTGGACGGCCAGGCGCTGGCGCGCCTGCTTGGCGCCAACCGCGTGGCCGCGCCGGTGCAGGGCCCGGCGCCCGAAGCCTCGCGCCTGGCGCTGCGCGGCGTGCTCGCGGGCACCCGCAGCGGCCACGGCGCGGCGCTGATCGCCATCGACGACAAGCCGCCCAAACCCTACCGCGTCGGCGCCGAGGTGCAGCCCGGCCTCGTCGTGCAGTCGCTGGGCCGGCGCGAGGCGCGCCTGGGCGCAGCGGTCGACGGCGCAACCACCGTCACGCTGGAGCTGCCGCTCAAGTCGCCGCACGACGCACCCGCGGCGCTCACGCGCGGCGGTTGACCGGCGCAGATGGCCGCGGTGGTTGCTCAAGGCAACGCTGAACCGGTCCCGGCCGCGCAGGCAGCTTTGCAGCCGCACCGCTCACCCTTGCATCGCATCACAAACCAGGGCGCGCTGCATCGCCGGCACGTTTCAGCGTCGCCTTAAGTCTGGCCTAAGCCAGCGCCCCCACACTGCCTTCCCGTTGATGCAACCCCGCAAGGAAAGGCAGACCATGAACTCCCTCATTTCCACTCCGCGCCGTCTGGTGCTGGCGCTCGTTGCCGCGGGCATGCTGGGCGCGACCGGCGCCGGGCTCGTGACCGCGCGCACGGCGCATGCGTTCTCGTTCGGCGCCACGACCGCGTCCGCTGCGGCGACCGATCCCGCGCCGGCGGCGCCGGCGCTGGTCACGCTGCCCGATTTTTCGCAGATCACCGCGCGCTACGGCGCGGCCGTGGTGAACATCAGCGTGAGCGGCGTGCGCAAGGTTTCCGACGACGACGGCGACGCCCCCGCCGCGCGCCAGCGCCGGGGCCCGCAGATCGACCCCGACGACCCGTTTGCGCCGTTCTTCCGCTACTTCGGCGTGCCCGGCGGGCAGGGGCCGCAGAGCGTGCCGATGCGCGGCGAGGGCTCGGGCTTCATCGTCGATCCGAACGGCATCGTGCTGACCAACGCGCACGTCGTCAAGGGCGCGGACCGCGTCACGGTCAAGCTCACCGACCGGCGCGAGTTCCAGGCCAAGGTGCTGGGCGCGGACCCCAAGACCGACATCGCGGTGCTTAGGATCGACGCCAAGAACCTGCCCACGGTCAAGCTCGGTGATTCAAGCAGCCTCAAGGTGGGGCAGTGGGTGCTGGCGATCGGCTCGCCCTTCGGCTTCGAGAACACCGTGACCGCGGGCGTGGTCAGTGCCAAGGGCCGCTCGCTGCCGGACGACAGCTACGTGCCCTTCATCCAGACCGACGCCGCGGTGAACCCTGGCAACTCGGGCGGCCCGCTGTTCAACGCGAGCGGCGAGGTGGTGGGCATCAACTCGCAGATCTACAGCCGCACGGGCGGTTACCAGGGCGTGTCGTTCGCGATCCCGATCGAGGTCGCGACGCACGTGCAGCAGCAGATCGTCAAGAACGGCAAGGTGGAGCACGCGCGTCTGGGCGTGACGGTGCAGGAGGTGAACCAGACCTTCGCCAACTCGTTCAAGCTCGACAAGCCCGAGGGCGCGCTCGTGGCCAACGTCGATGAGCAGGGGCCCGCGGCCCAGGCGGGGCTCAAGACCGGCGACGTGATCCTCAAGATCGACGACCAGGCGATCGTGAGCTCGGGCGACCTGCCGGCCTTCATCGGCCAGTCGCAGCCGGGGCAGAAGGTGCAGCTCGAGGTCTGGCGGGGCGGCCACGCCGAGACCGTCGTCGCGACGCTGGGCAACGCCAACGACACGAGCGCCAGGGTCGCGCGCGCCGACGCCGGCGTGAAGAAGGGGCAGCTTGGGCTGATGCTGCGCCCGCTCGAACCGGGTGAGGCGCGCGAGGCCGGCGTGGACCACGGCCTGCTGATCGAGGACGCGCGCGGCCCCGCGGCGCTCGCGGGCGTGCAGGGCGGCGACGTGCTGCTGGCGATCAACGGCACGCCGGTCAAGGGCATGGACCAGGTGCGCGCCGCGATGGACAAGAGCGGCAAGTCGGTGGCGCTCCTGATCGAGCGCGACGGCCAGCGCATCTTCGTGCCGGTCAACCTCGGCTGATGCATGGCGAACGCGGCGGCGCCCGGACGGCGGGCGCCGCCGCGTTCGCGTATCGTTGCCACCATGCGCCTGCTGCTGGTTGAAGACGACGCCATGATCGGCGAAGCCGTGCGCGAGCTGCTGCGCGACGAAGACTACGCGGTGGACTGGGCGCGCGACGGCGACGCGGCCGATGCCGCGCTGGCCGCGCAGCGCTACGACCTCGTGCTGCTCGACCTGGGGCTGCCGGGGCGCGACGGCATGGCGGTGCTGCGCGCCCTGCGCGCGCGGCGCGACCGCACGCCGGTGCTGATCGCCACCGCGCGCGACGGCGTCGCGCAGCGCATCGCGGGGCTGGACGCCGGGGCCGATGACTACGTGCTCAAGCCCTACGACCTGGACGAGCTGCTGGCGCGCATCCGTGCGCTGCTGCGCCGCGCCGCGGGCCGCGCCGAGCCGCTGTACGAGCACCAGGGCGTGAGCATCAACCCCGCCACGCGCGAGGTGCTCGCGCACGGCCAGCCGGTGGTGCTTTCGGCGCGCGAGTGGGCGGTGCTCGAACCCTTGATCGCCCGCCCCGGCCTCGTGCTCTCGCGCCAGCAGCTCGAAGACAAGCTCTACGGCTGGGGCGAGGAGATCGGCAGCAACGCGGTCGAGGTCTACATCCACGGCCTGCGCAGGAAGCTGGGCGCCGCGCTGATCCTGAACGTGCGCGGCGTCGGCTACATGGTGCCCAAATGAGTGCCGCCGCGCGCCTGCCGCAGTCGCTGCGCCTGCGGCTGCTGCTGTTCTTGATAGCTGCCATCGCCGCCACGGCGCTGACGCAGGGGCTGTTTGCCTACCGGTCCGCGCTGGCCGAGGCGGACGCGCTGTTCGACTATCACATGCAGCAGACCGCGTTCGCGCTGCGCGCCGGGCTGCCCGCCGACGCCAAGGGGCTGGGCAGCCTGCGCCCCGAATACCAGAACAACGAATTCATCGTGCAGGTCTGGACCAACGAGGGCCTGCGCATCTTCGAATCCGCCATCGGCGAGCTGCTGCCGCAGCGCGCGGTGCTGGGCTTTCAGGAGGTGCGCGCCCACGGCAGCACCTACCGTGTGTTTTCGCTGCAGTCGCGCTCGCAGGTGATCCAGGTCGCGCAGGACATGGCGGTGCGCCGCACGCTGGCGCGGGGTCTGGCGTGGCGCTCGCTGCTGCCGCTGGCGGTGATGGCGCCGCTGCTGATGCTGGCCGTCTGGTGGCTGCTCGGGCGCCTGTTCGTGCCGGTGGACCGCGTGCGTGAGGAGGTGGCGCGCCGCCAGCCGCAGGAGCTTTCCGCCGTGGACGAGGCCGATCTGCCCGCCGAGGTGCAGCCGCTCGTGCACGAGCTCAACGCACTGCTGGGCCGCGTGCGCCGCGCCTTCGCCGCGCAGCAGGACTTCGTCGCCGACGCGGCGCACGAGCTGCGCTCGCCGCTGGCGGCGCTCAAGCTGCAGGTGCGGGGCCTGCGCCGCGCGGGCGACGACGCAGCGCGCGAGCGCGCGGCGGCGCGGCTCGAAGCGGGCATAGACCGCGCCGCGCGGCTCGTGGAGCAACTGCTCGTGCTGGCGCGCCAGGAAGCGGCGCGCGCGCCGATGGAGCGCGTCGATCTGGCCGACGTCGCGCGCCTGGCGCTCGCGGACGTGGCCGCCAGCGCGCAGGCGCGCGCGATCGACGCCGGGCTGTCGCAGGCACCGCAGGCGCCGCTTCAGGTGACGGGCGTGGCCGAAGAGCTGCGCCTGCTCGTGCGCAACCTGCTCGACAACGCGGTGAAGTACACGCCCGAGGGTGGCCGCGTGGATGTCCGCCTCTGCCGCGACGCCGCAGGGCGTGCGCGCCTCGTGGTGGAAGACAGCGGCCCCGGCGTGCCCGAGGCCGAGCGCGAGCGCGTGCTCGGGCGCTTCTACCGCGCGCCCGACAGCGCCCGGCAGGCGCCGGGCAGCGGCCTGGGGCTGGCCATCGTGCAGGCCATCGCCGAGCGCCACGGCGCGCGGCTGGCGCTCGGCGCGTCACCCCGCCTGGGCGGTCTGAGCGTGACGCTCACCTTCCCCGAAAAAACTACGCAAACCATAGCTGCCAGCGCTTCTACGACGGGCGCTGGAGCCGAAAATCCTTTGCAAGCTGGATGAAGGCCGCCAGATAGTCCACCGCCAGCTCGCCCTCGCGCGTGCCCAGGTGGATCTGCTTGGCGATGCCTTGCTTGCCCAGGCGCAGCGGCACCACCGCCATGCGCTCGGCGTATTCCAGCGCCAGCCAGCGCGGCAGCGCCGCGACGCCCCGGCCGCTTTCCACCATCTGCACCATGATGTCGGTGGTCTCTATGGTCTTGTGCTGGCGCGGCGCCTGCCCCGCGGGCAGCAGGAACTGCGTGTACACGTCCAGCCGGTCGGTGGCGACCGGGTAGGTGATGAGCGTTTCGTGCGCGAGGTCCGCGGGCACCAGGTATGCCCGCCCGGCCAGCGCGTGCGTGCGCGCGACGAGCAGCACCTGCTCGTAGTCGAACACCGGCTCGAAGACGAGGCCGGGGCGGTACACCGGGTCGGGCGTGACGAGCAGGTCGATCTCCCAGCCCAGCAGCGCGCCGATGCCGCCGAACTGGAATTTCTGGCGCACGTCCACGTCCACGTCCGGCCAGGCCCTGAGGTAGGGCGCGACGATCTTCAGCAGCCACTGGTAGCAGGGGTGGCACTCCATGCCGATGCGCAGGCTCCCGCGCTGCCCCTGGGCAAACTGGCGCAGGCGCTCCTCGGCGAGTTCGAGCTGCGGCAGCACGCGCTGCGCCTGCGCGAGCAGGTAGCGCCCCGCCTGCGTCAGGCGCAGGCCCCGGCCCTCGCGCAGCCAGATGGCGGTGCCCAGCTGCGTCTCCAGCTTCTTCATGCTGTGGCTCAGCGCCGATTGCGTCAGAAACAGCCGCTCGGCCGCGGCGGTGAGCGAGCCCTGCCGTTCAACCTCCGCGACGAT
>JAIXLP010000048.1:73217-74038 GCA_026954015.1 Burkholderiales bacterium | reverse complement strand
GGCAACCTGCCCGAGCGCGTGCGCGGCTACCACGGCGACGCGCTGGACAACTACTTTCGCGTGGCGCGCGGGCGTAGCGCCGACAGCGCGGAGCACGACCACGACGCGCACCACGACTGCTGCGGCGGCGTGGCGGCGGGCGAGATGACCAAGTGGTTCAACACCAACTACCACTACATCGTGCCCGAGCTCGGCGCGCAGACCACGTTCACGCTCGACGCCTCGCGCCTGCTGGCCCAGCTTCGTCAAGCGCGTGCGCAGGGCGTGGCGGCCAAGCCCGTCATCATCGGCCCCGTCACCTACCTGGCGCTGGGCAAGGCGCACGACGGCTCGAGCAAGCTCGCGCTGCTCGAACGCCTGCTGCCCGTCTATGCCGCGCTGCTCGACGCACTGGCCGCGGAGGGCGCCGAGTGGGTGCAGATCGACGAGCCCATCCTCGTGACCGAGCTCGACGCCGACTGGCAGCACGCCTTCAACACCGCCTATCACCAGCTCAAGGCGAGCCGCGTAAAGATTCTGCTGGCGAGCTACTTCGGCGCCCTGCTGGACAACAAATACCTCGCCGCCAATTTGCCGGTGGCGGGCCTGCATGTGGACGCCGTCGCCAGCCGCGACGACGTGCGCCAGCTCATCGGCCTGCTGCCGCCGCACAAGGTGCTGTCGCTGGGCGTGATCGACGGGCGCAACGTCTGGAAGACCGACCTCACCGAGCTGCTGGGCTGGCTGGAGCCCATCGCGGCGCAGCTGGGCGATCGCCTGTGGCTCGCGCCGAGCTGCTCGCTGCTGCACGTGCCGGTCGATCTCGCCAGCGAAGACCGGCT
>JAIXLP010000048.1:71331-72910 GCA_026954015.1 Burkholderiales bacterium | reverse complement strand
GCCGAAATCCGCCACGCGCGCAAGGAGCACAAGGCCGGGCGCCTTTCCGACGCCGACTACCAGAAGGCCATGCGCGCCGAGATCGCCCACGGCGTGCGCGAGCAGGAGGCGCTGGGCCTGGACGTGCTGGTGCACGGCGAGGCCGAGCGCAACGACATGGTCGAATACTTCGGCGAGCAGCTCGCGGGCTACGCCTTCAGCAGCTACGGCTGGGTGCAGTCCTACGGCTCGCGCTGCGTCAAACCCCCCATCCTCTACGGCGACGTCAAGCGCACGCACCCCATCACCGTGGGCTGGATCACCTACGCGCAATCGCTCACCAAGCGCCCGATGAAGGGCATGCTCACCGGTCCGGTCACCATGCTCAACTGGTCCTTCGTGCGCGACGACCAGCCGCGCAGCGCCACCTGCCGCCAGCTCGCGCTGGCGCTGCGCGGCGAGGTGCTCGACCTGGAGGCGGCGGGCATTGCCATCATCCAGATCGATGAGGCGGCGTTCCGCGAGGGCCTGCCGCTGCGCCATGCGCACTGGCAGGAATACCTGGACTGGGCGATCGCGTCGTTTCGCCTCATGGCCAACGGCGTGCGCGACGAGACGCAGATCCACAGCCACATGTGCTATTCGGAATTCAACGACATCATTGCGTCCATCGCGGCCATGGACGCGGATGTCATCACCATCGAGAACTCCCGCTCGGGCATGGAGCTGCTCGGCGCCTTCGAGCACTTCGCCTACCCCAATGGCATCGGCCCCGGCGTGTACGACATCCACTCGCCCAACGTGCCCACGCAGCAGAGCATCGTCGCGCGCATGCGCGAGGCGGCGCGGCGCATCCCGGCCAACCAGCTCTGGGTCAACCCCGACTGCGGCCTGAAAACCCGCCAGTGGAGCGAGGTCGTGCCGTCCCTTGCGCACATGGTGGCGGCCGCGCGCGAGCTGCGCCAGGCGGCTTGATATAATGCCCGGCTTCGCAGCGCACCCATGGCCCCGCGGCGAAGCTAGTGCAGCGCTTCACGCCTGATGGCGTAAATAAAAAGAGTGGATTTTTGGTCCTGGCAAGGCGCAAACCACAGCGATACCGGGTGGTATCGCGCGGATTTGCAACGCAGCCAGGGCCGAAAAGGCGCCTTTTTATGCGCCAGATGGCGTGAAACGCTGCACTAAATCCCACCTAAGAGGCTCCCGTAAAAGAGGAGCACCGACCGTGGAAAAGGGCCTTCAAACCCTCTTTTCAAGAGAAAACTCATGACCACCTTCAGCGCAAAACCCGCTGAGGTCGTGCACGAGTGGTTTGTGATTGACGCCACCGACAAGGTGCTCGGTCGGGTTGCCAGCGAAGTGGCCCACCGTCTGCGCGGCAAGCACAAAGCCATCTACACGCCTCACGTCGATACGGGCGACTACATCGTCGTCATCAACGCCTCGCACCTCAAGGTCACCGGCACCAAGTCCATCGACAAGATGTACTACCGCCACTCGGGCTACCCGGGCGGCATCCGCGCGACCAACTTCCGCGACATGCAGGCCAAGCACCCCGGCCGCGCGCTGGAGAAGGCCGTCAAGGGCATGCTGCCCAAGG
>JAIXLP010000048.1:0-71321 GCA_026954015.1 Burkholderiales bacterium | reverse complement strand
GCCAAGCACCCCGGCCGCGCGCTGGAGAAGGCCGTCAAGGGCATGCTGCCCAAGGGCCCGCTGGGCTACGCCATGATCAAGAAGCTCAAGGTCTACGGCGGCGCCGAGCACCCCCACACCGCGCAGCAGCCCAAGCTGCTCGAAATCTGAGGAGCCCGACGATGATAGGTGAATGGAACAATGGCACCGGCCGTCGCAAGTCCAGCGTCGCCCGCGTGTTTCTGAAAAAAGGCAGCGGCAAGATCACGGTGAATGGCAAGGACATTCAGCAGTATTTCGGCCGCGAGACCTCGATCATGATCGCCAGGCAGCCGCTGGTGCTCACCGACCATGTCGCAACGTTCGACATTCAGGTGAACGTCAACGGGGGCGGTGAATCCGGCCAGGCCGGCGCCACGCGCCACGGCATCACGCGCGCGCTGATCGACTACGACGCCACGCTCAAGCCCGCCTTGAGCGCGGCCGGCTTCGTCACGCGCGACGCCCGCGAAGTGGAACGCAAGAAGGTCGGCCTGCACTCCGCACGCCGCGCCAAGCAGTTCTCCAAGCGCTGATCGCGCTGCGTCTTCGCGGAAACCGCCTTCGGGCGGTTTTTTTGCGTGCGTGCGCGCGCACCGGTGTATTCCCTTACGATGCGGCGTTGCCGCCAGACCGCAAGGAAATTCCATGAGTGCCCAGACCACGGCAGACACCATCCGCTTCACCGACAGCGCCGCCGAGCGCGTGGCCCGGCTCGTGGCCGACGAGGGCAACCCGGCGCTCAAGCTGCGCGTGCTCGTCGAGGGCGGCGGCTGCTCGGGCCTGCAGTACAAATTCGCGCTCGACGCGGCGGTGCAGGAAGGCGACACGACGCTGGCGATGCGCGACGGCGCGGCCCTGCTCATCGATGCGATGAGCTACCCCTACCTCGTCGGTGCCGAGATCGACTGCGAGCACAGCCTCAAGGGCACGCAGTTCGTGGTGCGCAATCCCAACGCGCAGGCCACCTGCGGCTGCGGTTCGAGCTTCACGCCCTCGGGCTGCTGAGGCGAACGCCCAGCCGCACAAGCCGCCGTGCAGGCGGCTTTTTTGATCGTCCGTGACGATGTCGCACACCTTCCCACGTTCGCGTTCGCGCCTGCTCTGGCTCGTCGCCATCGGCTTCTTCATGCAGACGCTGGACGCGACCATCGTCAACACCGCGCTGCCCGCGATGGCCGAGAGCCTGCGCGAGAGCCCGCTGCGCATGCAGTCCGTGGTGGTGGCGTATTCGGTGGCGATGGCGATGCTGATCCCCGCGTCGGGCTGGATCGCCGATCGCGTGGGCATGCGCCGGGCGTTTCTCGGCGCGATCATCGCGTTCGTCGCCGGGTCGGTGCTGTGCGCGCTCTCGCCCAGCCTTGACCTGCTGGTGGCTGCGCGCGTGCTGCAGGGCTTCGGTGGGGCGCTGCTGCTGCCCGTCGGGCGCCTCGTGATCCTGCGCACCTTCCCGCGCGAGGAGTTCCTGGAGGCGATCAGCTTCGTCGCGATCCCGGGCCTCGTGGGGCCGCTCATCGGCCCGACGCTCGGTGGCTGGCTGGTGCAGGTGGCGTCGTGGCACTGGATCTTCCTGATCAACGTGCCCGTGGGGCTCGCGGGCATCGTGGCCACGCTGCGCTTCATGCCGCACGGCCAGCCGGTGCCGGCCGGGCGCTTCGACCTCGTCGGCTACGCCATGCTGGCGCTGGGCATGGTGGCGCTCTCGCTCGGGCTCGACGGCCTCTCGGGCCTGGGCCTGCGCCAGGCAGGCGTGGTGCTGCTGATGGTGTTTGGCCTGGCGAGTCTTGCCGCGTACTGGCTGCACGCCGCGCGTGTGCCCGCGCCGCTGTTCTCGCCGCGCCTCTTTCACATCGACGCGCTGCGCATCGGCCTGCTGGGCAACCTGTTCGCGCGGCTGGGCAGCGGCAGCATGCCGTTTCTCGTGCCGCTGATGCTGCAGGTGGGGCTCGGTTATTCGCCGCTGTACGCGGGCATGATGATGTTGCCGGTGGCGGTTGCCGGCATGGCGGTCAAGCGCGCGGCCACGCCGCTCATCAAGCGCCTGGGCTATCGCCGCGTGCTCGTGGGCAACACCGTGGCCGTGGGGCTGATGATGGCGAGCTTCGCGCTGATGACGCCGACGCAGCCGCTGGGCTGGCGCATCGCGCAGCTGGCGGTGTTCGGCCTGGTGAATTCGCTGCAATTCACCGCGATGAACACCGTGACGCTCAAGGATCTGGACAGCGCCATGGCCAGCAGCGGCAACAGCCTGCTGTCCATGGTGCAGATGCTGGCGATGGGGATGGGCGTGGCGGCCGCGGGCGCGGCGCTCGGTGCGTATTCGGAGGCGTTCGGCGCGGGCAGCACGCAGACCCTGCGCGCTTTCCAGGCGACGTTTGCGAGCATGGGGCTGATGACGCTGGCGGCCACCTTCATCTTTGCGCAGCTTGCGCCCGAAGAGCGCGTGCGCGTGCTGGATTCCGGTGGCCCGGCGCCGGAGTGAACCGGTTGCGCGACACGGCGCGCGCGCTCACGCCGGGTAGATGGCCCCGAGCACGCGCGCGCCGCGCGCGCCGGTCACCGCGGGCAGGTTGCCGGGCAGGCGCTCGATGCAGCGCCACGCCAGCCAGGCGAAGGCGGCGGCCTCCACCTGCTCGGGCGGCAGGCCGTGGCGCGCGGAGGTTTGCACCTCACACGTGGGCAGCCGTGCCTGCAGCCGCGCCATCAGGTGCCGGTTGTACGCGCCGCCGCCGCAGACGATCAGCGCGCGCGTCGTCGGCGCGTGGCGCAGCAGGTCCGCGGCGCAGACCTGGGCCGTGAGCTCGGAGAGCGTCGCCTGCACGTCCTCGGCGCGGGCATCGGCGTGGCGCGCAAGGTGCTGCAGCAGCCACCGGGGGTGAAACAGGTCGCGCCCGGTGCTCTTGGGCGGCGCGAGCGCAAAGTAGGGTTCGGCAAGCAGCTCCTGCAGCAACACGGGCAGCACCTTGCCGCTCGCGGCCCAGGCGCCATCCGCGTCCCAGGGGCGGCCCGTGTGGCGCTGGCACCAGTGGTCGATCAGCACGTTGCCGGGGCCGCAGTCGAAGCCGCTCACGCTGCCGTCCGCGTGCAGCAGGCTCAGGTTGGCCATGCCGCCGAGGTTGAGCACCGCCACCGGCTCGCCCGGCACGCCGAACACGCTCTGGTGAAATGCCGGCACCAGCGGCGCGCCCTGGCCGCCGGCGGCCACGTCGCGGCTGCGAAAGTCCGCCACCACGGTAATGCCGGTCAGTTCTGCGAGCAGCGCGGGGCTGTTCAGTTGCAGTGTGTAGCCGGTGCCGTCCAGGGCCTGCGGCTGGTGGCGCACCGTCTGGCCGTGCGCGCCGAGGGCCTCGATCGCCGCCGCGGGCAGCCGGGCCTGGGTCAGCAGGCGCTGCACCACCTCGGCGTACGCGCGCGCGAGCGCGTTGGCCGCACGCTGCGCGCGGTGCAGCTCGTCGCTGCCCCGGGTGTTGAGCGCGAGCAGCTCCGCTTTCAATTCAGGAGCTAGAGGCGCTGATGCATGCTGCGCTACAGCGCATTTTGGTGTGGAAACATCGACGAGCACGCCGTCGATGCCGTCGAGCGAGGTGCCCGACATCAGCCCGATGAACCAGCGCGCGCGGCGGTCGGCCATGGCGCGCGCCGTGCGGCCTATTCGGCGCGCGCGGTTACCAGCGTCTGCGCGGCCGACGCCAGCTCCAGCCGCATCTGCCCCGCCACGCGCTCGAAGGCCGGGCGCTGCGCGTCCGAGATCGGCTGCGCGGCATCGCTGCGCTCGGCGATGGCCATCGGGTCTTGCTGCGCACCCTTCACGCGGAATTCGAAGTGCAGGTGCGGGCCCGTGGCCCAGCCCGTCTGCCCGACCGCGCCGATCACCTGGCCCTGCGTGATCGCCTGGCCCTGGTGCACGTCCACCCGGCTCAGGTGGGCGTAGACGGTCTCGTGCTCGTTCGCGTGCTTGATGTAGATCACGTTGCCGTAGCCGTTCTGCACACCGGCGAATTCGACGACCCCGTCGCCCACCGTGCGCACCGGCGTGCCGGTGGGGGCGGCCAGATCGACGCCCTGGTGCGCGCGCCAGGTGTTCAGGATGGGATGCAGGCGCATCTTGAAGCCGCTGGACACGCGCGTGTACTGCACCGGCGAGCTCAGGTAGGCGCGGTTCATGCTCTGGCCGTCGAGCGTGTAGTACGCGCCCTTGGCCTGCGGCGTGCTCTGGAACCAGACGGCGCTGTGCGTCTTGCCGCCGTTCGTGAACTCGGCGCTCAGCAGGCGCCCGGTGCGCAGCGGCTCGCCATCGGCTTCCAGCGATTCGTACACCACGGTGAAGCGGTCGCCCTTGCGCAGCGCGCGGCGAAAGTCGATGCGCGACGAGAACACGTCGGCCAGTTGCACCGCCACCGCGTCCGGGATGTTGGAGGCGTCGGTCGCGGCGAACAGCGAGCTGCGGATTTCGCCGCTGCCCAGCCGGGTGCCCACGGTGAGCGGCGCGCTTTCGATGCGCGAGGCCAGGCTGCCGTCGGGCTGGCGCTCGACCACCAGGCGCTGGAAGTCGCTGCTGTCGTCGGGGGCCCAGCGGGCCGTGAGCTTCGTCAGGTGGTGGTCGGCCGTGGCTTCCGCGGTCAGCAGCCGGCCGGCGCGGCCGAGCAGGTTCTGCTGCGACAGGTCGTCGCCGCGCAGAAAGCGCGAGGCGTCGGGGTCGGCGATGCCCAGGCGCTGCAGCAGCGCCTCGGGGGTGTCGCCGCTGCGCGTGGCGTCCGAGCGGTAGAGCGCGAGGCCGGAGAGGTCCGACAGGTCGGCGAGCGCCGTATCGGTGGCGAGCGACGGGATGCTCTCGGTGATCGTCACCATGGGCAGGTCGGCCGCGTCGGGCGCGTACGACGCCACGGCGAAGGCGCCGCCGCCACCGGTGAGCAGCACCGCGGCGACGATGGCGGTGATACGGCGAGGATGCTGCGTGATCGATTGCCTTGCCGGCGCAAGCAGCGCCCTGCAGCTGTCAGTGAGTCCGTTGGACAAGCGTTCATCCCCAAGCGCAAGGGCGCCTGTGCGTCGCGCTTCCCGGAGGGGGAACCGCGCGGCAGGCGCCGGAAAATCACGAGGGTGGCGGTGTGTCAGAGGCCCGCCGCGCGGGTGGCCACTAGAATCCGCCACGACACAAAAACCGAGCGAGTATAGTCGCTGCGCCCGCGTTGGTAAGCTCGAAAACCCTTATGAATCAGCCAGTTGTTACAAAATACCCGGTGACCGAGGGCGTGCGCCATGCCATGGAAGTGTCGCTGCGCGGGGTCGACGAGCTGCTGCCGCGCGAGGACTGGGAGCAGAAACTCGCGCGCTCCGAAGCCACGGGCACGCCGCTGCGCATCAAGCTGGGGCTGGACCCCACGGCGCCCGACATCCACATCGGCCACACCGTGGTGCTCAACAAGATGCGCCAGCTGCAGGACCTGGGCCACCAGGTGATCTTCCTGATCGGCGACTTCACCACGCTCATCGGCGACCCCTCCGGGCGCAACGCCACGCGCCCGCCGCTGACGGCCGAGCAGATCCATGCCAACGCCGAAACCTATTTCGCGCAGGCCAGGCTGGTGCTGGACGAGAGCCGCACCGAGATCCGCTACAACAGCGAATGGAGCGACCCGCTGGGCGCGCGCGGCATGATCCAGCTGGCGGCCCGCTACACCGTGGCGCGCATGATGGAGCGCGACGACTTCGACAAGCGCTACAAGGCCGGCCAGTCGATCAGCGTGCACGAATTCCTCTACCCGCTGATGCAGGGCTACGACTCGGTGGCCTTGAAGAGCGATCTGGAGCTCGGCGGCACCGACCAGAAGTTCAACCTGCTCGTGGGCCGCCACCTGCAGCAGGAATACGGCCAGGAGCCGCAGTGCATCCTGACCATGCCGCTGCTCGTGGGCCTGGACGGCGTGGACAAGATGTCCAAGAGCAAGAACAACTACATCGCCATCACCGAGGAGGCCAACACCATGTTCGCCAAGGTGCTCTCGATCAGCGACACGCTGATGTGGGACTGGTACACGCTGCTGTCGTTCAAGAGCCTGGCCGAGATCGCCGCGCTCAAGGCCGAGGTGGCCGCCGGGCGCAACCCCAAGGACGCCAAGGTGATGCTCGCCAAGGAGATCACCACGCGCTTTCACAGCGCGGCCGCCGCGGCCGCGGCCGAGCAGGACTTCATCCACCGCAGCAAGGGCGGTGTGCCGGATGTCATCCCGGAAGTGCAGCTCTCGGGCGCGCCGCTCGGGATCGGTGCACTGCTCAAGCAGGCGGGCCTCGCGCCCTCGACGAGCGAGGCGAACCGCCTGATCGACGGCGCCGGCGTGCGCGTCGATGGCGGCGTGGTCAGCGACAAGGGCCTGAAGCTCGCGGCGGGCACCTATGTGGTGCAGGTGGGCAAGCGCAAGTTCGCGCGGGTGCACCTGGCATGAACGCGCCGCTGGACGTCGTCGTCATGGCCGCGGGCAAGGGCACGCGGATGAAAAGCCGCACGCCCAAGGTCTTGCAGCGGCTGGCCGGGCGGCCGCTTTTGCACCATGTGCTGGACCAGGCCGCGAACCTCGCGGCGCGCCGCGTGGTCGTGATCACCGGCCACGGCGCTACGGAAGTGGAAGCTGCCTGCGCAAGCGGGGCGGGCGCTGGCGGCACATTTGACTTGAAATTTGCACTGCAGCAGCCGCAGCTTGGCACCGGCCACGCGGTGCAGCAGGCGCTGCCGCTGCTGGCGGGGGACGGCACGGTGGTCGTGCTTTCGGGCGACGTGCCGCTCACGCGCGCCGCGACGTTGCGCGCGCTGGTGCAGGCCGGCGGGGGCGAGCGGCTGGCGCTGCTCACGGTGCGCCTGGCAGACCCCAGCGGCTATGGCCGCATCGTGCGCGCGCCGGACGCCAGCGTGCAGCGCATCGTCGAGCACAAGGACGCAAGCGACGCCGAGCGCGCCATCACCGAGATCTACAGCGGCATCATGGCCGTGCCCGCGCCGCTGCTCGCGCGCTGGCTGGCGCGGCTCACCGACGACAACGCGCAGCACGAGTACTACCTCACCGACATCGTCGCGATGGCTGCGGCGGACGGCGTGCCGGTGGTGGCGCACTGCATCGACGACGCCTTGCAGGTAGCGGGCGTGAACAGCCCCGTGCAGCTTGCTGAGCTCGAGCGCGCCTGGCAGCGGCGCGAGGCCGTGCGGCTCATGGAGCAGGGCGTGCGCCTGGCGGACCCCGCGCGCCTGGACCTGCGCGACGATGAACGCAGCGGCGCGCGCGCCGAGCTCACCTGCGCGCAGGACGTGGAAATCGACGTGGGCTGCATCTTCACGGGCCGCGTCACGCTTGGCGAGGGCGCGCGCATCGGCGCGTACTGCTGCATCGCCAACGCAACCATCGCCGCGGGCGCGGTGATCCAGCCCTACACGCACATCGACGGCGAATCCAGGGGCGTGCAGGTGGGCGAGGGCGCGCGCGTCGGCCCGTACTCGCGCCTGCGCCCCGGCGCCGACCTGGGGCGCGAGGTGCACGTGGGCAACTTCGTCGAGATCAAGAACAGCACGCTGGCCGACGGCGCCAAGGCCAACCACCTCGCCTACCTGGGCGACGCCACCGTGGGCGAGCGCGTGAACTACGGCGCGGGCTCGATCACCGCCAACTACGACGGCGTGAACAAGCACCGCACGGTGATCGGGCCCGACGTGCACGTGGGCAGCAACTGCGTGCTGGTCGCGCCCGTCACCATCGGCGCGGGCGGCGTGGTGGGCGCGGGCTCGGTCGTCACGCACGACGCGCCGCCCGGCGTGCTCACGCTCGGGCGCGGGCGGCAGGTGAGCAAGACCGAATGGCACCGCCCGGCCAAGAAGGCCCCGTGACCGACGAACCGCAGCGCCTGCGGGCCGAGCGCGACGCGGCGCTCAGGCGCGTGCAGGAGCTCAGCGCCGCGCACGAGGAATTCCTGCACGCCATCGCGCACGACCTGCGCGCGCCGCTGCGCCACGTCACCTCGTACGCCGCGCTGCTGCGCGAGGTGCTCGCAGACCTCGATCCACCGCCCGAGTCGGTGCGCGAGGCGCTCGGCTACGCCGCCACGCTGGAACACTCCGCACGCCGCATGGCGCTGATGATCGACGGCCTGCAGGCCCTGAGCCGCGCCGCGCGCGCGCCGCTCGTGCCAGCGCGCGTCGATCTGCCCGCCGCGCTGGCGCAGGCGCGCGCGGCGCTGCCCGGCGTTGCCGGTGCCGGGGCGGTGCACTGGGAGGTCGCGCCGCACATGCCCGCGCTCCAGGCCGACCCGGCGCTGCTCGCGCAACTGCTCGCGCAACTGCTGGGCAACGCCGTCAAGTTCTCGCAGGGCGTCGCGCTGCCGCGCGTCTCGGTCGGCGCGCAGGCGGCGCACGGGCGGGTGCTGATCACCATCGCCGACAACGGCGCGGGCTTCGACGAGCGCCATGCGCAGGGGCTCTTCGGCGTGTTCCAGCGCCTGCACCGCGACGGCGAGTTCGCGGGCGTCGGCGCGGGCCTGGCGCTGTGCAAGCTCATCGCCGACCGCCACGGCGCGCGCATCGCCGCGCACGCGCAACCGGGCGCGGGGTGCACCGTCACGCTGGACTGGCCGATGGGGTAATCGCCGGTCTGCGCCGCAACCGCGCCGACATGCGGCGGCGCGCCGTAACATTGCGTCATCCTGTTGGAAACAGAGGTCGATGCCATGACTGCAGCGAGAGATGTCGAGTCCGCGCTGCTCACGCGCTGCCTTGCCGCTGCGCGCGATGTGGCCGCAGCCGCCGAAGATCGGCGCGAGGCCAATGTGTTTCGCCTGGCTGCGCTGATCGTGCGGCCCCGGTTTCCGAGCGAGTCGGCGCGTCTGATGCAGGCGAGTGAACGCTACCTCGCGGCACATCCCGGCGACAAGATGGCTGCGGCGGATGTCGTCAGCAAGGGCTGGGTGGTGAGCCTGCCGCGCCTGAGGGATATGCTGAGTGCGCGGCTGCGCGGGCGGTGATGCGATGACGACGCACCCGCAATTGCACACCCGCACCGCGCTCGCGAACGGTTTACGGGTGCTGCTTCGGCAGTTGGAGGAGCGCCTTGCGCTGAGTGCCCCCCTGAACGTGTATCTGGCGGGCGGGATGGCCGTTCACCTGTACACGGCCAGTCGCGTCACGGCCGACGTGGACGCCGAATTCGGCGGGCGTGTCCATCTGCCGAACGATCTGGTGGTGGAACTCACCCTTGAGGACGGAGCGCAGCAAATCCTCTACCTCGACACCAGCTTCAACTCAACATTCGCGTTGATGCACGAGGATTACCTCGATGACGCGGTCACCGTCGACCTTGGCATGGACCAGCTCCGTGTGCATGTGCTCTCCCCCGTGGATCTTGCCGTGAGCAAGATCGCCCGCTTTGCCGGCAACGATCAAGAGGACATCGCCGCGCTGGTTCGCCGGGGCTTGACCACCGCGGACGAGATCGAGCGGCGCGCGACCAGCGCTTTGGCCGGCTATGTCGGCGGACAGGCGATGCTGCGCATGAACCTGCGCGATGCCGTTGCCCTGGCACGCGAGGCGGAGCGCCAGGGCGCCGCGCCGTCGGCCGATAGCACGCACGAGTGAGCCTTGGGCAGGTGCGTTTGGGCGCCTGCCGCGCCCTACCGCCGCTGCGCCAGCAACTGCTGCATCTGCTCGCGCGCGATGGCGTGCCCGAGCGCCGCCGCCCTGGCCAGCCACATCACGGCCAGGTTCTCGTCCTTTGCGGGCGTGCCGTCCGCGCCCGCGGCGTAGGCCGTCGCCAGCCACTGCATTGCATCCGCGTGGTTCTGCGCGGCGGCTTCGCCGAGCCAGTACAGCGCCGCCCGGTAGGCGCCCGCCACCTGGCACAGCGCGCCCACGTCGGCCTGCGCGTCGGCCTCGCCCGCGTCGGCGCGCAGCAGCGTGGCCACGTCCGCGTCACCCAGCGCCAGTTGCGCCAGCGCCAGCACCTCGGTGAGCGCCAGCGTTGCGCGCCCGCGCGCATCCTTTTCGCCCGTGGCAATGCTGCCGTCGGTCACGCGCCGCCACAGCGTGCTGCGGCTGATGCCGGTCATTGCGACCGAGGCGTCCAGGCTGATGGTGTGCATGTGCGGCCTTCCCGTGGTGCCGGAGATTGTAGGCGCGCACCGTACCGTGACACAGCGTTTGCCGTCTCGCGCGCCGCCATATGGAACCGTGACATGCTGCAACCTGTTTCAACGGCTGCCAGACACCGCTGAAACTGGCTGGCACGACTCCTGCTTGATGTTACGCACCCGGCGGTTGCCGGCCAACGTTTTTCCTCCGGAGGAGTTTTTCATGCAACGTACTCTCAAGCGCCGCGCCCAGGCCGGCTTTACCCTGATCGAGTTGATGATCGTGGTGGCGATCATCGGCATCTTGGCGGCCGTGGCGCTGCCGGCGTATCAGGATTACACAGTGCGATCAAAAGTCAGCGAGCTGATCATTGCAGCGACCTCTCCCAAGACCTTGGTCAGTGAAGCTTTTCAGAGTGATGGTTTAGCAGGTGTAACAGCAGCTGCGACCGAATACAACGGACGTGCAGCGGCCGAGAAGCAATCAAAGTATGTTGAAAATATCGCAATCGCTACGGCAACTGGTGTGATTACCGTGACTTCAAAAAACAATGCTTCTGCCGGTTTGCCGACTGCAGCGATGAATAAAACACTGGTGTTTTCGCCCAATGTGAATAACGCCGCATTGGTTGCTGGCGCGACGGGTCCTATCGATTGGGCTTGTGGGTCGACGACCGTAACCACTGCTCAGAAGCGTGGTCTTGGTAACAGGGGTGTTGGGACCATGCCAGCCAAATACGCACCTTCCGAGTGCCGTTAAAGCACTATTGTCAAAGAATCAAAAAGGGCGCCTTGGCGCTCTTTTTGACTTCTGCCTGCTGGTTTTGACTTGGAACGAGTCGGGGGAAGTGGGGCATTTCGGTCATGTTGCGTTCGCGTTTACGCTTCGCCGCCCACTACGCCTTGCGTCATTTGGGCGTTTCCGTCGTGGCGGGGGCACTTTCTGCTGGCTTCGTATTTGGTCTGCTGTATCCGCCGCCTTACCGTGCCATCCTGGGCGTGGCCCCGATCTTTCTACTGGTGTTGGCGGTGGACGCAGCGTGCGGCCCTCTCCTAACTTTAATCTTGGCGAGTCCGCACAAGTCGCGGCGCGAACGCTGGGTGGATTTCGGTCTTGTCGGGATCATTCAGGTCGTGGCGCTGGTGTACGGCTTGCACAGCGTCTGGGTGGCGCGGCCGGTGGTACTGGCGTACGAAGTGGATCGGCTGGTACTGGTGACGGCCAATGAGGTGGACACGACCGACTTGGCCCAAGCGCCCGAGGGCCTGCGCCGACTGCCGTTGTGGGGTGTGCTGCGGGTGGGGACGCGGCGCGCGGCTAGTGGGGCGGAGCTGATGGAAAGTGTGCAACGTGGCTTAGCAGGCTGGACGCCCGCGCGCCAACCCGGCTGGTGGACGCCTTGGAGCGCGGCGCGCGACGGCATGGAGCGCCGTGCCAAACCGATGGCCGAACTGTTGGCGCGCCGACCGGTTGAAGCGGCGGCGTTGAACGATGCCATACGGGCCACGGGGTTGCCTGCAGAGCGACTGCGCTATCTACCGCTTACCAGCAGCAAGACGATGGACTGGATCGCCTTGCTGGATGACCAGATGCGCGTCGTCGGATACGCGCCAGTAGACGGGTTTTAAGACGACTTTTGCGCGAATAGGCTACCGTCACAGGCCGGTACGTTGGCGTCTAGCCGTATCAGTCAACGGTTGAGTCATTGGTGATCCAACCGCTCCAATCGTCTACGCAGCACCGAGACCTCCTCGATCAGATCGGCGGTGAGCGCCGCCAGTTCGGGGCCGGCGTCGAAGGTGGTTTCCAGCCGCGCGATGCGGCACGCGCTACCCGGCAAACGGGTTTTCCACCACCAGCCGGCCGAAGCAGCGGCCTGCCTGGCTGTCTTCGCTGATCAGCACGTCGGCGCCCGCGCGCAGCGCGGCTTCCAGGATCAGCGCATCCCACCACTGTAGTTGATGCTCTTGCGCCAGCGCGATGGCGGCCTGCACGCTCCGTGCGGTGCTGCCCATGACCTGAAAGGCGCACAGCCGTTGCACCTGCGCGGCGGCTTCGGGCGCGGGCAGGGGCGGTTGCAGCTTGCGCGTGGCGATGGCGTAGAACTCTCTTGCAGCACCTGGGTGCTGAGAACCACGGTGCCTTCATTGGCGGCGCGTGCCAGGCGGTTCAGCGCGCGTTCGCGCCGCGCCGGGTCGCCGGCATCGACGGCGTACACCAGCACGTTGGTGTCGAAGAAGCAGATCACGCGCCGCCGCCGCCGTGGCCCAGGGAGGGACGGTCGTAAGCGTCTTCGCGCGACCAGCGGGCTCCGTCCCGGTTGGCCTGGCTGCGCCGGGCAGCGGCGATAAAGGCCTGTGCACTGGCTTGCTGCGCTTCGCCTTCCTGTGCGTAGGCGGCCAGGAATTCGCGCACCTTGGCGCTGACCGAGATGCCTTCGTGGATGGCGCGCACGCGCGCCTGCTTGACGATGGCTTCGTCCAGCGTGATGGTTAGGTTGGTCATGGTGAGGGGGGCCGAAGTTTTGACACGTAAACGGGTGTAGCACGTGAATTCGTGTTCAAGGCGGCGCTGAAATAGTCCCCGCGATGCGCTGACTCGGGCACTGCCTGGTTGGCGACGTACCTCGCCGTGGATGCACCGGTAAATAAACAAGCAAAATAGATCGAAATCGCCCTACCAATAAGCGCTAGCAGCTATCAAAAATAGAGATTTGCCTGCCGACATCTCACGCCCGCCGCACGTCAACTCAGCGCGGCCAAGGCGGCTTCCGGGGCTTGGTCGAGTACCTTGAGCAAGGCCTGAGCGGCGCCGCTGGGGCTGCGCTTGCCTTGTTCCCAGTTGCGCACCGTCTCCAGGGGGACGTTGATGCGCCGGGAGAATTCGGCCTGGCCCAAGCCGAGTCGGCTGCGGATACGCCGTGCGTACCGGGCTGCATCGTGCATGGCTTGCGCTTCGTCTTCGGCGATGTGCTGGACGGTGTGGTGGTATCGGTCCGAGCCGGGAAGCCGTCGGTTGACCAAGCCAATATACAATGGCTATATACAATTTTTCAGGAACTGCCATGTCCATCGGCACCGTCTTCATCAATAACCGCACCCAGGCTGTCCGGCTCCCGTTGGACGTGCGCCTGCCGGAGGGCGTGCGCAAGGTGCATGTGCGCGTGCGGGGGAGTGAGCGCGTTCTCGCGCCAATAGGGCAGACCTGGGACAGCTTCTTTCTGGATGGCCCCGCCGTCAGCGATGATTTCATGCCTGAGCGCGCGAGCCAGCACCAGCCGGAGCGGGAATTGCTTTGATGCTGCGCTACCTGCTGGATACGAACATCGTCATCTACGTCTTGAAGCGACGCCCCGTTGAAGTGCTGTCTACCTTCAATGCGCAGGCCGACCGCATGGCGATTTCCTCCATCACCCTGGCCGAGCTGGTGCACGGCGCGGAAAAGAGTAGCCGCGTCAGCGAGAACCTGCGCGTCGTCGAGGATTTTTGCAGCCGCATCGAGGTGCTGCCCTATGCCGGCAAGGCGGCCCAGCACTACGGCGCGATCCGCGCGGCCCTGGAGCGGCTCGGCCAGCCCATCGGGGTGAATGACTTGCATATCGCGGGTCATGCGCGCAGCGAGGGCCTAGTGCTGGTGACGAACAATGTGTCGGAGTTTGCGCGCGTGCCTGGGCTGGAAGTGGAAAACTGGGTGGGCACCGGCGCGTGAACGCGGGTGGCCGGGCTGAGGGCGCCCTCACGCTCCCCCGAGCCGCCGTCGCAGTTGTGTCACCTCCTCGATCAAATCGGCCGTGAGCGCGGCCAGTTCGGGGTCGGCGTCGAAGGTGGTTTCCAGCCGCGCGATGCGGCGCGCGCGCACGACGGTGGCGCTGGCGATGCGCCAGTGCGTGCCGTCGCGCTCGCCGTGCAGCACGCCGGCTTCAAGCCGCTCCACTACCCAGCCGGGCTGCATGCAGCACGCGCGGGCGAGTTCTTCAAGCGTGAGCAGGTCGCCCGCCGGGGTGTCGTGGGGGTCGTTGCGGGGCGTCATCTCAAACTCCTTGGGCCGCGCGTGGCGCAAAACCGGGGAAGGCCTGCGCGAGCGCGCGGTAGGCCTGCTGCTGCGCGTCGGTGGCGGCGGGCGGCAGCGCAATGCTCAGTTCCAGGTAGAGGTCGCCGGGCGTCGCGGCGGGGATGCCGCGCTCTTTGAGCCGCAGCTTGCGCCCCGGCTTGTAGCGCGGCGGCACCGTCACCTGCACGGTGGTGCCCGCGGGGGTCTGTACCTCGATCGGGCCACCGAGCTCGGCCTCCCACGGCGCGACGGGCACGCGCAGGTACACGTCGCGGTCTTCGGTGCGCCAGCGCGGGTCGCTCTTGAATTGCACTTCGAGGAACAGGTCGCCCGCGGGTGCGCCGTCCGCGCCCGCGCCGCCCTGGCCGCTCAGGCGGATGAGCTGGCCTTCGCGCACGCCTTTCGGGATCGTGACCTGCACCTGGCGCTCTTCGTGCACGAGGTGGCCCTGCGCATCCAGGCGCGCGCCGCGCAGCGACAGCAGCCGCTCGCCGCCGAGGTAGGCGTCGCGCAGGTCGAGCTCGATGCGCGCATGGTGGTCCGCGCCGCGCTGCGGGCCTGCACCGCGGGCGTGGCCCTGCGCCTGGCGGGCGTGCGCCGCGCGGCCGAAGAGCTGCTCGAAGAATTCGCTGAACTGCGCCTCGTCCATGCCCTGCGCGCCGGGTGCGCCGGAGAATTCGTAGCCGCTGTCCCAGTGCGGCGGCGGCGTGAATTCCTGGCCGCCGTGCGCCGCGCCGCTGCCCAGCGCGTCGTAGGCGGCGCGTTTTTCGGGGTCGGAGAGCACGGCGTTGGCTTCGTTCACCTCGGCCATGCGCGCGGAGGCGTCGGCCTCCTTGCTCACGTCGGGGTGGTATTTGCGCGCCAGGCGCCGGTAGGCCTTCTTGATGTCGTCGGCGCTGGCGTCCCTGGCCACGCCCAGCGTCCTGTAGTAGTCCTTGAACTCCATGTGTCCTCCGTGCCGCCGCCGCGGCGGCAGCTTGCGGCAACGCTGAACACGTACAGGCGATGCAGCGCGCGCAAACCAAGTATGCGCCGCGCGGCTGGGACTGGTTCAGCGTTGCCTTGGGCGCAGATGGTGCTGGTGGGCGGCACGGTCAAGGGGTGGCGACGCCGCTATGCGGATTTGATAGCTGCTGGCGCTCGTCCATCAAGCGCTAGCGCGATTTTTGACGCAAATTTTGCGCGCCTCGTGGCGAAGTGCGCCTTGACGTTGCGCACGTTCGCGTCCTGCGTGAACAGGCGTTCGGTGAGCGCAAGGTAGGCCGGCATGTCGCGCACCTGCACGACGAGGATGAAGTCCGGCCCCGGCGCGACGCGCCAGCACTGCTGCACGGCGTCTTCGGCGACGGCGCGGGCCTCGAACGCGGCCAGGTGCTCGGCGCCCTGGCGGTCGAGCGCGACCTCGACGACGGCGGCGAGCCCGTGGCCCTGCACGGCGGCCAGCGCGTCGTGCGAGAGCAGCGCCACCTGGCGCTCGATCAGGCCGCTTGCGCGCAGGCGGCGCACGCGGCGCAGGCAGGTGGCGGGGGAGACGCCCACGCGCGCGGCAAGCGCCTGGTTGCTGGTGGAGGCATCGTCCTGCAGCAGGTTCAGCAGGCGCAGGTCGATGGGGTCGATGGCGATATCCGATTCCATATTTGCATGTTACGTGAATCAAGATTTCATTGATTCACGATCGCAAAATAAATCGTCAACTTTGATAAAAATTTGACTGCAAATTTCTGCCGCACTTCCCTAGGATGGCGCCGTACCCACTTCGGAGCCTGGCCATGTGCGGCATCGTCGGCGCAGTCGCTGCGCGCAACATCGTTCCCGTCCTCGTGCAGGGCCTGCAGCGCCTGGAGTACCGCGGCTACGACTCCTGTGGCGTCGCGGTGCACGAGGCGAGCCTGGGCGCCACCGGCGCGGGCGGCCTGCGGCGGGCGCGCAGCACCGCGCGCGTGGCCGAGCTGATCGCGCAGGTCGAGCACGAGCACCTGCAAGGCGCCACCGGCATCGCGCACACGCGCTGGGCCACGCACGGCGCGCCCGCCGTCTCCAACGCGCACCCGCACGCCAGCTACGGCCCCGGGGCGGCGCCCGCTGACATCACGCAGGCGGGCCACGTGGCGCTGGTGCACAACGGCATCATCGAAAACTACGAGGAGCTGCGCGCGCGGCTGCAGCAGCGCGGCTACGTGTTTGCGAGCCAGACGGATACCGAGGTCATCGCGCACCTGATCGACAGCCTCTATGACGGCGATCTGTTCGCCGCCGTGCGCGCGGCGGCGCAGGAGCTGCGCGGCGCGTACGCGATCGCCGTGATGCACAAGGATGAACCGCACCGCGTGGTGGGCGCGCGCGCGGGCTCGCCGCTGGTGCTGGGGGTGGGCGAGGGCGGGGCCGAGCACTTCCTTGCCAGCGACGCGATGGCGCTGGCGGGCGTGACGGACCAGATCGTCTATCTGGAAGAGGGTGACTTCGCCGACCTGCAGCTGGGCCGCTACTGGATCACCGACCGCGCGGGGCGGCCGCTTTCCGCCGCGCAGCGCCCGGTGCGCACGGTGCAGGCGCACAGCGGCGCGGCCGAGCTGGGGCCGTACCGGCACTACATGCAAAAGGAAATCTTCGAGCAGCCGCGTGCCATCGCCGACACGCTCGACGGCATCGAGGCCATCGTGCCCGAGCTCTTCGACGGCGCGCATGCCGCCGCCTGGCGCGTGTTCAGGGAGATCGATCGCGTGCTCATCCTCGCGTGCGGCACCAGCTACTACAGCGGCTGCACCGCGCGCTACTGGCTGGAAGAAATCGCGGGCATCCCCACGCAGGTAGAGGTGGCGAGCGAATACCGCTACCGCACCAGCGTGCCCGATGCGCGCACGCTGGTCGTCACCATCAGCCAGAGCGGCGAGACGGCCGACACCCTGGCCGCGCTGCGCCACGCGCAAAGCCTGGGCATGAAGCACACACTCACCATCTGCAATGTGGCCACCAGCGCGATGGTGCGCGAGTGCGAGCTCGCCTACGTGACGCGCGCCGGGGTGGAGATCGGCGTGGCCAGCACCAAGGCCTTCACCACGCAGCTCGCGGGCCTGTTCCTGCTGACGCTCGCGCTGGCCCAGGCCAAGGGCCGCATCACGAGCGAGCAGGAGGCCGCGCACCTGACCGCCATGCGCCACCTGCCCGTGGCGCTGCAGGCGGTGCTGGCGCTGGAGCCGCAGCTCATCGGCTGGTCCGAGGAATTCGCGAAGAAGGAAAACGCGCTGTTCCTCGGGCGCGGGTTGCATTACCCCATTGCGCTCGAAGGCGCGCTCAAATTGAAGGAAATCAGCTACATCCACGCCGAGGCCTACCCGGCGGGCGAGCTCAAGCACGGGCCGCTGGCGCTCGTCACCAGCAGCATGCCGGTGGTGGCGGTGGCGCCGCACGACGCACTGCTCGAAAAGCTCAAGAGCAACCTGCAGGAAGTGCGCGCGCGCGGCGGCGTGCTCTACGTGCTGGCCGACGCGGATACGCACATCGAAAGCAGCGAGGGCATGCACGTGATCCGCATGCCCGAGCACTACGGCCAGCTCAGCCCCATCCTGCACGTGGTGCCGCTGCAGCTGCTGGCGTATCACACCGCCTGCGCGCGCGGCACCGACGTGGACAAGCCGCGCAATCTGGCCAAGAGCGTGACGGTGGAGTAGTCATGCACGCGGCACGCGCACGAAACGGAGGGGCCTTCGTGAGCACGCCCTCGGCCCCCCGTGTCCTTGAATTGAATCGGTAGCCCGGGACTCGACCGGCAGCTACGACCGGTGGTTCCGCGCGGTGTGCACACGGCGCGAATACCCGTAGCCCATCGCTCCCCTCAGGGCCGCTGCGCCAGCGCCCGCAGCAGCATCGCGTGTATGCCGCCAAAGCTGCCATTGCTCATGCACACGATGTGATCGCCCGGGCGGGCAGCCTGGCGGATCTGGCCCACCAGCGCATCCAGGTCCGCGCTGCAGGCGGCGCGCGCGCCCATGGGGGCCAGCGCCTCGGCGGCATTCCAGTCCAGGCCCTTGGTGTAGCAGTAGGCGAGGTCGGCGGTTTCGAGCGCCCAAGGCAGTTGCGCCTTCATCGTGCCCAGCTTCATGGTGTTGCTGCGCGGCTCGAACACCGCGAGGATGCGCGCCTGTGGCCCCACGCGGCGGCGCAGGCCGTCGAGCGTGGTGTGGATGGCCGTTGGGTGGTGCGCGAAATCGTCGTACACCGTGATGCCGCCCGCCGTGCCGCGCAGTTCCATGCGGCGGCGCACGTTCTGAAAGCCGGCCAGCGCCTCGGCGGCCTGCGCGGGCGCCACGCCCACGTGCTCCGCGGCGGCGATGGCGGCGAGCGCGTTCGTCTGGTTGTGCTCGCCCGTCAGGGCCCAGCGCACGCGCCCGGCGGCCTGGCCGTGGTGCAGCACCTCGAAGTCGTGCGGCTCGCCGTGTGCGGCGAGGTCGCTGCCCGGCAGGCCAAAGCCCACCACCTCGCTCCACACGCCCTGCGCAAGCACGCGCGCGAGGCTCTCGGCGCGGCGGTTGACCACCACGCGGCCCGCGGCGGGCACGGTGCGCACGAGGTGGTGGAACCGCCGCTCGATGGCCGCCAGGTCGTCGAAGATGTCGGCGTGGTCGAATTCGAGGTTGTTGAGCACCGCCGTGCGTGGGCGGTAGTGCACGAACTTGCTGCGCTTGTCGAAGAAGGCGGTGTCGTATTCGTCGGCCTCGATCACGAAGAGCGGGCGCGCCTGCCCCGGCGCCTGCCGACCCAGCCGCGCCGAGATGCCGAAGTTCATCGGCACGCCGCCCACGAGAAAGCCGGGCGCGAGGCCCGCCGCTTCCAGTATCCAGGCGAGCATGGCGGTGGTCGTCGTCTTGCCGTGCGTGCCCGCGACGGCCAGTACGTGGCGGCCCTGCAGCACGTGCTCCATCAGCCACTGCGGCCCGCTGGTGTAGGGCAGCCCGGCGTCGAGGATGGCCTCCATCAGCGGGAACCTGGGCGTGCCGTCCGCGAGGTGCACGCGACTGACCACGTTGCCGACCACGAAGATGTCGGGCTTGAGCCCAAGCTGGCCGGTGCCGTAGCCTTCGATCAGGTCGATGCCGAGCGCGCGCAACTGCTCGCTCATCGGCGGGTAGACGCCCGCGTCGCAGCCGGTGACACGGTGGCCCGCCTCGCGCGCGAGCGCCGCCAGCCCGCCCATGAAGGTGCCGCAGATGCCAAGGATGTGGATGTGCATCGGGCGATTCTAAGAGCGGCGTGCACGTGCGGGAATATCAGTTAAAACTGGCTCTAGCGCTTGTCCATCAAGCGCGAGCAGCTATCAATGTAAAAGTGCGCGTGCCAAGGGCGATTTACTTCGGCGGCCCCGACGCTATTCTTGCCGTTGAGGCACCCAGCCATGAATACGCGCGATACCAGTCAAATCCTCCAGACCGCCGCCCGCCTTGCCGTGGACGAGGGCATGGACTGGGGCGCGGCCAAGCGCCGTGCGTTGCACGAGCTGGGCCTGCCTGCGCGTACGCCGCTGCCCGACAACCTGCGCATGGAAGACGCGGTGCGCGAGCACATCGCGCTGTTCCACGCGCAAACGCAGCCGCGCGAGCTGCGGGCGCTGCGCGAGCTGGCGCTGGCGTGGATGGTGCGCATGCAGGCGTTTCGCCCCTACCTCGGCGGCGCGGTCTGGCGGGGAACGGCCACGCGGCGCAACGACGTGGTGATCTCGCTCTTCTGTGACGACCCCAAGTCCGCCGAGATCGCGCTCATCAATTTGCAGATTCCGTACGAGCCGCACACCGTGATCGGCCTGCGCGGCGAGCCGGTCGAGGCGCTGGGGATACGCGCGCAGGCGTGCGGCGCGGGCGACGAGGCCTGGGTGCACCTGCTGATCTACGACGTCGACGATTTGCGCGGCGCGCTACGTGCCGACGCGCGCGGGCGGCTGCCGCGCGGCGACATCGCGGCGGTGCGCCGGCTGCTCGACGATGCGCCCTCTGGTACGCTCGCGCCATGACCGCATCGGCACTTTCCCACGCTGGCGCACCGTCGCGCCGCCGCTGGCTGACCATGGGTGTGGCGGCTGTCGCTGGCGCGGTGGGCGCAGGCGCTGCCGCGTGGCGCTTCGCGCCGCGGGAGGCGGATGACGCGGCGGTGGCTCAGCTCTGGGCGGCGCACCTTGAAAGTCCCGAGGGGGACGCGGTGGCGATGGCGGCCTTCCGCGGCCGTCCGCTGCTGGTCAACTTCTGGGCGACCTGGTGCCCGCCGTGCGTGCAGGAGCTGCCGCTGCTCAATGCGTTCTACGCCGAGCAACGGGCGCGCGGCTGGCAGGTGCTGGGCATGGCGATCGACCAGGTGGCCAGCGTGCGCAGCTTCATCGCGCGCACCCCGCTTGACTTCCCCGTGGTGATGGGGGGCGCCGCCGGCCTCGCGCTCGTGCGTGGCCTGGGCAACCCGAACGGAGGTTTGCCGTTCTCGGTGCTGTTGGGGCCGAACGGCAGTGTTACGCAGCGTAAAATCGGCGAACTCTCCAGGGACGACCTGCGCGCATGGTCCGCCTCGGCCTGAGTGCCTGCCACTGCGCCCCAACCTCTTTCGTGCGTGATTGCTGCAATTGGTGTCCGATTGCAGTAAATTAGCGCCCCATTGCCCCTTTTGGAATCTTTATGGATCTGCGAAAACTCAAGACCCTGATCGATCTGGTGTCCGAGTCCAACGTGTCCGAGCTGGAAATCACCGAGGCCGAGGGCAAGGTGAGGATCGTCAAGGGTGGCGTCGCGCCGGCGCCCCAGGTCGCGGCGGTGCCGGTCCCTGCGGTGGCCGCAACGGCTGCGGCCGCCGCAACGGCGCCCGCGCCGGTTGCGGAGGCCGCGGCGCCCGCCCCCGAGACCTTGCCGGGGCACGTGGTGAAGTCGCCCATGGTGGGCACGTTCTACCGCTCGTCCAGTCCTGGCGGCACCGCGTTCGTCGACGTGGGCAGCCAGGTCAAGGAGGGCGACGTGATCTGCATCATCGAGGCGATGAAGATCCTCAACGAGATCGAGGCCGACCACGCCGGCACGATCACCCGCGTGCTCGCCGAGAACGGCCAGGCTGTCGAGTACGGGCAGGCGCTGTTCGTCATCGAGTGATGTTCGCGGCCCCCCCGCCCGAGCGGGAGGTTCCGATCCCACCAACCGCAGGACATCATGTTCAAGAAAATCCTGGTCGCCAACCGCGGCGTTCTTGCCTCGGGCAAGGCCAAGCAAATAGACCTGGCGCGTGTCAGCGCGCGGGCGATGAGCCGCGGGGTAGCCGATGTTTAAAAAGATCCTGGTCGCCAACCGCGGCGTTCTTGCCTCGGGCAAGGCGAAGCAAATAGACCTGGCGCGTGTCAGCGCGCGGGCGATGAGCCGCGGGGTAGCCGATGTTTAAAAAGATCCTGGTCGCCAACCGCGGCGAAATCGCCCTGCGCATCCAGCGCGCCTGCGCCGAGCTCGGCGTCAAGGCGGTGATGATCTATTCCGAGGCCGACCGTGACGCCAAGTACGTCAAGCTCGCCGACGAGGCGGTGTGCATAGGCCCCGCGCCGTCGGCGCAGTCCTACCTCAACATGCCGGCCATCATCTCGGCGGCCGAGGTGACCGACGCCGAGGCGATCCATCCGGGCTACGGCTTCCTGAGCGAGAACGCCGACTTCGCCGAGCGCGTCGAGCAAAGCGGCTTCCAGTTCATCGGTCCGACGCCCGAGTCCATCCGCATGATGGGCGACAAGGTCTCGGCCAAGCGCGCGATGATCAAGGCGGGCGTGCCGTGCGTGCCGGGTTCGGACGGCGAGCTGTCCGACGATCCGGCGCAGTGGCGCAAGGTGGCCAGAAGCATCGGTTACCCGGTGATCATCAAGGCCGCAGGCGGCGGCGGCGGGCGCGGCATGCGCGAGGTGCACACCGAGGCGGCGCTGGTCAACGCGGTGCAGCTCACCAAGGCCGAGGCCGAGGCGGCGTTCGGCAATCCGGCCGTCTACATGGAAAAATTCCTGCAGAACCCGCGCCACATCGAAATCCAGATCCTCGCCGACAAATACCGCAACGCCGTCTATCTGGCCGAGCGCGACTGCTCCATGCAGCGGCGCCACCAGAAGGTGATCGAGGAGGCGCCCGCGCTGGGCATTCCGCGCAAGCTCATCGAGAAGATCGGCGAGCGCTGCGTGAGCGCGTGCAAGAAGATCGGTTACCGCGGCGCGGGCACGTTCGAGTTTCTCTACGAAAACGGCGAGTTCTATTTCATCGAGATGAACACGCGCGTGCAGGTCGAACACCCGGTGACGGAGTGGATCACCGGAGTGGACATCGTGCGCTGGCAGATCATGATCGCGGCGGGCGAAAAGCTCAATTTTTCGCAGCGGCACGTGCAGATCCGGGGCCACGCGATCGAATGCCGTATCAACGCGGAAGACCCGTACAAATTCACGCCGTCGCCCGGGCGCGTCACCAAGTGGCACGCGCCGGGCGGCCCCGGCGTGCGCGTGGATTCGCACATCTACACCAACTACTACGTGCCGCCGAACTACGACTCGATGATCGGCAAGATCATCGTGCACGGCGACACGCGCGAGCAGGCGCTGGCGCGCATGCGCACCGCGTTGCGCGAGACTGTGGTGGAAGGCATTTCCACCAACATCCCGCTGCACAGCGAGCTCATGGTGGATGCGCGCTATGTTGCGGGCGGCACCAGCATCCATTACCTGGAAGAGTGGCTGGCGGCGCGCAAGCGCTGAGCGGCGGGTCGCGGCACCGGCGATGGGCATGTTTGAACTGCGCCTGCAGTGCCCCGAGGAGTGCGTCGAGCCGCTGAGCGACGCACTGCAGGCGCTCGATGCGCTCAGCGTCTCGGTGGAAGACGCCGACGCGCTGACCGGCGCGGAGCGCCCCCTCTTCGGTGAGCCGGGCATGGAGTCGGCGCAGCAGGGCTGGCACCGCAGCCGCATCAGTGCGCTGTTCCCGGAGCGCGCGGCCGCCGAGGCGGCAGGGCGGCTGCTGGCGGCGCAGGACTTTTTTGCGGGCTGCGCGCTGGTGGGCGTGGAGCAGGTGCCCGAGCAGGATTGGGTGCGGCTCACGCAGTCGCAGTTCAGCCCGGTCGAGATCACTCCCGACTTCTGGATCGTGCCGAGCTGGCACGAACCGCCGGCGGCCGCCACGCGCAGCATTCGCCTGGACCCGGGCCTCGCTTTTGGCACCGGTACGCACCCGACGACGCGCATGTGCCTGCGCTGGATCGCGCACCACGCCGATGAGATGCCGCTGGGGCGGGTGCTCGACTACGGATGCGGATCGGGCATCCTGGCGATCGGCGCCGCCCGGTTCGGCGCGACGGCGATCGACGCGGTGGACATCGATCCCGCGGCGGTGCAGGCGACGCGGGCCAACGCCCAGGCCAACGACGCACGGCTCGACGCGGGCCTGCCCGAATCCGCGCAGGGTGTGTACCGGACCGTGCTCGCGAACATCCTGGCCACGCCGCTCAAGGTGCTTGCGCCGCTGCTGTGCGCGCATGTGGCGCCAGGGGGCGCGCTCGTGCTCGCCGGCATCCTTGAACGGCAGGCGGCCGAACTGCAGCAGGCGTATGCGCCGTGGCTGCAACTGGCGGTGAGCGATGCCGAGGACGGATGGATCCTCATGACGGCGCGCCGCTGAACGCGCCCGGCGACGCGGTAACGCGTGCCTACAATGCACCGCTGCATGAGCCAGGTCACCCGCTGCCCCCATTGCCAGACGTGCTTTCGGGTCGTTGACGACCAGCTGCGCGTGGGCGGCGGCTGGGTGCGTTGCGGGCGTTGCGCGCGGGTCTTCGACACCAGCGGGCGCATCTGGTTCGAACCGCCATCCGATGCGGCGACTGCGATGCCGATCGAACTCATCGAGCCCGCACCGTCGCAGGACGCCGCCGAGCCGCTGGAGGCTGCGGCCCCGGACGACGAGTCCCGGACGGTGCTGGCGCTGCGCGACTTTGCCGCGTCCCGCTGGCTGGACGATATGGATGCCGATGGGGGCGACGACGCGCCGGGCGCGGCGCGCGAGCCCACGTGGGACCCGGATGTGCCCGAGCCGGACGATGGTGCCGACGACCGTGTCGATGCAAGCCTCGCGGAGCCCGGGACGGCGGCGGACGATGCGCACGACGAGCCAGCGCCTGCCGTGCCCGATGCGGTCGATACCGTTTCGCAAGAGCGCGAACCGATGGCCACGGTTCCTGAACGGCTGCTGCGCAGCGAGGCGCCGATCGATGCGGATGAAGTGCCCTGCGCCGCTGCGAAGGTGTCGCCGCCAGTTCCGGTGACGGCTTCAAGCATGCCGTCTGCGCGGGCGGCGGCCGAACCCGGGTTCGTGCGTGCGGCGCGGCGCGGCACGTTCTGGAGGCGCCCAGCGGTGCGCGCGGTGCTGGCCCTGGTGGTGTGTGCGCTGGGCGCGCTCCTTGTCCTGCAGGTGCTGGTGCAGGAACGCGACCTGCTGGCGGCGCGTTATCCGGCAACCCGCGCCTGGCTGCAGTCGCTGTGCGCGCCTGTCGGCTGCGTCGTGCAGGCGCCGCGGCGCATTGCCGACGTGGTGATCGAAGCCTCGTCTTTCATCAAGGAGCGCGAGGGCGACGCGGCCTATGTGCTCGAAGTCGGCCTGAAGAACCGCGCCGCCTACGAGATTGCAACACCCGCGCTCGAGCTCACGCTCGTGGACGCCTCGGACGACGTGCTCGTGCGGCGGGTGCTGCCGCCGCGCGATCTGGCCGCGCCCGCGGTCCTGGCCGCGCAGGCGCTCTGGACGGGCAACATGCGTCTGCGCGTGACGCAAGACGCGGCGCGCGTGGCCGGTTACCGTGTCCTCGTGTTTTACCCCTGATGTTCTGGAAGGTTCATGGCTGCACTGATTTGCGGATCGCTGGCGTTTGACACGATCATGGGTTTCGAGGGGCGGTTTTCCGAGCAGATCCTGCCCAACCAGTTGCACATTCTGAATGTGGCGTTTCTCGTGCCGTCGCTGCGCCGGGATTTCGGCGGCTGTGCCGGCAACATCGCGTATGCGCTCAAGCTGCTCGGCGGCGATCCGCGGCCGATGGCGATGCTGGGCAGCGACGGCGAGGAGTATCTCGAACGCCTGCGCGCGCAGGGCATCGCCACCGAGACCGTCGGGCTGCTCGGTGATGTCTATACCGCGCAGGCGATGATCATGACCGACCGTGACAACAACCAGATCACGGCGTTCCACCCCGGCGCGATGATGCGCGCGCATGAACAGGTGGTGCCTGCCGATCCGCGGCTGCGCGTGGGCATCATCGCGCCCGACGGCCGCGAGGCCATGCTCTCGCATGCGGCGCAAATGGTGCGGGCGGGCATACCCTTCGTGTTCGATCCGGGGCAGGGCTTGCCGATGTTCAACGGCGAGGAACTCCGGCGTTTCGTCGAGCAGGCGCAATGGGTGGCCGTGAACGACTACGAGGGCCAGATGCTCTGCGAACGCACCGGCTGGAGCAAGACGGAGATTTCAGACCGGGTACAGGGGTTCGTCGTGACCCTGGGCGCTCAGGGCTGCGAAGTGTGGGAGCAGGGACAGTGCACGGTGGTTGCGCCTGTGACGCCGCGCGAGGTACTCGACCCGACGGGCTGCGGCGACGCGTGGCGCGGCGCGCTACTCTATGGGCTGGAGCAGGGTTGGCCGCTTCAGCGTTGTGCCGCACTGGGCAACCGCATGGGTGCGCTCAAGATCGCGCACCGCGGGCCGCAGAACTACACGCTCGACTTCGATCCGGCGTGACCCCCCGAGACCATGGATGCGGGCACGCGGCCCGGGCCAGGTCTGGGGTGTCGTGATCAGCCCTTTCAGGGCTTGTTCTGGGTCGGGAAAGGCCAGGCGGCCTGCGGGTTCAACGTGGTTTTTGCAGGGGCGGCCTTCTTGGCGGGTGCCTTTTTGGCGGCGGCTTTCTTGGCCGGCGCCTTTTTGGCGGGAGCCGCTTTTTTTGCCGGAGCGGCTTTCTTCGCTACGGCTTTTTTTGCGGGCGCTGCCTTCTTCGCGGCGACCTTCTTGGCCGGCGCCTTCTTGGCCGGTGCTGCCTTCTTCACGACGGCTTTCTTGGCCGGTGCCTTCTTGGCTGGTGCTGCCTTCTTCACCACGGCCTTCTTGGCAGGGGCCTTCTTCGCAGGTGCCGCTTTTTTCGCGGCGGGCTTTTTCGCAGTTGCCATCATGTTCTCCTTCGGTTGGTTGGCAAAGAGCACTGGCGGCGCTTCTCGGGCCGGCAGCGATCCATGGCAACAAGGCAGAACTGCCCGCCACCACGAATGGGGGAGCGTCCCGCAGGCCGGACGTGCGGACCGGTCGTGCGTGTGCGGGGCGTAGGAAGGGTCATCGTCGGGTTGGGGCGTGCGGCAGGTGGCGCTAGCGGCTGTGCAGCGCGTCCTGCATGGCGCGCGCGTCGAAGGTTGCTGTGCTGCGCACCGTCGTGCCGGTGCTGTTCGCGAGTGGTTGTCGGCCCCGATTCAGCATGGATTTTCCTGCTGCGGATTATGGAAGCAGTGCTTCGAAATGAAAAGCAGCGAAGCCTTGCTGCGCGGTGTTTTGTTGTTTGGATACAGCGATTTGCGTGGGCACCTGCCGGCCATCCGCGCCGTGCATGCGCGGACCTCGGGTGCGCGGTGTGCCGTGCTTCCATCCGACGGCAGTCGCGCATCGATGGATGGGTTACCCCGTGTTGGTGCAGCAGCGGTTGCAAGGCGCGGTCGATCCGTGAAGGTCGGTGTGGATGATGGAACGCAGGCGCAGGCTCACACTATATATAGTGTGAGCGGCAAGCTCAATACGCTAGGGTTGGCGTAAGCCCTGAAAATCGTGGAAAACGGTTTCTGTGCCGCCGCGGCGCGCTGCTCAGCGTGACGTGGGCGCAACGGGTGGCAGCACGATGCCCGAGCCCGCGAGATGGTGCGAAATGCGCGGCCAGTCGAAGGCGCTGCCGGGGTCGCGCTTGCGCCCGGGCGCGATGTGCTCATGCCCCGTGAGGTAGCGGATCGGATAGCGGCGGCGGAGCGCGTCGCACAGCTGCTCGAGCGCGGTGTATTGCGCCTCTTCGAAGGCACTGTCTTCTATGCCTTCGAGCTCGATGCCGATCGAGTCGTCGTTGCAGCGCGCGCGCATGCGGTAGTGCGACAGGCCTGCGTGCCACGCGCGTTCGCTGCACGCGACGAATTGCCAGACCTGGCCGTTGCGCGTGATGAAGAAGTGGCTCGATACGCGCAGGCCGCGCAGGCTCTCGTAGTACGGGTGCGCGTTGCAGTCGAGTTGGTTCAGGAACAGCGCGCGCACCGCGTTGCCTCCATACCTGCCGGGCGGCAGGCTGATGGAATGCACTACGACAAGGTCGATCGCGGTGCGCGCGGGGCGTGGGTCGTGGTTGGGTGAAGGGCAGTGCCGCGCCGCAAGCAGCCAGCCGCCGCGCCAGAGGCTGCGGGTGGCCGCCGTGTGGGCGTCAGTGGTCCGGGGCATGCGCCGTGCCGATCGGTTCGGCGGTTATGCCGAGCCGGTCGATGCGGTGGCCGAGCTGCCGGGGGCTGATGCCGAGGTGGCGTGCCGTCGCCGCGAGGTCACCGTTTGCCGCGTGCAGCTCTCGCAGCACCATCGCGCGCTCGCGCTCGTCGAGCCAGGCCCGCAGGTCGAGCTGTGCGGGTGCGCTGGCCGGCGCGGCCGCGGGCGATGCGCTCGCCGTGGTCGCGGTCTGCGGTGCTGCGTTTGCGGTGTCCGGCGCATCGCAAGGCGGGATCTGCAGCTCGCCTGCGTCGCTCAGCGCCATGGCCCGGTGCAGCAGGTTTTCGAGTTCGCGCACGTTGCCCGGCAACGGGTAGTGGGCGAGTTGCTCGAGCGCGCCTTGCGCCAGCGTGGGGACCGGCAGGCCCGACTCGTGCGCGATGCGCGCGAGCAAGGCCTCGCAGAGCGCGGGGATGTCGTCGCGACGCTCGCGCAGTGGCGGAATCACGAGTTCGATCACGTTCAGCCGGTAGTACAGGTCCTGCCGAAAGCGCCCCGCGCGCACGTCGGCCGACAGATCGCGGTGCGTGGCGCTCACGATGCGCACGTCGACGGCTTCCTCCTGTGTGGAGCCGAGCGCGCGCACCGTACGCTCCTGGATCGCGCGCAGCAGCTTGGGCTGCATCGACAGCGGCAGCTCGCCGATCTCGTCGAGGAGCAGGGTGCCGCCGCGCGCAGCCTGGAAGTAGCCGGGGCGGTCCTGCGTCGCGCCGGTGTACGAGCCCTTGCGCGCGCCGAAAAATTCTGCTTCGAGCAGCGTCTCGGGGATCGCGCCGCAGTTGACCGCGACGATGGGGCCGCCTGCGCGTTGACTGGCGGCGTGCAGCGCGCGCGCCACGAGTTCCTTGCCGGTGCCCGATTCGCCGCGCACGAGCACCGGTGCCATGCTGGGCGCGACGCGCGCGATGCGGTGCTTGAGCTGGCGCATGGCCTCGGATGTTCCGACGAGCTGCGCCAGCGCGTCGTCTGGCACGGGGCTGCCCTTCGCGGGCTGCCGGCGCCGCGCGGGTGTCGATGAAGGCGACCCGTAGGCGGCCGAGGCGATCACGCTGCGAAACTGCTGGAGGTCGACCGGCTTGGTCAGGTAGTCGAACGCGCCGGCGCGCAACGCCTCGACGGCGTTCTCGGCCGAGCCGTAGGCGGTCATCACCACGCAGCGCTCGCCGCGCTGCTGTTCGCGCACCTCATGCAACAGGTCCATGCCAAAACCGTCGGGCAGGCGCATGTCGCTGATGATCACGTCAAAGCGCCTCTCCGACAGGTGGCTGCGCGCGTCTTCCAGGCTTTCCGCCGTCTCCACACGGTAGCCCTCGCGCAGCAGCGTCAGTTCATAGAGCGTGCGCAGATCGGGCTCGTCGTCGACGACGAGGATGCGGGCGGGAGGGTGGGGGTGGCTGCTCATACGACGATGGTGTCAAACAGCGAAGCCGAATCGGCCGGTCGGCTGGGCGCGCGAAACGTCACCGTGAACGCGTTGCCCGCCACCTGGCCGCGCGGCAGCTTGAGGTTCAGGCGCCGATAGTAGAGCGTCGCGCCGTGGCGCTGGCACAGCTCGCGGCAAATGTACAGCCCGAGGCCGCTGGAGCGGCTTTCGGACGAGAAGAACGGGTCGAAAAGGTGGCGCTCCACCGTTCTCTCCAGCGGCGCGCCGTCGCTCCATACCTGCACGGTGGCGGGTCCGCTGTCGCTGCCGCGCGTGCTGACCCACACCGCGTCGGCGCCGGCGGTTGCGTAGCGGCGCGCGTTGTCCAGCAGGTTTACGAGCACGCGGCGCAGGTGCTCCGGATCGAACGCTACCTGCGTTGCCTGCGCCTGCAGGCGCAGCGACGGCGCCGTGTGGCCCGGGTGGGCGGCCTGCCAGTCGTGCACGATCTGGTGCACCGTCGCGTCGAGCACCAGCGCGGTGGTGTCGGCGCCCTCGATCTGGTGCTGCACGCGCGCGATGTCGAGGACGTCCTCGGCAATGCGCACGAGGCGCTCGGCGTTCTGGCGCACCATGCCGGTCAGGCGCTTGTGTTCCGGGTCGTTCAGGTCTTCGTCCAGCAGTTGGTTGGCCTGCATGATGGCGGCCAGCGGGTTGCGGATTTCGTGTGCCACGGCCGCGGACATGCGCCCCATGGCGGCCATTTTTTCGGTGCGCAGCTGCGCTTCCATCGCGCGCAGGTCCTGCAGGAACATCACGCACAGCGGCTCCTGGGCTTCGGGGATGCCGCCGAGGCCGGCGGCCGACGTCGGCCAGGTGCGAACGCGCAGGCCCATCGTGCTGCGGCCTTCGTGCAGGATGGTCACATCGGCGCTTTGCGCGCGCACTTCGGTGAGCGTGGCTTGCACGAGCTGCACCAGCGGCGCCCAGCGCGTGTCGGGCGCGAGCGCGAACGGCACGCTTGCACGCGCCGGGCGGCCGAGCAGGGCCTGCGCCGCCGGGTTGGCCAGGCGGATGGAGCCGAGGTGGTCGAGCACGAGCACGCCGTCGCTCACGTGCTCGATCACCATGTGGCTCACGGCCTCCTGCGTGCGCGCCGCTATCTGGCTTTGCCGTGCGTGCTGCTGTTCGCGCAGCAGCCGCGCGGCGAGCTGGTGCGTCAGATACGCGACGATGAAGTATGCGGTGCCGGTCAGCGCCGCGCCGAGCGCGGGCGTGGTCGCGTCGACGCCGGCGCGCACGCCGCCCCACCAGGCCAGCGCCAGCAGCAGCAGCGTTGCCGCGGCCGACGTGCCCAGCGCAAGCACCTGCGTGCCCAGCACGCCCGCCATCAACACGGAAAAACCATACAGCGGCGTGTAGTTCATCGAATCCGACGTCTGCGCCTGCAGCAGTTGCAGACCGGTGTAGGCCAGCAGGTCGATGCCGATGGTGGCGAGCCAGTGCACGCCGGGCTGCGGGGGCGGAACGCTGTGCTGCCGCGTGGCGCGCACCACCAGCGTCGCCAGCAGATAGAGCCCGCTGGCCGCGGGCAGCGTCAGTGATACGGTCTGCCCGAGCGCGATGCCCGCCAGTTGCAGCGTGAGCAGCGCCAGCGCCACGAGCACGCGCGCCGAAAGAAACCCGCTCCAGAGCCGGACGAACGCGGGGTTGCGGTCGGGCGCGGCGCGTGGTTCGCTCAAGCCGGGCCCTTGTCGCGGTGTGCGGCGCAGCAGTATGTCTGCGCGCCGTCGGTCAGTGCCTCCTCGCGCGGCAGGTGCACGCCGCAGTGCGCGCAGGCGACCATTTCCTGTGGCTCACGTGGCGTGCGTGGCGTGCGCGCGCCAGGCGGCTGCGGCGGTGGGCGTTGCCCGCGTGCGATCGCGTAGACCAGCGCGATCACCGCAATGATGAGCAGGTACTTGGTCACGCGGCGCGTCCCAGCACGACTTCGAGCACGAAGCGCGACCCCACGTAGGCCAGCAGCAGCAGGCCGGTGCCGATGTAGAGCACGCGTATCGCCTTGCGCCCACGCCAGCCAAAGCGCGCGCGCCCGATGAGCAGCACCGCGATCGTCGCCCACGCAAGAACCGAGAACACGTTCTTGTGGTCCCACCGCGGCGCGTGGCCGTAGAGCTGTTCGCCGAACAGCCAGCCTTGCGCGAGCGTGGCCGACAGCAGGATGAAGCCTGCCGCGATGAAACGGAACGTGAGGCGTTCGAGCGTGAGCAGCGGCAGCGGCCCGTCCGGGCCGGCCGCCAGGCGCATGCGCTGCTCGGCGCGTCCCATGAGCCACGCGTGCACCACGGCCGCGGCAAACAGCCCGTAGCTTGCGATGCCCAGCGTCAGGTGCAGCGCGAGCCACGGCGAGGCGCGCTCGTCCAGCGGCAGGCCAGGAAACGCGGCGGCGGCGAGCACGGTTGCGCTCGCGAGCAGCGCCATGCCGATGAGCGCGCGGCGCGAATGCACCTGCGGCAGGAACTGGCGCTCGACTGCGTAGGTGGCCAGGACGAGCCACAGCGTCATCGACAGTGCCGGGGCGAACCCGAAGCGCGGCGTTGCCGAGAACAGCCCCGCGCCGAGTGCCAGCGCGTGCAGGCACCAGGCAGGTGTCATGGCCAGGCGGCTGGGTGCCTGGCCCAGAATGACCGGCAGCAGGTAAGCGAGCGCCGCGGCACCGGCCAGGAGCCATCCTTGCGAGGATGCGGTCGGTAAAATCATGGGCCTGCAGTTTAGTCCTTTGCCGCTGGTCGGCGGGTGGTGTTGGGGTGCGTTCGGCGGTGCTGCCGGCATCTGGCGCTGCCTCTACAGGAGCACCCCTTCCCATGGCTTCCGCGCTCACCGAAAAACTCTCCCGTCTCGTCAAGGAGATGCGCGGCCAGGCCCGCATCACCGAATCGAACGTGCAGGACATGCTGCGCGAGGTGCGCATGGCCCTGCTCGAAGCCGACGTGGCGCTGCCCGTGGTGCGCGACTTCATTGCGCGCGTGAAGGAAAAGGCGCTGGGCCAGGAGGTGCTGGGCAGCTTGAAGCCCGGCCAGGCGCTGGTGGGCATCGTCAACCGGGAACTGGCCGCGACCATGGGCGAGGGCGTGGCCGACCTCAACCTGGCCGCGCAGCCGCCCGCCGTGATCCTGATGGCCGGCCTGCAGGGTGCGGGCAAGACGACGACGACGGCCAAGCTCGCCAAACACCTGATCGAAAAGCGCAGGAAGAAGGTGCTGACGGTTTCGGGCGACGTCTATCGGCCCGCCGCGATCGAGCAGCTCAAGACCGTGACCGCGCAGGCCGGGGCCGAGTGGTTCCCCTCCAGCCCCGAGCAGAAGCCGCGCGAGATCGCGCTGGCGGCGCTGGACTACGCGAGGAAGCACTTCTTCGACGTGCTGCTGGTCGATACTGCCGGGCGCCTCGCGATCGACGAGGTGCTGATGCAGGAGATCAAGGAACTGCACGCGGTGCTGAACCCGGTGGAGACGCTCTTCGTCGTCGATGCCATGCAGGGGCAGGACGCGGTGAACACCGCGCGGGCCTTCAAGGAGGCGCTGCCGCTCACCGGCATCGTACTCACGAAATTGGACGGCGACTCGCGCGGCGGCGCGGCGCTGTCGGTGCGCGCGATCACGGGCGCGCCGATCAAGTTCGCGGGCATCTCGGAGAAGCTCGACGGCCTGGAGGTGTTCGATGCCGAGCGCCACGCGGGCCGCGTGCTCGGCATGGGCGACATCGTCGCGCTCGTCGAGCAGGTGGCGCAGGGCGTGGACCTGGAGGCGGCGCAAAAGCTCGCCGCCAAGGTCAAGAGCGGCAGCGGGTTCGATCTGAACGACTTTCTCGGCCAGCTGCAGCAGATGAAGCAGATGGGGGGGCTCTCCAGCCTCATGGACAAGCTCCCGGCGCAGCTCGCCGCCAAGGCGGGCGACGTGGACATGGCCAGGGCCGAGCGCGACATCCGCCGCAAGGAGGGCATCATCTGCTCGATGACACCGACGGAACGGCGCAAGCCCGAGCTCATCAAGGCCACGCGCAAGAAGCGCATCGCCGTCGGCGCGGGCGTGCAGGTGCAGGAGGTCAACCGCCTCTTGAACGAGTTCGACCAGATGCGCACCATGATGAAGAAGATGAAGGGCGGCGGCCTCATGAAGATGATGAAGAAGCTCGGCGGCATGAAGGGAATGAAGGGCATGCCCGGCATGCCTTTCTGATCTTTTTATGGCTCTGGCGCTTGCTGGACAAGCGCGGGCAGCTATCAAATCAGGAAAATGAATGGCATTGTGGCTGGATGCGTCACCCAAGGGCTATCCGCTCACCGCGGCGCCGTGCGCCGCCGAGGACATCGGCACGCGGGGCTGGAACGTGCTCGCGGGCGATCTGCCGCTGCCGCTCGCGGTGCTCAGGCGCAGCGCCCTGCAGCACAACCTCGCGTGGATGCAGCGCTACGCGGCCGAGCGCGGCGTGTGGCTGGCGCCGCACGGCAAGACGACGATGTCGCCCGAGCTGTGCGCGATGCAGCTCGCTGCAGGCGCGTGGGGCCTGACGTTCGCCAACGTCTGGCAGGCGCAACTGGGCGTGTCCGTGGGCGCGCGGCGCATCGTGATCGCGAACCAGGTGTTGCAGTCGGCCGACCTCGATGCGCTCGATGCCTTGCTCGCGAGCCACGCCGGGTTGCGCGTCTGGTTCCTTGTCGATTCCCTGCGCCAGCTTGCGTTGATCGAAGACTGGGCCGCGCTACGCGCGAGCGGCCGGGTGTTCGACGTGCTGCTGGAGCTGGGCGTGGCGGGCCAGCGCACGGGCTGCCGCACGCATGAAGAAGCCCTGGCGCTGGCCCGCGTGCTTGCGGCCAGCCGCGCGGTGCGCCTGTGCGGCATCGAGTGCTACGAGGGGCTGGTGGCGCGCTGCGACAGCGCGCACGACGCGCAGGCCGTCACGCAGCTTGTCGAGCGTGCGGTGGCGCTGGCGCGCGCCTGCGATGCCGAAGCGCTGTGGGCCGACGGCGAAGAGCACATCCTGGTGTCGGCGGGCGGCTCGGCGGTGTTCGACCTCGTGCTGCCGCTCTTGAGGCTGCAGGGCCTGTCGCGCCCGGTGCAGGGCATCCTGCGTTCGGGTTGCTACCTTACGCACGACCATGGCAACTACCAGCGCTTCGTGCGGCTCGTCGCCGAGCGCGAGGGCCTGCAAGGCAGCCTGCAGCCCGCGCTCACCGTCTGGGCGCTGGTGCAGTCCGCGCCCGAGCCGGGGCTGGCGCTGCTCAACGCCGGGCGGCGCGACGTGTCCTTCGACATCGACCTGCCCACGCCGCTGCGCTGGGTATGCTGCGGCACGCAGAGCGCGGCAGGCGCGCCCGCCGACTGGCGCATCACTGCGCTCAACGACCAGCACGCCTATCTGCGCTTCGATCCGCAAGGGGCGTCGCCCCAGGTGGGCGACCGCGTGGAGCTTGGCATTTCGCATCCCTGCACCACCTTCGACAAGTGGCGCTGGATGCCGGTGGTCGAGGACGATGGCGCCGTCAGCGGCGCCATTCACACTTGCTTCTAAGGCAACGCTGATTCAGCGTTGCCCCAAGCGTCTTCAGGCCGTGGCCGTCGCCTCAACCACCTCGCCGCGCAGCGTGTAGTGGCGCGCCGCGGTGATGTGCACGTCGATCATCCGGCCGATCAGCGCGGCGTCGCCGGGGAAGTTCACCACGCGGTTGCATTCGGTGCGGCCCATGAGTTCGCTGGCGTCGCGCTTGCTTGTTCCCTCGACGAGGATGCGCTGCACCGTGCCCACGCGCTGCTCGCTGATCGCGTGCATCTGCTGGTCGATGAGAGCCTGTACCTCCAGCAGGCGCCGCTGCTTGACCTCCTGCGGCGTCTCGTCGCGCAGGCTCGCCGCGGGGGTGCCGGGGCGCGGGCTGAAGATGAAGCTGAAGGAGTTGTCGAAGCCCACTTCTTCGATCAGCGCGAGCAGCTTGGCGTGGTCTTCTTCCGTCTCGCGCGGAAAGCCGATGATGAAGTCGCTGCCCACCGCCATGCCGGGGCGCACGGCGCGAAGCTGGGCGATGGTCTTCTTGTACTGCGCGGCGGTGTAGCCGCGCTTCATGTACGAGAGGATCTTGTCGCTGCCGTGCTGCACCGGCAGGTGCACGTGGCTCACGAGCTTGGGAATGCGCGCGTAGGCCTCGATGAGGCTCGCGGTGAAATCGTTGGGGTGGCTCGTGGTGTAGCGGATGCGCTCGATGCCGGGGATCTCGGCCACGTATTCGAGCAGCAGCGCGAAGTCGGCAATCTCGCCGCTCTCGCCCATGCGGCCGCGGTAGGCGTTGACGTTCTGGCCCAGCAGCGTCACCTCCTTCACGCCCTGGTCGGCGAGCTGCGCGATCTCGACCAGCACGCCCTCGAAGGGGCGGCTCATCTCCTCGCCGCGCGTGTAGGGCACGACGCAGTAGCTGCAGTACTTGGAGCAGCCTTCCATGATGGAGACGTAGGCGCTGCAGCCCTCGGTGCGCGCGGGCGGCAGGTGGTCGAACTTTTCGATCTCGGGAAAGCTGATGTCCACCTGCGGGCGGTTTTCCTTGATGCGCGCGTCCAGCATCTGCGGCAGGCGGTGCAGCGTCTGCGGGCCGAAGACCAGATCGACGAAGGGCGCGCGGTTGATGATCTCCTCGCCCTCCTGGCTCGCCACGCAACCCGCCACGCCGATCAGCGTGCCTTTTTCCTTGAGGTGCTTGACGCGCCCCAGATCGGAAAAAACTTTTTCCTGCGCCTTCTCGCGCACCGAGCAGGTGTTGAACAGCACCAGGTCGGCCTCGTCGGGGTTGTCGGTGGCTTCGTAGCCCCGGCTGTCGGCCAGCACGTCCAGCATCTTGCCCGAGTCGTACTCGTTCATCTGGCAGCCGAAGGTTTTGATGAAGACTTTCTTGCTCATGGCGTTCTCGCAGGGAAAAAACACGCGCGCCGCAGGGGCGCAGCCGCCGCGGCGCGTGGGGCCGGCCTTACTTGCCGGTCGCGGACTGTTCGGATTCGAACTGGTAGTTGCGCACCACCATGCCGGGCGCGGCGCGCGGTTTGGCGGCCTCGGCTTCGGTGAGCAGCCAGACCGTGTGCAGCATGCGGGTGGAGCGCTCGGTCACGTAGTGCACCGTGTAGGTCTTGCCGCGCAGCGTGTGCGGCATCACCAGGTGGTTCCTTGCGTCGAACACGCGCAGGCCCGGCGCGCTGCGCACGGGTTCGCCGTTGAGCAGCACCTTGTTGGCCGCAACGAAGGTGACCGAGCCGCGCAGCGCCGCCGCCGGAAAGCTGCGCGCCCCCGCGCCCGAAGTGGCCAGCGGCTCTTGCGGCTGACCGATCGCGGGCGCGCCGGCGAGCGCCACGCTCAGGGTGGCCACGAGGCAGGCGAAAGGGCGGAAGCAGCGGGTCATGGTGTCTATCCAGGGGCTGGGCCGTGTGTCCTCGATTCTAGGCGGTGCGCTCGTGCCGGAGGATCGCGCCCGCGAGCGCGGTGATGCCCGCGTCGGAAAGGTCGGGCGCCGCGATGCGTGTGCGCGCCGCCCACCCTGTGAAGTTGCGTGTCTGCGAGCGCCCGTAGTGCGGGTCGTAGTGCAGCGTCATGAGCTCCTGGAACAACGGGGCCAGGGCGTGCGTGCGGGCCCAGCCCTGCCAGCGCGCAATGGTCTCGTGCCCGTGCATTTCGGTGAGCACGCCGAGGCGCTCGCTCAGCGCTTCGGGGTCGTCGCCCAGGTAGGCGTAGTCGCGCAGCAGGTAGGCGAGGCGCTCTTCGGTGGGCGCCTCGATCTCGATGCACGGCGCGTGGCGCAGTCGCTGCACCAGAAGCGGGGGCACCGACAGGCGCCCGATGCGCGCGCTCTCGCCTTCGAGGTATACGGGGCGCGCCAGATCCATCGCCTGCAGCGCACTCCAGATCTGCGTCTCGAAGTGCTTTTGCGAGGGCTGCGACACGCCGGGCAGGCTGCCGAGCAGCGAACCCTTGTGCCGCGCCAGGTGTTCGAGGTCGAGCACCTGCGCGCCCTGCGCGGCCAGCGCGTGCAGGATGCGCGTCTTGGCGCTGCCGGTGGCGCCCACCACCGCGCGGATCTGCAACTGCGGCACGAGCACCTCCAGCGCGTCGATCACGTGGCGGCGAAACGCCTTGTAGCCGCCCGCGAGCTGCTCCGCCTTCCAGCCGACGAGCCGCATCCATTGCACCATCGCGCCGCTGCGCATGCCGCCGCGCCAGCAGTACACGAGCGGGCGCCAGCTGGCGGGCTGTTCGGCGAAGACGGTGCGCAGGTACTCGGCCAGGTGCGCCGCGACCATCGCGCCGCCGGTGCGCCGTGCCTCGAACGCACCCTGCCGTGCGTAGAGCGTGCCGACGATCGCGCGCTCGGCGTCGTCGAGCACGGGGCAGTTGATCGCGCCGGGGATGTGGTCTTCCGCGAACTCGGCGGGCGAGCGGGCGTCGATCAGCGTGTCGAATCGGGCGATGTCCTCGGGGCGGACGGGAGCGGGGTGCTGCACGGAACTGGGGTGGGGTCGGGGAATGCGCGCGCCGCGTCGCGCGGCCCGCAGGCGGCGGGTATTGTCCGTCACTGCGCTGCCACGCGGGAGCGTGCTTCCAACAAGAGAGCTGTCCGCGCTTGTCAGGCAAGGGCTGGAGCCGGTTTTTCCTTGTATTTCCTCACTCGGGCCGCAGGCTCGCCCGCGTCGCTAGACTAGCCACTCCTACGGCTGCATTATTTCAAGGGGACCAGAGCACATGGCCATCACCGAGCAGGATGTGCTGGCGGCACTCGCCAGCGTGAAGGACCCACTGTCGGGCAAGGACCTGGTCACGCCGCAGGCGCTGCGCAACCTGCAGGTGACCGGCGGTGACGTGGCGTTCGACGTGGAGATGCCGTACCCGGCCAAGAGCCTCGTGCCGCAGCTGCGCAGCCAGCTCGTCGCGGCGGCGCGGACGCTGGCGGGCGTGAGCAACGTCTCGGTCAACATCACGAGCAAGGTGATGTCGCAGGTGGCCGGTCGGGGCGCGCGGCAGATTCCGGGCGTCAAGAACATCGTCGCCGTGGCGTCGGGCAAGGGCGGCGTGGGCAAGAGCACTACCGCGGTGAATCTGGCGCTGGCGCTCGCAGCCGAGGGCGCGCAGGTCGGGCTGCTGGACGCCGACATCTACGGCCCGAGCCAGCCGCTCATGACCGGCACCTCGGGCAAGCCCGAGACGCTCGACGGCAAGCACATGGAGCCCAAGCGCGCAATGGGCCTGCAGATCAACTCGATCGGCTTTCTCGTGAGCGACGAGCAGGCCATGGTCTGGCGCGGCCCGATGGCGAGCAACGCGCTGGAGCAGCTCATCATGCAGACGCGCTGGCAGGACCTCGACTACCTCGTCGTGGACATGCCGCCCGGCACCGGCGACATCCAGCTCACGCTGGCGCAGAAGGTGCCGCTCACCGGCGCGGTGATCGTCACCACGCCGCAGGACATCGCGCTGATCGATGCGAAGAAGGGCATCACGATGTTCCAGAAGGTGGGGGTGCCCATCCTCGGCATCGTCGAGAACATGGCGGTGCATATTTGCAGCAACTGCGGCCATGCCGAGCACATCTTCGGCGAGGACGGCGGCAAGAACCTGGCGCAGAAGTACGGCATGCCCTACCTGGGCGCGCTGCCGCTGGCGCTGTCGATCCGCGAGCAGGCCGACTCGGGCCGCCCCACGGTGTTCGCCGAGCCCGACGGCGACGTGAGCGCGATCTACAAGGCCATGGCGCGCCAGCTCGCGAGCAACATCGCCGCGCGCAGCGGCGGCGAACAGCCCGCGTTCCCGACGATCAAGATCAGCAAGGATACCTGAGCGCGGTGCACCGGCGGGCGCGCGCTCAGCGCGGCTCGCCCGCGAGGCTCAGGAATTCGCGCCGCAACGCCGCGTCCTTGAGGAACGCGCCACGCATGATCGAATTGGTCATGTGCGCGCCGTCATCCTTCACGCCGCGCCAGTGCATGCAGGCGTGGCTGGCCTGCATCACCACGGCGAGACCATCGGGCTTGACGCGCCGCTCCAGCTCGTCGGCGAGCATGGTGATCGCCTCTTCCTGGATCTGCGGGCGGCTCATGATCCAGTCGCAGATGCGTGCGTACTTGGACAGCCCGATCAGGTCGGACTTGGGGTTGGGCAGCACGCCGATCCACACCTTGCCCTCGATGGGGCACAGGTGGTGCGAGCAGGCGCTGCGCACCGCGAGCGGCCCCACCACCATGAGCTGGTTCAGGTGCGCGGTGTTGGGAAACGCGGTGACCTTGGGCTCGCCCTGGTAACGCCCGCGAAACACCTCGTCGATATAGAGCTTGGCCATGCGCCGCGCGGTGTCGGCGGTGTTGTGGTCGTTCTCGGTGTCGATCACCAGCGCCTGCAGCACCTCCTGCATCTTGGCCTGCACCTCGTCGCGCAGTTCGTCGATCTCGCCCGCGTGGATGAAGTCGGCGATGTTGTCGTTGGCGTGGTAGCGCTGGTGCGCCGCGATCAGGCGGTAGCGGATGCGGTCCGACGCCGGCATGCGCTGCGTGATGGCGTCTTCCGGTGTCGTCTGTGGTGCGCTGACGTGCATGAGCATGGTGGTGATCCTCTCCTGTAGTGATGTCGTCACCCCCTCGAATCACCGCGCAAAGCCGCGCGCGTGATGGCTGCTGGTAGCGACACCGTGTTAGATGCCCGAGAGTTCGCGCGCGTTTCCGCCCCCGCGCGGCTGGCTGGTTCGCCGCGCGTGATCATCGCCATAAAAAAGCCCCGCGCGAAGGCGGGGCAGAGGGGCATGGGGTCGGTGCGGTTCATGGCGACGCCGAACAAGTCCCTCGCGTGCGTCGCATCGCATCCCCAGACGGGGCGCACCACATCGCGGGGGCTTGTCCAGCGTCGCCTTATTTCATCAGTCGCCAGTCGCCGTTGACGATTTCCACGAGCACGACACCTTGCTCGTCCAGGCCGTTGTGCTCGGTGGGGGTCATCGTGTAGACGCCGCCGGCCGCGGGCACGTTCTTCAGGCCTTCGAGCGCGTCGCGCAGCGCGGCGCTGAACGCCTTGCGGTCCGAAGGCTTGGCCTGCCTGAGCGCCACGGGAATCGCGTGCTCCAGCAGCACGCCCGAATCCCAGGCGTTGGCGCTGAACTGGGTGAGCGTCTTCTTGCCGTAGGCACCCTCGTAGGTGTCGGCATAGCGCATCGCGGCCGCCTTGAACGAGGCGTCCTTGGGCAACTGGTGCGCGACGAGTCCGGGCGCCGCCGCGACGATGGTGCCGTTGCAGTCGGCGCCGCAGATGCGGATGAAGTCCGGGTTGGCCACGCCGCCGCTCTGGTAGAGCTTGCCCTTGTAGCCGATCTGGTTGAACGACCGCTCGGGCAGGGCTGCCGCCGTGCCGGATGCGCCGATCATCACCGCGTCGGGGTTGGCCGCCTTGATGTGCAGGGTCTGGCCGGTGACCGACGTGGCCGCGCGGCTGTAGCGCTCGGCGGCCACGACCTCGATGCCCACCGCCTTGGCCGATTCCGCGAAATTCGTGGCCCAGTCTTCGCCGAACGCATCATCGAAGCCGATGTAGGCGGCCTTTTTCACGCCGCCCGCCTTCATGTGGTTGGCGATCGCCGTGGCCATCAGCGTGGTCGAAGGCGCCGTGTTGAAGACCCAGCGGCGTTTGTCGTCCATCGGGAACACGATGGAGCGGCCCCCGGCCACCGAAATCTGTGGCACGCCCGCCTCGGCCAGCGAGTCGCGCATGGCCAGCGAGCTGGGCGTGGTGGTGGCGCCGATGATCGCGTGCACGCCGTCGTCGGCGATCAGCTTCTTGGTTGCCTTGACCGCGCCGGTGGGGTCGGATGCGTCGTCCAGAATGATGTACTGGATCTTTTCTCCGCCGATTTCCTTGGGGAACAGTTCCACGGTTTTCTGTTCGGGTATGCCGAGCGAGGCCGCCGGCCCCGTCGTGGACAGCACCACGCCGATCTTGATCTGGCTGTGTGCAGCCGTGGCCGTGAGCGCGACCGCGGCGAGTGTGAACAGCCCCCGAAGCAGTTTGCTGTGACTCATCGTTGATTCCTTGGTTGTCTCCGAAAAAGAAATGGCTCCCGCGGCCGTCGACCGACCGCAGGAGCCCGTACCGTAATGGCGCGATGACCGTGGATCAATGGCCGTTAGGTGGAAAGAATGTTCACGAAACCGGACAATCGGTATCGGTGAACCGGCTGCCCGGCAACTGCACCACGCCGTGTATGCCGCGCTGCGGCGCCGATTCCATGGCGTGCGAGTGCACCGCCAGTGCGTTCAGGAAATGGCGCACCTTTTCGGGAACCATGCGCTTGCCGGGTAGCAGCGCGTAGATGCGCAGCGGCTCGCAGGTGTAGCCCGGCAGGCGCACACGCACGAGCGAGCCGCGGGCGACGGCCGCCGCGCAGAACGTCGCGGTGACCCGCGTGATGCCGAAGCCCTCGATCGCCGCCTGCAGCCGGAAGTCGGCGTTGGCGCTGACGACGCGCGGATTCTGGACGGGTAGATCGTGGTCCACGCCGTCACCGTCCGTGAAGGACCACTCGGTGTCGGTCGAGCTCACCACGAGCGGCCACGCCTTGAGGTTTTCCGGCGCCAGGGGCGGCCCCATCTGCCGCAGCAGCGCTGGCGAGGCGAACAGTCCGCGCTCGAGCGAGAACATGCGCCGGATCACGATGCTCGACGAGGGGAGCTGGTGCTCGAGCATCGCGAACACGATGTCGTAGGGCTCGGCGTGCGGGTTGATCGGGCGGTGTTCCACGTCGATCTGTACCGTCAGATGGGGGAACGTCCGCATTACCTGGCACGCGACCGGCCCGAGGTGGTGCGCGCCGAATTCGTAGGGCGAGGCGATGCGCAGCGTGCCGGCCACTTCGCGCCCCGCGGACAGGGCCTCGTTGCAGGCTTCGTGCAGGCTCGTGAACAGGTGCGCGGTGCGCTTGTAGAGGATCTCGCCCGACTCGGTGGTGCGTACGCTGCGTGTGGTGCGTTCGAGCAGGCGGGTCGCCAGCTCCTGCTCCAGACGCTGGACGGCGCTGCTCACGCTGGATTTCGGGTGGCCGAGGAAGTGCGCGGCCGCCGAGAAGCCGCCCTGTTCGACGACGTGGCAAAAGATTTCGCAGTCGTTCCAGTTCATGGCGGGTCATTATCCAAACGAAGGGACAGTGTGTCTTGTGTCGACCCGTTGATCGACCGCCGACCCATTCCTAGACTTTGCGCGGGGAGCAGGCAAATCGTTCCCCGCGCGGGCCGGTGGCCGACGTGCGGGGCGCCGCGTTGATGGCAACTTCGTGCGGTGGCCGAGCGGTGCGCTCATTGAGGGTAAACCTCGATTTGGCATGGTGGAATTCACGGTATATTGGTTATATTGAATAAATTAAAGCGAGGCTGTTTCGTGCCCGTGTGCGGCGTCGGGATGGCGCACAAACCATGATCTCGGAGTGCGCCGTGCATGATCGCGCTGCTGCCGTATATCGGTATGTTTACCAGTGGTATTCGGGAGCGGGTCGCAATACAACTACCATCTCCCGCTTTTGCGACGTGCGCGACAGGCTTGCTGCCGCGCTTTCGTGTGTGGTGTCTGGCGTTCGCGGTGCGGCGCCCGATGCCGTGCCTGGACTGACCTGCAGGGGTTGAAGCATCCATGGATTTACAGATTGCTCTGATGTTGGGGCAGGACGGCGTCGTCAACGGCGCCATCTACGCGCTGATGGCACTGGCGCTCGTGCTGGTGTTTTCGGTCACCCGCGTGATCCTCATTCCCCAGGGGGAATTCGTCACCTACGCGGCGTTGTCGATGGCGGCGATCCAGGCGGGCCGGCTGCCGTCCATCGTCTGGCTGCTGCTGGCGCTGGCGCTGCTCACGCTCATCGTGGAGGCGTGGCGCCACAGCCAGGGCACGCGGGTGGACTGGAAATCCACCATCGTCTGGGCGGTGGTGATGCCGGCGCTCGCGGCGGCGCTGGCGTTCGGTGTCAAGCCCACGAGCGGCTGGATGCAGGCGCTCATCGTCTTCGTGCTCATCACGCCCATGGGGCCGCTCCTGTACCGGCTGGTGTTCCGGCCGCTGACGCACGCCAGCGTGCTCTTCCTGCTGATCGTCGCGGTGGCGCTGCACCTCGTGATGGTGGGGTTGGGGCTGTACTACTTCGGCGCCGAGGGGTCGCGCACCAACGCGATCTGGGACGCTTCGTGGGATGCCGCGGGCGTGCCGGTCAGCGGCCAGTCGCTCGTGGTGGTGGCCACCGCGATCGTGCTGCTCGTGGCGATGTACCTGTTCTTCGGGCGCTCGATCATCGGCAAGGCGCTGCGCGCCACCGCGATCAACCGCGTGGGCGCGCGGCTCATGGGCATACCGACCGATCTGTCCGGTGACATCTGCTTTGCGCTGGCGGCGCTCATCGGCGTGGCGTCGGGCATCCTGATCGCGCCGGTGACGACGATCTATTACGACACGGGCTTCCTGATCGGCCTCAAGGGCTTCGTGGCGGCGATCATCGGCGGCCTCACGGGCTACCCCGGCGCGGTCGCGGGCGCGGTGCTGGTGGGCCAGCTCGAATCGTTCTCGTCGTTCTGGGCCAGCGCGTACAAGGAGGTGATCGTGTTCACGCTCATCATTCCCGTCCTGTGGTGGCGCTCGCTCAATACCCGTCACGTGGAGGACGAGGAATGACCCACCGTCTCTGGACCTGGCTCTTCATCGCGTTGCTGGCGCTGGCGTGGCCGCTGCTGTCGCCGTTTTCCGTCACGCTGCTCAACTACATCGGCCTGTATTCGCTCGTGGCGGTCGGCCTCGTGATGCTCACGGGCGTGGGCGGCATCACCTCGTTCGGGCAGGCGGCGTTCGTCGGCCTCGGGGCGTACGCGACCGCGTGGATCTGCACCTCGCCCGTGGCGGCGCAGGCGCTTGCGGGCATCCACGGCGATCTGCTGCCCTGGCTGGGCCTGGTGCTCGGGCTCATCGTCACCGGCGTGATCGCCTGGATCCTGGGCGCGGTCACGCTGCCGCTGTCGGGCCACTTCCTGGCGCTGGGCACGCTCGCGTGGGGGCTGAGCCTGTACTACCTCTTCGGCAACATCGAGGGGCTGGGGGGCTTCACCGGCATCGCGGGGGTGCGGCCGCTGGCGATCGCGGGCTACGAGCTCACCTCGCCGCGCCTGTTCGGCATCATCATCTGGGCGGTGCTGTTGCTCTCGATCTGGGCCATGCACAACCTGCTCGATTCGCGCGAGGGTCGTGCGATCCGCGCGCTCAAGAGCGGGCGCGTGATGGCCGAGTCCATGGGCGTCGACACCTCGCGCCAGCGCATGAAGCTGTTCCTGCTGGCGGCGCTGCTGGCGGCGATCTCGGGCTGGCTCTACACGCACCTGCAGCGCTTCGTGAACCCCACGCCGTTCAGCCTGGAGATCGGCATCGAGTACCTGTTCATGGCCGTGGTCGGCGGCTCGGGGCACCTGTGGGGCGCGGTGCTGGGCGCGACGCTGATCACGCTGCTCAAGGAGCAGTTGCAGGACTGGCTGCCGACGCTGCTGGGCACGAGCGGCAATTTCGAGATCATCGTGTTCGGCCTGCTGATGGTGCTGATCCTGCAGCGCGCGGCCGATGGCATCTGGCCGCTCATCACCGCGCGCGCGCAGCGCTGGGTCAAGCCTGTGGCGCCGCGCACCGCGCACACCACGCAGGCGGTGCTCGCGCGGCGCAAGCTGCCACCCGTGGGCCAGGTGGTGCTCAGCGCCACGCAGGTGACCAAGCGCTTTGCCGGGCTCGTTGCCAACGATGCGGTCGATCTGGACGTCAAGGCGGGCGAGGTGCATGCGCTGATCGGCCCCAACGGCGCGGGCAAGAGCACCTTCTTCAACATGATTTCGGGCGTCGACGATCCGACGTCGGGCACGGTCACGTTGCTGGGCCAGGCCATGGTGGGCAAGCCCTCGCGCGCATTCGCCGCGCTCGGGATGGGCCGCACCTTCCAGCACGTGCGCCTGCTCGGGCAGCGCACGGTGCTGGAAAACGTGGCGCTGGGCGCGCACCTGCGCGGGCACCGCGGCTGGCTCTCGGCCATGCTGCAGACCGACCGGCGCGAGGAGGCCGCGCTGCTGGCCGAGGCACGCAAGCAGATCGAGCGCTGCGGGCTGATCGATTACGTCGACACGCCGGCGGCGTCGCTGCCACTGGGCCAGCAGCGCATCGTCGAGATCGCGCGCGCGCTGGCCGGGCAGCCGTCGATCCTGCTGCTCGACGAGCCGGCTGCGGGCCTGCGCCACCTGGAGAAGCAGGCGCTGGTGCGGCTGCTCTCGCAGTTGCGCGCCGAGGGGCTTGCGGTGCTGGTGGTGGAGCACGACATGGAGTTCGTGATGAACCTGGCCGACCGCGTCACCGTGCTCGAATTCGGCCGCGTGATCGCGCTCGGTTCGCCCGCCCAGGTGCAGGCCAACCCGCGCGTGATGGAAGCCTACCTGGGCGTGGAAGATACCGAGGGAGTTGCCGCATGAGTACCACCGCGCTGCTGCAGTTGAAGGGCTTTTCCGTGTCGTACGGGCCGGTGGAGGCCGTGCACCAGATCGACCTCACCGTCAACGAGGGCGAGATCGTCACCGTGATCGGGCCCAACGGCGCGGGCAAGTCCACGCTGCTGAACGCCACCATGGGCCTGCTGCCCTCGCATGGTGAGCTGCAGTTCGAGGGCGCGGTGGTGCGCCGACCATCGGTCGAGGCCATGGTGGGCCACGGCGTCGGCCTCGTGCCCGAAAAGCGCGAGCTCTTTGGCGAGATGTCGGTCGAGGACAACCTGCTGCTCGGCGGCTTCGCGCGCTGGCGCCGAGGTCAGCGCGACCAGGCCGAGCGCATGCACGAGGTGTACGCGCTGTTCCCGCGCCTGGAAGAACGCCGTGCGCAACTGGCGGCCACGCTCTCGGGCGGCGAGCGCCAGATGCTGGCGATCGGCCGCGCGCTCATGGCACGCCCGCGCCTGCTGATGCTCGACGAGCCGTCGCTCGGCCTTGCGCCGCTCATCGTGCGCGAGGTGCTGCAGATCGTCGCTTCACTTCGCGGCATGGGCGTGTCGGTGCTGCTCGTCGAGCAGAACGCGCGCGCGGCGCTGCAGGTGGCCGACCGCGGCTACGTGCTCGAGATGGGCGCGGTCGCGCTCAGCGGCGAGGCGTCGTACCTGATGAGCGACAAGCGGGTGATCGAGACCTACCTCGGCGCGGGCAAGAAGGCGACCGCCGCGCAGGCCTGACGGCCGCCATCGCATGCGCGCGCTGCCGCGCGCGTGCCCAGAAATTTTCATCGCGCCCCGGGTTAACCCTCTTGCGTCGCGGGCATAAATTTAATATATTAAGTAAATGCCGCGCACAACACCGTTCTCGCACCGCAACCTGCCGCTGCTGCTGCTGCAGGCGCGCGAGGCGCTGATGCAGCACTACCGGCCGCGTCTGCGCGTGCGCGGGCTGTCGGACCAGCAGTGGCGCGTGCTGCGCGTGCTGCGCGAGCACGCGGGTGGCGTGGAGACGGGGCGCCTGGCCGAGCAGGCCTACATCCTCGGGCCCAGCCTCACCGGCATCCTGGCGCGCATGGAAAAAAGCGGTCTCGTGCGCCGCGAACGCAGCAGCGACGACGCGCGCTGCACGCTGGTGCGCGCCACGGCGAGCGCACTTGCGCTGGTGGACGATCTTTCCGTCAGCATTGAGGACCAGTACCGCGACCTGGCCGGTCATCTGGGCCAGGCGCGGCTGGAGCAGCTCTACGCCTTGCTCGACGACCTGATGACCCTGCCCTCGCACGCGGCGGCCGATGCACCCGCCGAGGCCGAGCTACTGGAGCGCTGAACCATGAGACCTGATGTGTACGGGCTGCCCACCGGCACGGTGTACGGCCCCCTGCTCAACTTCCGGCGCGAGCGCGACCTGTGGGCCCCGCGGATGAGCGACGCACCGTACAAGGCCGCACCACAGGCGCCGGTGCTCTACGTGAAGACCGCCAACACGTTCGCCGCTGCGGGCGCCGCCGTGGCGGTACCGGAGCCGGTGTGGCTGGGGCCGACGCTGGGGCTGGTGGTTGGCAGTTCGGTATCCAATTGGACTCAAGCGCCTTCGGGACAAGCGCAGGCAGCTATTGAAACAATAGTTCTTGGTGGGGTGTCCATCGCCGCATGCATGCTGCTGAGCGACCTCGCCCTGCCGCACGAGAGCTACTACCGCCCCGCGATCCGCTTTCGCAACCGCGACGGCTTTCTGGTCTGCGGCGCGTCGCGGCCGCCGCTGGCGCCGGCTGCGCTGGCCGCGCTGACGATCGAGGCACGGCTCAACGGCGAGGCGGTGCTGCGCGCCGACCTGTCCACGCTCGTGCGTGATGCTGCCGCGCTGCTCGCCGACGTGAGCGCGTTCATGACGCTGCAACCGGGTGACGTGCTGATGCTGGGCACCGAGTGCCTTGCGGACGGCACGCGCCCGCTGGGCCGCGCGGGCGACCGCATCGAGGTGCGGGCGCCCGGCTTCGAGCCGCTCGTGCATACCCTGACGCAGGAGGTCGCATGAAGCACGCCCGCATCGCCTGGGCTGGCGCCGTGCACGACGCGGTCGAAGCCGACGGCCAGCTGCAGCTGCTGACTCCCGCCTTCCGGGGCCGGCGCGTGGGGCTGGACGAAGTCGTCTGGCTGCCGCCGCTCGCACCCACGCCGCGTGCGCGCACCGTGCTGGCCCTCGGCCTGAACTACGCCGACCACGCGAGGGAACTGGCCTTCAAGCCACCTGCCGAGCCGCTCGCGTTCGCCAAGGGCGCGGCCTCGCTGATCGGTCACCGCGGCCACACCGTGCGCCCCGACGGCGTGCAGAACATGCACTACGAATGCGAGCTGGCGGTGGTGATCGGCCGCGAGGCGAAGAACGTGAACAAGGCCGACGCCTACGATTTCGTGCGCGGCTACACCGTGGCCAACGACTTCGCGATCCGCGACTACCTCGAAAACTGGTACCGCCCCAATCTGCGCGTGAAGAACCGCGACACCTGCACGCCCATCGGCCCCTGGCTGGTCGACGCCGCCGATGTGCCCGACCCGATGCGTCTCAAGCTGCGCACCACGGTGGACGGCCGGCTGACCCAGCAGGGCACCACCGCCGACATGGTGTTCGACGTGCCGACGCTCGTCGAGTACTTCAGCGGCTTCATGACGCTCTACCCCGGTGACCTGATCCTGACCGGCACGCCCGACGGCGTGGTCGACTGCCCGGTGGGCGCGGTCGTGGTCTGCGAAATCGAAGGCATCGGAGCATTGCAGACCACCATGGTTTCTGAACCAAAACGGGCCTGAGCGCCCATCCATCCAGTGCGAGCAGCTATGAAAATAGAACACCTGATCAACGGCAAGCCGGTCCCTGGCACCGATTACTTCGAGACCGTCAACCCCGCCACGCAAGGTGTGCTGGCCGAAGTCGCCAGTGGCGGCGAGGCTGAGGTCAACGCCGCGGTCGCCGCGGCCAAAGAAGCATTTCCGAAATGGGCCGGCCTGCCCGCGACCGAGCGCGCGAAAAAGGTGCGCGCCCTGGGCGACCTGATTGCCCGGCACGTACCCGAGATCGCCCGCACCGAAACCGACGACACCGGGCAGGTGATCGCCCAGACCGGCAAGGGCCTGATTCCGCGCGCGGCCGACAACTTTTGCTACTTTGCCGAGATGTGCACGCGCGTGGACGGCCACACCTACCCCACGCCCACGCACCTGAACTACACGCTGTTCCATCCGGTGGGCGTGTGCGCGCTGATCAGCCCGTGGAACGTGCCCTTCATGACGGCCACCTGGAAGGTGGCGCCCTGCCTGGCCTTCGGCAACACGGCGGTGCTGAAGATGAGCGAACTCAGCCCGATGACGGCCGCGCGCCTGGGCGAGCTGGCGCTGGAGGCGGGCATCCCCGCCGGTGTGCTGAACGTGGTGCACGGCTTCGGCAAGGAAGCGGGCGAGCCGCTGTGCGCCCACCCCGACGTGCGGGCGATTTCCTTCACCGGGTCAACCGCCACCGGCAACCGCATCGTGCGCGCCGCGGGCCTGAAGAAGTTCAGCATGGAGCTGGGCGGCAAGTCGCCCTTCGTCGTCTTCGACGACGCCGACCTGGAGCGCGCGCTGGACGCCGCCGTGTTCATGATCTTCTCCAACAACGGCGAGCGCTGCACCGCCGGCAGCCGCATCCTGGTGCAGCAGGGCCTCTACGCCGACTTCGCAGCGAAGTTCGCCGAGCGCGCCAGGAAGATCACCGTGGGCGACCCGCAGGACGAGCACACCATCGTCGGCCCGATGATCTCTCAGGGCCACCTGGCCAAGGTGCGCAGCTACATCGAGCTGGGCCCCAAGGAGGGCGCGACGCTGCTGTGCGGCGGGCTGGAGCGCCCGTCCTACGCGCCCGAACTCGCGGCGCGGGTTGCGGGCGGCAACTACGTCTGGCCCACGGTGTTTGCCGACGTGGACAACCGCATGCGGATCGCGCAGGAGGAAATCTTCGGCCCCGTGGCCTGCCTGATCCCGTTCAAGGACGAGGCGGACGCCATCGCCAAGGCCAACGACATCCAGTACGGGCTTTCGAGCTACGTCTGGAGCGAGAACCTCGGCCGCGCCCACCGCGTGGCCGCTGCGATTGAGGCCGGCATGTGCTTCGTCAACAGCCAGAACGTGCGCGATTTGCGCCAGCCCTTCGGCGGCACCAAGGCCAGCGGCACCGGGCGCGAGGGCGGCACCTGGAGCTACGAGGTTTTTCTGGAGCCCAAGAACGTCGCGGTCTCGATGGGCAGCCACCCGATTCCGCGCTGGGGCGCCTGAACGCCATGCAGCGTCGCCAATTTGCAACTGTCGTGGCGGCCGCGGCCTGCGCGCCGCTGGCGGTACTCGCGCAGGCCGCCTGGCCATCCAGGCCCGTTCGCTGGGTGGTGCCGTTCACACCGGGCGGCACCACGGATTTCGTCACGCGCCTGGTCGCCGCCGAGCTGGCCCGGGTGCTGGGCCAGAGCGTGGTGGTGGAGAACAAGCCGGGCGCGGGCACCGTGATCGGCGTGGACAGCGTCGCCAAGTCGGCGCCCGATGGCTACAGCTTCGTCACCGTCGCCAACAGCTTCTGCGTGAACGACACACTCATCAGGAACCTGCCCTACGACAGCCGCAAGGACCTGCGCCCCGTGGCGCTCATGGGCCTGTCGGAGCACGTGCTCGCGGCGCACCCGGCCAGCGGCATCAGGAACGTGGCCGACATCGTCGCGCAGTACCAGGCCGGCAAGCCGCTGAGCTATGCCTCGTTCGGGCAGGGTACCTCGGCGCACCTGGCCGGGGAGATGCTCAAGAGCGTGCTCGGCACCCCCAACATCGTGCACGTGCCGTACAAGGGACAGGCGCCGGCGCTGGCCGATCTGCTCGGCGGGCAGGTGACGATGATGTTCGGCAACTGGCCGGAATTTCGCACCCATGTGCGCTCGGGCAAGCTCGTGGCGGTGGGGATGGCGACCGAGAAGCGTTCCGAGTACGCGCCCGACATACCCACACTCGGAGAACAGGGCGCGCGGGTCGAGTCCAATTCATGGAACGGCATGCTCGCGCCCGCGGGCGTGCCCGACGCCGTCGTGCAGCACCTGAACGCGCTGGTGAACCGCGCGATGCAGACCCCCACCGTCACCGAGGCGTTTCACAAGGGGGGCATCGCCGCCCGCAGCACGACGCCGGAGGGGTTCGCGCAGTTCATCGACGAAGAGATCGCGCGTTACGCGGCGGTGATACGCCAGGCCGGCATCACCGCCGGAACTTGAACACCGCACCTTACTTGCAGGAGATCACCATGGGACAACTCGCCTTTGCGGCCAAGATCACGCACGTGCCGAGCATGTACCTGAGCGAGCTGCCGGGCCCGCGCCAGGGTTCACGCAAGGACGCGATCGAAGGGCACAAGGAAATCAGCCGCCGCTGCCGCGCGCTCGGCGTGGACACCATCGTGGTGTTCGACACCCACTGGCTGGTCAACGCCACCTACCACCTCAACTGCGCGCCGCACTGGCAGGGCACCTACACCAGCAACGAGCTGCCGCACTTCATCAGCAACATGCACTACAGCTTCGCGGGCAATCCTGAGCTGGGGCGGCTGCTGGCGCAGGTGTGCAACGAGCAGGGCGTGGAGACGCTGGCGCACGACGCCACCTCGCTGCAGCCCGAGTACGGCACGCTCGTGCCCATGCGCTACATGAACGAGGATGAGCATTTCAAGGTGGTGTCGGTCTCGGCGCTGTGCACGAGCCACTATCTCAACGATAGCGCGCGCCTCGGATGGGCCATGCGCGAAGCGGTGGAGAAGCACTACGACGGCAAGGTGGCGTTCCTGGCCAGCGGGTCGCTGTCGCACCGCTTTGCGCAGAACGGCCTCGCGCCCGAATTCGCATTCAAGATCTGGAGCCCATTCCTTGAACGGCTCGACCACGAGGTGATCGCGATGTGGAAGAACGGCGAGTGGCAGGACTTTTGCGCGATGCTGCCCGAATACGCGAGCAAGGGCCATGGCGAAGGCTTCATGCACGACACCGCGATGCTGCTGGGCGCGCTGGGCTGGTCCGCCTACGACGGCAAGGTCGAGGTGCTCACGCCGTATTTCGGCGCGTCGGGCACGGGGCAGATCAACGCGGTATTCCCCGTCACCCCGCAGGACGGCAGCGCGGTGCCCGGCCCCGAAGCCTCGCGCGCCAGCAGCTATCGGGCCTTTCCGCGCCTGTAAGCTGCCGGTTCGGACGCCGCGTCCGTGAACGGTACACAGGAGTTTTCCGCATGCCCCACCTGATCATCAACTACTCCGGCAACCTGGACGCCATCGTCGACATGCCCGCCCTGTGCCGCGACGCGGCCGACGCCATGCTCGCGGTGCGCGATGAAGCGGGCCGGCAGGTCTTCCCCACGGGCGGCACGCGCGTGCTGGCCTATCCGGCGCCGCACTTCGCGCTGGCCGACGGCGGAGCCGCGGGCCGCGCCGCCGGGGCGGGCAAGACGGGCATCCGCGGCAGCGACCCGGGCGAATACGCGTTCATGTACGCCAACCTGCGCATGGCGCGCGGCCGCAGCGCGGCCTCGCAAAAAGCCTCGGGCGAGGCCGTGGTGTCGGCGATCCGCAAGCACCTCGACCCGCTGATGGCCACGCGCCACATCGGCCTCACGGTACAGGTGGACGAGGGGCCGGAGGTGTTCGACCTCAAGCACAGCACCATCCATCCCTTGTTCAAGAAAGCCTGATCCATGCTGACTGAAGCGCAGATCGCGCAACTCGCCGCCGAGCTGCACGCGAGCCAGAAATCGCGCGTGCAGGTGGAGCACTTCTCCAAGCGCTTCCCCGGCATGACCATCGATGACGGCTACCGCGTGAGCCGCGCCTGGGTTGCGCTGCTCAAGGCCGAGGGGCGGCGCACCATAGGCCACAAGATCGGCCTCACGAGCCGCGCGATGCAGCTCTCGAGCCAGATCACCGAGCCCGACTACGGCACGCTGCTCGACGATATGCTCTACACCTGCACGCCGGGGCAGGTGCTGTCGATTCCGACGGAGCGCTTCATCGCCCCGCGCGTCGAGGTGGAGCTGGCCTTCGTGCTCAAATCCGAGCTGAAAGGCCCGGAAATCACCGTCGAGCAAGTGCTGGCAGCTACCGAATATGTAACACCCGCGATCGAGATCATCGACGCGCGCATCGAGCAGTTCGACCGCCACACCAAGGTGATGCGCAAGGTCTACGACACCATCAGCGACAACGCCGCCAACGCCGGTATCGTCGTCGGCGCGGGCCGGGCGGACGCGCGCACCATCGACCGTCCGTGGGTCGGCGCGATCCTGCGCCAGAACGGCGTGGTCGAGGAAACGGGTCTCGCCGCCGGCGTGCAGGGCGACCCGGCCATCGGCATCGCCTGGCTCGCCAACAAGCTCGCGCCCTGGGGCGAATCGCTGCTGCCGGGGCAGATCGTGCTCGCGGGCTCGTTCACGCGCCCGGTGGCGGCCAGCAAGGGTGACGTGTTCGTGGCGGATTACGGGCCGCTGGGCCAACTGCAATTCCAATTCGACTGACCATGCAAACCCCTGTCAACACCTTCAAGCAGGCGCTGCGCGAGCAGCGCCGCCAGATCGGCTTCTGGCTCAACCTGCCCAACACCACCGTGGCCGAGATCGCCGCGGGTGCCGGTTTCGACTGGCTGCTGATTGATGGCGAGCACACCTACCACAGCCTGGAGACCGTGCTGCACCAGCTCCAGACCATCGCCGCCTACCCGCAGACCCACGCCGTGGTGCGCGTGCCCATGGGCCTCGGGCATGTGGGCGAGATGCTGATCAAGCAGTACCTCGACCTGGGCGCGCAAACGCTGCTCGTGCCGATGATCGACACGCCCGAGCAGGCCGCGGCCGTGGTACGCGCGGCGCGCTACCCGGCGCTCGGTGACGGGCCGGGGGGCATCCGCGGCATGGCCGGCGGGCGCGCCGCGCGCTGGGGCCGCTACCAGGGCTATGTGCACGATGCCAACGACCGCGTCGGCATCATCGTGCAGGCCGAGACGCGCACCGCGATCGGCAACATCGAGGCCATCGCCGCGGTGGATGGCGTGGATGGCATCTTCATCGGCCCGGCAGATCTCTCGGCCTCGATGGGCCACCGCGGCAGCCCCGGCCACCCCGAGATGCTCGCGATCATCGAGGACGCCACGCGCCGCATCGTGCGTGCGGGCAAGGCGGCGGGCAACCTCGCAGCGGACCGCGCCATGGCGCAGCGCTACCTCGACTGGGGCGCGAGCTTCGTGGCCGTGGGGCTGGATACCAACGTGCTGGCGCGCGAGACCACGGCGCTGGCGGACCATTTCAAGCCGCGGTGAGGCAGCACGCCGCACGCGCAAGGAGCAGACGATGACGACGCAGTACGTTCCCCCCAAGGTCTGGCACTGGGAGCCCAAGCAGGACAACAAATTCGCCAGCATCAACCGCCCGACGGCCGGCGCGCGCTTCGAGCGCGAACTGCCCGTGGGCCGGCACCCGCTTCAGCTCTACTCGCTTGCCACCCCCAACGGCCAGAAGGTGACGATCCTGCTCGAGGAGCTGCTGCAGCAGGGCACCGTTGGCGCCGAATACGACGCCTGGCTGATCGACATCAACGAGGGCGACCAGTTCGGGAGCGGTTTCGTCGCGGTCAACCCCAATTCCAAGATTCCGGCGCTGGTCGACCGCAGCGCGACACCGGAAATCCGCCTGTTCGAATCGGGCGCCATCCTGCTGCACCTTGCGGAAAAGTTCGGCGCCTTCATTCCGCAGACGCCCGAGGGGCGGGCGACCTGCCTGTCGTGGCTGTTCTGGCAGGTCGGCGCCGCGCCCTACCTGGGCGGTGGCTTTGGCCACTTCTACGCCTACGCGAGCGAGAAGCAGCAGTACCCGATCGACCGCTTCACGATGGAAGTCAAGCGCCAGCTCGACCTGCTGGACCGGCAGCTCGCGGCGCACGAGTACATCGCGGGGGCGGAGTACACGATCGCCGACATGGCGATCTGGCCGTGGTATGGCGCGCTGATCACGAACGAAGCCTACGGCGCCGCCGAATTCCTCGACGTGACCTCGTACCGCAACGTGCTGCGCTGGCAGCAGCAGCTCGCCGCGCGCCCGGCGGTGCGGCGCGGGCGGCTCGTGAACCGGCGCAACCAGGGTCTGCGCGAGCGCCACGCCGCGAGCGATTTCGACGGCCTGGCCTGAAAGAGGTTCTGCATGATCACGTTGGCCGACTGCCATCCCGATGAGCGTGCCGCGCGCGTGCAACTAGCCGCCTGCTACCGCGTGTTCGCGATGCTGGGCTGGACCGAGATGATCTACAACCACATCACGCTGCGCGTGCCCGAAAGCGCCACGGGCGGGGAAAAGCACTTCCTCATCAACCCCTTCGGCCTGCACTACAGCGAGGTGACGGCGAGCAACCTGGTCAAGATCAACCTCGCTGGCGAAGTCCTGAGCGCGTCCGACTACCCGATCAACCCCGCGGGCTACGTGCTGCACGGCTGCATCCATGACGGCGTGCCGGGTGCGCACTGCGTGATGCACACGCACACGACGGCAGGCGTGGCGGTCGCGTCGCTTGCGAGCGGCTTGTCGCAAAGCAATTTCTACAGCGCGCAGCTGCACGGCATGGTGGCCTACCACGACTTCGAGGGGATCACCATCCGCCCGAACGAAGGGCCGCGCGTGGTGGCCAGCATCGCCGGACGCAAGGCGGTGATCCTGCGCAACCACGGGTTGCTGGCGTGGGGCGAGACGCTGCCGCAGGCGTTTGCCGTGCTCTGGACGCTGCAGCGTGCCTGCGAGATCCAGCTGGCGACGCAGAGCATGGGCGCGCCATTGCCGGTGCCCGAGGCCATCGCCGCGCAGTGCACGCGCGACTCGTTCCAGTTCGACCCGCGCCGCGGCGCGGGGCAGGACGTCTTCGACGCGCTGGTGCGGCAGTTGGACCGCACCGACGCAAGCTACCGGCATTGAGCCGCGTGGGCGCTCACCACAATCTCCCGGAACCTGAAGGGCGTATCCGATGCAAATGAATGACGTGATCGCGCACGCGCTGCGCGACATGGGGGTGGATCAACTGTTTGGCGTGATTGGCGACGCCAACCTCTTCATCGTCGACAAGTTCGTGAAGCAGGGCGGCAGATACACGAGCGCCACGAACGAGGCCAATGCGGTGCTCATGGCCTCGGGCTACGCCCAGGTCTCGGGCACGATAGGCGTGGCCACGGTCACCTGCGGGCCGGGCCTGACCAATGCGCTCACCGCGCTCGTGGAAGGAGTCAAGGGGCATATCCCCATGGTGCTGATCACGGGCGACGGCCTGTCCAAGGTCAAGTACCACCCGCAGAAGATTCCCCACCGCGAGCTCATCATGGCCACCGGCGCGGGGTACGAGGCACCCGGCCGCGTGGAGGACGTGCAGCGCGACCTTGTGTATGCCTTCCAGCGTGCCTACGCCGAGCGCCGGCCCATCGTGTTCAACTTTCCGTCCCACGATCTGCAGTGGCAGGACATCGGCGACTACCACCCGCCGCGCCCGCAGTACCTGCGCCGGCACACGCAGGCGCTCGACAGCCCCGAGCTCGACGCCGCGATCGGCATCGTCGCAAGCGCCAAGCGGCCCATCGTGATCGCCGGTTACGGCGTGGTCGCGAGCGACGAGGCGGCGCAGGTGCTCAAGCTGGCCGAGCGGCTCGACGCGCCGATCATGAGCACGCTGCGCACCAAGGACCTGTACCGGGGCAATCCGCGCTACCTCGGCGTGCTCGGCATCTCGGGGCGCATGGAGGCGATGGACGCGATCACGGTCAGCGACTGCATCGTCGCGTTCGGCGCGAGCCTGAACTTCTTCACCTCGGGCCACGGCGCGTTCTTCGACAAGAAGCGCATCGTCATGGTGCTGGGCGACGAGGCGCCGATAGGCCAGCACGGCATCGCCGACGCCACGGTGCTGGGCGGCATGGCCGCGGTGGCCGAGCGCGTGATCCACTGGCTCGACGAGGCCGAAATCGCCCCCTCGGGCTTTGCTTCCGAGGACGTGGTCAAGGACGCGGTGGCGGCCATGCAGGCCCCCTATGCGCCGCCCGAAGGCGCCGACCCGCAGGCCAAGCCGTCGGTGCAGGAAGCGCTGGCGGTGGTCGAGCAGACGGTCGAGGAAAAGCGCGTGCTCGCCACCGACGGCGGCCGCTTCATGCGCCAGCCCTGGCAGCTCATGCATGTGACCGGCCCGCGCTACTTCATGCCCGGCAACCTGTTTGGCGCGATCGGCACCGGCATAGGCTATGCGCTGGGCGGCGCCTGCGCGGCGCGGGACATTCCCACGATCGCGGTCGTCGGCGATGGCGGCTTCATGCTCGGCGGCCTCACCGACTTTCACACCGCGGTGCGCGAGCAGCTCGACCTGATCGTCGTCGTCTGCAACGACGGCGGCTACGGCGCCGAGTACCTGCATTTCACCGACCACGATCTCGACCCGGCGCTGGCGCTGTTCGACTGGCCCGAATTCGCCGAGGTGGCGCGCGCGATGGGCGGGCAGGGCTACACGGTGCATGCGCGCGCCGATCTGGCCGGCATGAAGGATTTCATCCAGCGACGCTCGCGCAAAGGCCCGATACTCGTGGACATCAAGCTCGACCCGAAAACCATGCCCCGCACCTTCTGATGGCCATGTTCCAGAAAATCTGCATTTACGGTGTGGGGGCGATCGGTGGCTGGATGGGCGCGCGCCTTGCACGGCTTCCCGGCGTAGCGCTGACGGCGGTTGCCCGGGGCGCGACGCTGCGCGCGCTGCAGACCGAGGGCCTGCGCCTGCTGGAGCAGGACGGCGCGGGCGTCGAGCAGGAGACACGCTGCACCGTGCACGCGAGCGACGACCCGGCCGCGCTTGGCGCGCAAGACCTCGTGATCATCGCCGTCAAGGCGCCCGCGCTTGCGGGCGTGGCGGCGCGCGTCGCGCCGCTGCTGGCGCCGCACACCGTGGTTCTGACCGCGATGAACGGGGTGCCATGGTGGTTTCTGCAAGGGTTTGGCGGCGCGGTGCTGGGCCAGCGCCTGCGCAGCGTCGATCCGGACCAGGCGATCGAGCGCGGCATAGCGCTGCGGCACGTGATCGGCGGCGTGGTGCACGCGAGTTGCTCGGTGGATGCGCCGGGCGTGATCCACCACCGTTTCGGCAACGAGCTCATCATCGGCGAACCGTCCGGCACGGCGAGTGAGCGCGCGCAGGCGCTGCGCGAGCTGCTGCAGCGCGCGGGCTTCGTGGCCACGCTCTCGCCGCAGATCCAGAAGGACATCTGGTACAAGCTCTGGGGCAACATGACGATGAACCCGATCTGCGCGCTCACCGGCGCGACCGCGACGCCGGTGCTCGACGATGCGCTGGTCACGGGTTTTGCGCACCGCGTGATGCTCGAGGCGCGCGAGATCGGCGCGTGCATTGGCGTGCCCATCGCCGATGCGCCCGAAGACCGTGACCGCATCACGCGCAAGCTCGGCGACTTCACGCCATCGATGTTGCAGGACGCGCGCGCGGGCCGGGCGATCGAGCTTGACGCGCTCGTCGCGTCGGTGCGCGAGCTCGGGCAGCTCACCGGGGTGGCCACGCCGTACACCGACGCGCTGCTGGGTCTCGCCCGTCTGCATGCGCGCACCCACGGCCTGTATCCGCGCTGATATCACGTCATGGGCACGACGCCCCGCGCGCTGAGCGGCCTGGCGTTTGCCACGCTGGTGCTGGTCGCGCTGATGATGGGCGCCAACCACGTCGCGGCGCGGCTCGCGTTCGACAGCGGCGCGGACGTGACGACCGCCGTGGCCGTGCGCAGCGGCGTGACGGGCGCGGCCACGGCGCTGCTGCTCTTCGTGCAGGGGGTCTCGTTGCGCTTGAACCGGCGCCAGTGGGGTGCGCTGCTCGCCATCGGCCTGTTGATCGGCGTGCAGAGCATCTGGCTGTATTCGGCGGTAGCGCGCCTGCCGGTGGCGCTCGCGCTGCTGGCGTTCAACACCTATCCGCTGTGCACGGCGCTGTGGGCGCGCGTGCTGTTGCGCCAGCCGCTGGAGCGGCGACTGGTCGTGGCGATGGCGGTGCTGCTCGTGGGCCTGGCGCTTGCGCTCGACGTGCTGGGCGCCAGCTCCGGCCTGGGCGTGAGCGGCCAGTGGCAACGCATAGGCGCTGGGGTGGCGTTTGCGATCGCGGCTTCGCTCATCTTCAGTCTGGCGCTGGTGCTCACGCAGCACGGCGCGGGGGATGTCGATGGCCGCGTGCGTACCTGCGTGAGCATGGCGGTCGCGGGCATCGTGGCGCTGCTCGTGGTGGCGTCGCGCGGCGGTTTTCACTGGCCCGCGTCACCGGCGGGCTGGTGGGGCCTGGCGCTGCTCACGCTGCTCTACGGCACGGGTATCACCGTTTTGCTCACGGTGCTGCCGCGCCTCGGGGTGGTGGGCAATACCGCCATCATGAACGTCGAGCCGGTGTTCGCGCTCGTGCTCGCGTGGTTCATCCTGGGGCAGGCGATCGCGCCGGTGCAGGTGCTGGGAGCGCTCATCGTCGTGGGCGCCGTGGTGTGGCTCGGCGTGCGCAGGCGGTGACCGGCCACGTGCCTCGCGGCGGTTACGATGCCGCTTCCCTGCAAGGACGCACATGACCACCGAATCGAAAGCGGAGACCCGCCCGCCGGAAGGCGACGACGGCGCGAGCCCTGCCGGCGCCACGCTGGCCGCGCTGGAAGCAGCACTGGAGGCGCTGCAGGAGCGCCTGCCGGAGGACATACCGCAGTGGGAGTACTGCGAGGGCGTGATGACCGCACTGCTGTGCACGCGCCGCGAGGTGGCCAGCGACGAATGGCTGCCGATGCTGTTCGACGCCGACCTGGACGCGGTGTTCGCCACGCGTGGCGAGCGCACGTGCTTTCTCATGCACTGGCTGGAGCGCGAATCGCAGGTGCGCGCCGCGCTCGAGGCACCGGTCGATGCGCTCGACGACGAGGCGGCGCTCGAACCCGGCGTGCTCGACTGGCGCGGCGCGGTCGCGGCACTGCCGCCGCAGGAGCGCGCGCAGGCGCTGGCCGATGGCGCGCCGCCGCCGTTCGCGCAGGCCTGGGCCGCGGGTTTTCTCGATGCCGTGGACTACTGGATCGACGATTGGACGCCGCCGCGCGACAGGGAAATCGCCACCGGGATGCGCAGCGCCCTTGCCACCATCGGCGAACTGCTCAAGGAAGATCAGGCGGCGCCCGCCGTCAATCTCTACGACGAGACGGGCGAGCCCACCGTGAGCGACGCACGGCTGGAGGCATTCGGTGAGGCGATCTGGGCGGTGTACGACCTCTACGACATCGCCAGGAGCCTCGGGCCGCGCGTTGCACCCGCCATCAGCACCAAGACGGGCCGCAACGACCCGTGTCCGTGCGGCAGCGGCAAGAAGTACAAGAAGTGCTGCGGCGCGTGATGCCTATCGCGTCACGTCGGCAATGCACAGGTACTTCATTTCCAGGTACTCCTCGATGCCATGCGAGGAGCCCTCGCGCCCCAGCCCCGACTGCTTGACGCCGCCGAACGGCACGTGCTCGGTGGAGATGAGGCCGGTGTTGATGCCCACCATGCCGTATTCCAGCCCTTCGGACACGCGCGTGATGCGCCCGATGTCGCGCGCGTAGAAGTAGCTTGCCAGGCCGAACTCGGTCGCGTTGGCCGCGTCGATCGCCTCCTGCTCGGTCTTGAAGCGGAACACCGGCGCCACCGGCCCGAACGTCTCCTCGCGCGCCACGAGCATCTTGTTCGTGGCGTCCGCGATCACCGTCGGTTCGTAGAACTGCCCCTTGAGCTTGCCGCCGCCGGTGAGCACCCGGCCACCCTTGCGCAAGGCGTCCTTCACGTGCTTGTCCACCTTGGTCAACGCCGCCGGTTCGATCAGGGGGCCCACCGTCACGCCTTCATCGAAGCCGTTGCCTACTTTCATGGTCTTGACCCTGGCGGCGAGCTTCTTCACGAACACCTCGTAGACGCCGTCCTGCACGTAGAGGCGGTTCGCGCACACGCAGGTCTGCCCGGCATTGCGGTACTTGCTCGCGAGCGCGCCTTCCACCGCCGAATCGAGGTCGGCGTCGTCGAACACGATGAACGGCGCATTGCCGCCAAGTTCCAGCGCAAGCTTCTTCACCGTGGGCGCGCACTGCGCCATCAGGATGCGCCCGACTTCGGTGGAGCCGGTGAACGACAGGTGGCGCACCACGTCGCTCTCGCACAGCGCCCCCCCGATCGCCGGTGCGTCCACGCCTGTCACTACATTGATGACCCCGGCGGGAAAGCCCGCGCGCTGCGCGAGCTCGGCCGCGGCGAGCGCCGTGAGCGGCGTGAGCTCCGCTGGCTTGATGACCACGGTGCAGCCCGCGGCGAGCGCCGGGGCCACCTTGCGCGTGATCATCGCGAGCGGGAAATTCCAGGGCGTGATGGCCGCGCACACGCCGATCGGCTGCTTGAGCACGGCATAGCGCTTGTTACCGTCGTAGGTGGCGAGCGTCTGGCCATTCACGCGTTTGGCCTCCTCGGCAAACCACTGCACGAAGCTCGCGCCGTAGGCCACTTCGCCGCGGGCCTCGGCCAGGGGCTTGCCCTGCTCGGCCGTCATCAGGCGCGCCAAGTCTTCCTTGTTGGCCATCAGCAGCTCGTACCATTGCATCAGGATGGAAAAGCGCTCCTTCGCGGTCTTGGCACGCCACGGCCCCCAGGCGGCGTTGGCCGCATCGATCGCGGCCTTCGTTTCCTTCGCGCCGAGGTCGGCCACGTCGGCGAGCTTCAGGCCCGTGGCTGGATCGCTCACGTCAAAGCGCTGCTTGCCCTTGAGCCAGCGGCCGTTGACGAGGGCGTCGGTTACCAGGAGGCTTGGGTCGGCCAGCTGGGCGAGGGGGGAGGTGTGTGTGTCCATCGGGTATCTCCTGTCTGCATGAGGCGTCGGATGCGCGTCTGCCGTGGTCAGCATGGGCGTGCATACTTGGTGGTAAATGTAGTGCGTTGCGATGGTTTGCGCAGCTTCATGCGGCAAACAATCGCGGATCAAAAGGAGACTGTCGATGAAGATGCGTTGTGCCGTGCTGCGGCAGATGGGCCTGCCAGCGCCCTATGCCCAGAGCCGCCCCGTACAGGTGGAAGACGTCGAGCTGGATGCGCCCGGCGCGGGCGAAGTGCTCGTGAAGATCAAGGTGGCGGGTCTGTGCCATTCCGACCTTTCGGTCATCAACGGCGACCGCCCGCGCGTGATGCCGCTGGCCATGGGTCATGAATCTTCGGGCGAGGTGGTCGAGGTCGGGCCGGGCGTGAGCGATCTGCGGGTGGGCGACCACGTGGTCACGGTGTTCGTGCCCAGTTGCGGCAGCTGCACCCCGTGCATGTCCGGGCGCCCGGCGCTGTGCGAGCCGGGGGCCAAGGCCAATACGCAAGGCGCGTTGCTGGGGGGCGACAGGCGATTGCATGCGGGCTCCGAGGCACTGAACCACCATCTGGGCGTCTCGTGCTTTGCCGAATACGCCGTTGTCTCCACGCGCTCGTGCGTGCGCGTGCCGGTGCCGCTGTCGCATCGCGAGGCGGCGCTCTTCGGCTGCGCCGTGCTCACCGGGGCGGGCGCGGTGATCAACCGTGCGCGCATCAAGACGGGGGATACGATTGCCATCGTCGGACTGGGCGGCGTGGGCCTGAGCGCGCTGCTCGCGGCGCTGGCTGCCGGTGCGCGGCGCGTGGTGGCGGTGGAGCCCGATGCGCATAAGCGCGAGCTGGCGCGGTCCCTGGGCGCGACGCACGTGATCGACCCCAGGGCTGTGGCTTCCGACGCCGAGCTGCTCGAAACCGCGGGCGGCGGCGTGGACATAGGCTACGACACGGCGGGCGTGCTCGCGGCGTTCGAGTCGGCCTACAAGCTCACGCGCCGCGGCGGCATGACGATCACCTCGGGCCTGCCGCACCCCAAGACCACGTTCGCGCTGCCGATCTCGCAGCTCGTCGGCGAGGAGCGGGAAATCCGCGGCAGCTACCTCGGCTCGGGCGTGCCCGCCGTAGACATTCCGCGCTACATCGACCTGTACAAGGCGGGCAAGCTGCCGGTGGACAAGCTGTTGGGCGAGGCGTTCACGCTGGACCGCGTGAACGAAGGGTTCGACCACCTCGCCAGCGGCGCGGGCCTGCGCGACTGCATCGTGATGGACTGACGCAGATCAGGGCGTCGTCGCCTCAGGCGAGCCAGCGCTTGCGGCGGCGGTAGTGCTTGACGTTGTGGTAGTCCACGCGCTCGCCGCCGCCCAGGTAGAACTCCTGAATGTCGGGGTTCTGCTTGAGCACGGCGGCCTCGCCGCTCATCACGATGTTGCCGTTCTCGATCAGGTAGGCGTGGTCGGCCACGTTGAGCGCGGCGGTGGCGTTCTGCTCCACCAGCAGCACGCTCAGGCGCTGCGTGCGGTTGATCTCGCGGATGATGGCGAAGATCTCCTTGACCAGCACGGGCGCGAGGCCCAGCGACGGCTCGTCGAGCATGATGAGTTTGGGCTCGGTCACGAGCGCGCGCGCGATGGCGAGCATCTGCTGCTCGCCGCCTGAAAGATAGCCCGCCTTGCTGCGGATGCGCTCCTTCAGGCGCGGGAAATAGGTGTAGGCCTGCTCGCGCAGCTCGTCAAAGCTTTTTTTCGCGCCGTGGCCGCGGTAGGCTGCGAGCAGGTTTTCGTCGGGCGTGAGGTGCTCGAAGATGCGCCGCCCCTCCATCACGTGCACCAGGCCCAGGCGCACGCGCTCGGGCGGGGACAGGTGCAGGATGTCCTGCCCCATGAAGTGCACCTCGCCGCGGCGCACCTCGCCGCGTTCGGGCGCGAGCAGGCCGCTGATGGTCTTGAGCGTGGTGGACTTGCCCGCGCCATTGGCGCCGAGCAGGGCCACCACCGAGCCCTCCTCGACGTCGAGCGAGACCCCTTTGATGGCGAGGAACACCCGGTCGTAGGCGACCTCGACATTGTTCAGGGTCAACAGGCTCATTTCTTTTCCTTGGCCTTGGCCTGGTCTTCCTTGATGAGATCCCAGACGACGTCCTGGTAGGCGCTGCCGAATTCGGACTTGGGCGTCCATTGCTTGCCGTCCCATTCGGAGACCAGCCCGGCGCCGCCGCCCTGGTGGTCCTGCGCGGTGATGGTCAGCGGCGGAATCAACCCTTCGGCGTTGAAGTCCTTGAGCATTTCATAGCCCTGCTTCAGTTTCTCGCCGGTCAGGGGGCCACCCAGCTTCGCGAGCGCCAGCTTGGCCGCCGCCACCGGGATGGCCATGCTGGCCACACCGATGTTGTAGCCGCTCCAGCCCACGCGCTTCTTGTCGCCGCTGCCGTTGCCCGGAGTGACGACCTTCTCGACGATGCGCTTGAGGATGGGGTTGCCCGTGCCGGTGTTCACCAGCGTGACGCGCTTGACGCCCACGACCTCGTTGCCCTTGAAGGCCGACATGTCGCTCTCGGAGAGCCAGACGACGGAGTGGATGTCCTTGGGCGCGATGCCGTTGGTGACGGCGCCGCGGATCGACACCGCCTGGCCGGGGCCGGCGCCCCAGATGATGACCTTGTCCGGACGGTTCTTGCGCACCTCGCTCCAGGTGGCGGCCTGTTCCGTGCCGGGCACGGGGTAGGGATAGAGCTTGACCTCGAAGCCCTTGGACTGGGCCACGCGGTTGAGCAGCTCGATGGGCTCCTTGCCGAAGGGCGAGTCGATGTGCACGAAGGCGATCTTCTTGCCCTTGAGCCCGCCTTCATGCTCGTCGATGTACTTGAGCAGGATGGCGGCCTGCGAGCGGTAGATCGCGGCCGACGGGAACACGTAGGGGAAGGCGGTGCCGTCGGCGGCGTCGGCGCGGCCGTGCGCGAAGGCGATCATCGGCAGATGGTCTTCGTCGACCCGGGGCATCAGGGCGTTGGCCACCGGCGTGCTCAGGAAGTCGAAGAAGATCGCGCCGGCCGCCTTGGCCTCGTTGTAGGCGGCGATGCCGCGCTCGGGGTAGCTCGCGTGGTCCTTGATGATGAGCTTGATCGGGTGGCCGTCGAGGCCGCCCTCCAGGTTCACGAGCTTGATGTAGTCCTGCTGGCCCTGGCTGTACTCGTCGGTCAGGAAGGTGTAGACGCGGGTGAAGTCCAGCAGCGTGGCGAACTGGATCGCCGCCTTGTCCTGCGCCCAGACGGGCAGGGTGGCACCCAGGCTCGCCGCTGCTGCGGCGCCGAGCACGGTGCGGCGCGTAAGCGCCAGATCGGTATGTTTCATCGTGAAGTCTCCTTTGGTGGTTGGCGTGAATGAACCCGGGAATCAGCTTTGCGTGTGGCGGAAGGGCCAGACGAGCAGGTATTTGCGCGCGTTGTCGTAGATTTTGGCGAGACCGAGTGGTTCGAACAAGAGGAAACCGATGATCATCGCGCCGTACAGCATCAGCGGGATATGCGCCATGAGCGAGGTGGAGATGTCGAGCCAGCCGCTGCTCACCATGGCCGAGATCAGGTTGAGCAGGACGATGGGCACGAGCAGTACGAAGCCCGCGCCCAGAAACCCGCCGATCACGCTGCCCAGCCCCCCCACGAGCGCCATCGCCACGAGCTGGATGGTGACGTCAAAGTTGAACTGCGAGGGCGTGACGGCCTTGTAGTAGCAGAACGCGAGGATGGCGCCCGTGACACCGCCGAGAAAACTGCTGGTGAAGAAGGCGAGCAGCTTGTACTTGAAGATGTTCACGCCGATCACGGCGGCGGCGAAATCCTTGTCGCGCACGGCCACGAGTGCGCGCCCGAAGCTCGTGCGCTTGATGTTGAGAATGAGCAGCGTGACGACCACGGTCCACGCGAGTGCAACGTAATAGCGCGCGTTCAGGCTCTCCAGCGAAACGAAGAGAAAGTTCACCTTGGGTGTCTGCAGCGTCGCGACCGAGCCGCCCGAGATGGCGGTGACGTTGACGATGACCCAGTCCACCAGGAACTGCATCGCAAGCGTGGCCATCACGAGGTACAGGCCCTTGACGCGCAGCGCCGCCGCGCCGAAGAGGCAGCCGATGGCGGCCGACATGAGTCCCGCGCCCAGCAGCGCGATCTCCAGCGGCACACCGGCGCGCGTGAGGTGGATGCTGGTGTAGGCGCCGATCGCCATGACGGCGGCGAAGCCGAAGTGCAACTGCCCCGCCAGCCCCATGAGCAGCGTGAGCGAGAGCGTGGCCGCGCTGAAGATGAGCCAGGGCAGCATGTAGCTCGACAGGTACAGGTGCGACATGTACAGCGGCGCCGCGAGCGCCAGCGCCAGCAGCAGGCCCACCTGCCAGCGGTCGGCCGGGATGGGCCAGAGCTGGCGCGTCTGGCTGTACCTGGTGTGGTAGACACCGGAGAGGCGGTAGAACATGGCGGGGTCTTTCTAGATGCGTTCGATGTCTTCGCGGCCGAACATGCCGTAGGGCCGGATCAGGATGGTGAGCAGGATCACCACCGAGGTGACGACGTCGCGCGTGCTGCCGCCCACCAGCGAATCGACGTAGCCCGGAATCACGCTGCCCAGGATGCCGACGATGAGGCCGCCGAGCAGCGCGCCGACGATGCTGTCGATGCCGCCCAGGATCACCACCGCCACGGCCGGGAACAGCAGCGCCGTGAGCGACCAGTCCACGCCCTGCGCCGCGCCCCACATGGTGCCCGCGGCGACGGCGCACAGGCCCGCGAAGCCCCAGGAGATGGCCACCGCGTGCTCGACCGAGATGCCCACCGACCAACTGGAGACGTGGTCGTCCGAGACGGCGCGCAGCTTGGTGCCCAGACGCGTGCGGAAGAACCCGAGGGCCAGCGCCACGAGGACGAGCGCGATGATGCCGCCCACCACATAGGTGCGGTTGGCGAGGATGTCGCCGACGATGAGCGGCGCCAGGCCCAGGCCGATGTCCAGTTGCTTGGGCTCGGTGCCCAGCAGCCCGGGGCCGAAGCCGCGCAGGAACACGTCCAGCCCGAGGGTGAGCATGACGATCATGATGATGGGCTGGCCCACCATGGTGCGCAGCAGCAGCCGCTCGATGACGAGGCCGAGCACGAACATCGCGGCGAGCGCGACGAGGGCCGCGGCCCAGATCGGCAGGCCCCAGGAGGTGAAGAGCCAGACGGCGTAGCCGCCCATCATCACCAGCGCCCCCTGCGCGAAGTTGAGCACGCCCGAGGATTTGTAGATCAGCACGATGCCCAGCGCCACCATGGCGTACATCAGCCCGGTGAGCGCGCCGTTGATCAGCAGTTCGAGAAAGTAGCTCATGCGTTCACCTTGGCGGGCACGTCGCGGATCTTGAGGTGGCGCTTGAGCACGCCCGATTCGCCGGTTTCGTAGGTGATCTGCGCGACCGATTCGATGTCGTCCCGGCCCGCGTAAATGGCTTCGATGATGTCGGCGTAGTGCTCGGCGATCACGCCACGGCGCAGCTTCCTCGTGCGCGTCACTTCGCCGTCGTCCGGGTCGAATTCCTTGTGCAGGTTCACGAAGCGCCGGATGCGCGTGCCCTCGGGCAGCTTGGCGTTCACCGAGGCGAAGAGCTGGGCCAGCAGCTCGTACACGCCTGCCTGCTGCGAGAGGTCGGCAAACGAGGTGTAGGCCACGCCGTGCTCCTGCGCCCAGTGGCCCACGGCCTCCCAGTCGATGGCCACCAGCGCCGCGAGGTAGTCGCGTCCGTCGCCCAGCACGCACACGTCCTTGATGTAGGGACTGAACTTGAGCTGGTTCTCGATGAAGGTTGGAATGAAGCGTTGTTTGGCGTTGGTGTAGACCACCTCGGAGACGCGCCCGAGCACGACGAGCTGGCCGTCGTCTTCCAGGTAGCCCGCGTCGCCCGTGTGCAGCCAGCCGTCCTGCAGTGATTCGGCGGTGGCGGCGTCGTCGTCGAAGTAGCCGTCGAAGACGTTGCCGCCGCGCACCAGGATTTCGCCGCTGTCACTGATCTTCAGATCAATGCCGGGGAAGGGCTTGCCCACGGTGTGCAGCTTGACCGAGCCCGCCTCCTGCGCGGCACACAGCGCGGAGTTTTCCGTCTGGCCGTAGAACTGGCGCAGCGGCAGGCCGAGCGCGCGAAAGAACAGGAAGATTTCTTCGCCTATGGCTTCGCCCGCGGTGTAGGCGTGCGTGGCGCGCGACAGGCCCAGCTGGTCCTTGATGGGGCCATACACCAGCAGCTCGCCGAGCGCGCGCAGGACGCGCTGGCCGGTACTCGGCTCCTGCCCCTTGAGGCGCCCGCGCTCGATCTCGACAGCCAGCGGCATGAAGCGCCCGTAGAGCCAGCGCTTGAACCGCGTGGATTCGGCGATGCCCACCTGCACGCGCGTGAGCATGGTGGACCACGCTCGCGGCGAGGTGAAGTAGACCGTGGGGGCGATCTCGCGCAGGTCGCGCTGCACCGTTTCCTGCTTCTCGGGGATGTTGACCGAAAAGCGCAGCGCGAACGCCGCCGCGATGGTGAAGATGAAGTCGCCGACCCAGGCAATCGGCATGTAGGCCATGTGCGTCTCGCCGGTGCGAAAGTACCCGGCCTGCGCCGCGCTGCGCACGGCAGCGAGCACGTGCCGGTGCTTGAGCGGGATGCCCTTGGGCGCGCCCGTCGTGCCCGAGGAGTGCAGCAGGATGGCGATGTCGTCCGCGCGCGGGCGGTTTTGCAGTTCATTGGCCAACGTGGGCTCGGCCTTCAGGCGCGCGCGTCCGCGCTGTGCCAGCTCGGTGAAGGCCATGGTGCCCGTGGGCTCGTGGCCGACGAGGCCGCGCGGGTCGTCGTAGATGATCCATTCGAGCTGCGGGTGCTGCTCGCGCAGCGCCACGAGCTTGTCCACCTGCTCCTGGTCTTCGGCGATGGCAAAGCGCACGCCTTCGCGCTGCAGCTGGCCGAGCAACTGCTCGGGCGTGAAATCGGGGTAGGCGGGCGAGGGCACCGCGCGCAGCGTGATGGCGCCCAGCATGCCGAAGTACAGCGCCGGGCGGTTGTCGCCCACCACCAGCACCTTCTCGTGCGGCGTGACGCCAAGCTGTTCCAGCCCCGCGGCGGCTTCCAGCACCTGCTGCAGGTACTGTTGCCAGCTGGTTTCCTGCCAGATGCCGCGGTCGCGCTCGCGCATGGCGACGCTGCTCCCGTGGCTCGCGGCGTTGGCGGCGAGTGCGGCGATCAGGTGATCGTTCGGGTTGCCTCCCTGGTGGGGGGTGGGGGCGGCGCGCAGGCCGCTCGCGTCTTCACGCAGCATCGATGGCCCCCCCGATGTAGGCGGCGATCACGTCGGGGTGGTTCACCGCCTCGCGCACCGGCCCCTGGGCGATCATGCGTCCGTTGTTGAGCACCAGCGCGCGGTTGCAGATGGCGGTGATCACGTCCATGTGGTGTTCGATGATCAGGATGGTGAGGTTGTGCGCTTCCTTGGCGTCGAGGATGAAGCGCACGATGTACTCTTTTTCTTCCTGGTTCATGCCGGCCATGGGTTCGTCCAGGATGAGCATGCGCGGCTCCGCCGCCAGCGCCCGGGCCAGTTCCACGCGCTTTTGCATGCCCAGCGGGATGACTTCCACCGGTTCGTCGCGCACGCTTTCGAGCTGCAGCAGGTCGATGATCTCCTCCACCTTGTTGCGGTGGCGGATCTCTTCCTTCTCGGCCCACCACCAGTAGAACAGCGAGGCCAGCGCGCTGGGGTGCATGAAGGTGTGGCGCCCCATGAGGATGTTGTCCAGCACGCTCATGCCCTTGAAGAGGGCCACGTTCTGGAAGGTGCGCGCGATGCCGAGCGAGGCGATGCGGTGCGGGCGCACGCCGTTGATGGGCTGACCCTCGAAGTGGATGCTGCCTTCCTGCGGCGGGTAGAAGCCCGTGATGGAGTTGACCAGCGTGGTCTTGCCCGAGCCGTTGGGGCCGACCAGACCGTAGATCTCGCCCTGCGCGACGCTCAGGGTCACGTCCGAGAGGGCGCGCACGCCGCCGAACCAGCGGCTGATCTTCTCGCAGCGCAGCACCGGGGTGGTGGGTGGCGGTGTGCTCGTTGTGGGGCCCAAGTCCTGCTCTCCGTGGTGTGTGGCGTGCGGGCGCGCCAAGGTGCGGCGCGCGGGGTCGCTAAAGGTAACGTCTAATGCCGGGGCCGGGGCTGGGTGAAAACCCCGGTAAATGTCTGGCGGATGACAGTCGCGCGCCGCGCGGGTAGGGTACGCTGGCGATCCTCACCAGGAGAACTGCCATGCGTCAACCCGACTATCTCACAGCGCTTGACCTGCCGCTACCCGACACCGCGCAGCTCGACGAGGACATGCGCCGCTATTTCGAGGTCTGCCAGGAAAAGCTCGGCATGGTGCCCAACGTGCTGCGCGCGCTCTCGTTCGACCAGACCAAGCTGCGCAACTTCGCCAATTTCTACAACGAGGTGATGCTGGGCGAGTCGGGCCTCTCCAGGCTCGAGCGCGAGATGATCGCGGTGGTGGTCTCGTCGATCAACCACTGCTACTACTGCCTCGTCTCGCACGGCCAGTCGGTGCGCAAGCTCTCCAATGACCCGGTGCTGGGCGAGCTGCTGGTGATGAACTACCGCAGCGCGAAACTTTCGCCGCGCGAGCGCGCAATGCTGGACTTTGCCGCCAAGCTCACCGAGACGCCCGCCAAGGTACAGGAGGAAGACCGTCAGCGGCTGCGCGATGCGGGCTTTGCCGACCGCGACATCTGGGACATCGTCTCCGCCACGGGCTTCTACAACATGACCAACCGCATGTCCACGGGCGTGAGCATGATGCCCAACCCCGAATACCACGGGTTGAACCGCTAGCCCTGGAATATAGGTGTTTTCGGCCTTCGGCGCTTGTGTGGCAAACGCTTGCAGCTATCAAAATCAATCTTCCGACGGTGCCAGCGCCTGCAGCGCCTGGATCACGTCGTCCGCGCTCACGCCGTCCACCGTGACGAAGTGGGGCGCCAGGCGCGCAAGTTCCGCGGGGTCTTGCCGCAGCCGGGCGATGGCCAGGCCCGCGTCGCGCGGCGCGTCGAACGCCGTGCTTTGCAGCAGCAGCCGGCCGTCGGCCGCGACGAGCTTGAAATAGAACCTGCCGTCGCTTTCGCGGTACTGCTTGAATTGCGGCAGGCCGGTGGCCGCGGCGCCCCTGGCCTTCGTGCTGGCGTTGCCTGCGCGCGTGACCGGGCGCAGGCCCACGGCCTCGCGCAGCTGGCGCATGAAGGGCGTGGCCAGCGCGCGCGCGCGTTCTCCGCCGGCGACCAGGGCCTCTTCCACCTGCCGGGGGTGCGCCATCAGGTCGTCGTAGCGCGCGCGCATCGGCGCGATTTCACGGTCGATGCGCTCGAAGAGCTGCTGCTTGGCCTCGCCCCAGGCGATGCCGTCGGCGTAGGCGCGGCGCATGGCGTCGGTTTCCTGCGGCGTCGCGAACGCCTGGTAGAGCTGGAACAGCGCCGAGCCCTCGACCTGCTTGGGCTCGCCCGGCGCGCGCGAGTCGGTGACGATGGAGCCGACCAGCTTGCGCAACTGCGCGCGCGGCGCGAAGAGCGGGATGGTGTTGTCGTAGCTCTTGCTCATCTTGCGCCCGTCCAGGCCGAGCAGCGTCGCGACGTTTTCCTCGATGGCGGCCTCGGGCAGCGTGAAGTGCTCGCCGTAGAGGTGGTTGAAGCTGGATGCGATGTCGCGCGCCATCTCGATGTGCTGCACCTGGTCGCGTCCCACGGGCACCT